>CAZMMX010000031.1:0-35328 GCA_964567485.1 uncultured Prolixibacteraceae bacterium | reverse complement strand
AGAATGGACAAGTGGGGCGTCAATACCATCGGCAACTGGTCAAGCGGAGACGTCATCGCCATGAACCGGAAGGCTTTCATGGTGACCATGCGTACCGCCGGCGTGGATCGGGGATTGATGGGACTGGCCGATGTGTATGCCCCTGATTTCCGGGAAAAACTCGACGAAGCCATGAAAGGATCGGTGACCCGCTACAAGGACAATCCCTGGTTGATCGGCTATTTCGTGGGCAACGAACCTTCCTGGCTTGAACAGGAAGCCCGCTTGTGCGACCTCATCCTCCAGGGAGAAGAACGCCCCATCAAAACGGAATTACAAAAATTCCTCCGGGAGGGAGACTCCCCGGAGCGCCGCAAGGAATTCATATACAACACCTTCAGAACATTCCTCTCAGCGGTGAAGGAGGCTCAGATGAAGTATGATCCCCATCACCTCAACCTGGGCTACCGCTTCGGTAACATCAGCCATATTGATGAAGGCCTCCTGGCCATCTGCAAGGAGTCGTTTGATGTGCTGAGTTTCAACTGTTACGACCTGGTTCCGGGGAAGGAGATGATGGACAGGGCTTTGGCCATCACGGGGTTACCCATGATCATCGGGGAGTACCATTTCGGGACGGTAGACAGGGGCATGGCACAGTCGCTTTGGCAGGTCGATACGCAGGAAGAACGGGGGGTCGCCTACCGCTTCTACACCGAAAACGGCTATGCCCACCCCGGCCTCATCGGAACCGCCTATTTCCAGTGGAATGACCAGGATCTCACGGGCCGCCGTAACGACGGGGAGAATTACAACTGCGGATTGGTCGATGTGACCGACAGGCCCTATGTACACCAGGTCAACGCCATGGTGAAAACGGCGAAAAGGCTATATGAAGTCCACGCCGGAACGGCCGAACCCTTCAGCCAGAAGCCCCTGCGCGCCCGCGGCCACGGTCAGATCCCCGACCTGTGGAATGAATAATGCCCTGCGACCGGCAGAAACCTATGTTTGGTAACAAAAAAAAAATTTTTGGTATGAAGTACTCCTTATATACTCTTATACTTCTGGTTTTCATGGGATGTCACTCCTCTCCTCCTCAGGAATCGGCCGTCAGCTCCTATTTATACCGTCATGAAGCCATGCCCATGGATACGGTGAACAGCATGCAATACCACTGGGATCATAAGGAGATCCTGGGCTCGCTTCAGCTCGACGGGGCGGAATCCCTGGAAAATTGGGAGCTGAGCTATGGAAACCGTGAGAATGTGGGTAGCATCGTCCTAAGCCAGGAACAGGTGTTTGAAGGGAAGAACTCCATCAAATTCGTGTGTCCCACCAAGGGTGCCGAAGATCTGGGCCCCAACGGGCGGTACTGGGGAAGGCAGAATCTGACCAGGAAATTCGACCGTGAGGATTTTTCGGCCTACAACAGGATTTCTTTTCATGTATACCCTGAATTCAAAGGATTCCGAAAGCTCTATCTGACCATTATCCTGCACAATGAGGGCAATGTTCCCGACAAATACGGCAAGGAAGGGTGGCATACGGTCATGCTGAAAAATAACCAGTGGAACAAGATGGTGATGGAGATTCCGCATCTTCCGCACGACAAGGTGACCGGGATCACGCTGAGTTACGGTTTGCAGGGGAATGAACCCGATGCCGCCGACACCATTACCTGGTATGTCGACAACCTGACCCTTGAAGTGGTGGACCCCGACTATTATGAAGGGTGGGGTACCAATGGAGAAATTTCTTTCAGCCACTCGGGCTATAACCTCGATGACCGGAAGATAGCCTTTACCTCGCAAGTGGATGGGGAGACCTTCCTGGTAGAGGATGTCGCCAACAAGAAAACGGTATTGGTAAAAGCCATCAATCATGAGAGCGGAAGGAGGGGGGATTTTGCCGTTTTTGACTTTACAGAGCTCCAGAAGCCGGGAAATTACAGGATTGTCTACGGGGAGAAAACCTCAGATCCTTTTCCCGTGGCTGAAGATGTGTGGCTTCCGGTCATTGAGAAGATCACGAACCAGTTCTATCTGCAGCGCTGCGGATTTGAACAGCCGGGGATTCACCTGAAGTGCCATACCGACTGGTACACGGTCCATAACGGTGATACCATCGTGATGGCCGGTGGGTGGCACGATGCCGGGGACCTTTCGCAATCTTACTGGCAGACCGCCAGTGCCACGGCGGCATTTTTCAGGCTGTCACGCCATTATGAAAACTCCAACCCGAAGCTCTCATCACGGCTCTTGGAAGAGGGAATGTGGGGTCTGGAATGGTTGAATAAAAACCGTTTCGACAGTTTGCAGGTGATCAGCTGGACCACCCACGACAGCTATACCGACGGCATCATCGGTAATATCGACGACAAGCACATCCAGCCGGGGAACCGGGCCAGTGTCAACGATAACTACCATGCCATCATTGCCTATGTAGAAGCGGCGCTGACCCTGGAAAAAAAGGATCCCACCCTTTCCGGAAAATCACGGCTGGCCGCCCAGGAGTTATGGAATCTGCTGGCAGGAGAGCCCCAACGCTGGAACACCGAAAAGCTTTCCCTCGCCCTGCTGGCTGGCACCAAACTATACGGACTGGCACCCGGGGAAAAGACCATGGAAATGATCGTGGCTTATGCCGATTCCCTCATGGAATGTCAGCAAACAGTACCTACCCCGTGGGAAGTTCCCATGCAGGGGTTCTTCTACACCAACAGAAGCAAGGATCATTTTTTCGGGTATAACCACAGCTGTGTTGCTGCTTCTCCGGTGCTGGGACTTGTAGAGTTGTGCCGTCTTTTACCCGACCATGTGAACTATCAGAAATGGTTGACTGCGATCAGGCTGTATGGGGAACACCTGAAAACCACAGCCGGGTACACCGCGCCATATCACATGATTCCGGCCAGTATTTACCGCCTGGCCGGAACTGATGATGATGCCCAGATTGTCGAGGGCGTCAGGCTTGACAGCCTCCACTACCTCCGCATGTTTCCTGTGTGGCAAGCCTTCAGGGGAAACAGCTCGGTGATACTCTCCCCGGCAACCGGACTGGCTGCCGCCGGGAAGTTGCTTGGTGATCCTGAAATGGTCAGGATAGCCCAGGCCCAGGCCGAGTGGATGCAGGGAAAGAATCCCTTCAGCCAGAGCCTGATGTATGGCGAAGGCTACCGTTTTTCACCGCAATATGCCGTCTTCACCGGCGACATCACCGGAGGATATCCCGTGGGCATCCTCACCCGCGATAATCTTGACGTTCCCTACTGGAAAATGGCGGTACTCCATAACTACAAGGAGCTCTGGGGACAACCCGCCTTCCGCATGATGGAGCTGCTATACAACCTGTATCACTAAACGAAAAATAAGTTAGTTCCAATGAAGCAAATACTAAATATCGCCTTTTTAACAGGTCTGCTCACCCTCTGGGGCATATCAGGTCCCAGGGCGGTCACCGCCGGGGGACCTTCGAAGGTGGAGATCCGCCAGGTAGAGGGGAAGCACCGTTTTTTCGTGAACGGTGTCGTTTTTGAACTGAAAGGCGCCGGAGGCGGCGGCAGTCTGGCCGAACTCCACCATGCCGGCGGAAACTCAATACGCACCTGGAGTCCGAACAACGCAAACCAGCTCCTCGATTCCGCAGCCAAATACAACATTATGGTGGCCATGGGTATAGGCATGGGACAGGAGCTTCACGGCTTCAATTACAATGACACGGCCGCTGTGGGCAAGCAGTACCGGCGGAACATCAGGGTGATCGACCAATACAAGGAGCATCCCAACCTCCTCTGCTGGGTCGTCGGCAATGAGCTGAACCTCAGCCCCAACCGGAGGGTTCCCGTAAATCCCAAAGTCTACGATGCCCTGAAGGAGATCGTGGATTACATCCATCGTACCGATCCTAACCACCCGGTGACCACCACATTTGCCGGGGCTTCGCGTGAACATGTGGCCGTGGCTCTGGAAAGGTGTCCCGATCTGGATTTCATCTCGCTACAGGTATATGGCGGACTGGCCAGAATTCCCGATATGGTGAAGGCCGCGGGGATTACCAAGCCCTATGCCGTGACCGAATATGGGCCCATCGGCCATTGGGAAATGCCCAAAACCGCCTGGGGCCGGGAAATCGAAGAAACCAGTGCCGCCAAGGCCACGGGATTATATGACAGGATCCAGAAAGGGCTGGTCGCCGATCCTCAGGGGTTATGCCTGGGAGGCTATGCCTTCCTGTGGGGCCAGAAACAGGAGCGCACCCCCACCTGGTACGGGATCTTCCTGAAATCAGGGGAAGCCACGGCCGTCGTCGATGAGCTGACCCGCTACTGGACGGGACGTTATCCCGAAAACAGGGCCCCCCGTGTCGATTCCCTCAAAATGGAGGACAAAAACCCCGTCGACAACCTCTATGTGACTCCCGGAGCGGAATGCCAGGCCCGGGTGTTTGCTGCCGATCCTGAAAATGACGCGCTGACTTACAGGTGGGTGATCATGAAAGAGGTGAGCCAGCGCAGCGAAGGAGGCGCCTTTGAAGCCGAACCCGGACAAGTGGAGCTGCAGGTGATCGTCGACAAAAATGGCGAACTCCGCTTTGTGGCCCCTGCCGAAACCGGCGATTACCGGCTCTTCGTCTATCTCACCGATGGAAAAAGAAAAGCCGGCACCGCCAATTTTCCGTTCTACGTCAAGCCATAAGCGGCAAAACGCACTATGGGAGCACCTTCCGGAATACGATTCCGGTGAATCAGGCAACATCCGAAGGTCTCCGGTAGGTACAAATCCTCAAATGAGGATGGCCTAAGCGAATATTCATTCTATTTCTACAGACATTCTCACTGACAGACATAACACTTCAACTAAATAACAAAACAATGAGACAACACAAATACAGATTCCTGTTTCTCCTGGCCATGGTCATGGGGATACTGCCGGCATGGGCCGGTACGGTCAGGGAAAATTCGGTATACCAGCAGAAGCCCGAAGATCCCGAAGCCCTCTTTTTCACTCCGGAACAGTTTTCCATCAAGGCCGATGGGAAGAGCGACGTCTCCGACGCCCTTCAGGAAGCCCTTAACCAGGTCAAACGGGAAAAGAGTTTCGGGATTCTCTTTATTCCCGAGGGGAAATACCGGATCAGCCGGACCATCTACATTCCTCCGGCGGTGCGGATGATTGGCTATGGCGGGAAACGGCCTGTTTTCATACTGGGGAAGAACACCCCGGGATTTCAGGCGGAAGTTCCCGGCGATAAGGGAAAGGCCAACTACATGTTCTGGTTTACCGGGAATATGGTGGGAGCGGGCGACACCCCGCGTGATGCCGGGGCTGGCACCTTTTACAGCGCCATTTCCAACATCGATTTTACCATCGAAGAGGGCAACCCGCATGCTGTGGTGTTGCGTACCCACTTCGCCCAACACGGGTTCATAAGCCATTCGGTGATGAACATCGGCAAGGGAAAAGCCGGGATTTTCGACGTGGGCAACGAACTGGAAAATGTAAAATTCATCGGCGGGGAGTATGGGATTTACACCTACCGGACCTCACCCGGGTGGCCCATGATGATCGCGGATACCTGGTTTGAGAACCAGCGCAAAGCTGCCATTCTGACTTACGATGCCGGACTGGCCATTGTGAAGATGCAGGTCAAAAATGTACCCGTGGTCGTGGAAATGGGCGATAGCAAGCCCGACCGCCTTTACATGGAGGAGTGCCTCTTTGAAAACGTCACCGAAGCCGCCATAAAAATCAGCATGGAAGGGAACACCTTCACCCAGGTGAATCTTCAGAATATAGACTGCCACAAGGTGCCCGTCCTGGCCAGTTTCCATAAAAGCGGAAATAAAGTCATGGGACTGGAGAAGAGCTACCGGGTCAGGGATTTCACCTACGGACTGGTCATGGAGGACCTGGTGGCGGATTCCCGGGTGGAGACCATCACCGATCTGGTACCCATTGACAAGGTTCCGGCAGTGCTGACACCTGGAATTCCTGCGCTTCCGCCCATGGAAGAGTGGGTGAACATCAGACAGTTGGGAGCTGTTGGCGATGGCGACAACGACGACACCCCGGTTTTCAGGGAAGCCCTCGAAAAATACAAGACGATTTATGTGCCGCAGGGGTGGTACCGGATCACGGGAACCCTGAAGATGCGGCCCGGCACCCGGATCATCGGGTTGCACCCGTTTGCCACGCAGTTCGTATTAAAAGAGAGTGAGCCGGCCTTCAGTGGTTTTGGGGCTCCCGTGGCCATGGTGGAGTCTTCGGCAGGGGGTGATGACCAGTTCAACGGCATCGGCCTGAGTACCGGAGGCTATAACTATCGCGCCGTGGGGTGCAAATGGATGGCCGGGGAGAAGTCCCTACTCAACGATGTAAAATTCGTCGGGGGTCACGGCACCATGCGTAAGCCGGCACCGCCCACGGCGGACGTGCCTGCCGCCGCCCAGGATGCCACAGCACAGCGGGCTGCAGGACAGGGGGTGTCGGGACTGGGAGCACCCGTTCCGGGAGCTGCGGCACAGGCCGCTGCAGGACAGGGAACAACAGGTCAGCAGGTCGCAGGACAGGGAACAGCCGGACAACGGGCCGGAATGGCCAGGCTTCAGGGACGGGGTCCCGCCATCAGCTCCCCCACATCGCCAGTGTCAGCACAAGGAATGGACCTGGCCTGGGACAACCAGTACTGGAGTCTGTGGGTCACCAACAACGGCGGAGGTATCCTCAAGGACATCTGGACAGCCAACACCTATGCGGCCAGCGGACTCTATGTGAGCAACACCTCGACACCCGGGCGTATCTATGCCATGTCACTCGAACACCACGTGCGCAACGAAGCCCGCTTTGAGAATGTGCAAAACTGGAAAATAATGGCCTTCCAGTTCGAGGAGGAGGGACGTGAAGGCAAGGAGTGCCAGATGATGGAGATCTCGGGATGCCGCGACCTCCTCTTCGCCAACCTCTGGATGTACCGGGTCATCAGGGTCACCACGCCCCAGCCTTACGGCATCAAGGTGCGCAATAGCGAAAACATAGAATTCCGTAATTTGCACAGCTACACCCAAGTCCTCCAGGTCATCGAGTTTCCGGTATACGAGGCCAACAAAGAGCTGCCCGTCTATCCCTGGGATTTTGCCCGCCTGACGGTCACAGGCCGAGAAAACGGAAAACTGAAACTTCCCGTCACCCCCGGAAAGATGGAAAAGCTGGCCGGAGGATTCAACTTCACCACGGGAGCCACCAGCGACAGCAAAGGGAATGTCTATTTCTGCGAAACCCGGCTGAAGAAGATCTACCAGTGGAATGCCGCGAGCAACAGCCTGCGCCTGCTGGCCGATTATCCCTATAAGCCTCTCACCCTGGCCACCGATACGAAAGATAACCTGCTGGTGGTTTTCAGGTACGATCCGCAACCCGGATTGCTGGTGAACGGCGTGCAGGAGCGGGTGAAGGTACTTCCCGACGACAATCCGATGTACAGTGGTTGGGGCAACGGAGGCTGGGCCGCCTGGGCCTATTCCGTCGATCCTGAGAATCCCGATGAGACCATTAAGCTGTTACCCAGGGTAGCCAACAGCGCCATTCCGAAAGTGGAAAAAGTTTACCACCCCTCATCACGGTGGCGCTACGATTTCAACGACATCGTCGTCAGCATGCCCGACTCCTCATTCGTGGCTCCCGACGGGGTGACCATCATCCCCGAGACCTACGATATTTACCGCAGTACCACGCTGACCCCCACGGCCCCCGGAAAGAAATTCTTCGTGGCCGACGAGGACGTGAAGCGCACGGTGGAGCTGACCGTTGACGAAAAAGGGAAAGCAGGCAACTTGAAAGAGGTCCACGCCCGCGGGGAATACACCTCAGTGGTTGATAAAGAGGGGAACCTCTACCTGGCCGACGGACAGATCTTCGTCTTTGATCCTTCGGGACGGGAGATTAAAAGGATTTCGATAGAAGAACGCCCCATTTCCATGACCATCGGCGGTAAAGAGGGCAACACCCTCTTCGTCACCACACGTACCGCCCTCTGGGGAATGCAGATCAAATAAGAAAAGTGAAAAACCATGCTGAAGGGGTTCTCCCCTATGACCAGCCCATGTAAAATCACGACTAAAACAACCCATATGCAAAACCTGATTCACAAAATCATCATAATGATTGCCCTGCTTCCCGGACTGGTTCCGGGAGCAGTGGCAGGAATGAAACCCAGCACTTCCGGAGTGATAAAAAACAGTACTGTGACTGTCGTTTCCGGAGTAAATGGAGGCACCGTTTCCACAGTGGCAGAAAATCCGGTCAAAGTAAAGGAAGACTCATTGCTGGTGCCCACCTATGTGGTGCTTCCGCCGAATCCGATGCCCCGTTTTTATGAGGGACAGGCGCACCAGGGGGTGCAACGCCGTTACTACCCCTACCCCATGAACGACAATCTGACGCGCACGAAGGTCGACAAGAAATACCATATCGTGTACCTCGAGAATGAGTATATCCGCATCGGGGTGATGCCCGGACTGGGGGGTCGTATTTTCGAGGCGGTTGACAAGACCAACGGCTACAACTTTTTTTACCGACAGCATGTGATCAAGCCGTCGCTGATCGGGATGGTGGGTTACTGGATCTCGGGGGGTAATGCGTGGGGCTATCCGCATCATCACGGTCCGCACACCGTGGCACCCATGGACTACCAGATTGAAAACCATGCCGACGGCAGTACGACGGTGTGGATTTCGCATATCGAGAAGATGCACCGTCTGCGGATTTTGCTGGGTTACACGGTCAGGCCCGGTTCCTCAACGGTAGAGATGACCATCAAGCCTTACAATCCCACGCCCTATACCTGTTCCTTTCTCTTCTGGGCGAACCCCTCGGTACATGTCGACTCCACCTACCAGGTGATATTTCCGCCTTCGGTCGAATATGTCACCCAGCACCATAAGAGTGAGATGACCAGCTGGCCCATTGCCGACGGACGCTACAACCGTTTTGACTATACGGACAAAGACATCAGCCTGTGGAAAAACACCGGGGTTCCCTCCTCTTTTTTCTCGTGGAATCCCCAGGAGGACTTTTTCGGGGGATATGACCACGGCAAAGAGGCCGGCACCGCCTGGATCGGCAACCACCATACCAGTCCGGGTATGAAATACTGGGCCGACGGGAACAATCCGGCCGGGCGGATGATCAACGACGGACTGACCGACAGCGACGGACAGTACATCGAGTTGATGGCGGGGGCTTACACCGACAACCAGCCCGATTACAGCTGGCTGCAGCCCTATGAGAGCAAGGAGGTGACCATGACGTGGTTTCCGATCCGGGATCTCGGGGGAATGACGGAGGCCAACAAAAACGGGGCCCTCAATCTGGAGGCGGGTGACGATGGCAGGGTCACTTTCCGGGTGAATGCCACCCGTTTGTTCCGGGGAGCCAAGGTCACCCTGTTGTATGGAGAAGAGGAGAAGTTCACGCGTACCGCGGATCTGAGTCCGGCGGCTCCCTTTTCCGGGGAGGTAAAACTGGCCACACCGGTTTCCCGCGGGAAGCTCCGGCTGACGGTGACCACGGCCGATGGGAAGGATTTGCTGTCGTTCAGGCCTGCGGAACCCCGGGGAGAAGCAAAACCCGCGGCCCTGGCGTCGCCGCCCAAACCCGAAGAGGTGAAATCCACGGAAGAGCTCTACCTGCACGGATTACGGTTGAACCAGTTCCACAATGCCTCCATCGACCCGATGCCTTACTATCAGGAAGCACTGAAGCGCGATTCGGGCGACTATCGCGTTAACACCCAACTGGGCATTCTGTATGCCAAGGGTAAGGATTTCGAAACCGCGGAAAGGCACCTTATAAAAGCCGTGGAACGCATCACCATGCGTTATACCCGTCCCATGGACAGTGAAGCCCTCTATTACCTGGGGGTGGTGCAAAGAAAACTGAACAAGCGCAAGGAAGCTTACGACCACCTGTATGATGCCACGTGGAACGCCGGCTGGCACACCCAGAGTTACCACCAACTGGCGGAAATGGACTGTGAGATCGGCGATTACGCCACGGCCCTTGACCATATTGAGCGTGCCCTGAGCACCAATGTGAACCATGGTAAAGGGCGTGGGCTGAAAGTGGCGATTCTCCGCAAGCTGGGGAGTCTGGAAGAGGCCGAACGTGAAGCCCAGGCGATCCTGGCCGGTGACCGCCTCGACTATGCAGCACGCAACGAGCTGGTACTGATTTTCAGGGCGCAGCAGAAGGAGAAGGAGGCTGCTGCCATGCTGGCGGAGCTGGAGCAGATCATGGCCGGCGCACCAGAATCGTATCTCGAATTTTCGACCTTTTATGCCAATGCCGGTTTTTTCATGGAAGCCACGGAGATCCTGGAGCGCCTTGAGAAAAAGGGAAATTCCTATCCCCTGCTTTATTATACCCTGGGGTATTATCATGCCCGGAGGGGCGACCGCCAGAAGGCCATGGAGTACTATGCGCAGGCCGGCACAAAGCCGCATGATTACTGTTTTCCCTTCCGCGAGGAGATGACGGAGGTTCTGGGCGATGCCCTAAAGGCCAATCCCGGCGATGCCAAAGCCCTTTATTATCTGGGGAACCTTTATTATGAAAGCCGTCCGGAACTGGCGGTGGAGCTGTGGGAGAAGTCACGCGCTGCTGACGACGGTTTCTACATTGTGTGGAGGAACCTGGCCCTGGCGGCACAGGAACAGGCAAAAGACCAGAAAAGGGCAGCCGGTTATTATGAGGAGGCCTTTAAGAGAAACCGTTCCGACGTCAGGTTGATGTTTGAATACGACCAGGTACTGGCCGAAGCAGGGGAGACTCCCCAGTCAAGGTATTCCAAAATTTTTGCCAATAACCGGGCGGTATCCTCGCAGCACAGCGGCACTTACCTCAGGGAGATCGAGCTTTTGCTTTTCCTCGGGAAGTACGATGAAGTGGCCGGGATCATATCGACGACCCAGTTTGTGGAGTCAGAGGGGAGCCGCACCTTCAGGGATGTCTTCCATAATACGTATATCCTGAGGTCACTGGAGAAGGGAAATTCCGGCGATCTCTCCGGGGCGGTGGCAGACCTGCAGAGGGCGTTGGATTTTCCCATCGGCCGTTGGGGCAGTGAACGCAGGGCCCAGATGAACTACCTGATGGGCACCTATCTCGAAAAACAGGGCAGAAAGGAAGAAGCCCGGAGCCGTTATGAGGCGGCAGCGGAGGAACTGGCCGAGCGCACCGAATACCTGTATGAGAAGGGATTGGCTTATGGAAAACTGGGAGACAAGGCCAGGGCTGCAGAGCAGTTCAGGGTGTTGGCAGAGCAGTCGCGGCAAAGAGGCGACAACGATGCTTTCCGCTCCTTTGAGGCAGGAAAGGCAGGTGCCCTTCAGCAGGCCCAGAATGCCTACCTGCAAGGGCTGGCCCTTCTGGGAGAGGGCAAGAAAAAGGAAGCCCGCGAGCAGTTCGCCAAAGCTCTGGAACATAACCCCGCTCACCTCTGGGCCCACATCAGGCTGAGTATGGAATAAACGGAAGCCTTCCCAAGAAAAAAAATCAGATCTCTAAAAGGGGTCTGATTTTTTTTGGTCATGACAAACGTTCTCTGCGGAATGGGTTTTATGGTTTACCTTTGGGCATGAATAAGGCCAATGATAAAAATGAAACCATCATGAGGACACCTGAGACAAACGTGATAAGAAGAATATGCACCCTGGCCGTGGTCCTGATTGTGGGGGCCGCATGTCCGCCAGCGGCCCTTCCGCAGGATAAGCAGGCCCTTCCGCAGGATAAGCAGGCCCTTGGGGTGGAAGAAGAGGGCGGATTCCATGTGACCATGGATCTGGTGAGCAGTTATATCTGGCGTGGGGTGAGGCAGGGAAACGGTCCGGCTTTTCAGCCCAGCGTGGAGTTCACTGCGGGAGGGTTCACCCTGGGGGCCTGGGGGTCTTACTATTTTGCCGATCCCAACCATACCGAAGCCGATCTTTACGCCACCTATACCCTGGGAAGTTTTACCCTGGGGCTGATGGATTATTACTATTCAGGCACCGAATGGTGGAATACGGCCAACCACGCTTATGAGCTCCATGGCGGACTGGCTCCGGGCCGGTGGGAGCTGTCGGTCAACACCATTCTGAACGCCGGTGCCGGGGCATTCGGGGGCGACCTCTATTTTGAGGCCGGGTATACCGCCGGAAGGGTGACCCTGTTTGCCGGGGCGGGGACCGGCTGGCACACCCCCGATGGGGATTTCAACCTCTGCAACCTGGGCCTGTCCACGACCAGGGAAATCAAAATTACCGACCACTTCTCCCTTCCCCTGACCGGGAGTATCATTCTGAACCCCGCCGAGGAACGCCTCTTCGTGGTGGCCGCCATCAGCCTGTAAAACGAACGATTCAGGGTCTTCGCCTTTCCCATCAGAAACATTTCGGTCTTATGCTAATTATTCAACTCTGCACAAAACAGGGCCGGTGATATCTTTTTTCTATTTTTTATCGGTCTTTATATCTTTTTTCCCCATATTAAAATAATCAGCTACTCTTATTCTATTTTTTAAAGCACTTTCCAATACGTCATGTTTTATGTCGTATAAGACATTTTACATTTTAGATATTTAGGGGTTCAAAATTAATTTAGTGTTATTTATTCTTTACTACCCTCATAAATTTGGGGGTCTAGTCCCACTTTACTATAAGTTTGATTTTGTCTACCCTATTTTTTATGGGGGTGTTTCGAATTTCTCTTATATTTTAAAATTTATGTTCATTATGTATTTATCATCTCACTAAAAAACCAAAAAAATGAAAAAGTGGCTATTTGGAGTACTGATTTTTGTGGCGGGTTTATCCTCTAACGCCTTTTCGCAGGAGTCTTCCGGGAATTTGCATGTGAGTTCGGATCTGGTAAGTAGTTATGTATGGCGGGGCACCAAAATCGGAAACGGTCCGGCTATCCAGCCAGGGGTGGAGTTCACGGCAGGAGGGTTTACCCTGGGGGCGTGGGGTTCCTATTGCATTTCCGATGCGGAAGCCCTGGAAACCGATCTCTACACATCGTTCACTGTTGGGAAGTTTTCCCTGGGATTGACGGATTACTATTTTCCCGGCACGGCATGGTTCAACACTGCGCACCATGCCTTTGAGATCAACGGTGGATTTTCGCCGGGGAATTTCAGTTTATCGGCCAACTACATTCTGAATGAAGGTGCAGGAGCTGCCAGTGGGGATCTCTATTTTGAGGCGGGGTTGAAAGCGGGAGCGCTGAACCTGTTTGCCGGGGCGGGAACCGGCTGGCACACCCCCGACGGGGAATTCAACATCTGCAACCTGGGGCTTTCCACCACACGGGAAATCAAAATCAGCGACCACTTCAGCCTCCCCCTTACCGGGAGTGTCATTCTGAATCCTGCCACTGAACAGCTCTTCATTGTGGCCGGCATCACCCTTTGAACAACAGGTAAAATCATCTCATAAAAAACGAAAATGAAAAAAATTGAAGCCATTATCCGCAAGACCAAATCGGATGAGGTCAAGGAAGCCCTCCGGGAGGTGGGCATTGAGTTTTTCTCTTTCTGGGATGTCCGCGGCGTCGGTCAGGTCAGGGAAGAGCGCATGTACCGGGGAGTGGTGTACGACACCAGCACCATCGAAAGGATTATTTTCTCGATCATCGTCAGGGACAAAAACGTCAAAAAGACCGTTGATGCTGTACTCAAGGCGGCGTGGACGGGAGAAATCGGTGACGGGAAGGTTTTTGTCTCCGGAATAGAGGAGTCCTACCGGATCAGGACCGGAGAGACAGGGGATGCCTCGCTATTCATCAAAGGAAAGGAAGAATAAAGTCAATCATCTCAATTTAAAAAAAAATGGAAGATTATAGCCTATCTATCAATACCATGTGGGTTTTGCTGGCCGCAGCGCTCGTTTTCTTCATGCAGGCGGGCTTTGCGCTGGTGGAAGCCGGGTTTACGCGATCGAAGAATTCTGCCAACATCCTAATGAAGAACCTGATGGATTTCACCATGGGAAGCATTGCCTTCTGGGTGGTGGGATTTGGGATCATGTTCGGGACTGGTAACGGTTTCTTTGGAAGTATTGATTTCCTTTCGCAGGGGAGTTATCGCACCGACCTTCCCGACACGGCCTTTCTCATGTTTCAGACGGTCTTTGCCGCCACGGCGGCCACCATTGTCTCCGGGGCCATGGCAGAACGAACGAAATTCAGCAGTTACCTCATCTACAGTCTGGTCATCTCCCTGTTGATCTATCCCATTTCAGGACATTGGGTATGGGGAGGTGGCTGGTTATCCCAGTTGGCCACTCCTTTCCATGATTTTGCGGGGAGTACGGTGGTTCATTTGGTGGGGGGGTGCCTGGCCTTTACGGGCGCTCTGATGCTGGGGCCCCGTCGGGGTAAATATGGCAAAGACGGAAAACCCCGGGCCATACCCGGGCACAACCTGTCGCTGGCCACCCTGGGGGTTTTCATCCTGTGGATCGGCTGGTTTGGCTTTAACCCGGGTTCGCAGCTGGCGGCCGCCGGAGAAGTCAACGCCAGGGCGATTTCCCTGATCTTTCTGAACACCAATATAGCAGCTGCCGGAGGATCATTGGCCACCATGGTCTATATCTGGATCAAATACAAAAAGCCCACCCTGAGTATGACGCTGAATGGGGCGCTGGCCGGACTGGTGGGCGTTACTGCGGGTTGTGATGCCGTTTCTCCGGGAGGTGCCCTCACCATCGGGATGATCTCCGGCATATTGGTGGTGGCCGCTGTAGAGTTTTTCGACAAGATCGTCAGAGTGGACGATCCCGTGGGGGCCGTTTCGGTACATGGCGTATGCGGAGCGGCAGGCACGCTGATGGTGGGGCTTTTCTCAACCAGCCAGGGTCTTTTTTACGGCCATGGTGCCAGCCTGCTGGTTTCGCAACTCACGGGGGTAGTGACAGTCGGCCTGTGGGCCATCGGTTGCGGACTACTCCTCTTTTACGGAATCAAAAAGAGTATCGGTATCCGCGTGGAACCCCGGATTGAGGAAGAAGGCCTCGATATCTACGAACATGGTGAATCGTCGTATAACTGAGATTTGCTTAAATATTTCTGCTTCACGGGAACCATCAATAACACCCCTTCACAGAAGTTAATTACAAAGCCTGCTGGTCTTCCGGCCGGCTTTGTTTTAATAAACCATAACCTCATGGAAGTGGAAAATCCATAAATCCTCACCAAATCCTCACCAAACCATCACGATAAAAACATCACGATAAAAACAAAACTCACACTTTATTTACATTTAATCATTTGATTTTGATGTGTACCTGCAGGTTCTGATGGTCTGCGATCGCATGGCAAAGCCGAAATTTTCATAACATCAAAAAAAGTGTAATTTTATTGTTTGATAACTTGTTACTGACCTTTTATGGACGGCACATGGATCATTCAGTCCAGGTTAGCGGCAAGTATCCTGGAATGAGTTATCGGCTTGCTCTAAATCAAATAATCAGTCGCACGAATATCCGGAATTTTAATCACAGAATCAGATCCCTGGGATGAAACGCAAAATAAGGAGGTTAAGGAAAAAAAAGTTGGTAGCATATCTCGCATCATTGGGCGTTATTTTTCCTTCCATTGCATTGACCTATACTGTGCTGAAGGATGCCATAATATCCATGATTACTCCCACAGTGACAGAATACCTGAAACTTGATGAAAACGACACCTTGACCTTGCCGATTATTAATAGCATATTCTTAGTTATAATTTACAGCCTATTTATTTTTATAATTTTATTAGCGGCCTATGCCATAAGCAGATTAATTCAGAACATCAACAAACCTGGGAGTAAATATTTTAGCAGTATCGATTTTCCAAAACCGACCAGAGAAATCATTGAAAAAGCGGTTCAGGGATTATTGTTTTCCGACAAATCAAAGCCCTATTTCGTGCATGGTGCACCTGTAAATAAAGAAATTAGTCAGGTTTGTGACAAATTAGACAGAAGTGGGTTCGTATGGATAAATGGTAGTCCGGGAGATGGTAAAACGATGTTGGCATATCATGTATTATATGCCTACCACAAAGGATTTGGATTAAAGAAGAGGCTTTCCGGGGTGTTATTTTTTTGGTTAAAACGCAGGATCTACGGACTTAACATAAATCGTATTTCCCAGGAATCAGAAATTGAGAAAGTTTTCGAGGAACTGGACAGCCTGAAGGGGGGTAAAAGAAAAATGATCCTGGTGGATGATGCGCATAAACTTAAGTTCGAAGAAGAATGGAGAAACGAGTTTGCAGAAGAGGCTAAAGAGAGATTAAACGGGAAATTTATCTGGATAAGCACCAATTATCTTGAAAAAGTGAAGTCAGACAATTCAGGCTACATCCATTTAGACTTCGAAGCATTTTATCCCAAACTTGTCAGTGAATTATACCAGACGAATAATACCGTTGTAAATCAGATCCTGAACAAATACACGGGACTTAAGGAAGCTGAGAAGTTAAAACACAGAGGAAAAATTAAAGACCCCTGGCATTTTAATTTCATCGCATCCAATGGAGAACACAGGATATTTGAATTATTGGAAAAATTAAGCGATAAAAAGGACGAACAGGATGTACTACTCCTTGCAATATTCCTGTTTTCTGTCAGAAATATTATTACCGGTGAAAAGGAAATCAATCAAACCGAATTTTCAAATTTATTATCAAAGATCGATATTCCCTACTTCAGAAAAATAATAGAATCGTATCCTCCAAATAAAATAATATCAGATATTGCGGCTCAGGAAAAGGGGCGTTTTTTAATTATTGAAAACAGAAATTCCCTGGACCGGGGTTTTCTACTCGCCCCTCATTATAAAATGTCCATCAATATTATAAATACTATAACGAACCGTATCAGCGATTCAGTATTAATAAAACAAATGATCGATGCGTCCAACTTATTACTCACGAATAACTTTAGGGAAACTATATATTTAGGTATATATTTTAATGCACTTGGGAAGTATCAAGGATACTTTTTAAGTAAAAAGGGTGAATATATCCGAAGATTTCTGACGGAGATTGAGACAGATCACCTGCAGGTCTATCCGGCGTTCCTTAAACTCTTGAATAATTACCATCCGCAGTTTTTAGATGAAACACTGAATGATGAATACATAAATATAGTCGCACCCAAACTGACCTTCACCAAGAGTAATAAATTCACGGCCTTAGGTGAGTTTATCAGAATCTTTGGAAATAGAAAAGATAAACTTCTCGGAAAATTTGAAGATTCTGGTTGGAGAGATTTATCGCTCGAAGTCTGTCGTTCAGAAGTGGAGAATCTCAAACAAGTTGCAGATTTAATATATGTCCTGAGAAAAGATAAATGTGAACTTATTGATGATTTCCAGGATGCCGATTGGGTGAATTTTGCAGACAGGATAAATCGTGCCGAGGTAACTCAATTTTCACAGGTGGCGGATTTTGTAAATTCTTTGGGACAAGACAAAGAAAGACTTATCGGGAAATTTACCGATCAGTTATGGGAAAATTTTGCCAGGAAAGTTATTGGAGCAGATGCTTTACATCTCAAACAGGTGGCTGACTTTATTAATGCTTTAGGAGAAAATAAAGAAAAACTTATCGGAAAATTCAAAGATCAGGAGTGGGGTACCCTGGCAAAAAATATCGCCAGTCATGTAGAGGTGCCCAATTTTAAGCAGATATCCAATTTTTTGAGTGCCCTGGGAAAAGAGAATGAAAAACTTATGAGCAAATTGAGTGATGACGACTGGATATCCATTGCAGAGAAAGCCAAACATGCGGAAGTGACGCAGTTTTCTCAACTAGAAGCCATCCTAAATGCGTTGGGTAAGTACAAAGAAAAAATAATTGGAAATTTCAACGATGACGATTGGGAAGAGTTCGCTAAAAGGATAAATCAGTCACAAATCGTTCAAATTCAACAGGTAGCTGATTTCCTAAACGCTCTGGGGCGGGACAATGAAAAGATATTACTTTCCCTGGATTCGGAAAAAATAATCGATTGGTCAAGAGTTGTTGACGTAAAACAGATCATTCCCATTTGCATCATTATATCATTAATGGAGGAAGAAAGTCGGAATGATATTATCCGCAAAATAGATTGGTCCTATATGGTCCATAAAATAGTTATTAAACATCAGGAACATGTTAAATGGCTTTCTTATGTATTATATTACAACACAAAGAAACAAACCTTAAGCAATCAGGCGATATTAACAGACAACATCAGAGAATATCTGGAAGTCAACAAAAAGGATATCGTTAGTTTTTCTACTCAATTTTTTAAATCACCTGAAAGCTTTCAAATTCTTGCCAACCTTTTAAGTAATTTCAGGGTATATTCCGAAGATATTTGCTTAAACATCTCTAACAATCTGAAATATATAATTACCACAAACTTCAGTATCACTCCGAGATATTATAAGAGCTTTTCTAATCTGCTTGGTTCCATTCATGGAATCAATCCTTATGTAAGTAATTATATTGTCACGCATCCTATTTTCACGGAAAAATTTATAGATTCTGTAAAAGATGAATCCTTTCATCATCAAATGGGTGGATTTCTGGAATTATGTTTAACAGTAATGACGGTCAATCAGAAAGTATACGATAGAATTGCCGCCACAGAAGAGATTAGAACATTAAATTTAGATTCTGAGGATAACATCGTTCCATAAATCGCCGATAAATAACGGTTCACATAAATTGTGGCCCATCAGGGTGCCAGAGAAGATATGATCCCTTTGGCATAAGATCCCCGCCTGAGTTCCCAGAAGCAGCGGTCAGGGTGTTCGGAGTGGCGCATATGACAGAAGATAGGGTGATCTGCGCAAAAGCAGATGAATGATTCCTCCCCTTTTATGAATGATTTACCCTCCTCATTTTAACCCTTCTACCACAAAATGTAAAAAGATTACCGCTTCTACGGTGAAAAAATGAAGATTCTTGCATCATGGCAAAACCATGTTGAATCACTAAAACTTTTTCACTATGAGAAGTACAACGACAGGAGGTGGGCGACACCTCGCGAATCTGAAGAACACTCTTCCCCGGCTGTTATTTTTTTGGGGAGTGGCTTTTCTGGCCGTCATAGCCGTGGGCTGCGACAAAGAGGAGAGCAATGCGCTTCCGGGGGTCACCTCCGGGGAGGTGACCTCCATCAAGGATATTGAGGCCGATGTCAGCGGCACGGTGACCTCCGATGGAGGGTTGAAAATCGTGGCGATGGGGGTATGCTGGAAGGAAGGCGACGGAGATCCCACCGTGGAAGACCGTTTTGTGGCCGCCGGAACCTATACACACAACGGCATTGAGGAAACCGACTGGACTTTTACGACCACGCTCACCGGGTTACAACCCAAGAAGATCTACAAAGTCAGGGCTTATGCCGCCAACGAAAACGGGGTCTCCTACGGGGAAACCCGCACCTTCGAAACCAAAGCCGGCAAGACTTTCCATACCCTGACCCCGGAAATGATCTTCACCTACACCCAGGAGATCTACGAGGGATTCAAGGAGAACCTGGTCGATGGCAGCACCGCCACCTTCTGGCATTCTGCATATTCGGGAGAAGAGACGGCCCAGGTGGCTCCCCTGCCCCACTACATTCAGATCACCTTTCCGGAAGCCAAGGGGATCGGCGGCTTCCAGTACTGGCACCGGAGCCCCAGCGGCACCGGCGGAAGACCCACCTCCTTTGATGTGCAGACCAGCACCGACGGCAATGCCTGGACGACCGTCTGGGTCTCCCCCACCAACCTGCCCATCACCATCCTGCCGCCCCAGGGCAACACCCTGACCATGGATAAAAACTACACCTCGCGCTACTTCCGTATCAGGATCCTCACCAACTACGGGAACGCCACCTTCACCTACCTGAGCGAGCTGAAAGTATTCCACGACGGACTGCTCGACTAGGGAGTGACATGCCGGGTTTCCCGGCCAGCTCCAGCGCAAATCAAGGAAAATAACAAGAATTCAAAATACGACACGATGAACTTATTGAATCATAACGAAGAAAAACAACAGAAAGGGCAGAGTGCCACCGGGGTGCGGAATGGTTTTCTCAAGGGAATCCTTTTCCTGGCCCTGATTCTGGTCGCCGCCATGGGGGTGAATGCCCAGGGGCTGAAGGTCTCCGGGACGGTCACCGACGGCAGCAACCGGGAGACTATTCCCGGCGTCAACGTGGTCATCAAAGGCACCACCCTGGGAACCATCACCGGCGTCGACGGCCGCTACCTGATTGAAGTCCCCACCGCCGAGGCCGTTCTGGTCTTCTCTTTTGTGGGGTATGTCACCCGCGAGGTGCCCGTGAATGGCATGAGTGAACTCAACATCGTCATGGAGACTGAAACCAGCCTTCTCGATGAGATGATCGTTATCGCCTACGGAACCACTAAAAAGTCCAATCTGACGGGATCGGCGGTCGCCATCGACACCGAAGAACTGAAGGATGTCTTTGCACCCACGGTGTCGCGGATGCTTGAAGGTAAGGTGGCAGGGGTGTATTCGCGTACGGCCACCGGCCGCCCGGGAGAAGCCGCCACCCTCAATATCAGGGGGAAAGGCTCTCTCTCCAATACCAATGCTCCCCTTTGGGTCCTCGACGGCGTCATCGTCGGCAACAGCGAACCCAGCGTGAACCCCGGGGATATCGAGTCGATCACCGTGCTGAAAGATGCCTCGGCGACCTCCCTTTACGGCTCCCTGGCCGCCAACGGCGTGATCCTGGTGCAGACCAAAAGGGCAGAAAAAGGAAGCTCCCGCATCGGCGTCAACGTCACCCGCGGGATTACCCAACTGAACACAGGCAACTTCTCCCTGATGGACTCACGCCAACTCTACGACTACCACTCCACCTGGAATACCAACAGCTGGTTCACCGAAGATCTGCTTAACACCAACACCAACTGGATGGACATCGGCACACAAACCGGCCAGGCACAGGAATACAATGTGAATTATTCGGGAGGCAGCGAAAAAATCACCGCCTATCTCTCCGGAACCTATTATAATGAAGAGGGTGCCGTGAAGGGGTATGACTACGAGCGCTACAGCGCCATTGCCAACCTGGAAATTCAGGCTTCGGAAAGGCTCAAACTACGCACCAATCTGACCGGTAACTACCGGACCACCGACAACCGTGAGCATCCCCTCTACAGTATTTACACGCTGATGCCCTGGGATCATCCCTACCTGCCCGATGGGACGCCCCTGGACCCCAAAATCGACGCCCATAAAAAATACCTGACCGAAAACAACATCACCTGGATTGGCCGCGATGAAAGCAACTACCTCTACGATCTTCAGTACAACTGGGGTAAAAGCCGTTCCAACAACCTGATGGCTAACTTCGGCCTCGACTACCAGATCACCTCATGGCTCACCTTCTCCTCGATGAACAACATCACCCTGGGAAATGGCAACACCCAGGAATACACCGACCCCCGCTCCATTGGCGGACAGGCCAACAATGGGGAGTATTCCCATGGCTACAGCTTCAGCCGGAACCGCTTCACCAACCAGATGCTCCGTTTCAACAAGGACTTCGGTAAAAACAACCTGAATGCCTTCCTGGCTGTGGAATACAGCGACACTTACTATGACGACAACTCGGCCGTGGGCAAGGGCGTGGCGGCCGGCCTCAGTGTGCTGAACACGACCACAGAACCCCTGAGTGTGGGAGGTTTTAAGAGTGAATCGGCCAAACAGAGCATCCTGGTGAATGTCCAGTACCTCTATGACAACCGGTTTATGGCCACAGCATCGCTGAACCGCCAGGGATCCAGCAGCTTCGGCCCTAACAACCGCTATGGCAATTTCTGGTCGGCGAGTGCCGGGTGGAACCTCCACAATGAGGAATTCATGAAAACGTTGCGCTGGGTCAACAACCTGAAGGTAACGGCCAGCGTCGGCCAGGTGGGAAATGCTCCCGGAGGATTCCAGTATCTGGGGTATTACGAACTCACGGGGCAGTACAACGGGCGTACGGCAGCCCGTCCATACCAAAAGGGGAACCCCGACATCAGCTGGGAAAAAGTCACCAGTGCCAATGTCGCCCTCAATGGCCGCCTCTTCGACCGCGTCAACTTCAACCTTGACCTCTATAACAAAGACAGCGACGGCCTTCTCTCCTATGTGCCGCTGCCGGCCATGACCGGGTACAACGGGGTATGGATGAATGTGGGCCGCATCGTTAACCGCGGGCTTGAGCTGATGGTCAACCCCGAAATCATCAAAGGAGAAGATTTCGGCTGGGACATGACCTTTAACATCGCCTGGAATAAGAACGAAGTCAAAGAACTCTATGAAGACAAGGCCTACACCAGCGGATCGAAGCGGATCGAGGCCGGTTATGACATGGACTCCTGGTATCAGCGCATCTGGTACGGCGTGGATCCCGGGCGGGGAGTGCCCCTGTGGGAAAAGGTGACCGAAGCCGAAGACGGCACCCTCACCAAAGAGCTGGTAAACAACCATGCCAGCGCCACCCTGCAGCATACCGGCAAAAAAGGAACCCCCACCTTCTCGGGAGGTCTCATCAACCAGTTCAGGTTCCGTGATTTCAGCCTGAATGCCAACTTCGGCTTTGTGGAGGGGATCTACCTCTACCACAGCGACCGGGAGCTCTTTGACAGCGACGGGTCCTATCCGACTTTCAATCATATGAACCTGGCCAAGGGGTGGAGCCGCTGGGAGAAACCCGGCGACATCGCCACCCACCCGAAGCCCGAGATGGGGGGCGTCGATGCCAACAAAAACTCGACCCGTTACCTGGAAAACGCCAGCTACCTCCGCCTGCGGAACCTCACCCTGGCCTATAAAATGCCTCTCTCCATAGCCAACCATCTCAAAGTGGCCGGCGCTTCCATTTACGTGAGCGGCGACAACCTCCTCACCTGGACCAAATGGTCGGGAATGGACCCCGAGTCGGGAGAGATGTACCCGCTGACCAAAAAATACCTTCTGGGTATCAAACTCGATTTTTAAACCTTGTAAAATATGAATAGTATGAAAAATATATTCCGGATCACACTGGCTCTGCTGGTCCTGCTGGCAACGGGATGCGACATTGAGAGGGAGCCGTTTCAGGACCTGGCCGACGAGAAGGTTTTTGCCGATGAGCTGGGTGTGGAAGCCGCTGCACTGGGCACTTATGCCTTACTGAAGACCAATGAGTTCATGCGTCCCTACCATTTTCACGGGGAGTTCGGAGGTGACAACATCGCCCTGAGCGGGGCCACCACCGACCACCTCTACTACATGTACAACTTCCAGCATACGCCGACCAACGGACATCTCAACTCCCTCTGGTCGACCTGTTACCGGGGAATTGTCAATGCCAACAAGGTAATTTCGAAGGCCCAGGAGGGCACCGCACGCATGAACCATGTGATTGGGGAGATGTATTATCTGCGGGCCTTTTTCTACTTCAACCTGGTGAGTATCTGGGGGAGACCCTATAACCAGAATCCTTCCCAGAACCTGGGGGTTCCCATTGTTCTGGATGCAGAGCCCGACATCAACAGCCTGCCCCCGCGTGCTTCCGTGCAGGAGGTCTACAGTCAGATCGAAAAAGACCTTCTCAGGGCCGCGGAACTGATGAGCCAGTATACCCGCCCCGAGGGAGAATACAACATCTACGCCTCAGAGCAGGCGGCCTTCGCCCTGCTTTCCAGGCTTTACCTCTACATGGAAGACCAGGCAAAAGCCGAAGATTATGCCACCCGGGTGATCACCTCCAATAAGTTTTCACTGCTGCAAGGTTCCGACTATGAGACCTTTCCGAAGATGAAACCCGAAGACAACTCCGAGATTATTTTTGCCTGTAAGGCCCTTAAGGATAAGGACGATTACGACTGGTACGCCTTTGGGGGCATGTATGCCACCATCAATGGAGTGGGCTGGGGAGAGATGTACGCTTCGGAACCCCTGCGTGATCTTCTCGACCGGTATCCTACCGACCGCCGGAACAAGTTCATCGTCCCGCAGTATGTCGACGATGCCTCCGGAAATCCCCTTTACTGGATCATTTATACCTATGACAAGGCCACACCTGTAGGGTCGAAGATGTTCCAGACCTACAATGTCACCCAGAATAACGGGGTGTGGAGCTACACAGTAGGGGGCGTCACCAAACCGGTGTCAACCGAGACAAGTGGAGGCAAAACCCTTTACACCATTGACGTGAACGGGGTAAAGACCTATGTCAAACTGGAGCGGCGCATGGAAGTGCGCAATGGCTATCCCAAGTATTTCGTCATCAAGTGTTCCAACCAGGAGGAGCAGCCGCAGCTTTTCTCTCCGATTATTTCGAGGCTGGCCGAGATGTACCTGAATCGTGCCGAAGCGCGTGCCAAGAGCGGAAACACCGCCGGTGCCCTGGAGGATATCAACGTGATCCGCGAGCGGGCCAACATTCCGGTGCTGACGGAAGTTCCCGACGGGATGACCCTTCTGGAGACCGTTCTGGAAGAGCGGCGCATCGAGTTGGCCTTTGAAGCCCATCGGAGGTATGACATTTTCCGCAACGGGCTCACTCTTGACCGCCGTTACCCCGGCACTCACGACCGCGGCTCTGCCCTGATGACCATCCCAGCCACCCATCCCAGAGTCGTCGACTACATCCCCGATCCGCAAATCCTGGCCCAGCCCAACCTGGTCCAGAATCCCTGATGTTTTTCCCGGCAGGTGAGCGCAACGCCTGTTTTGTTCATAGATTAGAATTAATGATCCGGGGCTGCCCTTGCAGCCCCGGTTTTTTTGCATCAAGTGCAGACCATTTGTATCTTAGCTTTTCCCCAGTTTAACGAATTCCGAGGGGGTTTGCCCATATAGGCGGGTGAAGCATTTGGAGAAGTAGTTGGGGTCGCTGAAACCCACCTCATAGGCGATTTCGGAGATGGTTTTGGTACCGGCAGCCAGAAGGCGGGCGCCGTTGCGAAGGCGCACGTTGCGGATGAACTCGGAGGTGGAGAGGCCGGCGGCCGCCTTGATTTTCCGGTAGGTCTGGGGCTGGCTCAGGCCGATGGCTTTGCAGAGGCTCTCCACGTCAAAGCTGCTGTCGGTGATATTTTCCTCGACCAGGGCTGTCGCCCTGGCCAGGAATTCCTGTTCTTCGCTGCTAAGAGGAGAATCCGGGGCATTATGGTCGGCCCCATGGTAGTATTTGGCCTGCATGCGGCGGCGCTGGCTGATCAGGTTGTCGATGGTGAGGAGCAGGTGCTGCATGTCAAAAGGCTTGATGATGTAAGCGTCGGCGCCGGCGCGTATCCCCGACATCTGCGAGGGGAGATCGCTCAGTGCCGTGAGCAGAACCACCGGGATATGACAAGTCTGGAATTCCCCTTTCAGTTTTTCACAGAGTTCGAAGCCTGTGAACCCGGGGAGCATGACATCGCTGATGACCAGGTCGGGGTGGCGTTCCAGAGCGCTCTCCCATCCTTCGGGACCGCTCGTCGCCTCTTCGATGCGGTAGGAGGCCGAGAGCACCTCGCGGAGGTAGGCGCGCAGGTCGCGGTCATCTTCGACGAGGAGGAGGCGGGGGAGGTGGTGGTCGTCGCCGGTTTTCACCTCCCGGAGCATCAGGGGCGAGAAATCGTCGAATCCGGCGGTGGCCAGGTCGGCATGTTGCAAAACCGGCAGTTCGCGGGGCGGCGAGGTGAGGTCACCGGGCTCCCGGGGTACCGCGTCTTTCAGGAGGGCTGCACTTCTTTCAACGGGAGGTTGCAGGGGCAAAGAGACCGTGAAGAGGCTGCCTCCACCGGGTCGGGCCGTCGCCATCACCCTGCCTCCGTGGAGTTCGGCATACTGTTTCACCAGGGCCAGACCAATGCCGCTTCCGGGATAATGACGGGCCGCCGCACCCCCCGATTGACTGAACGTGTCGAATATCAGCGGCATATCCTCCTCAGGGATACCCGGACCGCTGTCAGCCACCGTAATAAGCACATGCTCTTCCTCTTCTGCGGAACGGCTTACCTCCACGGCGATTTCCCCACCCCGGGGAGTGAACTTAAAGGCATTGGAGAGGAGGTTGAGCAGTATGATTTCCACTTTTTCACGGTCACAGCTGACCACACCCGGGTCTTTCACACTGCTGAAGGTGAAGGAGATCTGGTTACGGCGGGCAATATCGTTGAAGAGAAGAGCCACCTGCCTGACAAAGGGGACCAGTTCAAACCGGGAGAGGCGGAGCTCCATTTTCCCGGAGTCGGCTTTCCGGAAATCGAGGAGCTGGTTGACGAGGGTGAGCAGGCGGGAAGCGCTCCCATAGATGATTTTGAATTTTCTGCGGAGTTCGGCGGGACTGGTTTCTCCCAGGTTGGTCACCAGTTCCCGGAGGGGGGCGATGATCAGGGTAAGGGGAGTTCTGAATTCGTGGGAGATGGCCGTAAAAAAGGAGATGCGGGCCTGGTGGGCCTGTTGAAGCTGTTCCGAGAGGCTGATGAGATGATCTCTCTGGCGGATGATCTGTTCATTCTGTTCATTAAGGCGGGCATTGCTTTCGCCGATGGCCTCATTACGGGCGCTGATCTCCTCATTAATGCGAACCAATTCGGCATTTTGCTCTTCTATGAATCGGTTCTTCTCCTGGAGGGCCACGGTTTTTTCATCGACCATTTTACGGAGGAGCCGGGCATGAAGGCGTACCGACCGGAAGCGCCACTGCAGCAAAGCCATAGCGGCCGTTGCCAGGAAAAAGAGGGCCGCCACCCTGAACCACCAGGTTTGCCAGAAGGGAGGCAGAACGGTAACCTTCACTGCCCGGGGTTCCGGGTTCCAGACCCCGTTATTATTGGACCCTTGCACCAGGAAGGTATATTCTCCCGGGTTGATGTTGGTATAGCTGGCCATCTGATGGTGCCTGGCATCGACCCATTCGGTGTCGTACCCTTTCAACATGTAGCGATAGCGGTTCTTCCCGGGATTGATAAAGTTAAGGGCAGCAAATTCAAAGGCGAAGATTTTCTGGCGGTGAGTCAGGATGATTTCTCCGGCGTGGTTGATTTGGTGGTGGAGGATGCCGGGGTGTGACGCGGGGGTGACGCGGTGGTGGTAGACATAAAGGTTAGTGAGGACCACCGGGGGGATGAAGCTGTTGAGGGTGATCCGGGAGGGGTCGATACGGTTAAAGCCGTCGATACCGCCGAACCAGAGGGTGCCGTCGGCCGATTGGAAGGCGGCGCTCTGGTTGAATTCACTGCTTTGGAGGCCATCCTCCCACGAGTAGTTGGTAAAGGTTCCGGAGGAGATATTGAAGGCCGAAATGCCGTTGTTGGTGGAACACCAGAGGTTTCTTTGCCTGTCGGCGAATACGGCGTAGACCACATTGTTGGCGAGACCGTCACGGTCGGTGAAGCCGGTGAGGGCGCCTTCCTTTTCCCGGAAGCGGTAGAGGCCGTTGCTGGTTCCTACCCAGAGGATGCCGGGGCTCTCCTCGCAAAGGGAGAAGACCGTGCGGAAGGGCAGGGGTTCCCTCATATCGACGGACATGCCGGCGGAAGCGGTGGATGCTATTTCAGGTGCAGGGGCTGAAGTTTTCAGTGGCGGGGAATCGGCGGCCATCCTGGTGGGGGCACCACCCGCCGTTTCGTCCGGTGCGTTTTCAGCAGGGATCAGGCGGGAGAGACGCCGGGTGTGCGGGTTGAAATGGAAAATGGCTCCCTCATCGGAGGCCAGCCGGAAGGTGCCATCGCTGACTTCCAGTCCGGTGATGAAATAGCGACCGGTAGAAATACCCGGATCGGGGAGAGGATTGACCATTTCGAGGAGGTTGGCGGAAGGGTCGTATCGGTATAGCCCATTTGAGAGAAACCAGAGGTTTTGGCCGGCGTCGCTGAAGGCATGGGTATACCAGGTCAGGGGGGGCGTTCCGGGGGCCAGAAGGGGCCTGAAAGGAGTGAAATCAGGATTTCCCTTTTTCCTGATATAGATCCCCGTGGCATTGTTAAGGTAGAGGTTTCCCAGGGCGTCGCCCAGGATCAGGGATTGTTCCTGGTCGCGGAACCAGATGTGTGCTCCTTCCGGGGAGGAGGGTTTTTGGAACCACTCCTCAGAAAGGGCGAGAAGGCCCTTGCTGGTGGTGACCCAGAGTGTGGAGGCTCCGTCGTGGTAGAGGCTGCGGATATGGTTGGCTGCCCTGTTGAGTCCGAAGAGGCGATGGAAGTTGGTATAGGGGACAAATCGGGCTTCCGGGGGGTCGGCTTTGCTGATCCCTCCGAAGTAGGTGCCGGTCCAGAGGATCCCTGCGGCATCCTCGAAGAGGGAGAAGACCATGTCGTCGCTGAGGGAGCCCTGGTCGAGGGGGTCGTTGCGGAGAGGTTCAAACCGGGTGCCGGTTTCGTCGAAGCGGAGGAGGCCAAGGGAGGTGCCGGCCCATACGGAGCCGTCGCGTCGCTGGAGGAGGGAACGTACCCAGGTGCGCGAGAGATCTCCGTAGGCCGCCGTGAGGGATTCTGTTTTACCGGTGGCAGGGTGATGGCGGAAGAGGCCGTGTTGCTGGGTGCCGATCCAGAGGAATCCTCTACGGTCGGCCAGCAGGGACATCACCGGTCCGTCGGGGAGTGCCGGGGAGGCCTTGAGGCGCTGCACATCCATGTGCTGATTTCCGGAGGGGGTGATCAGGAAAAGTCCTTCGGCGGTGGCGGCCCACATCTGGTCAGGAGCCATGAAGGCGAGCTGGTAAATATCGTTGGGAAGGGGATCTCCTGTCAGGTCGGGCTTCCGGAAGGTGGCCGTCTGAGGATCCCACCAGGCCAAACCGCCACCGAGGGTAGCCACCCAAAGGGTACCCCGGGGATCTTTGCCGATGAACCTGACATGGTCAGAGGGGAGGGACCCGGGGTGGTCATCCTGGTGCCGGAGGCGCGTGAAGGTCTCCGTAGTCCGGTCGTAAAGGCTGATTCCTCCGTCTTCGGTTCCTACCCAAAGGAGGGCTTTCACAGGATCGTAATACAGAGACGACACATCGTTGCCTCCGGGAGAGAGGGAATCCGCCGGATCGTTGCGGAATACCGTGAAATGGTAAGCATCGTAACGGTTGAGTCCGTCAGCGGTACCGAACCAGAGAAAACCCTCGCCATCCTGGGTAATGGCCTTGACGGTCGACTGGGAGAGCCCATCCTTGATGGTCAGGTGGGAGAATGACATTGGAAGGGCACAGGCCATCATCGCCCATGCCATCAACCCTGCCCAGATGAGTATCGCCCGTATCATTACGCAAATCTAATAAAAACAGGCAAATATCAGCTCCCGTGGAGGTTACTGTCTGAAAGAGGTTCCGGGGAGAATGATTCGTCCGGAAAAATGAATGATTTGCCCTCCTTTTTCTGTGATAATACCGCAAATAGGGGGAAAAGTCAGGCTAGTAAACAAAAAACACGTACTATCTTAGTCCCTGTAATCAGGAGAAAGTTCAACATTTTAAGAAAAACAGATATGAATACAAATCGCAGAGCATTTCTGAGGAATGCGGCCCTGGGGACGGGCGTCATTGCCGCCACCCCGTTTTCGGCGCTGGCCGGATGGGAAGATAAGGAGAACCTGAAGCAGATCAAAAAGGGAACGCGGCGTCAGCCGGCCATGGTCTTCAACATGTGCGGTTATGCGGCTCCGAAGCTCGACACTGTCAGGGTGGGTATCGTCGGCATTGGTGACCGGGGTTCGGGTGCCGTGGAGCGTATGACCTTCCTCGAAGGCGTGGAGATCGCCGCCCTGTGCGACGTGCGGCAGGCCGCCGTTGACGGGGGGCAGCAGATTCTGCAAAAGGCGGGACTTCCGAAGGCCAAGGAGTATGTGGCCGGAGATGAGGGATTCCGCCAGCTGTGCGCCAGCGATGACGTCGACCTCATCTATATCGCCACCTCGTGGGAGTGGCATGTGCCGGTAGCCCTGGCCGCCATGAACGGAGGCAAGCACGCCGCCATCGAGGTGACCCCGGCCTTTCATCTCGAGGACTGCTGGGAACTGGTGGAGACCTCGGAACGCACCCGGAAGCACTGCATTCCGCTCGAGAACTGCTGCTACGACTTCTTCGAACTCCTCACCCTGAACATGGTGCGACAGGGGGTCTTTGGCGACCTGATTCATGGTGAGGGAGCCTATATCCACGACCTGGAATACTGGATGTTCAACAAACCCAAGGACGAAAGAATGAGCGACGGGGCTTACCACAAAATGTGGAGGCTCCATGACAACCGCCGCAAGGCCGACATGTACCCGACGCACGGACTGGGGCCCATCTGCCAGGCCATGGGTGTAAACCGGGGCGACCGCCTGGAATACCTCACGGCCATGATGAGCGACGATTTCACCCTGAAACAGCGGATTGCCGAAAAGGCAAAGGAAGACCCCTCGTTTGAGTCCTTCACAGGTTGGGAGATGCGCGGTAACATGGACATCCAGCTGATCCGCACCGTCAAAGGGCGGACCATCATGATCCAGCACGATATCAGTTCACCGCGGCCTTACAGCCGCATCCACCTGCTGAGTGGTACCAAGGCTTTCGCCCAGAAGTGGCCGTTGCAGCACATCGCCTTTGGGCATGACGTGGCTGATGAGGCCAAAATGAAAGAGCTCCAGGAGAAATACACCCCCGAGATTGTGCGTCGCGTGGGCGAGATGGCCAAAAAAGTGGGCGGCCACGGGGGCATGGACTTTCTGATGGACTGGAGGATGATCGACTGTCTGCGCAACGGATTGCCCATGGACATGGACGTTTACGATGCTGCGGCGTGGAGCAGTGTGGTACCTCTGAGTGAGTGGTCCATAGCCCACCAGTCGGCGCCTATTGAGATCCCTGATTTCACGCGGGGGGCATGGCGGACCAACCAGCCGCATGACCTGACCCTGGCAGGGGGTGGGAACACCGGTGTCCGTGACCTCAGTGAGGGCGGCAAGGGGCAGCTCGACGTGCACTGACGCCGGGCCAAACCAGTGCATCCGTTTATACACGTTTAGAAATAGTTAGTATTGATTATTCAGGACAGGATCCCCCCGGAAGGGGTTGACTTCCGGGGGGTATTTCACGGCCGGCGACCGCCAGCAGAGGAGAGGAAGTTCCGGGGCGGGAAATGGCGGTCAGAAAACCCATTTACAAGTTTAACAGGACAATTTTTATGACCAGAGTTTTATCCATGGCCATGGCCATTTTGCTATGGTGTTTGGCAGGGTGTGCTGCAGGGTGTTCCACACAGGAGCTGGAAGTTGAGGAACCGCTGACCTTATTGATTCCGGTGCAGGGGAACAGTTGGGTATGGGATCAGAGTGGTGCAGGCCGTCAGGGCGGTTGGAATCCGCAGGAGAACATCATCCTCAGCCAGGAGGGAAATGCCCGTTGGAGCAGTCCGGCTACGGTGGTGGCCACCTGGTTCAAAACGAATTCGGGCGGGGAGCTGAAGGTCAGTCTGCGTGCCCGCAGTGTTTCCGGGTCATCGGAGATGACAATCCGGTACGACGGTCAGGAGCAGCAGGTCACCATTCCGGAGGGGATGGTGTTCAGGGACCTGCCGGTGGTCACCTTTCGGGTGAAAGGTCCGGGTTACCAACGCCTGGAATTGCAGGGGGTCACCCGTGCAGGGGGTGTTTTTGCGGAGGTGGCCGGGGTGCTGATCGGTGGGGAAGCGGCTTCCGGAAAGGTGTGGTTCATAAAGGATGAGTTTTACTGGGGCCAGCGGGGTCCGTCGGTTCACCTGACTTACACGGTACCCGGGGAAGCAGGCGATGTCCGCTGGTTTTACAATGAGGTAACCATTCCGGAGGGTGAGGATGTGGTAGGCTCCTATTTCATGGCCAATGGATTTGCCGAGGGTTATTTCGGGATCCAGGTCAACTCGGCCACCGAGAGGAGGATCCTTTTTTCGGTGTGGAGCCCCTACTCCACCGATGATCCCCGGGAGATTCCCGAGGAACAGCGGATTAAGCTGTTGCGCAAGGGTGAGGGGGTGACCACCGGGGAATTCGGAAATGAAGGCTCGGGCGGACAGAGTTACCTGGTCTACCCGTGGAAGGCAGGGGTCACCTACAGCTTTTTGCTGGAGGCGATTCCGGAAACGGCATGGGCAGAGGGGGAAGCCGGGGATATTAACGGCATAACGCCGGCACCCGGTTCGACCCGTTATACGGCCTGGTTCAGGGAGAAAGGGAGCGGCTCCTGGCGGCTGATGGCCTCCTTCAGCCGGCCGCAGACCACGACCTGGGTGGTACGGCCCCACTCGTTCCTCGAGAATTTCATTCCGGAGTCGGGACAATACACCCGGAAAGGATATTATGGCAACCAGTGGGCTGGCAACCGCGAGGGAAAATGGTGTGAGCTGACCGAGGCGCGGTTCACGGTCGACAACACTGGCCGGAAGGAGGCCCGCCTGGACTTTTCGGGAGGTGTGGAAGAAGGGCGTTTTTTCCTGAAGAACTGCGGATTCTTCAACGAGACCACCCCCGCCGACAGCCGCTTCACCAGGCCCGCCACCGGGGAAAGGCCTGAGATCGACTTCAACCAGTTGCCCTGAAATTGAAATTCCTCACGTTAGAGCCGATGAGGGATTCTATTCCGTAAAAGAAATTTTAAGTGTCTTGTTTGCATACTTCGTAGCAAACAGACGTGGAAACGAATCCCGGGGGAACGGGATTATTTCGATGGGCATCTGCACTGAAAGCGCTATTTCTTCAGCAATTTCTCTTTCGCTTCCTCCAGGGAGCTCACAAAATTGATGCGGCCATACCGGTTGCTTTCTCTGATGAAATCGTTCAGGCTTTTACAATATGCCGCGTCGTTTGAGTTCCCAAAAGCATTTGACCGTGGCCTTGATGTCGGCGGCCGCATTGTGGGCTTCTTCAAATCCGGTGCGGAAAAGCTTGTAGTGCAATTCCGACAGTTTAGGCCATTTGTAGCCATAGGGACCGTTGATGGCGCAGAAGTTGGTGGTGCTGTCCATGGTGCAGATTTTCCGCTTTCCGTTTAGGCTGTTGGGCATGTGGCATCGCAGGAATTCGGCCCCTATGATTTTCTCGTCGAAGGAGATGTTATGGGCAACCAGGGTGTCCGTTTGGGCGACCAGCGCGTGAAATTGCTGAAGCACGGTTTCAAGCGGTAATCCCTCCCTGATGGCCCTTTCCGTGGTGATACCATGAATCCGTGATGCATCAAGGGGAATGGTAAACCCGATGGGTTTGATGATGAAATCGCCTTCAGAAATTAAGGTCCCCTCTTCGTCAAAATACATAAAGGCCAGCTGGACCATGCGTGGCCAGTTATTGAGGTCGGTCAACGGCGCTTTCCAGTTCCGGGGCAGCCCAGTGGTTTCAGTGTCAAAAAACAAATACATACGATCAGCTATTTATTGTTTAAGGTTGATCTGATAGATCCGCTTCCAAAGTTATCCAGAATTCGCTACCGGTCGACATTCTCCTTATCGCTTTTGTGATATGCCAATCATATGGTTTCATTTTTCACTCTCTTTCGGGCAGTTCGGCAAGAAGTGTTTTGTCCTCCAGGGAAGTTCTTTTCCATGGGATAGGGATCAGATGGTTCACCTAAAGTTAGCAAAAAGGCAGGGATCACCTGCGATATGAAAAAGCATCTATCCTTTATGGCTTCAGGAAAGCACATTTAGTAAATATTACCACACCATAGCCTATCAAGAAAATCCATTACAGGATATATCTCTATACCATTCATCAGGCGGGGCATTTTATCCATGGATACCATGATAAGCTTGGCCTCGGGAAATTCTTCGGAAAAGGCTTTCAGTCCCCGGGTATGGTGTGATTGCACTTCTCCGGAAGATTTTATCTTGTCTCCTCTTTCAAATCCTGCAGATTGATTTTTCGTGTCAACATCAACCTTAACTTTATATATTCATGAATATCCAAAGTTGATATTGCAAATATACATGGTTTTTAGTTGGTTTATAACCTGGCAAGAGGGAAAATATTCCTTGTCAGCTTCCACAGTTATCCGGAATTCGATGCCGGACATGGTTCACAACCACTTCCAGGCAGGCACCAGTTTTATTCCGTCAAGTTGATCTTCCTGCCGGCAGGTTATGATCACCCCCTCTTCCGCTCCGGTGCTGGCCATAGCCTCTTTCAGGCCATTGACCTCCCGTTTCATATTTTCATTGTTCACCTCCCAGCACACCTGTACAGCCTTTGTAATCTGTTCCTTTTGCTTTACCAGAAAATCACATTCCGAGCCTTCCTTCCTGAAATAGAAAAGTTCATTGTATTCACGTCTTAACCGGTTAAAAACAAAATTCTCAAGACGGCGTCCCAGGTCTTTGCTGAACGACAAACTGTTTGCTTTGGCAAAAACCGGGTCAACACTATAACATTTCTTGGGATTCACCTGTTGTTTCTTGATGGAGGGAGAATACATCGGAATAAAATCCATTAAATAACTCTCCTTTAAATAATCGCAATAATCGATGACCGTCCGGACCGATTTTATCTCAAGAATTCCGGATATGTTATTATAGCTGAACTCTTTACCCGCGTTACTCAACAGGTGGACTGCCAATCTGATTAACTGGTTCTCATTTGTAATGTTTCGCCTGACAGCAATATCGCGGATGATGATATTCCTGAGCAAAGTCCTGAGATAATCGTCATCCTTTTCTTCCAGGTATTCCGGAAATCCACCTGTTTCAAAATACTCATCAAAACTTTCCAAATTCCGGATCAATTTCCGGAAAGTAAGAAATTCCGAATAGCTGAATGGGAAAAGTTCAATTTGTTTATACCTTCCTGTAAGCCGCGAACCAAGTTCTCTACTCAACATTTCCGCATTTGAACCGGTAATAAATAATTGAACACCCCTTTCATTGGCCGCCCGGGCAAACAGTTCCCAATGATTAATACTCTGAACCTCGTCTAAAACCAGGAGGCTTTTCCCGGTTTCTATCGCGATTTTCTCCAGCTGTGAAAAGTCCTCCAGGGTGAAGTTTATTAATCTGGGATCTTCAAAATTTATAAACAGGGCATCTCCGGTTTGCAACAATTTTTGTTGAATCAGCGTGCTTTTACCGCACCTCCGAACGCCGGAAACAATGATGATCCTTTTTGAGGTCGTCGGAAGGTCCGCTTCTCTTTCAATCCATCTTTTTTTTAGTATTCCGTCGAGTTGATCCCTGATCACTTCAGATAAAAAATCCTTACTAACCATCTTTTGCTTTGATTTTAAAGCAAATATAATAGCTTGTATCTATAATACAAACTAATTGGTATTAATAATACAAACTTTTTTCTGGAGAATAGACGAATCAAAGCAAGGGTGGAAGAAGATGTTTTACATGAATCCGGTCGATGATCTGAA
>CAZMMX010000030.1:33759-35923 GCA_964567485.1 uncultured Prolixibacteraceae bacterium | reverse complement strand
CCTGTGACAGACTATTGAAAAACAGACGGTAACACACAATTTTTAAACCCGGAGACTTCAGGCTTGTGAGCTATGAATGGGGATGACCTAAGCCGGAATGCTGCTGGCCGGTGAGATCACTGGCGATCCCTGTTTGACCCGGCAAAACCAATGCCCTATGTAAAATTCAGGATGCCCTGACGCAGAAAGCACACCACCTTTTAGTACTTATTATAGTGAATCATCCAGCCGTCAAAGTCAAGCGACTGGAAATTGGCTTCCTTGTAAATAAAGTTGATGGGAAAAAGCTGAAAGTACCGAACGGGGCGTCCGTTGAGTTGCGCCGGTTGCCACTTGAGGCCCAGGCTCCGGAGGGCAGTGACCGCCACCTCATTCAGCCGGGGATTAAACCCATCTATAACCCTGACCCCGGCCAGGTCACCCGTTTCCATCACCACGAAGCCCAGCACCATGTTTCCCGTCAGGGCTGATAAGTCAAGCCCCGACTCTTCCAAGGCTTTTTTCATATGCTGATGCAGCAGGAGATTCCCGCCCGTCAGCATGGGCTCCTCATCCACACTGTAAAATACTGAATCGATATATTGGCTTCCGTTTTCCAACCAATTAAGGTTACCCTTGAGTTCATTCCGGCGGTATTGCGCCACCGACCGGGTTTTGCCATTGGGGTAATAATCGGTAACCTCGCCGTCGAAGAGCAACGGAAACCGGCTCAGGGTAAATCCCTTTCGCATCAGCTTGCCCCCCACTTGTTCCAGAAACTGCCATTTTCCTTCCCCTGCCGGAAGATATTGCCGCAACAGGATCCCCTCTTTACGCCCGGAGCCCTGGCTGATCTCCCAGGTATCCCCTTTCAATGCACGGATTTTCAGGGTAGCGGCTTTTTCCCACCGGCCACTGACCTTCTTCCAGGAGGTCTCTTCCATCCTGCTCCTCTTCGTGGTGACCACTTCCTTTTTAAACAGGGCTCTTTCTTCCGGAACCAGCCTGCCGTTGGCCCCCAGGTACAGCACCGTATCGCGCTGATTTTCTGCGGCCAGGAGTGCCCCGGCTATCATAACCAGAAAAAGGGATAACAAAACAGGGAATAAGCCCACCCATGCAAAAGAGGGATTAAAGGGTTTGCTTGCTGAGTTTGAATGACTAACACAATGAAACAGATGTAAATGGCATTTTAATTCCTTGTTTTCCATGTACTTATATTTGAGGTGAGGACTACTTTTTGTCTGAAAAAAATTGCTAACATATTACACGTAGGACATGATAATCGGATAGATACTTTATCCCCGCTAAATTACATAAAACCTGCCTCATTCCGTTCGGGTAATGGCCCTTTCCGTACCGGGATTCACGTGAAGGGATCAGGGAAGGGTAAGATGGGACTACTTAGACGGGCCTGTGTACTACCTCCGGAACAATGTTTCGAATCCATCGAAATATGCTATTTTTATGGGCATCAAAAGAATGAATGGCGCTTAAAAACTATGTTTCGAAGAATATTCCGGTTTTTTGTGAAAGCTTCCGCCTGGTTCATCGGGCTGACGCTTCTCTTTGTGCTGCTGTTCAAATGGTTCCCAGTGCCCGTTACCCCGTTGATGGTGATCCGTACGGTCCAGCAGGCCGCCGCAGGAAAAGAGATCCGTATGAAGCACGATTGGGTGGGAATGAAAAAGATATCGCCAAACCTCCAACTGGCGGTCATCGCTTCCGAAGACCAGAACTTCGTTAACCATTGGGGGTTCGACCTGGAGGCCATCGACAAGGCTATAAAAGATTCTGAGAAGCGGAACCGGAAACCCCGGGGCGCCAGCACCATCTCCCAGCAAACGGCCAAGAATCTTTTTCTCTGGCCCGGGCGAAGCTGGGTCCGCAAGGGTCTGGAAGTGTGGTTCACGGGATGGATAGAACTGCTCTGGAGCAAAAAGCGGATTCTCCAGGTCTACCTGAACATCATCGAGATGGGTGATGGCATCTACGGGGCGGAAGCGGCCGCCCATCATTTTTTCGGCATTCCCGCGGAAAAGCTGACCTCCCGCCAGGCCGCCACCCTGGCCGCCGTATTGCCCAATCCCCGCCGGTACAACGCCGCCTCACCGGGTCCGTATGTCTCGGGGCGGATCGGCTGGATCCAGGGACAGATGCAACAATATGGCCCCCTGGATCTGAA
>CAZMMX010000030.1:14238-33659 GCA_964567485.1 uncultured Prolixibacteraceae bacterium | reverse complement strand
GGCGGATCGGCTGGATCCAGGGACAGATGCAACAATATGGCCCCCTGGATCTGAATCCTCCCCGCAAAAACGAAAATCAGAAAAAGAAATAAGTCCCGCCTAAAAGATTATTCTTGACATCAGAACAAAAGATATTTACAAGTTATCGCTTATGGGGAAAATCTTTTTTAAGGAGAATTTGTCTAACTTTATGAAAATTTCGATGCCATGGGAGCAATCATCGTGAAAGCTGACAGAAAAAGTAACAAAATACTTTCAGAACTTGCCCGCAGATTGGGAGGAAGCGTAATTAATCTCGAAGACGAACAATATGAGGAAATTGCGCTTGGAACGGCAATGGATGCAATTAAAACTGGCGAGTTAGTCGACCGGGAAAGCATAATGCAGAAATTATCCGGAAAATGAAAATTGAATTTGACAAGTCATTTGAAAAATCACTTGACAGAATTCGCAATAAAACTATGTATCCCAGAATTGAAAAAGTAATCTTGGAATTTGAAGAAGCCAAGTCTATCAGTGAAACTCAGAATATTAAAAAAATTGCTGGATTTAGGAATTATTACAGGATAAGGTTGGGGGAATACAGAATAGGGATCGAAACAATTGATAAAAATACAATTCGGTTTATCATCGTGGCTCACCGAAAGGAAATTTACCGGTTATTCCCGAAATAAATTAGCCACAAGCGATAATAAACAGCTACCCGCCAACAGTTCAATAACTAACAATTTAACAAGTGAAACTATATCCGTTGATCATACTTATGGCCCTGATGGCAGGGTGCAGCACAGAAAAGAGTATAGAGGCTCCCCTTTATTCAGGGAACCGGGCTCCCCTGCGGGCCAACCCTTTCATTGAGCTTCCGCTGGGCGCCATCCGCCCGGAGGGGTGGCTGCAGGAGATGCTCCTCCGCCAGAAAACAGGAGCCACGGGCCACCTTGATGAACTCTATCCTGCCGTGATGGGGCCCCGCAACGGATGGCTCGGTGGCGACGGCGACCAGTGGGAACGGGGGCCCTATTGGATCGACGGACTCCTTCCCCTGGCCTGGATCCTCGAAGACGACACTCTGAAGGCCAAAGTGCAACCCTGGATCGAGTGGGCCCTCCAGAGCCGGCAACCCGACGGCTATTTCGGCCCTTCGGCCGACTATCCTCCCGAAAAGGGTCTCCAGCGCAACAACAGCCGCGACTGGTGGCCCAAAATGGTGATGCTGAAAATCCTGAAGCAGTATTACCAGGCCACCGGCGACTCCAGGGTCATCGACCACCTCACCGCTTACTTCCGCTACCAACTGGAGAACCTGCCCAAGACGCCCCTGGGGCACTGGACCTTCTGGGGAGAGTTCCGGGCCGCCGATAACCTGATGGTGGTCTACTGGCTGTACAACCTCACCGAGGAATCCTTCCTCCTGGAACTGGCCGATCTGCTTCATCAGCAGTCCTTCGACTTCACCGGCGCCTTCCTTGCCGGAAATCACCTCTCCACCCCCGGAAGCCTTCATTGCGTCAACCTGGCACAGGGAATCAAGGAACCCCTGGTCTATTATCAGCAGCATCCTGAAGAAAAGTACCCGGAAGCCACAAAAAAGGCTTTCACCGATATCCGGAAAACCATCGGACAACCCCACGGCCTATACGGGGGCGACGAGGCCCTTCATTCCGCCGATCCCACCCAGGGCTCGGAGCTCTGTTCCGCCGTGGAGATGATGTTTTCGCTGGAGACCATGCTGTCCATCACCGGAGATATCCAATATGCCGACCATCTCGAGAAGATCGCCTTCAACGCCCTGCCCGCCCAGGTCAGCGACGACTTCCTCGGGCGCCAGTATTTCCAGCAGACCAACCAGGTGATGATCACCCGCCAGATGCGCAATTTCGACGTCAACCACGACGGCACCGACATCTGCTTCGGCCTCCTCACCGGCTACCCCTGCTGCACCTCCAATATGCACCAGGGATGGCCCAAGTTCACCCAGAACCTCTTCTACGCCACCCCCGACCGGGGGGTCGCCGCCCTGGTCTATGCCCCGGCACAGGTCAGGCTGAAGGTGGCCGGCGGGGAGGAGATCCTCATCAGGGAAGAGACCAACTATCCTTTTGAAGAAGAAATCACCTTCCATTTTGGGCTGCCAGAGGACGCCGGCCCCCTCATGTTTCCCTTCCGGCTGCGGATCCCGGGATGGTGTGCCCACCCCACCCTGCTGGTTAATGGTCAGAAAATAGAAATTACCCCTGCGGACGGAGAGGTCAAGGGGATTACTTCCGGGAACCTGGAAGCAACTGAGGCAATTCTTGCGAACGGACTGGTCACCCTCAACAGAAACTGGCAGGATGGTGACAGTGTAGAGCTGAACCTTCCCATGGAGATCACCCTTTCCACCTGGCATGAAAACAGCCGTGCCGTGGAACGGGGTCCTCTGCTCTACGCCCTGAAAATCGAATCGGAAAAACGGGTGGTCACCAATACAAAGGATCCTGAAACCTACGGGACGGAATATGAGGAATATCTTCCCCTTTCCCCCTGGAATTACGGACTGACGGAATCGGATGTGGCTGATCCGGCCGCGAAAATGGAGGTGACCACTAAAACCCCGAACAACTATCCCTGGACCACGGAAAATGCCCCGGTGGAGATCCGGGCACGCGGCATCCGCATCCCCTCCTGGCAGCTCTACAACGGCAGCGCCGGTCCCCTCCCCTGGAGCAACATGTACAAAATGGAGCTGGGCGAAATTCCGGAGGAGAAAGAGATCACCCTTATCCCCTACGGCTGCACCACCCTGCGCATCACCGAATTCCCGGTCATCAGGGGGAGGTAAGCCGTACCTTTTATATAGTTTCTGGCGACCCTGAAATAGGGAGGTGTCCAAGTCAAAATCAATTTACCTTTCGTATATTTGTAGTAATAGATAATGAAATGAACATTCAGGCAAAAAAACTGGAATTAATTGAAGAGTTTCTCAGAATAAGCGATGAGAGTCTGATCTTAAAACTTGAGGCTTTCCTTAAAAAAGAAAAGAAAAGCTCCATGTACAGAAATATCAAACCTATGACAATCAATGAATTTCGGGAAATGATCGATACAGCCCTGAAGGATAGTGAAAACGGACATATCCTAACACATCGGGATTTGGAGGAAAGAGTAAAGTCATGGAAGTGATCATCAAGTGGTCAGCGATTTCAGAAAGACACGGTTGCAACAGTGTTTGACTGCAGGCAGAATCCTAAAAAAATGAAAAAGTTCATATAAATAGCCCAGGCAATTCTCCGGGATTACTGCTTTTCTTATCCTGTGTTATAACATCGCCAAAAAACACATTTCCGTCCGTCAGTATACCAGCGTCTGGATGGCGTGGGCGGGAATGGTGACGGCTGTCTGGAACGCCCCGGCAAACAACTGGTAATCGACCTTCACATCGCCCTGGTTCATCACCACCGTCACCATCTTTCCGTCGGGATTCAGGAAGGAGGTACTCAGAAGCATGCTCCTGCTGGAGGCCGTACTCACCCTGACCGCCCCCGGACGAATAAATTTGGAGAGGTGGCCGATGTAGTAGTAAGAGGGGGTGTAGATCAATTCTCCGGTGCGGGAGTCGGCATGGACGGGGGCAAAGCAGAAGTTGCCCACATGGTTGGGACCTCCCGTCTCATCGAGCAAAATGTTCCAGTCGGTCCACCCCACCGTGCCGTTGTTGAAGTCGTGGATCATGGAACGGCCATACCGTTCCCCGTTGGGCCAGTACTGATAGCGGGCCGTGTCGAATTTCTCAACGCACCCCTCGGTAAACATCAGCTTCTTGTCGGGATAGGCTTCATGGACCTTTCTGACGTTTTCAAACATGGGATCTCCGCCCGTCCAGGTTTCATACCAGTGGAATCCCAGCCCCCAGGCATATTTTGCCGCCTCGGGATCGTCAAAGATCACGTTGGCCCGGTAATTCATCAGGTCGCGGTTGTGATCCCACACGATAATGTTCTTATCGCCAAGACCTTCGCGCTCCATGGTGGGCCCCAGGAAATTTTTCAGGAAGTCGCGCTCCTCTTCCGCGGTGTAAATGCACGACTCCCAGGTTTGGGTGGCCATGGGCTCGTTCTGGACCGAGATTCCCCAAATGGGCATTCCTTCGGCTTCGTAGGCCTTGATGAACTTCACATAATAATTGGCCCAGGCCTGGGCATAGCGGGGCAGCAGCTTGCCGCCCCGCAGCATGTGGTTGTTGTCCTTCATGAAGGCGGGCGGGCTCCACGGACTGGCATAGAGCATCAGGGTGCCCCCGGCGGTTTCCGTGGCCCCCTTGATCAGCGGAATCCGGAACTGCCGGTCATGGTCAATGTTAAAGGTGGCCAACGCTGAGTCCCCCTCCTCGATATAGGTATAGCTGCCGCTGCTGAAATCACTGCTGTGGATGGTGGTCCGCATCAGCGAGTAACCAATGCCCTTATCCCGGTCATAACAAGCCGTAAGGAACTCCTTCTGTTTTTCGGGCGAAAGGCGGGCAAACACCTCGGCGCTGGCATCGGTGATGGCGCCCCCAATGCCCAGGAATTCCTGGTAAGTGACCGCAGGATTCACGAACACGCAGATCTCGGTTTCCTTGGGCTGCTGTGCCGGAGAAAAAGTAAGCGTTCCCGTGGGGGTCAGCCGCAATTCACTGCTGTCGGCCGTCGTAAAAACTTCCACACTTCTGCCTTCGGCAGAAAAGGACGCCACCTGTGGCTGTTTATTTACATTCTGTGCGCAACCCACCAGAAGAAGCGCCGAAAATACAAAGGATAGAGACTTGCCCATAAGATTCCATTATTGGTTAAAGAGATAAAACCAAAAGTAATCACTCCATGTGACTACTGCAAGGTTCTTGGGAATAAAGTTTCCTGTTTCCGCGCAAACACCGGGGATGCCCACAAGGGCACCATGCCTGTGAAACAGCCCATTGATAAAACCGGAACGCACTGCCCGGGATGGCACTGCACGATCTTCCAAAACAGAATTTGGCATTTCTCTGTGAATTCCCTATTTTTAGCGTCTGCCAAAGAGCACCCAACTATTGGGATCACACGGTTCTTGTGAACCCGGCGGGCAGGACCCGCAGAGTGCTCCGGGCATTTGATGAATTGATTTTAAACCCATCTAACCATGAGACAGCACGTTGTGATTGTATTGCTTCTGGTTTCCCTTGCGGCTTCCGGAAATCTCCCCTGGCAGCCTGCCGGTGACCGCATCAAAACCCCCTGGGCAGAGCAGGTAGACCCCTCCAACCCTCTTCCCGAATATCCGCGGCCACAGATGGTCCGCGACCAATGGCAAAACCTCAACGGTTTGTGGGATTATGCCATTCAGTCCAAGGGAAAATATCTTCCTGAGGAATTTGAGGGGAAGATTCTGGTTCCCTTTGCCATTGAGTCGAGCCTCTCGGGAGTCGGGAAAATGGTGGGAGAAAATAAGGAGTTGTGGTACCACCGCTCCTTCACCGTGCCAACGGCGTGGAAAAACAAAAGGATCCTTCTCCACTTCGGGGCGGTGGACTGGAAGAGTGACGTGTGGGTCAACGACATCAGGGTGGGTTCCCATTCCGGGGGATATACCCCTTTTTCTTTCGATATTACCCCCTTCCTGGAAAAATCAGGGGCCCAGAAGCTGGTGGTCAGGGTTTGGGATCCCTCAGACCGGGGATTTCAGCCCCGGGGCAAGCAGGTCGAAAAACCCCACGGAATCTGGTACACTTCCGTCACCGGCATCTGGCAAACCGTATGGCTGGAGCCCGTCGGGGAAGCCAGGATTGCTGACATCCATAACCTTCCCGATATCGACGCGGGCACGGTCACGGTAAAGGCGGAGGTCTGCGGTGCCCTTTCCGGAGATATCATGGAGGTGAAAGTGCTGGACCAGGGCAAAGTGGTCGGAAGCGGAAAGGCAGCCGCCGGACTGGAAGTTTTGGTCCCCGTTCCGGAAGCCCGCCTGTGGAGCCCGGAAACCCCCTTCCTCTACGACCTGGAAGTCACCCTTCTGCGCCGGGGGAGCGCCATCGACCAGGTAAAGGGCTATTTCGGCATGAGGAAAATTTCTACACTCCGCGATGAAAACGGCATCGTCAGGCTCCAGCTCAACAACCACGACTATTTCCAGTTCGGCCCCCTCGACCAGGGATGGTGGCCCGATGGCCTCTATACCGCACCTACCGATGAAGCCCTCCATTTCGACATCAAAAAGACCAAAGATCTGGGATTTAACATGATCCGTAAACATGTGAAGGTGGAACCGGCGCGGTGGTATTACCATGCCGACAGGGAGGGCATCCTGGTATGGCAGGATATGCCCAGCGGAGACCGCTCGCCGCAATGGCAAACACGCAACTACTTCAACGGACTGGAACTTCAGAGAAGTGCCGAATCAGAGGAGAACTTCCGCAGAGAGTGGAAGGAGATCATTGACCTGGTACGCCCCCACCCTTCTGTGGTGGTCTGGGTCCCCTTCAACGAAGCTTGGGGACAGTTTAAAACCGCAGAAATCACGGAGTGGACCAGGAATTATGACCCCACCAGGCTGGTCAACCCCGCCAGCGGAGGAAACCACTACGATACCGGAGACATCCTGGATATGCATAACTACCCCGACCCGGTCATGGGACTCTACGATTCCAAAAGGAGCTGCGTTCTGGGAGAATACGGCGGCATCGGACTGGTTATGGAAGATCACCTCTGGGAAAAAGAGCGTAACTGGGGTTATGTGCAATACAAAACCACGCAAGAAGCCACCGATGCCTATGTGGCGTTGGCCGAAAAACTGAAAAAACTGATTCCCGCAGGATATTCCGCAGCAGTGTATACCCAAACAACGGATGTGGAGGTTGAAGTAAACGGACTGATGACCTATGACCGGAAAGTGATAAAACTCGATGAAAATCGCCTCCGGAAAATCAATCAGGAGGTGATCAGGTCACTCTAAAACTTTTTCATCTTGGAGAATTGGGACAAATAACGGGCGCGGGCCTTCACGACATCTTGTCCAACAGGAATATATATCCTTGTTCTGAGGTCAATAACAACCTCCTGCATCTGCCTTAAGTCGGGTGATTTGATAACAATGGGTTTCTTCTCTATCATTTAGTATCCTTTCATATTATGGAAATGAGGCACCTCTTTTAATGATGGCGTGGCTGTGAAAATCCGAGGATTTTATAGATAAGGTCTCTGGCCGGGCCTTCTCCAGAAACCTGAAATGAAAGGATTTTATCCTGACAGTTTATACCTTGACAGTCACTATCAGTCAAATATAGTCAAAATATATTAATTTTCAGCTTTTTACGTTTAAAAAAACTGAATTCAGAGGAAGAATTAACATGCCGGTTCTTCTTCCTGAACCACAGGCGGCGGATGGATTTTAAAAGAAACCGAGTTCGAGGCGGGCTTCCTCGCTCATCATGGTTTTGTCCCAGGGGGGATCAAAGGTGAGTTCCACGTGGGCTTCCCTGATGCCTTCGACGATCATGGCCGAATGGCGGGTTTCCTCGAGGAGCATGTCGGCCACGGGGCATCCAGGGGCGGTGAGAGTCATGATGATATGGGCGGTATCGTTTTCGTCGACATCGACATTGTAAATCAGTCCGAGGTCGTAGATGTTCACCGGGATTTCGGGATCAAAGACGTCCTTCAGGTTGGCGATGATCTGGTCAATTCTCTTATCCATTCTGTTCGGTACTTTTGCTGATCTGTTTGTAAGCAACAGCGTAAAGCCTGATTTGTTTAACCATGGAGAGCAGTCCGTTGGAACGCACGGGTGAGAGATGCTGGCTGAGACCGATGTCATCGATGAAATGAAGGGGGCTGGAGGCCAGTTCATCAGGTGTACGCCCTGAAACGACGCGCAATAAAAGGGCCACCAGTCCTTTTACAATGACGGCATCACTCTCTCCGCGGAACCATATCCTGCCCTCCCGGAATTCGGGAAGCAGCCAAACCCTTGACTGGCATCCGCTGATCAGGACCTCAGGCCGTTTCTCTGACGGGTCCAAAGGCGGCAGGGCGTTGCCCAGCTCGATCAGGTAGCTGTATTTGTCCATCCAGTCGTCAAAGACTGAAAACTCGCTGACAATCTCCTGTTGTACCTCTTCAATGGTCATGGTTTCTTTTTTTCAGGGCACAAAGGTCGTAAATTTTCGTCTGGTAATCAAATGGCGCGGTCACTATTCATGGTGCAAAAAGGCGGAGTCTCAGAGGCTTTTGGTGGCTGTTTTGACCCCTTCTAAATTACACGCCAGAAGCCGGAGTTCCGGGATATTGGCTACTTTTGGAAGAGTGATAACAATTTAATTTCAAACAATATGGAATCATTAGCAGGAACCCGCACCGAGCAGAATTTGCTGAAGGCTTTTGCAGGTGAGTCACAGGCGCGTAACAGGTATGAGTTTTTTGCCAAGGAGGCCCGCAAGGAGGGATTGGAGCAGATCGCCGCCCTGTTTGAGGAGACCGCTGTGAATGAGAAAGCCCACGCCAAGAAGTTTTTCAGGTATCTCGAGGGGAGGATGGTCACCATCACCGCCACCTATCCGGCGGGGAAAATCGGGAATACCCTTGAAAATCTGAAGGCCGCCGCAGAAGGGGAAAATGAGGAGTGGAGCCTTCTCTATCCCGAGTTTGCCCGCATTGCCGAAGAGGAAGGATTCAAGCAGATCGCCGTCACCTTTAAGACCATCGCCAAAATAGAAGCCCACCACGAGAGCAGGTTCAGAAAACTCTATCAGAACATCGAGGAGGGCAGGGTCTTCGAACGCGATGGCAAGGTGGTATGGAAATGCCGCGTTTGTGGATTCCTCCACGAAGCCACCCGTCCGCCCAAGAAATGCCCGGCGTGCGACCACGACCAGGCTTATTTTGAACTGGAATGTGAGAATTATTGACGGGGAATCAAATATCGAGTACCTTTGCTCTGGAATAACCGGTGAGCAATGCAGCGCAAACGAACCCTCATGGCGATGGCGGCAGGCCTGATTTTCTTGGCCTCTCCCACTTTTGCCCAGAATGAAGAAAACTCCCCTGATGCCGTAATTGAATATGACGGTCAGTATTTTATGCCCTTTTCAGAGGGTGTGACGGAAGTTCTCTTTTCGGCAGCCCCCGATCTGGCCAGGGTCTCCCCTTCCCAGGTCTCCCAGCTGAAAAAGAGACTCGAAGAGTGTATAACCTTTTTCAGGGAGGACGAACTTCTGAATTCACCCCAGGGGCTGAAGGTCATCTACAAGGCTTCCGTTGTGCCCCTGCCGGGTATTCACCCCAGGAATAAGGGGATTGCTGCGGAACTGGAGGCCGGACTGTTCGCCACCCTGGCCAGGGATTCAGCGCCCGCCTGGGAACCCTCCCCCGACGCCCGCATAACCATATACCTCAATAACCCCACGAAACTGGCTGGCCCCCCCTTGATCAACGACATTTACATGGAACCCCGCATCACCGGCGATTTTTTCGGACATCCTGAAATGGACCGCATTTCGGTGCCCTACAGAGTGGTGGCCGTTAAAAACCACGACCTTCCCCTCTTTACCACCGTCACACGCGAGGATTTCATCCTTTCCCTCATCAGTTTCTTTCAAAATTCCATAGCGAAGGCAGAAAAAAAGGGAGTCCAACCGGGAACACCATCCTCAGAAAGTAAGTCTACCCCCACGGGTGACACCGGTCGACAGAAGTTTCTAAACGAGCTGGAAAAGATCAGAAAAATGGACCCTGAGCTGGCCGACAAACTGATGCAGGCTTATCATGATGCAGGGATTTCTGCTGCCGGGAACCAGCAGGGCAGTCACACCGACCAGAATGACGGCCATGTCGACCAGAACATTATGCTTAACTCGTGGAGGGAGGCCGTGCGCAAACTGAAGGCCGAAATGAATGCCATGTCGCCTCACGAAAGGAAAAGCCAGGCCTGGTGGTCCAGTATCGAAGAAAACAACGTGTCAGGACTCACCCCAGCCGGTTTCAGCGGTTCAAGACCGCTGGTGAGAATCAGCAAAAACATCATCGACACCACCCAGCCAGCCTCCTCAATCCAGCTTCTGGTCGTGGAATGGTCTATGGCCCCTGGCTCTGAATTCAGCGAAACCTCAGGCTATAACCTGGCTTTCGGAAAGTTGGCACAACTCAGCAGGAATGAAGCACTGTGGAACCGGATCTTCAAAATGATGGTCCCCTGAAAAACTTCCGCACAGGTCACCTCAGACCCTGAAGCACTGTGACATGACCAGCTATAAGTAATCACTCCTCAGCCAGAATTCTTGAGACACACATCCCTACATTACCATCAACCCCGGTAAGTAAAATTATTGCCCCAAACAGTGGATTGGTTAACAATAATGTCCTATCTTGCATATAAATATTACCTTAATCAATAATAAACTTAAATTAAAGAGATTATGAGACGTTATCTCCTTTTGGTGGTGGTGATTCTGGCTTCTCTCACCCTGTCGTCACAAAACATCTTTTTCCCTTCGAAGGAGGGAACCCGGCTGACCTATGAGAACTACGACAAGAAGGGAAAGCCCACAGGGAAAGTGCTGTACACCATCAAGGAAGTCAAAAAGATGGGCAGCGACATGGATATCACCTACAAGATAGAGATGCTTGATGCCAAGGAAGAGCAGCAGTACATCGATGAGGTGACGATTAAGAAGCGTGGTGACCAGATGATTTTTGACATGAGCAAATTCATCAACAAGGCGGCCTTTCCCCAGGCAGAAGGAGGAGCGGCACCTGCCATGGAAGTGACCGGCAATAATATGGAAATGCCACTGGTCCCCGTTCCGGGAATGTCACTCCCCGATGCCCATGTTCAGATATCCATGAAAATGGGATTCATCAACATGAAAATGAGCGCCAATGTCACCAACCGGAAGATTGAGGCTGTTGAAGAGATCAATGTCAAGGGAAGGTCCTTTAACGCTTTTAAGCTGACCAGTGATGTCAACTCTGTGGTTCTGGGGGTCAAGGTGAATTCCAAAAGTGCCGAGTGGTACGCCTACAACCTGGGGGTGGTCAAGTCGGTCAGCTACAATAAGAAAGGGGAAGTGGAAAGCTCCATGGAGCTGATTGACATCAGGGAATAGGAGATCCCGCATCCATCTCCCGGTGTTTCCGCCTCCTGGAAAATGCACCGGAGCATCAGGTTATTGGGGCTTCCCTGCCCATTCTGCGGGCGACCATACTGATATAAAAGAGCTGAAAGGCATGGTATATCATGATGGGTAGCAGGTAAAGGCCGATACCGCCCGTTCCGGAAAAGAGAAGCGTGGCAAAGACAGATCCGTGGACCAGCGATTTTTTGGATCCGGCAAACCGGGTGGTGATTTTATCTACTCTGCTGAATCCCAGCCGGTCGGAGACCCAGCCGGTGATGGAGTAAACCGCAAAGAAAAGGGATATGGTCACCCCCATGAGGAGGACCAGCAGCGGCAGGCTCACCGACCTGAACATCCCGGAAAGGAAGGAAGAGCTGAAAGATTCATACACAATGAGGAGGATGATCAGCTGGTCAAAACGTGACAGCTGTCGCATGTGCCGGCTGACCCATTTTCCGAAAAAGCGGTGCAACAGCAATCCCAGTACCACGGGAAGGATGATCTGGAGGACAAGCTGAAGAAGAATTCCCGGAAAGTCAAACTCCCCAGCGCCCCGTGAAAGGAAGAGTCCCATCCACAAAGGGGTGACCAGGATGCCTATCATGCCTGAAATGCTGGCATTGAATATGGCCCCGGGGATATTTCCCCCGGCCATGCTGACCATGACCACCGAGGAGGAGACCGTGGAGGGAAGTGCTGCCATGAAAAAGAGCGCCAACCAGAGAAGTTCCAGGGAGGTGCCTTTCACCAAAGGATAGAAGGGGAGCACCAGAAGGGGAAAGAGGAGGAAAGTAGTGAGCTGAATGACCAGGTGCATCCTCCAGTTGCTCATGCCCTGCCTGATTTTCTCAGGATTGAGCTTCAGCCCGTAAAAGAAAAAGATCAGAAAGATACCCATGTCGATGACCATCGACAGATTGGGGCGATGGTCACCCATTCCCACCCCCGGCACCAGCCAGGCCAGGAAAATCATGAGAATCAGCCCCACAATAAAGGGATCGGGGAAAAAACGGCTTATTTTCAGTCTCTTATTCAGAAGGCATTTATTTATTGCACTATTCTCAACTGGCTCATTTTTAACAGGTTACCATCAGTATTAAAACGCCGGCTAACTCTTTCCCTGAGGGAAAGCCTAAAAAAAGCGGTAAGCCGGAACCCAGAAGGCTGGTCATGGGTTTCCCCGGGGACTGAAGGCTTGTCAGGGCCTTAACAAAGCGACCACCTTATGCAGGCCTTCCTCCAGCCTGTCGATCTCTTCCGGAGTGTTATAAACGCCCAAACTGGCACGGATGGTCCCGGGGATCTGGTAATGGTCCATCACCGGATCGGCACAATGATGTCCCGTACGTAAGGCAATTCCCATCTTGTCAAGCAGCATTCCTGCGTCGTAGGGATGGATGCCTTCGATATTAAAAGAGAGGACACCTGATTTTAGGGGGCTGTTCCCATAGATGGTCATTCCGGGAATCTGAAGCAGCATGGAAGTGGCCTTTTCGAGGAGCCCTTTTTCATGGATCCCGATAGCGTCAAAGCCCAGAGTTGTGAGGAACGTCAGGGCGGCTCCCAGTCCGGCGACCCCAGTAATATGGGGCGTACCAGCCTCGAACTTGTAGGGGAGTTCATTGTAAGTGGTTCCCCAGAAGCTGACCTGGCTGATCATCTCCCCTCCCCCCTGATAAGGAGGCATAGCTTCCAGGAGTTCTTTCTTACCATAAAGGATACCCACGCCGTTGGGACCATACATCTTATGTGACGAAAAGGCGTAGAAATCGGCACCCAGGTCCTGCACATCGACGGCCATGTGCTGGATGGCCTGGGCTCCGTCAATGAGGACCTTCACTCCCCGGGAATGGGCCAGGGCAGTGATCTCCCTAACCGGGTTGATAGTTCCCAGCACATTGGAAACGTGGCACACGGCCACCAAACGGGTTTTCGGGGTTATCAGCGTTTGCAGTTCCTGCAGGTCAAGTTCTCCCCTGTCGGAAAAGGACCAGGGGATAACACGGGCTCCCCGGCGCTGCGCCATCATCTGCCAGGGGACAATATTGGAGTGGTGTTCCATTTCCGACACGATGATCTCATCGCCCTCCCCAACAAAGGATTCCCCGAAAGAGAAGGCCACCAGGTTGATGCTCTCCGTGGTGCCCTTGGTGAAGATGATCTCTTCTCTGCTTGCGGCGTTAATGAAGCGGACCACCTGATCGCGCACACCCTCGAAAACCGCAGTGGTCTTGTCGGCCATAAAGTGCGCTGCCCTGTGGATATTCCCGTAAAAGTCAATGGTCACATGTCTTTCGGCCAGAAGAACGTCGATATTTTTCTGGGTGGAGGCCGCACTGTCGAAGTAAACTACCGGTTTGCCGTATACTTCCTGCTTCAGGACAGGAAACTGCTGCCTGATTTTCTGGATATCCATCATGGTTTCAGCATTCACATTGATAGGCACATTCATGGCAGCGCCCCACATCACCCCGCAGCCGCTTGTCGACCAGTTCGCTGATCCTTTCACGAAGGGGTTCTATCCTGATCTGCTGCACCACCTCATAACTGAAGGCGTTCATCAGCATCAGACGGGCCTGCGGTTCTTCGATTCCGCGAGAACGGAGGTAGAAGAGGGCGTTTCTGTCGATCTGTCCCACCGTAGCGCCATGGCTGCATTTCACATCGTCGGCCTCAATGATGAGCTGGGGCTTGGTCTGCATCAACGCCTTGTCGGTCAGCAGTATGGTATTGTTCCGCTGGTAGGCATTGGTCTTCTGGGCATCACGCACCACATGGATCCTTCCTGAAAAGGCCCCTGAGGCCTCATCGTCGAGCACATTTTTGTAATGCTGGTTGCTCAGGCAGTTGGGCCGGGCATGGACCACCTGCAGAGCGTTATCGACATGCTGCTTCCTGTCCAGGAAGGCCATGCCATACATGTTGGCCTCGGCATTCTCCCCGTCAAGGATTACCTTCAGGTTATTCCTCATCATTCCTCCATGGAGGGTGATAGAATGGGTGGTGAGGTGGGAGTCCCTCCCGAGGTGATGGAAGACGGAATGCACGTCAGCGGTCATATTATGCTGGTTCTGCACCGAACACATATCCACACTCCCGTTCTCCCCCGTGAAGACCTCAGTCACCGTGTTGGCAAAATAGCGGTTCACATTCAGGGTATGGTCACATACGATCAGCTTCAGCTCTGCTTCCGGTTCTGCAATTACCATGTTCCGTTGGGTGACAAAGGTATCCTTGTCCGACTCCAGCATGTTGATGACCTGGATGGGCTTTTCCAATTTCACGCCCCGGGGGACATAGATGAAGAACCCATCCCTGGCAAAGGCGGTATTGAGGGCCGTCATGGGATCCTCTCCGGTAGCGGCCAGCTTTCCATACCGGGCATTAAAAAGTCCGGGGTGTTTGAAGGCCATCTCTTCGAGTCCGCCTACCAGAACTCCTTCCGGAAGCTTGTTGCCCTGCAGGGTTACCGAATGGAACCATCCGTTGACGGTGAGGACTAAGATGGTATCGAGACGGGGAATATCGCACTTGAAGACCTCTTTGAGCTGGAAGTCCAGGTGGTTTCGTGTAAACTCAAACGCAAAGTCAGGAGAAAGGAGAGGTTCCAGGCGGGTGTATTTGTACTCCTCACTTTTGAGGCCCGGAATTCCCCGGAGCATGAAATCGCGGATTGCATTTTCACGCAACCCCTGGATGGCTGCCGGCGAGTGCTTCTCCATGCGGGGAGCTTCCTCCCTGTACCGGGCCACAAAACGGAGCGTCAGCTCCTTGTTATCGGTCACACTGCTCATGATCACTCCCCGTTCTCCATTTTGATCCATTCGTATCCCTTCTCTTCGAGGACCAGGGCCAGCTCCCTACCTGCCGACTTGACAATGCGTCCCTTGTAAAGTACATGGACATGGTCGGGGACGATGTAATCGAGCAGTCGCTGATAATGGGTGATCAGGATGGTGGAGCGTTCCGGGGATTTCAGGGCGTTGACGCCGTTGGCCACAATCTTCAGGGCATCGATATCAAGGCCTGAGTCGGTCTCGTCAAGAATCGAGAGGCTCGGCTCGAGAAGGGCCATCTGGAAAATTTCGTTTTTCTTTTTCTCCCCTCCCGAAAAACCCTCATTCACCGAACGGCTGGTCAGCTCAGTGTCCATTTCCACCAGCCGTTTCTTCTCCCGCATCAGTTTCAAAAATTCCCCGGCAGTCAGGGGTGTTTCTCCCCGGAACTTCCTGTGCTCATTGACGGCCGTTTTCAGAAAAGTGACCATGGGAACTCCGGGAATCTCAACAGGATACTGAAAGCTGAGGAATATCCCCTTCCGGGCACGGTCCTCAGGCGATATCTCCGACAAGTCCTCCCCGCCATAAATGATTTCCCCGCTGGTGATTTCATAGCCATCCTTGCCCGCCAGCACATTGGCCAGGGTACTCTTTCCCGAACCGTTGGGCCCCATGATGGCATGCACCTCACCAGGCCTGACCTCCAGGTTAATCCCGCTCAAAATCTCCTTTCCCTCAACAGAAACAAACAAATCTTTGATTGACAACATGATATTCAAATATTCTGATATTCTAACACTCTGATATTCTGGCATTCTGATACTTAAGACTTGAAAGTTTATCCCACGCTTCCCTCCAGACTGATGGCCAGTAGTTTCTGGGCTTCCACGGCAAATTCCATGGGTAGTTTATTGAGCACCTCGCGGGCATAACCGTTGACAATCATGCCGATGGCCCCCTCGGTGCTGATTCCCCTCTGGTTGCAGTAAAAGATCTGGTCTTCACCGATTTTTGAGGTGGTGGCTTCGTGTTCGACCACGGCTGTCTTATTCCCCACCTCAATATAGGGGAAGGTATGGGCGCCGCAACGGTCCCCCATCAGGAGGGAGTCGCACTGCGAAAAGTTACGGGCATTCTCAGCTCCCGGCATCACCTTAACGAGTCCACGGTAGCTGTTGCTGCTCACCCCCGCCGAAATACCCTTGGAAACGATGGTGCTTTTGGTGTTCTTCCCGATATGGATCATCTTGCTGCCAGTATCGGCCTGCTGGTGGTGATTGGTGAGGGCTACCGAATAAAACTCACCGACGGAGTTATTTCCCAGCAACACACAACTGGGGTATTTCCAGGTGATGGCGGAACCGGTTTCCACCTGGGTCCAGCTGATCTTGGAAGAATCACCCCTGCAAATGCCCCGTTTGGTCACGAAATTGTAAATTCCACCCTTCCCGTTTTTATCACCGGGATACCAGTTCTGAACGGTGCTGTATTTCACCTCAGCATGGTCCATGGTGATGATCTCCACCACGGCGGCATGCAGTTGGTTTTCGTCGCGTATGGGAGCCGTGCATCCTTCGAGGTAACTGACATAACTCCCCTCATCGGCAACAATAAGGGTACGCTCAAACTGGCCGGTATTGGCCGCATTAATGCGGAAATAAGTGGAAAGCTCCATGGGACAACGCACCCCTTTGGGAATATAACAGAACGATCCATCGCTGAAAACCGCAGAATTGAGAGCCGCAAAATAGTTGTCCCCCACCGGCACCGCCATGCTGATGTACTTTTTCACCAGGTCGGGATGCTCCTGCAGGGCGTCGTTGAAAGAACAGAAAATGATACCCTTTTCAGCCAGGGTTTCCTTGAAAGTGGTTTTTACGGAAACACTGTCCATCACTGCATCCACAGCTACTCCTGCCAAATGCATCTGCTCTTCCAGGGGGATACCCAGCTTATTGAACGTGTCAATGAGTTCGGGGTCGACCTCATCGATGCTTTCATACTTCGGATTCTTCCGCGGTGCTGCATAATAACTGATCTCCTGAAGATCGATGGGAGGAATCTTCAGATAGGCCCAGTCAGGCATCTCCATCTTCAGCCACTTCCGGTAAGCATTCAGCCTGAATTCAAGCATGAAAGGGGGTTCCTTCTTCTTTTCCCATATCGTGCGGACCACCTCCTCATTCAACCCCTTAGCAATGATATCGGTCTCAATGTCGGTGATGAAACCGTATTTATAGTCCCCTTGGGTGACTTCGTTCAAAATTCTGTCCTGATCTTCCATTTTATTCAACTCAATACCAAATTCTTATGGCATCATTACCCTTTCCGGCCAGCCTGATAAAACAATTGCAAAGATATAAATTTAGGGTTACTTTTGCAGCGTTAGGATTTTATTTAATACCTTTTTATCTGATTTATAATGGCTGAAAAAGAGAGCAAGCCCACGCTGGCCACCTTGGGAGAGTTTGGCCTGATCGAAAGGCTCACGGGCGGACTGGTGATGAAGCAGGAGAGCACGCTGAAAGGCGTTGGGGATGATGCGGCGGTGATCGCTTGCGGTGAAGATGGAATGGTCGTCACCACCGATCTGTTGCTGGAAGGGATCCATTTCAACCTCATGTATATGCCCTTGAAGCATCTGGGATATAAGTCGGTTATCGTCAACCTTTCCGATGTCTATGCCATGAATGCCACCCCCCGCCAGATCACGGTAAGCCTGGCAGTTTCCTCGAAGTTCACCCTGGAGATGATCGATGAGCTCTATGCCGGCATACAGCTGGCCTGCGACAAGTATGGAGTTGACCTGGTAGGCGGGGACACCACCAGCTCTCTGACAGGAATGATGATCAGCATCACCGCCCTTGGTACGGCACCCCTCAGGGATATCACTTACCGTTCGGGAGCCCGGCCTACTGATTTGCTCTGCGTAACAGGAGACCTGGGAGGGGCCTACATGGGACTTCAACTCCTGGAACGGGAAAACGAAGTATTCAAGGTTCACCCCTCCATGAAACCCCAGTTCGAAGGATATGACTACATCCTTCAGCGGCAACTGAAACCGGAAGCCCGGGGCGACGTGGTCGAATTACTCAGGAAAATCAAGATCCGTCCCACCTCCATGATCGACATTTCCGACGGACTCTCCTCTGAAATTCTGCATCTCTGCAAGGCGTCAGGGGTGGGCTGCCATCTCTATGAAGAGAGGATTCCCTACGACCAGCAAACCCGTAATATGGCCCTGGAATTCAACATCAACCCCCTGGTCGCCGCCCTGAACGGGGGTGAGGATTATGAACTCCTCTTCACCATTCCGCTGGAAGACCACGATAAGGTCAGGGATGATCCCGACATTACGGTAATCGGACATATGACCCGCGCTGAAGAAGGGGCTATGCTCGTCGCTTCGGGAGGAACGCTTATCCCCCTCCAGGCCCATGGATTCAACCACATGCAGTCCTGACATTCAGGCATTTTTTATAAATTATGTTATTTTTCCTGGGAAATTGTTTTTTTTGAAAAAAAGTCTTACATTTGGAGTACTTCACGTCAGATACAGATCTGACATTGTGTGTTTGGGGGTTAACATTTGAAAGAAGGGAAGCTGTTGAGCTTCCCTTTATTCTTTTACAGAGGTTACAATAACAAACGCAGGAACCAGAAGTCCCTGCGTTAACTTTTTGGAGCCAAGGTTCCACCCTGACTATTATGGTTTTCACTTAACCATTCCGGGCGTTATCTGACCACCAGTCTTTCCGTCCTGACCTGCTGGTCCTTTTTCAGAACGACCAGGTACATGCCCGGGTTCAGACTGCTGGTATTAAAGGTCAGTCTCTCATCCTTAACCTCCAATTCGCTGACTTTTCTGCCATCCATAGTAAGAATGGACAGGGATGTTTCCCGGGGATCACCGGAGGCGTCCAGTTCAATGGTCACGCTGGTGGTGGCCGGATTGGGGTAGAGTTTCACCTTCATTTCTTCCATCGTGGAAGTGCGGGCGCTGGTCACGGCGGGAATCAGCACCGCGTCGATTACGTGCACCACCCCATTGTCGGTCATGATGTCGGCAAGTGTCACCTTCGCATTGTTGATGAACACACCTTCAGCGTTGATCGTCACCGTAATCTCCTTACCCAGAAGCGTCGTAGCGGTCATGCCGTCGCTCAGGTCGGTCGATTTTACCGTGCCGGAGAGAACGTGGTATTTCAGGATGTCGGCCAGGGCACCTGTGGGGTCGGCCAACAGGGCGGGAATCGTGCCCTCGGGCAGGGCGGCAAAGGCCGCATCGGTCGGGGCAAACAGCGTGAAGGGACCATCACCGCTCAGGGCTTCCGCCAGTCCGGCAGCCACCACCGCGGCTTCCAGGGTTGTGTGGTTCTCGCTGTTCACCACCACGTCGACCACCGTCGTGCGGGCAGGAATCAGCACCGCGTCGATTACGTGCACCACCCCATTGTCGGTCATGATGTCGGCAAGTGTCACCTTCGCATTGTTGATGAACACACCTTCAGCGTTGATCGTCACCGTAATCTCCTTAC
>CAZMMX010000030.1:0-14138 GCA_964567485.1 uncultured Prolixibacteraceae bacterium | reverse complement strand
GAAATACGTGCGTTGTTGATGAAAATGCCGGTACTCCTGATCTCCACGTCAACATCTTTCCCCAGGAGGGTAGTTAAGGATGTAAGTAGGAAAAAATCAGAAGAAGTATATTCTCCGGCAACAACATGGTACTTCAGGATATCAGCGAGGGCACCGGTCGGATCAGCCAACAGGGCAGATAGAGTCCCTGAAGGAAGGGCTTTGAATGCGGTATTGGTCGGAGCAAAAAGGGTAAAAGGACCTTCACCGCTGAGTGCATCCGCTAGTCCGGCTGCCACCACCGCAGATTCGAGAGTGGTATGGTCAGGACTGTTCACCACCACGTCAAGGACCGTAGTCCTTTCTGCAGCGTTCAGACTCAGGAAGAATAAGGATGCGATAACTATCGCAGACAGTTTCCGGGAAACTCCCGGAATCAATTTCAATAAAGAGATAAAACTTTCCATGGTCTATTAATTTTTAAATGTTCGGAAGCAAAACAATGAAAAACTTCATTTTGTTCAACTTTTTTCATTTTTTCTTAAACATTTTTACACTTTTCTCATATATCATTCATAGCCATATATTTACGAAGCAAAAAAGTCCACCAGAGCATGCTCTGGTGGACTTTTTGATGAACTTGAAATGGCCGGAAGTTACTGAATGATGACTTTTCTGATTTCGATAGTGGAACCGATGCTATCTTCGAGATAAATCAGGTAAACCCCCGGACTCCAGGATGCCAGGTTAATGGTTTGGAGGACCTGGAGGGCATCGGAACTGAAGAGGGCTTGTCCCAGGCTGTTTTTAATGACCAGGGCGTAGTTGTTTTGCCGGGCATATTCACTGAGCTGAATATTCAGGTGTGTTTTTGCGGGATTGGGGTAGAGTTTAAGAAGTTCCCGTGTAATCTGGGAGCCGTTAGACGTCATTGTACTGACGACCACCATGGTATCAGGATCAACGATACTGCTGGACACCAGCAAAGTATCGTACACAGTCACCTGAATGGTATCGAAGCGGGTTACTGATATGGTATCAAAAAGGGTCACCTTGAGGGTATCGAAGGAGGTACACACCACACCGGTGGTGTCGAAGACGGTAACCTCGTGGTGAGCTGAAGCGTTACAACCTTCGGGAGAGGTATAGGTATACGAGATGACCGACTTGCCCAAGCCCGCCAAGGAGGGATGGAAAAGGCCGTTGCTGATTCCTTTTCCTGCAAAGATTCCTCCTGATGGTTGTCCAGATAGTATAACCGGATTATCACGGAATTCAATGAAGGATTCCAGGGCACTTATGGATGCCGTTGGCCGGGGATGGACGGTCACAGACGCCGAGGCTTCCGTGACGCAGGTTCCCGAGGTGATCACAACGGAATAGACGCCTCCTTCGGTGGCATTGATGGAGTTGGAGGTGTCACCCGTGGACCACAGGTAAGAATCTCCGCCTCCTGCCGTGAGGACCACATTACCTCCGTCACAGAATGTCAGGGGGCCTGATGCGGAAATGGTCGCATCTGCGGGAATAAACGTGACTACGGTGACCTGTGGGCTGGTGCTTCTGCAATCTCCTTTGTCGAGGGTCACCGAATAGTATCCTGACTGGGAAGCGGTAAAAACAGAATCGACAGCGCCGGCAATCAGGGTGTCGTTTCTAAACCATTGAGCCGATGCTCCTTCCGGAATGCTGGTTTTAAGGTCAACCGAACCGCCCTGGCAGAAGGAAAGGTCTCCCAAAGGGGTAATGACGGCTTCGAGTCCCGGGCATCCTGATAAAAGGGCGGAGATTTCGGCCACCGACAGTGCCCTGTTCCACATGCCCACGTCGTCGATATTACCTGTAAAATAGTAGGCAGTGGCGCAGGTTGGTTGTCCGCCCGCGATTCGTCCGATCTCGAAGTTTTGTGCGAACACCTCAATGGGGCCACTGGTCCTGTAGCTGGAAACCTGACGACCGTTGACAAAAAGCCGGGCATTGCTGCCATCATAGGTTCCCACATAGTGGTTCCAGTTGCCATTTTTATAAATCACGGTATCCTCACGGGGATAGACCTTAAAGTTGTCTTTGGTTTTCAGGCCGAAGTTGACGCCGTGGTTGGTATCGGAGACGTTAAAGCAAAACTGTTCTTTGTTGACGCCGACTATTCCGCCGTAGTTATTCCATTTTCCCAGCACACCGGCCAGGCTATGGTCAGTGGTCGTCTGTACCCACATGGAGAGGGTCAATCCGGAAGTGGGGTTGAGGGAAGCAGCATCTGTGACATCGATAAAGCTATTCCCGTCAAAGCTAAAAGCGCTGTTTTCCATTCCGAACCGGTCGGGAATCAGGGAAGCGCCATGAACGGCCCCATGGTGGGCATTTCCGCTGGCATCGTCACCATTTCCCGACATGGGCCAGAAGGCGACGAGGCCTTTTTCGGGCACCCATGATGGAAGGATCTGAGAATAGATTGGGAGGGTTAACAGGTGAAGAGCAGCAAACAAAAATATTTTCTTCATCGATGGTTAATTTAATGCCGAGTTCTGATCAAACAAGCTGCGCAAAATAGTGAATTATTGCGTTGATGAAACACCCCAGCATGAGTAATGTTCACCGTTTAGTGAAGCCCGAGGGGGAGTCAGGTCCTTTTTATTCTTCCCCGGCTGTAGGAGAAGTAGATACCACCCGTGCAGATGGCGGCAAAAACGGCGAATCCCCATTTCATGGCACTCAGGAAGAGGCCGGCAGGCACGGCGTCGAGGGCTTGTTTGTCGAAGTAGGCGGCGAAGAAGAGGGTCACGATGGTCATGCTGATGATTTGTCCGACCACCCGCATGGTAGAGGCGGTTCCGGAAGCCATGCCATATTGGGTTCTTTCGACCGAACTCATGATGGTGTTCATATTGGGAGATGAGAAGAGGGCAAACCCCAGTCCGACGCCGGCCAGGAGGGCAATAATAACAGTCAGGGGGGTCGTCGCCGTGATTTGGGAGAAGAAGGCCAGTCCCAGAGCGCTCAGCGTCATTCCGGCAGCGGTGAGGTAGCGGGGTTGCACCCTGTCGGAGAGTCTTCCGGCCAGGGGGGAGAGGAGCGCCATGACCACGGGTTGGGCAATAAGGATGGCGCCGGCATCACGGGGATTGAGGCCTCTGACTTTCTGGAGGTAGAGGCTCAGCAGGAAAACGATGGCAAAAGTAGCGCTGTAGTTGATCAACGCGGCCAGGTTAGAATAGGCGAAGAGCTTGTTCCGGGTAAAAAGGTGGGTTTCAAATACCGGAAGGGGGGAATTTCTCTCCAAGTACCAAAAAATAAGGATCATCAGCAGGCCTCCGCCCATCAGAATATAGCCTTTTGTTTCAGGAATGGCAGAAGAGCCATAGACGACAGCCACCAGTCCGGCCATGTAGAAAAGGGTCCCCCGGAAGTTGATTTTGTGTTCTCTGAGGTGGGGGGCGTCGTCTTTTCCGAGGAAAAGAAAGGCGATGAGGGTCGTCAGGGTTCCCAGGAAGGAAGAGATAAAAAAGATAGAGCGCCATCCCAGGTATAGGGTCAAAAAGCCTCCTGCGAAAGGGCCGAATGCCAGTCCCAGGTAAACCGCCGACACGGAAAATCCGAGCACCCTGCCCCGGTAGCGGGGAGGGAATGCAGACACGAGGATGGCTGACCCGGTGGTATTGGTAAAAGCGGCCCCAATACCCTGGATGAAGCGAAGGACGATCAGGCCCCATCCTCCCGCTGCCCATCCGCACAGCAAAGTAGAGAGGGTGAAGATCACCACGCCGGTCTTAAAGACCCGGCGGATTCCCGTGAGGTCTCCCCAGCGGCCCACCGGGAGCAGGAACATGGCCGTAGAGAGAAGAAAGGAGGTGACGATCCAGCTGAGGGAGACGGCATCAAGGTCAAACTCCTTTCCTATCGCTGGCAGGGCGATATTGATGGAAGAAATCAGGAAAGTTCCCATAAAGGAAGTCACCGCCACAATGGCGATCAGGGAAATCTGCTTTCTTGTCCATTCCATAGGCACTGCCAAAAACAGAAGGGTTACTGTTCTGCCAATGGTTTCCTGGACCACAGGGTGGAGAGGATAAGGCCGGAGATGATATGCCAGACGCCCCACCAGGCAGCGATGACCGCCATACCTCCCAGTTCGAGGTCAGGGGGGAAGATTTTGGGATTAAACATAAGCACCAGCGCCAGTCCCGAGTTTTGGATGCCGGTTTCGATGGTGATGGACCGGCGGTCAACGCGGGGACGCTTCATCACGGAACTGAACACAAATCCGGTAGCCAAAGCTAATCCATTATGTATTAAGACGATAAAAAACACCAGATGAATGGCCCGCATGAAGTTGGAGTAGTTGGCGGCCAGCAGGACGATGACAAAAATGATGAAGATGATAAATGAGATCTGCTTCATCGGTTTTTTGATTTTTTCGGTCAGGCGGGGGAACTGGTGGGCGACGAAGAGTCCCAGGGCTACCGGGATGCCCAGAAGGATGAAGACTGTTTGCACCACCTGCCAGAAATCGATTTCTATCGGCCTGAGCAATTCTTTAGCCCCCGATTTCTCATAGAAGTTGATGTAGAGGTCTCCCCAGAAGGCAAAATTGGCGGGGGTCATCACCATGGCGATCATGGTGGCCAGGGCGGTGAGGGTCACCGACAGGGCGATATTCCCTTTTGCCAGGGAAGACATGAAATTGGAGACGTTTCCACCGGGGCATGCCGCCACCAGGATCATCCCCAGGGCGACGGTCGGGGTGGGCTGTAGAATCAGGATAAAGAGAAACGTAACGGCCGGCAGCAGAATAAATTGGGAGATTAATCCGGTGATCACCGATTTGGGCTTCAGAAACAGTTCCTTGAATTCTCCCAGTTTGATATTGAGCGCTACGCCAAACATAACAAACGCAATGGTGACGTTCAGAAAGAACAGTCCTCCTTCCGAAAAATTGAGGTGGATATGGTCCAGGGCCAGCAGTGCTTCTCTCATTTTTCCTGATTTAGTTTGCCCGTGAAATTAATTATTCTAATTAAACAGACACCTAAATCGCGGAAAAAACCACTTTTTTTATCCTTTCGGGTGGCTAAAAATGCGCTTACCTGTCGAGCCAACTTTTAAATTCAGCAATCCTTTCGCGGGCAACAACGATGTCGGGGTCGTCGATATCGTCAATTTTCAAGCGTAATCGAGAATTTGACCAGGCCAGAATGTTGGCGCAAGCCTCGATAGAAACGATGTATTTACGGTTAATGCGGAAGAATTTAGTGGGGTTGAGAAGAGGTTCGAGTTGATCAAGGGGAAGGTCAATGCAGTAGTTATGTTTATCGTGGGTATGGATGTAGGAGGCCTTCTCCCTGCTGTAAAAGGCAACAATTTCTTCGACCGGAATGCTTTTTATTTTGTCCCCTACCCTCACCATAAAGCGCGATTTGAAAGCCTTTTCGGCAGAAGTAAAATGCAGGGATGATAATTTTTCGAGGAATATACCAGGTGAAAAATGGCGGGCCTTTTCCAAGGCCTGACGAAGCCGTTCTTCCTCTATTGGTTTCAGCAGATAATCGATGCCATTGGTTTTAAAAGCTTCGATGGCATAGTTGTCGTAAGCGGTGGTAAAAATAATCGGACACCGAACGATCACTTTATTATAGATTTCAAAGCTTAATCCATCGGCCAATTGTATGTCGGAAAATATCATCCAGGGTTCCGGGTGATACTGTAGCCATTCTACTCCCTCGCGCACCGAGTCGAGGGTGGCCACTATCTGCATGCCGGGATCTATCTTCACCAGCAGGCGTTCCAGATGATGGGCTGCGCGTGGTTCGTCTTCAAGAATGATGATCTTCATGGTTAAGCAATTTTAAGATGGGTACCCGAACCAGAAAACAGTCGTTAGAAGGAGTTATTTCTATGGAGCGATCAGAAAAATAGGAAAATTGCTGAATGATGTTCTTCAATCCGGTTTTCTTTGAATCTTCACCTGCACTTTTAGGGCGCACACTATTTTCAACTTCCATATAATCTGATCTTTTCCGAATGGAAATGCGCAGGGGAAATGCCTCGGAAACCTCATTGTGCTTTACTGCGTTCTCAACCAGTAGTTGCAAGGTCATCGGCACAATATACTCCTCTGGATTGGCCGTGAGATCGATGTCGATCATCAGCTTATCCTCATACCGGGTCTTCAACAAAAAAGCAAATGAACGGATAAATGCCAGTTCATCTTTCAGGGGGACCAACTCATTATCGCGGCTGTCAAGCACATAACGGAATAAATCGCTAAGTTGTCTGATAAACCGCACAGCCATGTCTTGATCGTCGTATACCAGATCGCTGAGGACATTCAGGCTGTTAAACAGAAAATGCGGGTTGATTTGGTTCCTGAGGGATTCATATTTGTAGGCCAACATTTCCAGTTTAAACTTTTCTGCCTCGAGCAAGGATTTCTTCCAGGCCAAAAAGAAGCCGACAGCGGTAAATAACAAAGTAATGACGAATGAAATCAGGAGCGTTAAGGGCAAGGCCTGAACGATCGAATCCCAGGAGTGAGAGGGCAACGTCCCATTCCAGAGGTAGAAATTGCATAATTGAACCAAAACAAAGGCGCTGACGGAATAGGTCAGTAAGGCGAAAACCTGAACCAGCGTTTTCTTAACGGGGGTCTCAATCCATGAAATCCTTCGATCGACAAAGCGATGAATTAACTGAATCCCGGTCCATTGTGTGATACAGATGCTGAATGCCCAAAAAAAAGCGATCCCGAAAGTTTTCACATCATGAAAACTCCCAGTCATAAATATGGCAATGATGATTAAACTCAATGCACCATTGACAAGCAGGTACCTGACTATTCCTGTCGGGTTATTCCAACGTCCTGGTAATGGCATGTTTCAAATGGGTTGAAATGATTTTCGCTTCGTAAAGTTAAAATAATCCCTGTTCCTGAGTTACTTCCTCCGGAACCAGGATTCATCTTCTATTGGCATCCTTTGACAATTTCCTCCATCTGTTTTTTTCCCCAATTTGGGTGAAGGGGGGATTTAAGCTTGTAGTTATCCCAGTTGGCCAGCAAAGCCCGGGCTTGGGGGCATAATGACTTTGGATCTGTACCCATAAAAGAGGCAGAACCCATATGCAATTGGATTTCGAGCATTTTTGCCCGGGGATTTGCCGGATCCAGGGACAGAGCTTTAGCGTTGGACTGATTGACCAAAGAGACATATTCCTGCCCGCGTTCCATAGGGTTGATCACCAACCGGCCTATGAGAAGGAAAGAGTGTAACACAAAAGCTTCTGTTTCGGCAGGAGCCATTTCAAGCACTTTCATTACCGATTTTTCAGCCACATCCAAATAGCTGTCTCTTTTTGAGGCATCCCCCTGTTCCATAAAACTCAACAGGATATAACACTGTGCATGGTAATAAAAGGGCAGCCACTCGGTTTTTTCGGCGATGGCGATCATTTCAAACCTGTTCCCCAGAGCCTGCATTTCGGGTACACTACCAACGGTTGAAAACTGGCTGAGGGTTTCGCCCATGGCTCGAAAGTATTCCGGCTTTTGGGCCGTGGAAACAAGGCTTAAAAACGCAACTACGAGTGATAAAATAATCTTTTTCATAATGATAAATATTAGCGTGAAAAACTTAGTAACTAAAAGTTCCGTGTTTTATTCAATCTTATCCAACTGGTTCGCCTTTCCTTTTCTGGTCAGGGTGATAAAACAGCCCACCACATAAAACCGGTTCGAGCCAGGGAGAATGGCTGCCCCCGGGTAATTCCCTGAAATGTCAGGGGAACTTGCATAGGTGCGACCGAATTCATTTTTAAAACCAGCCACGTTGGTCACTGCACCGTACAAAATGATATTCTGACGGTAAAGAAAACTCCAGCTTACATCAAGGCTCTTGTAGGGTAACATTTTCTCTCCGTTAAAAACGGGTGAGTTGGGGTCGTTGTAGACCCTGGGTGATGAATACCTGAAATTTACCCCCACCAGTGACCGCAATCCTCCCAGCCAATGTTTGTAAACCACCGACAGATTATGCTTGCTGGCAAACGTCGGAATAGCTTCGACAGAAAAATTACGGTAATTCCTTTTGGTATCCAGATAAGAATAGGAAATCCAATAGTCGCCGTTTTTGATGGATTTTTTATCCCTCCAAAACAGGTCGAGTCCTTGGGCATAGCCGCTACCGGAATTGTTATAGCTGGTTGGCAGATAAAAATCAGCGCCATTCAGTTTCACCAGGTCCTTATAGTCCTTATAGTAAAGTTCAACCCTGATGGTCCGGTCCGTTGTCGCCGACTGGAAACTAAAGGTGTAATGATCGGCACGTTCAGGCTTTAATTGATCGGTGTACAAAAGATAATCGTCGACCGGATTCTGGAAAAACCAACCATAGGCCATCGAAAACTGGCTTTTTCCGGTTACCTTGAAGGCGGCCGACAGGCGTGGCGCCACATTGAAACGCTTCAAATAGCCTGAATATTCGGCACGTCCGCCAATCCGGGCCACGAATTTTGAAGAGGCGTATAGTTGAGCTTCAGTAAATCCCGAATAGGTGGGATGAGTAAAGTCATTATCATGTATTTCCGATAGCATCTGAACGTGCTGGGAATATGCTTTTTGAAAGAATTCAGCACCAAATTTCAGCGTAAATTTATCCCCAGGAGTGTAAGTGACCACATCTTTCAGGAACAATCCTCTGGTTACTTTTGAAACTGTATTCTGTTGAAAATAAACGTCATCCTGATTAAAAGTATATGACCCTGCAGCATTCATGGCCCACGTGTCGCCGAGTTGGCTATTCCACGAGGCATTCACAAATTGATTGTCGTTGACCAGTTTATAGTCCACCGGAATACCGCCCATATCCAGGTTATTCTGGCGTAAAGTAAAACTTCCCCTGTCAAAGCTGGAATAGACTTTGAGCAGTCCCGTTTCACCGGTTCTTTGCCTTACACTGAGCCCTCCCGAAGCAGATTCGGGAGCATGCTTCCAGTCATAATTCTGGGGGACAAGGCTCATATAAGGAGCCATATTGTTGTATGACAACGTAGTGGTTACTGCGCCGTTGTTCCACTTTTTTGTTCCTGCGGCCTCCACGCCTATCATCAGAAACGACAGATCGAGCTGATCCTCTGCAGGCATATCGTTGGTATTGAGCAACAATACAGATGAAAGCGCCTGGCCATATTCGGCCGAATAACCACCGGTGCTGAAAATCGTCCCTTTAAACATGAAAGGGCTGAACCTTCCCCGGGTAGCATGGTTGGGAACGGTGGAGATATAAGGAACAGTGACCAGGGAACCATCAATGTAGGTTTGTGATTCTTCACTGTCGCCACCTTTGACGAATAACCGGCCTGACTCACCATTTGGTGTGGTACCGGGAAGCGACTGCAACGCACCGTAAACGTCGCCCGCGGCACCGGCCGTAGTTAACATATCGAGGGGAGTGATAGTGACCGCCCGCTTTTTATCGCCGGCTTCGAAAGTACCGGCGGTTATGGTTACTGCTGTCAGTTGGTTAAAAGCCTGCTTTAAATGAATGGTCAGGTGAAGGGTATCTCCATTCAGTTCCACGGTGCGTGAAAACGTCTCGTATCCCAAATACCCGGCCCGTATGACAAATTGCCCTGTTTTAGTTGTTCTAAATCTGAAGTCACCGTTTTCCTTGCTGGTTGAGCCATCGTAAGTCCCCAACAGATAAACATTTGCGCCAGGCAATGATTCTCCGTTTTCCTGACAGACATTCCCCGTGATGACAGTCTGCGACAGAACCTCCAATGCAATCAGAAGGATGAAAATTGAAAGGACAAATCTCTTCATGGATCAAACACATTCCGGTTTTATGACTCAAAAATGGAACTCCGCCCTTTGGTAACAAAAAAACAATAGCTGAAGTGTCGGATTTCATAGATGAACCGTCGTAATCAGCTTTTTGAAGAGGGCAAAGAACTCTCTCCTTGTCTTTCGTTGAGGTTTCTGTTTAGGGGAACAACGGAGTATGGCCCCAACTGAAACCTTTCCCGATGAATTTATGAATCCCTTCCATCTTCAGAATGACATAAATGACATCTCCCATTAATTCCTGGGTATTTGGAGGGATGCTGATTTTTCAATCAGAAAATCATCCTGCTTTGAGCAAGAAAACAGCAGTCCGCAGACCGCCATAAGCAGAAACAGAAACAGTTTCTTAAGTGTTTTCAGGATATAAAATATCAAGTTAGAGATGAAGGAATTAACTGACTTTAATCCTTAATCTAAATTTCGGAAAAACAGGGGGGAATGCACTTGAAACTCCTCGCGGCAGAGCCTGCGAGGAATCCGATTCCGTCAAGGCATTCTTAAGTGTCTTGTTCGCTCACCCCGCGGCAGAGCCGGCGGGGAATGCGCTCACCGGAATTCAATTTCCGGCAGAAAGCTCACACCATTTTGATCATCTATTGTGAGAAAATCTACAAGCTTACATTATACGCCGAGTTTTTTGGATATCCCACGAATGTCAAGGGTCGCTCCGCGAAATTGCTCTACTGATGTACTTGAAATGATTTTCAACTCTCTGATAAAGCTGAGATTGGTAAGTATATCCTCCATTACGCCATCGGCAAAATACGGGTTTTCCAAGTCCTCATTCAGGTGGTTCTCCAAACTTGTCGGCCAAGATTACCTCCTATTTCACCAGCTCATATTTAAATGACTTATCAGGAAAAGGCGGGAAAGGGGGAATGACCACCGGCTCCTCCTGCATCTTCTTCTGCAGAAACCGGATGGCCGCTTCCAACTGGGCATCTTTCCCCTGGTAAGTTTCAAACGGAAGGTTATCCACTAACTGGTCGGGATCGACGCCATGGCCTTCGATCAGCCAGGTTCCCTCCTGATCATAGACCCCCATCTCTGATGCGGTGGCGATACCGTTGTCGACCAGCCGGTTAGATGAGGAAAGCCAGATTTCTCCACCCCAGGTACGGGTGCCGATCACTTCTCCCAGGTCGAGACGTTTGACGCCTTCAGCAAAGGCCTCACCGTCGGAAGCGGTATTTTCATTGCACAAGACCACGATATGACCCCTAAAGGCATACTGCATGTTCCAATAGGGCGACCCGGCCCTGGATTGCCAGTAAAACCAGGCTTTGCGGAGCAGCCGGTTTAAAATCCAACTGTCAATGTTACCTCCGCGGTTGTTCCTCACGTCGATGATCAGCCCTTCCCTGGTGAAAACCGGATAATAACCTTTCACAAACTCCTGGAAATTGTCGCCGCCCATGGCTCGCAGGTGGAAATATCCGATGCGGTTATCACTCTCTGATTCTACCTGCTGCCGGCGGGAATACTCCCATTCATTATACCTGAGATTTGCATCGGCCTGCATGCTCACCGGTTTGACGATTTGCGCGTATTCCTTTGCGCCATCGTCTCTTAAAGCCAGCCTGACCTCCTGGCCTTCCTTTTTATCCAGCAACCGGCTGATGTGGTCCGCTTCAAGGACCCCCACCCCGTTTACTTTGGTAATCACATCCCCTTCCCTGATCCTGAGATGCGGCAAGGCCAGAGGTGACCGTTGTTCCGGAAAATCAGGATCCCCGGTATAGATGTGCTCAATGACATACCCTCCTTTGGTCACATCCTTCACCAGCCGGGCACCCAGCGAGGCCGGGGCAATGTCATCGGGAGACTCCCGTTTATCTCCGCCATACACGAAGGTATGCAGAGCTGAGAGTTCCGACACCATGCTGATGAGAAGGTCGTCAAGTTCGAAACGGTCGGTGATTCGCTCCACAAGAGGCAGGTGGCGATCAAGCACTCCCTTCCAATCCACTCCGTGCATGTTCTTGTCGTAAAAATAATCCCGTTCCAGCCGCCAGGCATCCACCAGCATCTGTTTCCGGTCTTCGACAGGGTCCACCCTGAAAACCCACTCTTTCAGGCTCACTTTGGCATCCTTTAATTCCGCTTTCTTACCGTCGGCTTCGGTGACATAGATACCGTCGCTTTTCCTGAGCAATAGCTTTTTCCCGTTCCCGGAAATGTCATAACCGCCCACATTGTCGGCAACTTCTACCGGTTTGTTGTTTACTTTATTGGAGATCTCGAGGGAATACAACTTCCGGTTCGAGCGGTCGCTAATATCGGACTGGATCCAGTACAGAAATTTTTCGGTAACACGCAATGAAGAAATATTTTCGGCGGGAAGGGGAACCTCCACATAGCGGGAAGGCGCACCCTGCATATCGGGCAGTTTTTCAACTTTTACTTCCTTCTTTTTCTCTTTTTTGGCATTTTCCGCCGCATCTTTGGCCTCTTCTTTTTTCTCCTCTTTCGGATTCAGCTCATCATTAGCCAGGAAAGGGGACCGCAGGGAATCGTATAAGGCGATCATGTAAATTTTGGAGGTTTTGTTGTAATAGGGTTCCGGCTGTCGGGGGCCCCACGGACTACCTACCACGGTGTTGAAGGTCCGGTCTGAAATAAAGTAAAGCCATTTTCCGTCCCCGCTGAACCTGGGATTGTAGCTCTCCACACGGTCGGAGGTGAGAAAAAAAGTCTGGCCTAACTCAACATTCATCACTTTAATCTGGGAGGTCTGGTTATCGGCCGGATCGGTATAAGCGAGCCATTTGCTATCAGGAGACCAGGAGAGATCGCTAAAACCACCGGTTTTATCCTGGTCAATTTGTGTCGTCACTTTTTTCTCCGCATCAAAAAGTTTCAGGGCATAATCTTTTTCCGTGTAGGCAATGTACTTTCCATCGGGTGATGGCAGGAATCCCATGATCAGCACCCCGCTGCCCGAAGTAAGCTGAACCGGCTCCGTCAATCCCTCCTTTCCTGCTTTCCATAGTTCCATCTCTCCTGATTTATCGGAAAGGAATACCACGTCTTCCTTTTTACCCATGAACCTGGCCGATTTAAACCGAATCCCAAAGTCACGGGTTACCTCCGCCCAGCGTCCTCCATTCACGGGAGCCGTAAAAACCCTTCCCCGGGAAGTGAGCACTATATGTTCCCCGTTGTCGGAGAGCGATGCTGCTTCCATCCATTTGAGAGGTTCTTTTTCCCAGAAGGGTCGTTTTTGATCAAAGTCGGAAATCAGGGAAATATTGAGCAATTTTTCGTTTCCGGAAGTTATATCGTAGACATAAAGATCAGCCTGTTTCTGGTAAATGACCCTACCGGCATGCAATTCTGCTTCTTTGAGATCCCAGGCCACCGACCGGGTATGCTGTTGTAATCCGGAGCCGTCGGGCAGCATCGACCAGAGGTTCATGGTCCCGTCGCGATCGGTGAGAAAATAGAGCCTTCCCTGGTAAAACATAGGGTTCTTGCTTGTGCCGGCATAGTCAGCCGTCAGGGGCACGGCCTCCTGCGATCCGTCAAATTTCCAGAGATTCTGAACCCTTCCTCCCTTGTAACGTTTGGTGTGGCTACCCTGGAAAGCCAGCCGGGTAAAATAAAGATGGCCATTCTCATCGTAAACCCCTTCGTCGGCCTGAGCGAGCGGTACCGGCTCATTGTCACCCGTCAGGGGATCTATCAGCAACAGTTGTCTGCCCGGAAGCAGGGAATATGCGCTGCTTGACACCATCAGTTTGCCCTCCCGGGTCCAGCCATACAGTTCCGGGCCGGAACCGCCTTTCACCCCTTCAAAAGTAATCCGTTTGGGGATCCCTCCTCCGAAGGGAATCAGATACACCTCGGAAGGCCCTTCGTATTCACCATTGAAAGCGATCCATTTCCCGTCAGGCGAAATGGCAGCATTCGATTCCATCCCATGATGGGTAGTCATTCTGAAGCAATCCCCGCTGGATTCATCGAACTGCCAGAGATCACCCTCAGCGGTGAAAACCACTTTGTCGTTGTACATTGAAGGAAACCGGTAAAATCCTTTTTCCTGAGCTGTAACTGACCCGATCCAAACGACCGATAAAAAAAACCACAAATAGTTCTTCATCCTTTTGAGTTTTATCAATTTTCTGTTTTCCCCCCAAGGCCTTGTTTTTCCCTGGTATAATTCACTTAAATATAGAATTCATATGATCCAGCCTTGTCATATACCCATTGACCGTAAACCGTATACATCCTCCAATCACCGTTTATTTAACAATACCAAGATAAATAAAATACTTTGTCATTCCGCCTGACCCCGGAGAGATGTAACATATTTCTCATGAAA
>CAZMMX010000029.1:0-36777 GCA_964567485.1 uncultured Prolixibacteraceae bacterium | reverse complement strand
AAATATCCCCATACCATAAACCATGACCAATTGGTTTGGTTTTCAAGATCTTGTTCGGTTGGTAATTGTCCCACTTCACCTAGTGAAATCAGTTTTCCTTCCCCTAGTTTCATAAGGTCGTCGTGATGGGATTGTTTATAGTCTCTCTTGTAAACGTCGGCAGCCAGAACATCAACATACTCGATTCCAGGAAAGAAATCCTTGTATGGACCGGCTTCATCTCCGGGGATATCACGGGGTGCATTTGTATTCCACACCCACAGCAGGTTATTCAATTGGTGGTGTTTGGTGAGATAGTCGTAGGTCATGATCCAAAGCTTTTTAAATCCGTTCTCTCCGGGTTTATTACACCACCAGAACCAAACGCCATTCATTTCATGGTAAGGTCTCCACAATACCGGAACCCTGGCATCGCGTAGTTGTTTCAGGTAGATGGCGACTCCGTCCATTTGTTTCTTCCATGAATCATTCAGTTCTGTTCCCTCGGTCACCAGTTCGTTCCAGGTAGAGTCAGAGGGGCTGTTTTGCCAAGTCCAAATTGAGGAACCGTTACAATCATCCCCTTCTGACGGAAAACAGCAATGCCACATCAAGGTAATAATCCGGCCTTGCTGGTATTGATGAATGGCCTCATTGACAAGTCCTTGCCTGAGTTCTTCTGTGGACTTTCCGTTTACGGCACAGCTATCAAAGGGAACCGTTAAATTCATGGGTCCGCAATGGTGATAGTCCCTTATATTTTCTCCCAGCGCATTAAAGCTGAAATCGCTTCCCCACACAACGGGATATTTTCCGGTGATATCGTGAACCACATTATTATAGTGATCCAGCTTACTTACAAAGTTATGCTGACCTGTAAGTGTATACTTTCCCTGTATGGAATATAAGAATCCGAGTAACTGCCTTGCCTCTGTTGAGGCCTCCGGATTTATGGGTTCAAAACCCGGATAGGACTCTGTTTTTGCGGTACAGGAGTTCAGAATTAAAGAGACAAGTACTAATGCATTCAAAATTAATGAGTGTTTCATGATTATTCAGGATTAGAGTACATATTGGGCAAGTCATTTTCGAAAAGAGTCACCGGACTCTTGTAGAAGGTTTTAAAATCGTCGGCAGAAGCGTCGCCAGGGTAGGGGCCAAATGCATGACTGGGTTTTTCGTTTCTCCAGGCCACCACCATAGAGCAGTTTTTTCCGGTCACTACCGGAAGGATATCTTTAGTCCAATAATCAGCAATATGATTATTCTCTAGTCCGGTTTCAGTGACTCCGACAGGTTTCAGCAATTTGTCGGCTAACCTTGAAAGGGCGTTTACGTTGGAAATAAATGCTTTTGTATTCAAACCATGATAGCAGTCCATCCCCAGAAAGTCAACGTAATCATTCCCGGGCCACCGGAAGAGCAACCGGCCTTCGGGATCGTCATACACTTCATCCATTTGGGGTGAAATGGCATAGATCACATTGTGGACATTTTTCACATCGCGGAGGTAGGTGACGATGAATCTCCAGAAGTTTATAAATTCTTCTTCTGTGGTAGCTTTGGATCCCCACCAGTTCCAGGCTTGAGTATGTTCATGCAAGGGTCTGAATATGACTGGAATGAGTTTTCCATTTTCATCCTTCATGGAATGGAATACCTCAGCCACATGATCGAGGCGTTGTTTGTATTTCCGGTTCATCTCGCTGCCTTCCTGTAGAATTTGGTCCACCACTTTTGTGTTGTCCCAGGCTGTTCCGACCGGGTACTTTGCCTCGGGAGATTCCGTCAGGGGATTATTTTGGTGCCATACCAGCATGCTCACTCCCCCTCTCTTATGAACCTGGCGGATCAGTTCTATTTTTTCATTGTTAATGCGGTTCATGTCAAGGCTGTAAACAGCCGGGTGGTCGCCCACCAGGTCTTTGACATCGCTTCGGCCTTCATCACCCCGCCAGCCAACGCCATAGGAGGGGTAATCATGATGGCCGAACATGACCCCCTTTTTGTGGATCTTTAATAAATTGGCAAACAGCGCCCGGGTCTCCGGAGTCGCATTTTTATCGACCATGGATAAACCCGGGGATTCCTTTATAAATACTTCTTTGGCAAAGTCGTGAAGTTGTGATCTCCAGAATTCCCATTCATGACCGAAAGGCTGTTCATGGAATACATTTTCAATGCCTTTTTGCCGTAAGTGATCGACAAGATTCCGGTGTCCCTGATAACGGGGATCTTTTGTACCGCAGCTGATCCATAAAAGACGAAGTTCCTTGTTGACTTTTTGTGGATTATCCAATATCCCCGGGAGGTATTTGTTGTAGTCGAAGTCGGCGTCACTTAAAATTCCGGCACTAAATTCTCCGATGGCCGAAAACCGGTCAAGGTTTCTCAAGCCGATGATAAAAGCCTGTCCTCCTCCCATCGATAATCCTGCGATAGCCCGATTATTTTTGCCTTTGGCTACCCGGTATTTCTTTTGAATGATAGGGATCACATCATGGATGAGTTCTTTTTCCAGCAGAGCCATTCCTTCTACGGAACTACCCCCGGCCCAGGATCCATCTGTAAAACCGTTGGTCATAACGATTAGCATGGCTGCAGCTTCATTCTGAGCAATCAGGTTATCGAGAATGACGTTTGCGCGTCCATCGTTAATCCAGCTCCCTTCGTTGTCTCCCCCGCCATGCCGTAAATAAAGAACCGGGAATTTCCGTTCCGGCTGATCATAATATGCCGCAGGGACATAAATATGCATTTTCCGGGGGCACTTTAGTGAGGAGGAGGTGTAAGAAACAATGTGCACATCCCCCTGAGGAACATTCTGCAACTCATCATATCTGGGTTTTTCACCACAGACTTCCACAATACTCCCATACACCATCGTGCCTGCTTTTACATCAGGGTTCACCATATCAAGGGTTTTCAGGTCGTCAACCAGAAAACTGTATTGGTATAAGCGTGGGCTCACCGGTCCTATGGTAATGGTCCAAACGCCGTTTTTCTCTTTTCGCATGGGTTGAGGCTTTGCATCCCATTCGTCAAAGATGAGCGAAACCTTTTTGGCGCGTGGTGCCGTCACTCTGAAAGTTATCGTATTATCGGCATTTACGACGGGAGAAAATTTCGGTTCAACGGGTTTCCACCAACCCTGGGTACTAAAGGAACTGCCGGTCTGTGCTTCAAGATTCAGTGTTATCAGAATAAGACTGGTGAGGATGAGAAAGAGAGAATTTTTCATGTGTTTAAATTATTCCGTTGTATGGTTCATTTCGTGAAACACATGTAATGACCCTGTGGTTAATCATCACTGTTGGTGCATAATCGTGCATGGTCATTTCATCTGTTTAAAATATTTAGTTAATATGGTGAAATTCGTGAAGCAGATGTAATGACCATGAGGTTATTGCCCGTTCTCAGCAGCCGCAAAGAATTGCTTCGCAATTTCATCACGGTTGGTGCATAAATAAGGCATGGGTATTTCATGATACTATTCTGGTTTTCCGAATAAGGTTATTCATTCCAAACATAAGTTCCCACAGCACCGGGGGCTAGTTTGAGGTTGGCAAACTGACCTTTGTACTGGATTCTTAATCCGTTGTTGTTCCACGTATCGTTAACAACGATGAGGACGATTTTTCCTTCAGGGGTCTTAAAAGCCACATTAGGGTACACTTGAGTATTTTCCACGACCCCCACGCGATAGACTCCCGGTCTTTGTTCATCTTCATACAGATTCACAGATTTATCCCCCCTGTTTGTTGAAGAAATACGCACCGAACCGGGTCTGACAAACTTGGAGGCATGAGCAATGGTATAGTATGCGACATTGCGGTTTACCATATTTCCATCTATTGTAATGGCGCCCTGGCACATGGAGCATCCGCCGTTATCGGTATGAGGGTCGTTCAAGGGGTCGGCAGCCAGGTTCCACAATATGACATTGCGGCTCCAGTTTTGTGTGGTTCCCAGGAGCAGTCTTTTTACTGGTGACGTGATATTGATGTTTGTACTTTCTGGTCGTTCGGTAACCATTTGTTCTGTGAAATAGATGTTCTTATCAGGCCTGGCCATATGCACAATGCTCATGGCTTCCAGATCGCCACGGTAGTGGTGAAATCCTGAACCGTCGATATATTGTGCGGCTTCGGGGTCGTTCAGAATTCCCAGGGGGTAGTCAGGCCGGTCGCAATTATGATCGAACACAATGATCTTGGTGTTCAATCCTGCTTTTTTAAATGCTGGTCCGAGATTGTTTTTCACAAAAGCCGTCTGTTCGTATACAAACCATGACATACTTGGAGTATTTCTTGAGTTCATGGGTTCGTTTTGCACCGTCACTGCGTCAATAGTAATTCCCTGTTTCCGCATTTCCTGTACATATTTCACGAAATACCGGGCATATACATCATAACATTCTTCCTTCAATTTGCCACCACGAACATCATATATTGTTTTCATCCAGGCTGGTGCAGACCATGGGGAACTCATGATCTTAATTTCAGGATTGATGTCCAGAATTTCCTTCAGAACCGGAATTACGTCTTTTAAATCCTGCGCCAAAGAAAATTTTGTTAAATCAAAATCAGTTTCACCTTCCTTCAAATCGTTGTATGAAAATACAAAACTGTTGAGGTCAGAAGCCCCGAGGCTTAAGCGTAAGTAGCTGATACCGATGTTGTTTCCATCAGTGGCAAACAGCTCGGTGAGGATTTTTTTCCTTTCTGACGGATTCATGCGGATAAGATGTTCTGCACTTCCGCCGGTTAGTGCAAAACCGAATCCGTCAATCGATTGAAATTTCTGATTTTCATCAATGATAATGGCCGTTTCCCTGCCTTCATTATCAGCCTTAAAACTGTGTGTCTCCTCCTGTTTTGTGAAAAGGGAAGAACGGTCATTGGTCGTTACCCATGCTTCGATATGCCTTTGCGGTCCATTTTGTGCGGATATTTTGGTTACGCCTGTGGCGACCAGTAACGCGAAAACGATTTTCAGAGTCTTACGTATCATAATAATTGATTTATGTTGATCTGGAAATGAAATTGGTTCTATTTTTCTTTGAATAGCCCATGTTTCAAAGATAGGCAACCCCCCATAAGGGTAATAATAGTATATTGTCATTTCGTAATATTAATGGTTCACCCCAGATTATGGAGATAAGTGGTTATAATGTCAGAAAATCAGGCAAATAACTCACATGGCCGCTTCAAATTGCATGATTTATGAGGATTTTTTGATGGTAGAATAGTGATTTGATACTATTTTAAATCAAATCAGGAGGATTCGCTTAAATATCTGGGGAATATGAGCATTAACATCCATGGCCGAAAATCGAAATTGGGAAAGAGAACTATTTAATACCGTGGGAATGAACTCATTAAAATAACTTGTGAGTTTAGAAATAAATGGTTTATTTTGAGATTCCAACCATCGGCATTAGTAATACTATTTAATAACATGTTAAAAAACGATTGTAAAATTTCCGATTAAGTCTACCTAAAATGAATATCCTCAGAGAAATTACGCCACTCACCCCATACGACTGTTTCACCATTTTTAGCCGGGAAAAAAGAGAGTTTAACTTCCCGCTACATACGCATGAAGATATTGAAATGAATCTGATTTTAGATGGTGGCGGAGCGCAGCGCATAGTTGGAGACCATATCCAGGAGATATCAGACCGGGAGCTGGTCTTTATTGGCTCCAATCTGGCTCACGGTTGGTTTACCAACAAATGCGCCTGTAAGAATACCCGGGAAATCACCATTCAGTTTCATCCTGATTTAATTGATGAGAAGTTTCTTCGGCGAAATCAGATGATCGACATCCGGAATATGTTTGAGAATGCCAAGTGTGGTATTTTGTTTCATCCTGACACAGCGGATAATATGGCCTCCCGAATAACGGCACTATATAAAAAAGGAGGCTTTGATTCGATTCTGGAACTGCTTTCTATTCTTCATGATCTTTCCATTTCAAAAGACGCCAGGGTACTTTCAAACCCGTCATTTTCATCTAATCAAAATAGTTTTGATGATAACCGCATTGGAAAGGTGATAGAATATATGACCCATCATTTTAGCAGACACATTTCCTTGTCAGAAGTATCGGAAATTGCCAATATGTCAGAAGCCTCGTTTAGCCGGTTTATTAAGAAGCATACAGGACTCAGCTTCATCGACAATTTAAATGAAATCAGGCTGGGGAACGTTACCCGGATGCTCATCGACACTTCCTTTTCCATTTCCGAAATTGCCTTTAAATCGGGTTTCAACAACATGGCCAATTTCAACCGGACATTTAAAAGCAAGAAAGGACTGACCCCCAGTGAGTTTCGCAGTAAGTTGCTGGGTGAAAGATTTTTCATTTAGTCAGATTTTTTTTTGCGGTTTTTGAAATGCATTGTGGTTAATTCTCTGTTTTCTCAGGGGTGATCCAGTTTACCTGGGTTATTCCGTTGATGAAGTGTGCCGTTTTTTCTCCTGATGTGGTGACGACATCTCCCTACCGGTTCCTGACACGATGAACGCGTGGGTCAACCGCGACCGTGTCTCCTGGGGCTTTTAGAATTGGCTTTTTCCAGAATATTATATAAAAAATGATTACACCCCCTATTTTACATGGGGTGTAATCTTAAAATTGATATATTTACTTTATCTTAATATTAAATTAAAGGGGTATTGCGAGAATACTATATAATATTTCACGATGCCCCCCCCTGATTTCATAAATTTGATATTAAAACAGACCACTTACTTACAACTTAAATTAAACAGATGCGATCAGAGATGAAAAAATTGGGTTTGGTGGGGATTCTGCTCATTGCGGGGTTCTCCGTAGCCGGGGCTTCCGACGGGAGCACGGTAGATACCGGGGCAACGGCCTGGATGCTGACATCCACGGCCCTGGTGTTGTTGATGATTCCGGGACTAGCGATGTTCTACGGGGGGTTGGTGAGGACCAAGAATGTCCTGGGAACCATCATGCACAGTTTTGCGGCCATGGGAATCATCAGCGTACTTTGGGTGATTGTGGGGTATAGCATGTGTTTCGGGCAGAACATCGCCGGAGGATGGGTCGGATGGAACTGGGATTATTTCTTTCTGAAAGGGATTGATACCAACATCATGGAAGCAGGCATTCCGGAATATGTATTTTCCATGTTTCAGGGGAAGTTTGCCATTATCACCCCTGCCCTGATTGCCGGGGCATTTGCGGAAAGGGTCTCTTTCAAAGCCTATGCGTTTTTCATTGCCCTATGGAGCATATTCGTATACAATCCGTTGTGTCATTGGGTATGGGCCTCCGATGGTTTTTTGTTTAATCTGGGAGCCCGGGGAGCCATTGATTTTGCCGGAGGCACGGTGGTGCACATCTCGGCCGGGGTGAGCGGACTGGTTCTGGCTTTATTCCTGGGAGCACGGCGCGGCTATCCTTATCAGGTGATCAGGCCCAATAACCTGGTCATCACCATGCTGGGGGCTGGCTTGCTGTGGGTGGGCTGGTTTGGCTTTAATGCCGGGAGCAGTATTTCCAGCGGACTGAGTACGGCCCAGGCGCTGACAGCCACGCAGGTGGCGGCAGCCGCGGGGGCCATGACCTGGTTGATCATCGAAAGTTTTCACCAGGGGAAAGCCACGGCCCTCGGATTTGCCAGCGGCATTCTGGCCGGACTGGTGGCGGTGACGCCGGCCGCCGGGGTGGTGCAGCCTTATGGCGCCATGGCCCTTGGCATCCTGGCCTCTGTGGTTTGCTACGGGGCCATCCAGCTAAAAAACAGGATGGGTTATGACGACAGCCTTGATGCTTTTGGCATTCATGGTGTCGGCGGAATCACCGGAGCCCTTCTGCTCACTTTCTTCATCCGGCCCTCGTGGATGGCCGAAGCTGTCGCCACTTCAGGCGGCACCTGGTCACTCCTCAGCCAGCTGGGCGTACAGGCCCTGGCCGTTGTTATCGCCATCCTCTATTCCGCCGTGGTGACCTTTATCCTCATCTGGCTGCTGAACAAAGTCGTCCGCTTCAGGTCGACCGAAGAAGAAGAAATGGCTGGACTCGACCGGACTTACCATGGGGAGAGAGGCTACGGCATGTTGAATCCCAGTTAATTATCCAACCACTAACACGTATGAAAGATGAAATACCCATGCAAATGATCTCACCAACAGGAATGATATAGCCACATGGGTTTTACATCTGTTTCATAGAGTAAACCATAATAACTTATATTTTAAACAGATGAAACTTATTACAGCCATCATCAGGGAAGTACAGCTCGATAAAGTCCATGAAGCGCTGATCGAGGCGGAGATTAAGCGGATCACCGTCAGCCGGGTCTCGGGTCACGGACAGCAGCGCGTCGAAGAGCTGCACCGTGGTCAGATTGTGATTCCTGACCTGATCCCCAAGATAAAGATAGAAATTGCAGTCAATGAGGCATTTGTCGACATCACCGTAAATGCCATTCTGAAAGCTGCCCGCACCAACGGTCCGGGAGGCACGGTAGGTGACGGGAAGATTTTCATCTCTCCTCTGGAAGAGTGTATCCGTATCCGCACCGGCGAAAGGGGAGGAACGGCCATTTGACGGTGATGCCGGTTTAACCCGAAATGTGAAGAACTACAAAAAAAGTTCAATTGGGGTCATGACTCCTGAGAATTATTTCGCTGCAAAAAAGGTGTGAAAGCGGTTTTCAGATGTTCCTAAGACCAAAACCGGATAAAAATGGTCTATAAGGGAGCAGCCGCCCTACTTTAAAGTGGCCGATATCGGCCTCTCTTTCGGAAATGATCATTTCAATGCCTGACATACAGTTCCCTTTATTGTATTCATCAATTTGTCAAAATCCTGCCGGAGTTGTTCGTCTGTGATTCCCTTTTCCGGGGAGAAATTGTCAAAAAACCGGGGCAGTGAAAAGTGCCCTGCGATATCGGCCCCATGTTTCGGAAATCTTTTCACCGCACTTTCCAGCACACTTTTGCCACCGCCCTGACCGGTTGAGGTGGAGAGCAACAGCACTTTTTTCCCTCCGAACAGTTTGATTTCAAGCCGGGAAGCCCAGTCAAAGATATTTTTGAAAGCGGCGGTATAGCTTCCGTTGTGTTCTGCCAGGGATATGATGATGAAATCGGCTTGTTCAAACTTCCGGACAAATGAACGGATTACGGAAGGAATGCCCGATTGGCTTTCGAAATCGACGGAAAAAAGCGGAGCCTCATAATCATTGAGGTCCAGGATTTCCACGCCGGCATTCTCAAATTGTGCAGCGGCAAAGGCGGCAAACTGTTTATTGATGGAGGCCTTGCTGCTGGAGGCACCCATTGCGAGAATCTTCATGTGCTGTTTTTTACGAAACCGGAACAATAGTACACATTTTTATTTCCTTCCGGAAAAGCTGAGGCAAATTGAACTGTTTTGTCGGGGAGGTTCATATTTTGCGGCGAATATTCCGATTAATGGATTCATCGGATAAAATTCCCTATCTTTGATACTATCAAATGATACTATTAATTGGCATCTATGAAGCCATCCTATACGCTTACCGGAAAGATTTTAAAATTGGTAGCATCCATTTCAGAGAAAATGGGGGAGGTAAATGCTGCCCATTTAAGTAAACCTCCCACCGAATTAAGAAGAAAAAACAGAATTAAAACCATCCAATCTTCTCTGGAAATTGAAGGGAACACGTTGTCAATTGATCAAATCACTGCTATTTTGGAGAAAAGAAGGGTAATTGGCCCTTCAAAAGAGATTCTGGAAGTCCGGAATGCCATAGCAGTATATGAAAACCTGGACAAATGGGATCCATATAGTCTTGATTCGTTTTGTGAAGCTCACCTGATGTTGATGAAAGGAGTTATGGAAACACCAGGGAGATTAAGAAGCAGATCTGTCGGAATAGTCAGAGGTTCTGACATTGCCCATATTGCGCCGCAGAGTGAAATGGTCACTCCCTTGATGAAGGAGTTATTCAGTTATCTGAAGAATGATGACGATTTGGTTTTAATCAAGAGTTGTGTTTTTCATTATGAGGTGGAGTTTATTCATCCGTTCCTTGATGGAAACGGCAGAATGGGACGCTTATGGCAATCGTTGATATTGAAAGAGGCGCACCCGGTTTTCGGGTTTCTGCCTGTTGAAACAGTAATTAAAAGCCGGCAGGCGAAATATTACGAAGCGTTGGGAAAATCTGACAATTCCGGAGAATCAACGCTGTTTATTGAATTTATGCTTGAAGTCATTCAGGATTCATTGGAGGAGTTGCTCAGTATTCAGAATATCAGTTTATTGAATATAGATAGAATCAACCTGTTCAGATCGGTCGTTAAGAAGGATTTTTTTACTCGCAAAGACTACCTGCGAAATTTCAGGGAGATCTCAACAGCCACCGCCAGCCGGGATTTAAAGTATGGTGTGGAGAAGGGAGTCCTTGATAAGACGGGAGATAAAAACAGGGCAAGATATAAGTACAGATAGCATCACAGAAAGATGGATTCTTGTCCGCTTGTGCGTTAAACTGCCGGATCAGCCTTTCCTGAAACTATGGGATAATCCTGGCAGCCATCCATTCGGCAAGATCATCAATGTCGTTGTGCCGGGCCAGTTGGAGGAGCCAGTTGTCCCGGAAATCGTCGTGCCGGGTTCTGATCCCTCATTCCCGAACCTATTGTGAGATTCTGGCTGCCAACCGTTCGGCGAGGTCTTCAATGTCATTCCGCCGGGCCAGTTGGTGTAGCCAGTGTTCGGGGATGGTGTTCCATCCGTAGAGCAGTCCGGCCAGTCCGCCCGTCACCGCCGCCGTGGTGTCGGTATCCTCCCCCAGGTTGACCGCTTTGAGGACGGCCTCGCGGTAGCTGGAGGTGGTGAGCAGGCACCAGAGGCTGGCTTCCAGGGTGTGGAGGACGTAGCCGCTTCCCCGGATGGTCTCTTCTGGTTCCTCCGCGATGTTGCCCTTCAGCAGGCGGTCGAAGCGGTCGATTTCCGCCGGATCTACAGGCAGGGAGTTGAGAAAGGCGGGGATTTCCTTCCGGAGGGTATCGTAGGCTTCCCATTTGCCGTTGCCATACAATAACGGCCGGGCATATTCGAGATAGATAAAACAGGCGATGACTGAGCGGATGTGCCGGTGGGTGATGGAGGAGACCCGGCGGGTGAGGTCGAACCGTTCCCCGGCGGATTTGTCGTGCAGGTAAAACAGCAGGGGCAGGATGCGCATCAGGGAGCCGTTGCCGTTGCACAGTTCATCGCTGTCGCCGGCGAGGTCGGGTTGCACCCCTTTGCGAAGCCGTCCGATGGCCTGGCCGGTGGTTCCCCCGATGTCGAATACGAATCCGTGGGCGGTCCAGAACCCCTCGTCGCGCCAGCGGACGAAATTCCGGCCGATGGTATGCAGGTCGAACTCTCCGGTTAGCGCTTCCGCCAGGCAGAAGGTAAGGGAGCTGTCGTCGGAGAAGGTGCCGGGGGGCTGGTGGTGGGTGCCGTGTCCGGTCATGTCAGTGACGGGATTTCCCCTCAGGAACTCCCGTGGCTTGAATTCGGCCGGAACCCCCAGGGCATCGCCCACGGCCACTCCGAAGAGCGCCGACTTGATGGCCCCGGTGAGAAAAGCCTTTGTGGTGGGTGTATTCATGATTGTCGGATAATTCTCAAATATAAAAAGATCTTAGTTTAGTTTTTGGCCATTTTTTAAACTAAGGAAAATGTTAGTCTGATTTTTCAGACTAAGTCCATCATAAAAAACGACCGGACAAATCTCCTTCATTCAATGTCGATTTGATTAATCTCTATGAAAAAGTCAGAAAAATTTGATTTTTCCCAGAGATTAGTCAAAATCACAGTTCAGCGGGGAGGAACTGCTGCCATTTTAGGGGAATCCCTCTGTATGCGGTATGGTGTATTCATCCGGAGTAACGATTGACCTGATTTCTGCCGCTTCTCTCCCCCCGTAAAAGAATACGTTCAGTGAGGCCTTCGTTGTTTTAGCTCCGTGCTATTTGGATTTATCAGTGGTTGTGGTACATATTCTTCTTTTGAAATTTGTTTTAATGAGACATGTTCACTAAATTTGTGTGTTCATTGATAATGAACAACGAATATCAGTGAACAAATAGCGATGAGAAACGAGAAAGAAATCCTGGCCGAAGCTGTAAATAGTTTACACAACTACACAGGTATTGAAGCTATTGTCGAAAATGGCGGGTTGTCGAACAATGCCTATATTAACATTGCCGGAGAGCGGTTTGTGGTGCAAGTGAAATCGGAGATCACCAGAGGCAACAGAGGAATCGTCCTTATGGACCTGAAAAACATCTCCCGTGAAAATGACCTCCCTATTCTGCTGGTAACAAAATATATTCCCGGCGGGATAGCTAAAGAATATGTAGAGGAAGGCGTCAACTGCCTTGATGTGGCGGGTAACTGCAACATCCGTCAGAACAACCTTTTCCTGCTTATCGAAGGGAAAAGGATCGGGCGCATGGCTAAGGTAAACCAGCCCCGGGCATTCCGGGAAGCAGGCATAAAGCTGATTTTCCAGTTCCTGGTCGATCCTGAAAAAACACAGCTTCCTTACCGCGATCTGGCCGGGCTTGCCAGCATTTCTCTTGGTTCTGTCGGCATGATTATGCAGGAATTAATGGATCTCAATTTCATCCTCAAAACCAGGCAAACCAAGAAGCTGAAAAACACCAAAGACCTTCTCAATCGATGGATAACTGCCTATCATGATGAATTAAGGCCCCGTCTGCTGAAGAAGCAGATGCGGTTTATCAACCCGGATAATTACCACCGTTGGAAGGACATTGACCTGGCCAGGATCAGCGGAACAGCCTTTTGGGGTGGCGAGCCTGCTGCCAACCTCTTCACCGGCTACCTGCACCCGGGTACTTATACCATTTATACCGACCAGAGCTGGCACAGCTTTAAGGAAATTGAGCTTGTCCCCGATGAAAACGGCAAAGTGGAAGTCCTCGAGATGTTCTGGAAAATGGAAACTTACAAGGGTGTCCCGCCTGTCCTGGTTTATGCTGAACTTATGAGCAGCGGCAGCGATCGCAATATTGAAACTGCCAATTTAATCTTCAAAAATGAGCTACAATATCTCAAGTGATCAATTTACCAATCCGCTCTTAAAAGAGTTGTTGCAAGTGCTTACCGGTTATTTTAAGTCGGTGGATTCTGATTTTTATGTCATTGGTGCAACTGCCCGTGATATTATCCTGAGCGGTATTCATAAACAGGTACCTGTCCGGGGAACAATTGATCTTGACATTGCCGTTGCGATTCCGGATTGGTCAATGTTTCAAAAAATATCAGACGGTTTATGTGCCATGGATGCTTTCTCCAAATCTCAGCATCATAATCAGAGGTTTTATTATAAAACACTTTTTCAATTGGATATTGTTCCTTTTGGTGCCATTGCACGAGCTGGTAATTGGATATTCTGGCCACCTGAGGAAACTACAGCGATGTCGGTAAGCGGTTTTTCCGAAGTGCTGAAACATGCTCTGGAGATTACCATTGATGATGATTTAACTGTTTATGTCGCCAGCTTGCCCGGAATTTTCATCCTGAAATTGAATGCCTGGAAAAGCAGAAATCAGGAGACGAACAGGGATGCTGAAGATATGGCGATTATCATGTCGGTTTATCTGGAAATTAATGAGCATCGGGCTGTAAAAGAGAACTATGATCTTTATGAGACTGAGGATTTCTCAACATTTATCGCCGGTGCTACTTTGCTGGGACGTGACATGAAAGAGATTCTCTGGGGTAATTCCGAAGTACTAAATGAATTCCGTGAAATTTTAGGGACTGAAGTTCGGAATAGTGAAGACAGTATTCTGATAAATCAAATGTTGGAAACCTATCCGATGCATCAATATGAGGAGGTTTATGATGCGCTGGCTGGAATAACCAGGGAACTGAAAAACTAAAGATCATTTTTGTTATACTTTTCGGACGTGTGATGTTATTCTTATCCCCGTATGAAACTTGGTGCTAACCTGGTGCATACTTGATCCCAACTTAGTCCCAACCTGGTCCCAAATAGTTATACGGCGCTTAGTTCACTTTTAACCCGTACCTTAACTCTTACTATAACTCCTGCTGCGACTCCTGCTCCTCCTCCGGAATGTCGAGCCGAGTTTTTGAGGGGTTGTTTTGATTATTCTCTATGAAAAAGTCAGAATATTTTGATTATTTCCCATAGATTAGTCAAACTCACGGTCCAACGGGGAGGAACCGCTGCCATCTTTGGGGAATCCCTCTGTATGCGGTATGGTGTATTCATCCGGAGTAACGATTGAACTGATTTCTGCCGATCTGATTATTTACCTTTTGATAGTTTATCGTACCTTTGATAAGGTTATCATGAACAGATGGAACTTACAATTAACATAAAAGACAAAAAATATATTACTTCATTTCTGAACCTTCTTCGGAAATTTGACTACATAGAAATCATTGACGTCAAAGAAGATACCTACGATATCCCTGAGGAGCACAGGATGTTGCTTGATGAAAGACTAAAAATGGTAGAAGAAGGCAAGACATCGTTCAGGGATTGGGAGATGGTTAAGAATAGATATGAAGGAAAGACAAAATGATGTTGCGCCATTCGAAAAGGGCGGGAAGGATTTTTCGGACTCAGGAAAAACTGATTTTTGGGATGAACTATCTTGTCAACTGCAAGAAGAAATCTTAAAAGGAATCGAAGAAATTGAAAACGGTGAAACCGTAAATTATCAGGATATTATCTCGAAGCATCTTTTTACAAAAACGAACGAAATTCGATTAATATCGTAATCTTTTTTGACAACCGGCAAAATCCGGATGCTCTAAATAAAGAATTAAGGGATAAAAAGTAATACCACAACTCGTGCTGTAACTCGTGCTATATGCCGCCTCCGCCCGCAACCAGAAATACAAGTGCCTCAAAAAATCAGGACATGTGTAAATAAATCAACCTGTTTGTTGAAAAATACAAGATAGATATTTTGCGATAATTACCGAAAAAAGGTATCTTTCGCAAATATATACTCTCTTATGGATGGGAAAAAAGAAATACGGATTCTTACATGGATTGAACTGCTTCAATCAAGAGGTGCTTTCGCATTTTCTATTGAATTGGCTAGAAAAGAATTGCCAGCTTACAGTGAAATTGCCCTAAAAAGGGCTTTAAGCCGCTTGTCGGAGAATGGAAAAATAATTTCAGTTTACAAAGGATATTACCTGATTCTGCCACCACAATATGCTTTAAAGGGTATATTACCCCCTTCCCTTTTTTTGGATGCGTTCTTTCAGTTTCTTGAAAGGCCATATTATGTCTCTTTATTGAATGCTGCCGCATTTCATGGAGCATCGCACCAGCAACCACAGGAATATTATGTAATGACTAATTTCCCTGTCATGCGTGCCACCCAAAAAAAAGGATTAAAAATCAACTATGTAAGCATCGATAAAATTCCTGAAAAATTACTGGATAAACGCAAAACCGAAGCCGGATATCTTACCATCTCTAATCCTGTTCTTACAGCCACCGACCTTGTACAGTTCGAAAGGCGTATTGGAGGCTTAAACCGTGCTGCCACAGTATTATTTGAATTGATAGAAGTTCTTAAACCAACCGATTTTTATGAGGGTATTCTGGCACATGCAGCTGTTACCACAGTCCAAAGATTGGGTTACCTGCTTGAATTTGCCTGTTCAAATACCGAATTATCTGATGCTCTATACAAAGCGATGATGAAAAATAAATCCAGGTTGTTCCGGATACCGCTAAAAGCATCGGCACAAACCAAAGGCTTCTCTTCCGACAATCGTTGGAAAGTAATTGTAAACACCGAAATTGATTGAGAGAATTTAACACAAAACGAAAAACAACCCAGCCGTCGGCATTTGCCCGATTGTACTTCCTGCTCGGAGTTATTATTCGCCCATTTTCACCTCCCGCTCCTCCACCTTAAGGTCCAAAGGTGTCTACCTTATTTTCCGGAGGTGTCCCCCTTAGAGTCAGAGGTGTCTACCTTATTTTCCGGAGGTGTCCACCTTAGGGTCAGAGGTGTCTACCTTAAGTTCCAGAGGTGTCCACCTTAGAGTCAGAGCTGTCCTCCGGAAGGTCAAGCATCCTTTCCATGCAACACATCACCTGGCTGTTCATCTCCCTGAATCCTTCCTCGTTGAGCGACATCGAACAGACCGACTGATCGGGCAGGTTGAACCGCGTCTTGTAGAGCAGCCGCTCCTCGTACCGGCAGAAGAAGCGGAACTCCCACCCTTTGGCGCCGCACCGTTCGATGATCTCCGACACCATTTCCGCCGTGAACTCCGTCGAAGCGTTCTCCAGTCCGTCGGTGAAGACGGCAAAGAAGAGCTTGTGATGCGCCTTGGCTTCCGCCGTCACCCGGTGCCAGGTTTGTCCGATCGCGTCATACAGGGCCGTCACCGACCCGAGCTGGTAATCGCGGGAAGTGAGTTTTTCCAGGTTTCCGGCCTTCACCCCCAGAAAATGAAACTGCACCGCATCGTTGAAACTGCACAGGGAGACCCTGATCTTCGCCTCCGGCTGTTCCGACTGCAGCTTGCGGATCAGGTCGACCTGTTCGTTAAAGCTTTTGATGACCACCGGCTTGATGTCCTGCATCGAGCCGCTCTTGTCCAGGATAAGGACATAATGGATAACGTTCTTCATGATGGTGATTTTTAAATGATATACCCCTTTATTGTGCAAGCCACCTCGATGTCACCCGTCCGTGCGTAATTTTTTTTATCTTTAATGCATCAACCATACCACTGACCCATGGAACCCCGTCCTCACGATGAAGCCGCCGATCTGACCTTCCGCGCATGGCTCGAAGGGAATTCCTCCGGAAGTGTTTCCGCGGAAACGGAACTTCTGCAATCCCTCTTTTTTTACTTCCGGAATCGCTACAAGTCCCTGATCATGCCGTTCTGCCTCACGGCGGAAAAATATGTTCGTTCGGAGGGACTTCTCGATCCCCGCACCTATGCGGAAAAGCCGGGTGCCGTTCCGGCGGATGAACTCTTCAGCCCGATGGCCGCCGAAAAGGAGGTTAAAATGGACCGCCTTCCGGAAATGGATTATTCCATTCAGTACTCCAGGTTACCGAAGGTCGATGAGGTAATCGGACTGGTCACCCTGGACCAGCTCTCCTTCAACGAGGTGTATGAGCGGGAGTTCCCCCGGATTGCCCGGTTGGTCCTCAGCCATGGCGGGACGCTGGAAACCGCCTGCGACATTTTCCAGGATGCGATGGTGATCCTTCTGGAGAAGATCGGGCACGGAAAGCTCACCCTTACCAGCAGCATCGGCACATACCTCTATTCCGTGTGCCGCCATATCCTGGGGGACCACTTCCGGCGAGATAAAAAGGACCGGAAAATGAAAGCCTGGTACACCGGTGAGTACCGTGACGACCTCTTCTTTCCGTGGGAAAAACCTGACGATTATGCCCGGGTGGCCGAGGTGATGGATCGCCTGGGGGATCCGTGCAAGACGCTTCTGGAGTGGTTTTACTACCGGCAGAAGGACTGGGAGTTCATTGCCTCGACGCTGGGTTACAAGGATGCCGCCTCGGCCCGTAACCAGAAATACAAATGCCTCGAGAAAATCAGGACCTGCGTGAAAAAGGAAGGAGAAATTAATGAGTAAAACAACCCTAAGTAACACAGCACTCAAAGAGGAAGGCTCAGGAGATTATTAACAATTAATAGAAATTTATATGGATTCCGGCTATTTTCATTCAAGTCGACCAAGTTTTACTCCGACCAATATCGATGTATTGGCCCCTAAGGAAGTATTTGTTTTTGGCAGCAACCTGGAAGGTCACCATGGTGGCGGAGCGGCCCGGACGGCATTAAGGAAATTCGGGGCTGTATACGGACAGGGTGTCGGGTTGCAGGGACAATCTTACGCGATACCCACCATGCATGGAGGTGTTGGCAGCATTGCTCCTTATGTGAATGAGTTTATTGAATTTGCCAGATCTCACCCTGAAAAGTTCTTTTACGTAACCCGCATAGGATGCGGAATAGCAGGGTTCACCGACGAGCAAATAGCCCCTTTGTTTAAAAAGGCTGTCCATCTGCATAATGTTTGCCTGCCTGAATCCTTTGTCAGGGTAATTGAATAATCCGGATCATGCTGACCCCCAAAATCGCCAAAATCACTTCACGTGAGTAAAAAAGTAACTTTGTATTCTTTTCTATCCGAGGCAGTAGTTATGTATTCCTTAATAACTGAACTTACTGATAACTCAAATTCTTTCAGAATGTTAGATATATGAATACTTATGTTGGGTATCGAGGTGTCAAAAAGTTCCGCATGCTGGTTCGGCGGATAAGTATATTAGTTCGGGGGGACTTCCCGATCCCCGCTACTATGCGGAAAAGCCGGGTGCCGTCGTGCCGGATGAACTCCTCCGCTCGCAACCAGAAATACAAGTGCATCGAGAAAATCAGGAGCAAATTCAAATGTTAAAACTCTTTCAGGAAGAACAACAAAGCATACCAGGAGTGAGGTGATTTCACCACAGCTTTTGGGGTAACCACTGATAATAATGTGTTTGAAGTCGTTTTTTAGACCGATGGCATAGGTGATAAAAGTATGCTCTCCAGTTTTTTCTTGAGTGCTATTTTGGTTGAATCAAACAACTCATGCAATCCTGCTTTTACAACGAATTCTCTATTTAACAACTCACGGTTAACAATTGGTAATTGGTATGCACGGATAGTTATTTCACTGTTGCCGGCTAATGCATCTTTAATGACAAATTTAGAACATGCTTCCTGGTTCTGAGAAATTGTGTTAGGGTAGAAAAGAATAATTTCGTCGGCTTTAAACCTTACTGCATAGGCGAGCATTTGATACAGGTCATTCTGCGATATGCCTTTTTGGGGATCATTTTCATCAGAATAAACAATCTTGTATTTCGTATCTGCTATAAGATTTTTATCAGGGGTTTTAAGCCACAAATCAGGTTTTATACTGAAAGTTCCTGCTTCGTCGAGATAAGTATCTCCTCTCTGTGCTATAGCCGTTATCTCATTCAACTCCTTATCAATAAAACCAAAAATGAAATCCTCAAAAACATATTCCATAGGTAGAAGGAAAGCAAAGAGCTTAAGTTCATTTTTATAATCGAACGAAATACAATTGGAAAGAAACAGATAACAGTAGTCACGGACAGTCTCAAAATCTCCGAACATAGGATTAAATACAATTCGGGAACATTGGTCAGCCGTTGCCCTTTCATCTGATACTTCATCGAGGATGAACAAAATATCTCTCAGGTTCCTTTTGTTGTCCTGATTCGAGGTGACATTGAATAAAAGAGTTGAAACATATTTTATAATCCGGTTAAATTCATTGTCAACAACAAAAGCATCATATGTGCAATTTAGCTTATGCCATCTCGCATTACAAAGATTTTCATTTAAATAATGATTTGTGTTCAGCCGACCTTTAATAAATGACAATTCATGGTTTAACTCCACAAATTGCTGATAGATCGCCGAGCCTAACAGTTCTCTTGTGTATTTGGAGAACAGGTAAATCATTACTTCGAAAAAATCACTTTTTGCATGGCTTAAAGAGGTCAGGTAATTAGGAAACCTGATTTTCCGGCAATAGCTTAACCACCATAATATGTGGTTATGAATTTGGGTTAATTCATTTTCTAAACTTTCCGTTTCCAAAGAGTAATTCCTCGCAGGATCAAAGAAAATTTTGGGTAAAAGATTTATTTTTTTGCCCAGGAAATGTATAACTCCAACGTATTTGTTTGATTTTAATTCATTTGATTTATGAATGAACTGGAGAAATCTCTGTGATTCGATTGCTTCATCGCCATTATCATCGTAGAATGAGGTTTTTTCGCGATTGTTCCAGATTCCGTCAAGAAATGCCTCCAGACCATCCAGGGATTCAGGAACCTCAACTTTATTCTGATATTCGAAGAGGTTAATCATTGGTTTTTATAATGCTTAAAGGCCATAGATTTTCCCTGATTTTATAAGATGTTCCGGCAAGTGCTTTGCTAAGTATTTGAATTACAGCTCTGCTATCGTTCATGAAATATTCCAACAAAAGTGGGATTACTTTCAGGTTCATTCTTTTTTCAAAATTATATGGATCGTCCATGGAGTCCATGAAGAAAGAATGCCCTATTTGGAAATCGTACCCCTTGTCTGAGATGATTGATTGGTTTATTGATTTAAGTATGTTTTCATCCATGACATCTAATCCATCCTCTGTGTACTTTGGATACATCGGTTCGAATTCAAATCGTCTTCTAAGTGCAATATCCAATAGCGCGATTGACTTATCAGCGGTATTCATTGTTCCGATAATATATAAATTTGATGGAACAATAAAAGAATCTCCGGAAGGAAGCTTAGCATCCATGGATAATGACCCATGAGAACGCTTATCGGGTTCAATTAAGGTGATTAGTTCTCCAAATACCCTGGATATATTGGCCCGGTTGATCTCGTCAATAATTATGACATAATTTTGTCTTGATATACTTACCTGAGATTCGGTCGGATTTACTTTTATTTTCTTCTTGATTCCTTCAAACACGCCGAAGTAATATGTAGCGTGTTGTTTTGCAAGAGCGCTTATGTTTTCCAGGGTTTTAATGTCCTTTCTTGATTGTATGTCTTTTAAATAAAACTCAGTTAAATCACTGAATTTCATTCTTATACCATTTGAATGTCTTACCCAGTTATCGCCTGTATATCTAAAGGCATCTTCTTCTATGTCAAATATTTGACAATTCTCTGTAATCTTAAAGGTGTTATTGTTTTCGGTTAATTCTTCAATGAAAGAATCCAGAGCTTCTTGAAATCTTTTTTGTTTAGATATTTCTTCTGGAGCTTTTTTACTTTCCCTCATATTTTCCAAGGCTCTGTCAGCAATTATTTTAAAAATGCCATCCTTCTTTCTGAACAGCAGTTGCTCTGTTTCTTGCCGGGTGTCTGGTCTTAATCCCTGAATAAAGTCCTCGTAACTGTAATTTTGATGGAAGGTTATAAACTCAATTTTGTCATGCAGGTTTGATTTGTAAATTTTCAGTGCTTCATCGTATGAATCAATCTTCCTATTCATGATAATTTCAGCAGCTCTTTTTACCGTATTGTATGTTTTGCCCGTTCCGGGAGGACCGTAAAAGATGGTGTTTAAGGGATAGCTTATGGATTCGATTATTTTCTTATCTATTGAGTTGTCCACCTGACCCATAGTACCCATTAATCTATCATGGAAGGAATTGTATCCGGGATGTTCTGTTGAGTAATTTGTAATATCGGTCAATGTCTTTAACGCCAGTTTATAATCTAATTTCCAATTACCTTTTATTTTCCAGTCTACTTTTCTGATATGCTTATAATCTGGACTATCTTTTGAATATTCATAATCAGATTTGACAACACCGTAACCAAGAAGCTCGCTTCTTCCCTTCTTGGCAATAACGATGTCACCAACTTTTACCTTGTTTAAAAAATCGTCATTGGCCGAGACATCGTGCATTTTGGATCCTTCACCTCCGTAGGCTGCAATTAATGCCTGTCTGATTTCGTTTCTGCTTTTGTACAGCCTCAAATCACGTAGTTTGTCCCAACCAAGACCCATAACGGCTCGTTCGTAAAACTCTTCCCATTTGGAAGCATTTTCGCCTGGTGCGTAAAGCCAGTATTGGATAGTATTTACTCCGTCTTTTGGTTTTTTTAAGTCGTATTGCTTCCAGATAAAAGATCCCAGTTTTTCATAAGGCCAATTTTTGAAACCAGGTAAACTGTCCAGAATCTTTTTACATTCATAATTGATTTGAATTGAATTTTGAGGTTTCAATTCAATATTTTGTACTCCGATGTCTTTTGCGCACTTTATTAAAACCTCAGGAGATCCGATGGTTAGGAATTTTTTAGGAAAATACAAAGAGAGAATCTTTTGAAGGACCATGTTCCATAATGGAATTTCGATTGTCCTGATTTTCTCAATTTCGTCGTTTTTTGTGTATTCCAGTGCAGATAAGATTCCGGTTAAAATTGTATGGAAGAAAGCGATCAGTTCTGAACCCGCAATTTGTTTTTTATTTTTCCCGTAACCAGTGAAATATTTGCCATCTTCGGTCTTGTATAAACCAAATTTTGAGGCATTTCCTCCACCAATGCCAAATAAGATCTTTTTAAATTCAAGCCAATAGCAAAAACTATTTTCATCGGTACCCAATACGTATTGGTCCACAGACATATTTTTAAGAGAATCAAGTGGAAATTTTGTGATGAAGGCGATTCTTCCGGGTTCACTGTCATCTATTAATTCCTGATCTGGCTCGAATGACTTTGACTTTTCTATTAATTTCTCCAGGTTCATGTGTTTATATTTTTACTTAAAAAGATGTAAAGTGCAAGGCTAAAATTGATGCTTTTAAAAGGCTATCCAGTTATGCCTTAATCGGTTTATAGCCAAATTTAACTCATTTAAATAGATTGTTGTCTATCCTTTGATTTAATTCTTCATGAATGAAGAAGGATCTACAACCGGTAAGATTGCAGTATGGAGATGTGTACCTTTGAATTGGGAAAACATCAAACCCCTAACCGTTGAGATGGTGATGGAGTTGAAAGTGATAACTGCACTTTCTGGAAAAGTGACTTTCCTGGTGTCTTTTGCAACAAACTCGTCGAAATTGGCAACATCAAAAACACAACTGGCTTTTATGGATGCGAGAATGGTCGTTTTGTCCTCGTGAAAAATCACAACCGTTGCTACTACTATTACCAGCTTATTTTCGGGATTAATCAATTGTTCCAGGTTGATGTTGAAATGAAAAGTGGTCTGTACGGGCAACGGTTGCTTCAGTTGATTCATTTGAATATCAACCAGATCAATCCCTTTGATCTGAAAAGTCACTTTTGTTTCGTTCATCATATTATTCATCTGTTTTATAAAATTTCCGTCACTGTAATGAAATCCGTGAAACAGATGTAATACCCATGTGGTTAATCATTACAGTTGTTACATAATAGTGCATGGGTATTTCATGCCCGGAAGTCAGTTTTAGTTCGTTGATCAATGGTACTCCTGGAAGAATAGATCTGAGTGGGATCCTGCGCGATAAGCAAATTTCCTAATGGGAAAGAGTTCTCTAATACACCTGCTGAAGTAGGAACCTGGGAACTTACGAATAAATTATAGCGGGTAACCTGCACTTTAGGCTCTTCAAATAAATTTATAAGCCTGATATTCAATACTTCTTCAATGTCGAACAGGGTGTCTGAGTTGAAATTGTGTGTACCGCTCAACCATTTGGAAATTTCCGAAGGACGTTTGTTCAATGCTTTAGCAAGGTCTGACTTTTTCCACCCTTTGGCTTTGATTCCATTGTCGATAACTGCTGCAAGTCTCATCCTTTTATCGGTTTTTTCCTGCTCTTTTAGTGAAATATCTCCCAGAAATTCCTTTAATAAGTTGCTGGAATATTTTTCTACTTTTTCCATAGTGGTTTTTTGTTACTCTATCAAAATTCAAAATTCAGGTCACCTTCCAGATCCATATAATCATTCACGTATAAGATCTCTTTGCTTTTTACCCTATGCAATAATTCGCCAGATAATTTAACCATCAGGCTATTTTCAGAACTTAATTTCGGGTCAGACTGTAATGCCCTTATCGCTTTTGGCTTGTGCCCTCCGCCCCCAAGGATAATCAGTGAACCTCCCAGGCGTATGCAATAGAGTCTTAATTGGCTATTGGGCCTATCATAGAGTGCACATACCAAATCTCCCGGCTTTCCCTCCCTGGTTTTAAAATATTGTTCCCTTGCCCCTTCTTTCGACGCAATACTCCTTAAACGTTTTAGTATATCAATTGTTTCACTTTTAAATGAAATTGAATTTTCTCTCATAAACTTTTCAAACAGCGTGCATTTCTCATCTTCTGTATATAAGGAATAAACAGAAGCCTTATTTCCACTTAGTTCGACTATTTTTACAAGTTTGTAATTCATTCAATTTGGGCTAGCGAAAATAATGAATTATTTCACTTAAAAGTGAAATTTGCATTTCTTTTTTTCATGGAAGAATTAAGTTCCTCATATTATTCTGTTTTGCTTTTTTTTACACTTCAGTTGCTTAGCTTTTATTCTGCCTTTCCCAGGCTTCAAGGACGAGCCGGCGGGTGCGGTATTCGCCGAACTGGCGGATGTCTTTTTCTTTTAAGACCCGGAAGGTTTCGCCGGGGAAGGTGCTTTGGGCGGAACGTTGGGAGTAGCCCTCGGGATCGAGGGGATTGGTGACTTCTTCCCAGGGATCGAGGATGTTTTCCAGCTCCCGGGGAGTGAGGTCGGCGGGATCGAGGATGTAGCGCAGTTGCTTGCGGTTGAGGCCATAAAGGCGTGCATAAATGGCATCGAGTTCGGCTTTTAAAATGGCCCGGCGCTCTTCGTCCCATTTGAAAGGAGGAAGGGGACAAGCTGGCGAGTGGCTAGTGGATGCTGGCGAATGGTTTTCGTGAGGCGAATTGTTGCTGGCGAGTGGCGAATGGTCAGTAGCAAGTGGATCGCTATTCGCTATTCGCCAATCACCATTCGCTGCTTTCTCTTCGCTATTCGCCATTTGCAACTTGCTATTCGCCTCTAACCATTCCGGGGGATCCCATTCATGTCCGCCTGTGGCTGCTTTGTTCTCTTCCCATTGCTTCCGGATGGCTGCTTTTAACTCTTCCTCTGCTTCTTTCCAGACATCATCGGCAAAGGCTTTGATGTCCCAAGAAGTGTATGTAAGTTCAATCTGTCTTTTAACAATTAAAAGTGTTTCTTCTTTTCTATAATCAGTATATTTTAAAACCGGAAGCTGGTTCACATAAAAGAAATTCATATGTGTACCAGCAATTTTATGACGCGTGGGGAAATCAAAAATTAATGAAGAAAAATTCGCCTGAAGCAATGACGATCCTAATCCATTATACTGAGGGGAAAGAATAGGATTATTATTTCCAACACCATTTTGGGGTTCAACGGTCAGAATTGCAGTTCTTTCATTTGTCGAATTGGTAATATCTCTAAATGCAAGTATCCATTTTTTATTCCATTGCCAAATGACGTTCCCCTTTGAATCGATAGTTATAAATTGACTTAGTACATTTTTCTGTTCTACCCAATACCACGGTAAAATCTGAAAATTCGGATTTTGATATTGTTCAAGGGTTGGTGTTGGGGTTTGGGTGGAGGTTCGACTGTCAACTCCTTTATAGGTTCCAAAACGGTGGTCGTAGTGCCAGATCATTTTGGCTTCGTAAAGTGGAAGCCAGGTCTCGGTGATCCGCCATTCGCCATTCGCCATATTCGATTCACCACTGACCGTTCGCTGCATATCATTCGCTATTGGCCCCTCAACATTCGCCACATTCGATTCACCAGTCACAATTTGCCCCTCTCCATTCGCCATTTGCGATTCTCCATTCGCCATTTGCGATTCACCAGTAACTGTTCGCTGCTCGCCGCTTGCCGTTCGCTGTTCACCACTTGATAATAGCCCCTTTCCATTCGCTACTCGCCATTCGCCATTTACCCTTTGCTCTTTTTTCACCATTTTATTGCCCCACAGAGTAAACCCTTCGGCTTCAAGCTGGGGACGGGTGCGGAAAAGATGGGAGTCGTTGCTCATGTCAAACATCCGCATGAAACTTACTCCCCAGGGATTCTCCCCGGTGGTTTCATTGATCAGCACCGGCACACGGCGGTAGATATCGGTGGTGAGGGCGGCATCGACACTGGTGCGGAAAACCGGACAGGTTTTGGTGTTGGGATTCAGCCGCAGAAAATCCTCCCGACTCAGACTGAAAACCCTGAGTTTGTCCTGCAAATGTTCCACCCGAGTCAGGAAAAACCCGAAACTGGCCTTCTCCTTTCCCCGGTCGCTGCCCTGAAGGGTCAGCAGGCAGAACTTGTAACGGCTGTCGACATCCTTGAAAATCTTCTCACGGTTCTCGAAATCAAATAAACTGACCAACCTGTTTCTTTCCACCATCGCCCCGAAAAAGGCTTTGTTGCTGTCATCAGTGGCGATACCGGTGGGAACTATAAATCCTGTTTTCCCGAGCTTGCCGATCATGGAGGAGAGGAGTTCCGCGAATACCGAATATGTGTTGATATCTCCGACTGCGGTCAGGTCGTTCCTTCCGCTATTCCGCAGGAATTTTCCCGTGGAGTCGGCAGTATGGAGTGCCTCCTGGTATTCACGCCAGAGTAAAGGATTGGTAACCTGGAGTTCTTCGATCATCCGGTTGCGGGCTGCCGCATTGGGGGCGTTGGCAATATCCCTGTCCCTGACGGCAAAAAACTCCTGCTGCTGGAGTTTTATCCTTTCCCAGGGAGGATTGCCCACCATCACATCAAAACCGCTGTTTCCGGAGGCTGGGTCAAATATTTCGGGAAACTCCAGCGGCCAGTGGAAAAACCGGTTTTTGGAGGCCAGGCCATCAGCTTTGCCGATGACCTGTCCGGGTACCGCCGTGGGATGGTTCAGGTATTTGTGCAGATGTTCGCTGGTTGGGGCAGCCATCCGGGTTTCGGGCGTATAGGTGAAAAAGAAGGCAGCCGTCCAGAGGTTGCAGGCCTCCCAGTCGCGAAACCACTCCCGGTCGCTCCGCATTTTTTCAAACCGTTGCCTGACCCTGTGGACCGCATCAAGCGAGTCCTGACTGATTTGTTCCACCTCGCGCATGCCCGTCACATACTTATGTGAAACCGGGGCTTCCCCGAAATCGAGTTGCTGCTGGAAGGCGGTATCGCTTCTTCCGGATAAAAACGAGCGGAAGCGGCCATTGTCCCGTTTGAGGGTCCGTGCTACCGTTCTGTCATCGCCGGTCACCGGGTCGAAAGCTTCGTCGGGAATTCCTTTCTGCAGGATGGTCAGGTCGGTCACTCCTACCAGGCTGTTCCCGCAGCGGATCTTATGGTCCAGGAAGCTTAGGGGTTTCCCGCTGTCGTGACTTTCGATCCAGAGGGCCAGTTTGCACAGTTCCACGGCGTCGGGATTGAGGTCGACCCCGTATATGCAGTGCTGGATGACCTGTCGGAGCGAAGCGCGGAAGACCACGGGGGCGGGATTCTCCTCTCCGCTGGTCACCCGGGCATGGTACCAGGCCAACGTACGTGCCGTGGCCAGCAAGAAATGGCCGGAACCGGCGGCGGGGTCACATACTTTGATATGCAGTAACTGGTGATGAGCGAGCAGCGAGTAGCGAATAGATGCTGGTAACCGGTTCCAAATCAGGACTCGGTCTTTTTCTGAGAGATGGATCTTTGAAAGGAGAGTGTCTGCTTGCCCAGGGTCAACGACAAGTCCATCATAGGTTGAATCTGCTCCTGAGTACAAAGTCCGATCCGGGCTGACAAGAGCAAATGTGTTTCCGTCTCCTTCAGACTCCCGTTGGCTATCCGCAGAAAGTTGTTGAATTCCTTGTTGTTGTTGCGTCCCCATCCCTCCGCGATATTGGCTGGAACTGAGCAAGCGGCCCGACGGAGTTGAGAAGTCATCCCATACAATTCTTCTTTGGGAAAGGAGTTTGTCAATCGGTAAATCTTTTCCGCTAAATCCATCCCTTTTTGCCAGATGTGCAATTCTTGATAGGTTAACATATTCCAGACATAAATTAATAATTAAATTCTTCAAGTATTTCTGCATTTCCCCCTCACCATTCTCCATCCGCCATTCGCCCCTCACCATTCGCCCCTCACCATTCGCCATCCGCCATTCGCTATTAGCTATTCGCTCTGCTTCTTTAAGCTTGTCTTCCACCACCGGAATCACCGCCGACTTCATGATCTCATTGACCAGGTCGGGACGGGTATAATAAGAGGCCGTGGTTTTCCGGTCGGTACCCTCGTGGAAGGTAAAGCGGATCATGTTCAATCCGGGAAGGGTCAAGCCCTCAATGACCGGATGCAAATCGAGCAGACCTTCATACACCGAACCAAACTCCTCGACATCGAGGGAGCGGTAGTTCACAGAGACCAGGTTCCCGTTCACATCGGAAAACTCGTTCAGGTCCCTGATGCATTCCAGCAGGAGGTGGTTTCCGATCAGGCAATTTTCGAGATCTTCAATGGCCCTTTGATCGAAAAGATCCCCTCCCAGGGGCTCAATGGCCAGATGGCGCCCCCGTGCTTCCTCGCTGAAAAGCGTGAAAGTGCGCAGCAATCCCAGCCAGATGTCGTTATACCGTGCTTCGAAGAGATACCGGTTCCGGCTGAGTTTGCGGAGCCTCGAGATGCTGTAGTAATCGAAATAGATCTTTTTCTTCCTGAGGACTTCCGGATTCCTTTCTGCAGGATCATATATGAGATCTCTTTCCTCGGCCACCATCAGGAAAAGCAGGCGGTAGACCAGGCGGCGGAGTTGCCGGTAATAGTCGGCCGGAGTTTGCTGTCCGCCACGCAGCTTTTCTCGGAGCTTTTCATTGGCCTCATCCCGGAGAAATCCATTTCCGAGGGCAAGCAGCGATTTCTGGACGGCCTGGCTCAGCCCGTCACGGATCCGGTTCCCCGATTCGATGCTTTCGTTGTAATACCTTTCCAGAAGGCAGGATTCCGTTTCCTGCTGATTCCGGGGAAACCGGGAGGCATGGAGCAGCCTGAAGAGAAGGGTGAACTCGCTGTATTTGTCTTCTTCGAGCATCCGCCTGAGGTCGAATTCCAGATAGGTGAGTTTGACCAGGCGGCCGCTGTCGCGCATCAGCCTGAGAAGATTGCCGTTGGCCGCGATTCCGTAGAGATGTTCCGTCACATTCAGGTATTCCTGCACGGTCGCGTGGGGCGACAGTCGGGAGGTTCCCCCGCTCGACCTGATATCGATGGTGTTTTTATCGGGATTTGAAGGATCATGGAAGCCCACGATGTGGACCGGCAGGTCGTCGATGTTGCCTGCCACATGGCTGATGGCATAACTCTGGTCGTTTCCGCCGGTAAGGGCCGATTTCCGGGGAACCAGGTCAAATCCGAGGGCGCTGAAAAAGCCGGTCATCCATCTCCGGGTTGTGGTCGTCCCATAGGGATCGGTGGCAGGCAGGTTGGTGCTCTTTCCGGTGAAGTATTTCCAGTCGAGTTTGATGCGGCTCCAGGCATACTCCATTTCGTTGCGCAGGTTGGCGGCCGAATCGAGGCCAAAGTCGGAGGCGGTCTGTCCTGAAGCTTCTCCCTGTTCTATTTTTTTGAGGACATCTTCCGATATCAGGTTGCCCTGGATGTTGATGCAGGTATAGTTCATGGCGTTACAGCTCAGGTAATAAAATGTATAATCCCATCACATCCATAGGAAGCACAGGCTCCACGGGCAGGTATTTGCTGCCGCCCACCAGCTTCCGCACGCCGGCGTGGAGGTCGACCAGATGGACAGCCCGTCCGAACGCCACAGGATCGGTAACCGCCCTGAATTTCGGTTCGTCGTTCACCCAATCCAGTTCCTCCTTCAGCCAGTATTCCTGTTCGGCATTTTCCACATTCGACGAAGCCCCTGCCTGCATAAAGAGGCGGGCAGCCTCTTCTTCCGTGAGGAATTGCCCTGAACCGACTTCTCCCCGGAATCCCCACAGCCACATCTCTTCAGCCACAATCCGGCGGTCGGCAGGTTGTTCGGCGATGACACTCCGCACCCTGAACTGGAAAAGGACCGTTTTGCTTTCTACCTCCCGTGTCCTTATCACCGAAGAGCGTGCGGCACTCCCCTTCATGCCGTTGAGGGCATCGTTGATGATGGTCTGCGCCAGTTGCTCGGTAAACGGATGGTTCCGGCCCAGATAGGTATATCCTTCAGGAGTCGGGGATTTGAAGGAAACCTTAATTTCCTGTTTGCCGGGAAGCAGTTCCCGCAGCCTCTCCGGAATGTTGGTCGTATAAACCAGGAATCCGTGCGTTTTTGGATCGGCCTGCACGCCAAGGAACCGCAACGCCCCGATGACAAAGTTCTCAACGGTTTCCGCACTTCCGATCGCCTGGTCAATCTCTTTCAGGTTCCCTTCGATATCGGTGGCCTTGATGGCATGCTGGGCGAAGATGGTGCGTGTGGCCTTTTCCTTTTCCGAAGCCTTATTCAGGGCCTCTTCCAGGGATTTCCGGGTTTGCAGGATCTCCTCGTTTTCAAACAGGGACAGCTGGCGGGCCACCTGTTTAATCCCGGCATTTCTGATCAGGACGGCCTGCATCACGGCATTCATAACCGTGGTGCTGTCTTCGGGCAGGGGTACGGTGATTCCCGTGGATCGGCGGATCTCATCCGACTTTTTGTAGAGGACATCGAGGACCACCCCGTCGACGGGATTGTTTTCCCCGAAGATCCTGGCCACATGGATCACTGGCGCTTGCTGGCCGAAACGGTCCACCCGGCCTTCGCGCTGTTCCAGGCGATTGGGATTCCAGGGAAGGTCGTAATGGATGACCGCATTAAACGAGTCCTGCAGGTTAATCCCCTCACTCAGGCAGTCGGTGGCGATAAGCAGGCGGCGTTCCGACTTTTTCATTGCGTCAATTTTTGCCCGGCGCAGCTCATCATCCAGTTCGCTGGTGATAACCTCAATGTGCAGGTTCCGGTAATTCCGTCCCGTCAATTCACTGCGGAATATCTCCCCGAGGTATCTTGCGGTATGGATATAGCGGCAATAAATGATCGGGTCTATTCCGTCACCGATCCATTGTTTGGCCGTTTTCAGCGCGACCAGGGCTTTCTGATCCTTTGCGATGCCGGCGACATTGCCCAGCCGGAAAGCAAAATCCATGAGCCTGCGGGATTCGGCATCAGGGGTCACTTTGGCCTTCGACAAGAGGGCTACCGGGAGGTTATCGGCACCCGAAAAGCCGGAATCGAGCACTTCGCTGTCGGCCTCTTCACTCTCCACATCGGTTTCTTCTTCCTCCGACAGCCGCTTTTTCTGCGCTTTCTTGATCAGCATGGACACCCCGGCCTCCGGACTGCTCATGACGCCCCTGAGGAGGGCCAGGGCTTCCCAGAAACTAAGCCTTTGTCTGCGGAGGTCCGTGGCGTTTTCCTTCACGATGGAACGCGCATAATCCAGGATGTCGTTAAAAAGTATCCCGTATTCATTCCCTACCGGATAGGCTACGTCTGTTGAACTTCTCCTGGGGAAGGCGGTCTCTTCATCGAGCCATTTGATGACATCGCCGCGTCTGCGCTGTATAAAATGGCGGGCTACCCGTTTTCTTTCTTCCGGAGTGGCCTCCACGATATCGGTGGTTTCAAATTCCGGATGAAGGAGCCCCAGCAAGGATTGGAATTCCTGTTGTTTTCCGCTGTGGGGCGTGGCGGTCAACATGACCAGATGCTGGCCGGGATTTTGGGAGACCAGCCGGTGCACCAGGTTGTGCCTCAGTTGCTGGGAGGTGTTGGCCCCGGCAGGCCGGGCACAGGTATGGGCCTCATCGACAATGACAAATTCCGGAGCATGGTCGAGGAACACCTGAAGCTTGGTGCCTGTCTTGATGTAGTCGATCGAGATGATCTGGTAGGGGAATGCCCTGAAAATATTCTCATTCGTCCTTATCTTCTTCTCCAGGGAACTGGCTGTTCCCGAGCGGATGATGACCGCTTCGATCCCGAATTTCGATTTCAGCTCATCCTGCCATTGGTCGCACAGATGGGGGAGACAGATGATGGCCAGCCGGCTGATCTCTTTTCTCTCGTGGAGTTCCCGGGCGATCAGCAAGGCCTCAATGGTTTTCCCGATGCCCACATCGTCGGCCACCAGCAGGCGGACGGGATCCTGCCTGAGCGCCATGATGAGGGGGACCAGCTGGTAGGAGCGGGGCCTGAAGGATAATTTTCCCAGGCAGCGGAAGGGGCCTGCCACATTTCTGAACGACAGGCGTGCGGCATTATAAAGTAAACGTGCAGAAGTGAATTCCCCTGGCTGGCTTGCCGACGGCCTAACAAAATTGTAGGAAACCGGGCGGTCGGCTTCGTGGGTCAGGGGGAGGTAAATCCCCGTGATCTCGTCGTCGGATCCTCCCAGGGGTTTGACCAGCAACAGGTCAGGATCCCCGGAGGGCAACACCATCCAGGGTCGGTTTCGCAGGCTGACCAGGCTGCCGGGTTTGAAATCGAAATGCATCATGCTCATTTGACAGGTTTAAAAATATCGGGCCGCCTGGCCACAAACGCTTCCAGGGGCTCTTTATAATACCACGAAAGAACCTGGTATCCGGCAGTTTTCAGTGCTTCCCGCTTGGCCTTGTCATCCTCCATGACCTGTTTTTCGTCATGGGGAGTGCCGTCACAGAAAATGCAGACATTCGGCTTATAAAGGAAGTCGGGCAAAACATACATTTTCGGGATATTCGGCTGGGCTTCATCGGGCAGCCTGAGGCCCTTTCCGTAGAGGTGTTTCAGGAATGCCTCTTCCGTGCTGCTGTTCATATCCCTCGACGCCATCAAGGAGTGGTATTGTTCGTCATAACTGCCGAACGAACGGTTGGAGAGCACTTCCACGGAAGAATCCTTCAGCAGCCTTAAAGAATTCCGGATATAGTTCCTGTTGATGACCTGGTGGTGGCTTTGGTTGTAGTAGCTCAGCAGATCGTCGTAGGTGGCCGGGGCAAGCTCTTCTTCCGGTATTTCCACCCCCTCTTTCATGAAGCAGAATTCGAAGGCGTCGTGCATGACCGACTTGTAGACCTGCGGATTTTCAACCAATTGGGAGAGGACGCCCAGGCTTCCTTCGGCCGCTTCGTAAAGCAGGATGTTGGGAGAATCGCCTTCGCCCATGACGGAAACCCCTATTTCGTTCGATTCCACCTGGAAATAGTTTTCGATGGCCCGTTTCAGGGCATACATCAGGGTGATCACTCCAGCGAAACCGCCCTGCAGACCCAGGGTCTCCACCGGCTGGATGTAAAGGACGTTGGCCGTGGAGGTCGTAAACAGCTTGATCCGCCTGACCTCATCCCTATTCCCTTCTTCGGCTTCCTGTTGTTTGTTCTGCCAGTGCCCGCTTTTCAGGTTAAGGGCGAATCCCTTTTCCGGGGAATTCCTCCATTTGAAATTGATGTGGACCAGCCGTGCCGCCGGAAAGGCATGCAGGTGCAGCAGTTTTTCCCCTCCGGTTTTGACGAGGGCTTCCAGGGTGTTGTCAAACCCCCCTTCCACATAGAAATAGGTGCGGGTGTCGAATCCTTTCCGGCTTCTCTCCTCTTCCTGACAGGTGATCCGCTGCTGCTCAAAGGCCACCGTTTCAGTAATTTCCACCAGATCGGTATGGATGTGGTCGTCCATGCCCTGGGTCAGTTCCCTGTTGACCAGCGGATCGACCGTGTAGTTGAACTGCTCCTTCATCAGGATATACCCCGTGTAGGGGCTGATTTTTGCCATTTCCAATTTCGCTTCCGCCTCGGAAAGGATGATGCGGTCGACCCTGAATTTTGCCCCGTCGTGGTAGATGACGTTTCTGGGACCAAACTCATTCAGGGCAATGACCCTGGGACGTGACAGGAACTCTCCGGAACCATCCCTGGTTTCCAGGAAGGTGCGGATGGGAAGGCGGGTGAAGTTATAGCCGGGCAGGAATCCTTCGGCTGCCAGGTAGCGGAAAGGATAGAATTCCGATTCGTTGTCACTCTTCCTGCCATTGGTGTCGTTCATATCATTCAGCAGCAGGGCCATCTGTCGTTCGGCCTGCTTCCGCGAATATTTGGCCTTTTCGATGATTTCATGGTTTTCGGCGTACACCCGGTTTTCGATGATTTCATTGGCTGCCCTGAACTGCAGGATGGCATTGCGGTAGAGGATTCGCCAGCGCGTGAGGGCGTTGTCGAAATCGGTGAAATAATTGTCGATGGTGCGTTGAATCCAGGTGTCGCTGAACCAGGTGGGTTTCCGGTGGGTCAGCTCATTTTTGAAACAGGTGTCTTCCAGAATTTTCATGAAGGCGTTCCTGATGTCCTGTTTCTGGGGCTCCGTAAGTTGGAAGACCTGCACGATTTCCTCCTTGACCGGAAGGTTTTCCAGATCTTCCTTGTCGACGAGGTCGCCCAGGGAGTTGTTCAGTTTGGAAATGGAATGGCGTGAAAGCATTAACGCGTGGAGGTGGCTCTTCAGCAACTCCTCGTTGACCAGGTCCATGCGGGGTGTGGAAACGGCGCCGGCCACCATTTTTTCGGGAGTTTTGAAGAAGTGGCGGTCGTGGGCGCTGTAGTTGGAGCAGTAGGTCATCACCAGGGCAGCCTGACCACTCCGGCCGGCGCGTCCGCTCCGCTGGGCGTAATTGGCCGGCGATGGCGGAACATTCCTGAGGTGGACAATATTCAGGTCGGCAATGTCGATCCCCAGTTCCATGGTGGGGGAGCAATACAGCACGCTGATGGTCCCGTTCCGGAAGAGTTTCTCCCTTTCCTGCCTTTTGTCGTTTTTGATCTGTCCGGTGTGCTCCCGCCCTTCAATGGGCTTGAGGTGGTGAAAGTCGGTCTGGTAAAACCGCTGGAAATATTGGTTCGGTTTCACCGTGACCGGTCTGTAGGACCTGGTTTTGATGAGGTCGGGCGTGATGGTTTCACCGTCGCCTTTCTGCCAAAGGAGATAATCGACCTTCAACTGGTACACGTAAACCTGTACCCCGTTTTCGTCTTTGGCGTATTTGCGCGATAACCATCCGGCCCCGCACAGAAAATCAAACAAAGCATAGACGGCCGGGGTATAGATTTCTTTGCCGCGGAGGTTGATGCCATGTTTAGTGGCCACATTCCTCAGGTACCGTCCGAAGTGGCTTTGGTAACCGGCGCTTCCCCCGAAAAGGTTCAGGTTGGAGCGGTCCAGTTTCTCAACCTGGATATTGGCGGGGTAATCAATTTTATCGGAATCGTCGACCGTCCAGGGAGCGATCAGTTTTTCCCTGATTTTTTTGGAGTTCTGGTTGATGGTGGCCGGTTCGAGCATGGAGAAGCTCAGGGCGTAAGATTTCCGGAAGAAATCAAACAACTGGGAGAGAAACTCACGGCGCTCTTCCGGGGTCATTTTGTCCAGCAACTCGTTTTGATTCCACAGTGTGCTGTCTTGCACCGAATCCTCCAGAAATTTATATCCTATTTTCAACAGTGCACACTGTTCCAGATTGGGCAGCACCACCCGCCAGCTTTTCCGCAGGTCGTGGAGCAGGCGGTACATGATGAAATCCTTAAAGGCATCCTCATTTTCCTTCCGGGGACCGGGAAATTGGGCGGGATTTTTGGCAAACTGCACCTGGGGGATGTTCATACATTCGAAAATCCGGTCGGCAATCGTGGTATAGTCGAGTTCTTCGTACTTCTCCAGGGCGTTCCAGATGGCTGCCCTCAGTTGGCCGACTTTCACAAAATCGTTGAAGTGACCCGCCTGGAGGGAGGCATCCTGCCGGTTGTCGGTAAAGCTCAGTAATTTCTGCTCTCTGAGCAATTCACCGAAAGCATGGAGTTGTGAAATGGTTTCGAATGAGAGGACCGTGGTGGCCGTACTGCGCCCTTCTCCTCCCAGTTTGGTCAGCTTGGCCCATTCGCCGCCATGGTCAAAGATGATCCCTGAAGTGGGATCGAAGGCCAGGGGAGCGGCAATAAACCAACCGTAAAATTCCTTTTCCTCCGTAAATGAAAAGTTGCCTTCGCTGTCAAAATGGATTTTCGCTGGGATGCTTTTTCTTTTGTCGGACTTCAGGGAACGGGATCCGTCTTTTCTGGGCGGGTTGAACCACGCTTCGGGAAGGTCAGGCAGGTCGCGTGCTTCATCCCAGACCGGTTCTTCATCATCGTGATGTGCGATGAAAATGTACCCTGGTCTTGTGGTTGTTTCTTCGTCTTCAGGATCTTCGAGATTGCGGAAATCCCGCGGGAAAAGCCTTTGCTGGCTTTCGTCGAGGGTGACGCAGTAAAAATCATGTCCCGAGTAGCGGCTGAATACCAGCGGGAAAACGAAAGTGTCGGAATTGCCCGAATACAAACCCGCGTTCAGGTAGGCCGTCCGGGAGTTCTGGTCCCCCAGGGTGGCATAGACGGCTCCGGTCTGGGCGATAAACTGATGGATCCGGTAGGGGAGGTAGTTCTTTTTTCGGGTAGGGTCGGAATTGATCCTGTTGGACCATTCCAATAGTTTTGTGATATAAGGATTACATTCGGTTTCTGCTTTTCCGCAATACTCCTGCAATTGTTGGCCGATGGCTTCCACGGTGAGTGGTTTGCGTCGTACCAGGGTTCCTTCTTTGTGTTCGAGGGCGATATTCTCCTCCAGCCAGTTGGCCACCGGATTGGTTTCAAATTCCGTGAAGGGAGACGCCGGATCAATTCCCCGGATCACAGTTTGAGCCACGCTTGCCGGGATTACCGGTATATTTGCGCTGAGGCTTTTAACCAGGTATTCGTTGACGATCTGGTTCTCATGGATATCGCTTCCGAAGATGAGGCTTCCGATTTTCGCCACCTCCTGTTTTTGTTCGGAAAGGGTAGCAGTGTCGGATGAAATCATGGTGGCTGATGTTCCGATGCAGGTCACCGGGTTTCCGGCCCCCGCTTTGATCCTTCTGATCAGCAGGGCGACATCCGATCCCTGGCGACCCCGGTAAGTGTGCAGCTCATCGAAAACCAGGAAGCGCAGGTTACCGAGTATGTTGTTCCTGATGTCCATATCCCTGCCTCCGCGGGTCAGGATCAGTTCCAGCATCATGTAGTTGGTCATCAGGATATGGGGCGGATTATTCCGCATTTTCTCCCTCGTCGCCTCATCTTCCTGTCCGGTGTACTGGCC
>CAZMMX010000028.1:5327-37059 GCA_964567485.1 uncultured Prolixibacteraceae bacterium | reverse complement strand
GAATTCGCCGGACTCTGTGATATCAATCCGGGAAGGGTGGAATACGCCCGCAAATTCATCGGGACCAACTGTCCTACCTTCACCAACTTCGACGAAATGCTGGCAAAAGTGAAACCTGACCTGCTCATTGTCACCACCGTCGATGCCACCCATGACCAGTTCATCATCAAAGGGTTGGAGTCGGGGTGCGATGTGCTTACCGAAAAACCCATGACCACCGACGAGGTGAAATGCCAGGCCATTCTCGATGCCGAGCGCAGGACCGGCCGCAAGGTCATCGTGGGGTTCAACTACCGCTACGGCACCCAGTTCACCCGCATCAAAGAGCTGCTGGCAGAAAAGAGAGCCGGAGAGATCACTTCCGTCGATTTCCACTGGTACCTGAACACCTATCACGGCGCCGATTACTTCCGCCGCTGGCACGGCCATCGCGACAAGAGTGGGACTCTTCTGCTTCATAAGGCTTCCCACCATTTCGACCTGCTCAACTGGTGGATCGACAGCGACCCGGTAGAGGTCTTTGCCTTCGGATCGCTCGACCACTACGGAAAAAACAACGCCTTCCGGGGTCCTAACTGCCGCTCCTGCGGATACAAGGAGAAGTGCAAGTTCTATTACGATATCACCAAAAACAAAGAGTACATGGATCTTTACGTGGCCAATGAGCAGTACGACGGATATATCCGTGACAACTGCCTCTGGCGCGAAAACATCGACATCTTCGACAAAATGGCGGTCCAGATCAAATATGCCAACAATGTGCAGGTGAGCTACTCGCTGACCACCTATTCCCCCTATGAGGGGTTATCGGTGGCCTTTAACGGTCGCACAGGAAGAATCGACAGCTGGGAGGGGCTCCCCTGGCGCCAGCAGGAACTGGCCAACCAGGCAGAACTCCACGCCCGCGAGATGAGCCAGGAGACAGAAAAATCGGAACGCTTCGATGAGATCTATGTTTCCGACAACTTTGGAAAGTCAGAACTGGTCAGGGTCCCCCAGGTCAGGGCCGGCCACGGGGGCGGCGACGTCCGTCTTCAGGACAAGATCTTCCGCAATCCCTCGATGGCCGATCCCCTGAAACACTCCGCCGGAACCCGTGATGGCGCCATGTCGGTGCTCATCGGCGTGGCTGCCCGCAAGTCTATCGACGAAGGAAAACCGATCAGGATCAGCGACCTTACCGACCTGGTCCCCCACCCAACCCGCGGCGTGTGAAACCCCGCAACTTTTCTCTTCCCGGAAAGCCCCGGCAAATCGCTCTTCTGCGAAAGCCCCGGCCTTCCCGGATTTAATGACCGTTCATGGTACTATCAAAACTGACAATTATGAGTATAATTTTGAAAAAAGATTGTAAATATGCCATGCTGGTCCCCACCAGTATGGGAGTGCGTATCACACCCGTCAACGGACAGCCGGTGCACAGCAGCTCCCTTTTCGAGATGCAGGCCACCAGCGCCGAAACCAATGTGGCCAGTATCTCCTCTTTCCTGGGTCTCCCCGTGAAGGTGCTGACCACCTTCGTGAAGGAGAGTCCCATTGCCCAATTCATCAAGAGTAACCTCCGCAGCAGGAACATAGACTTCGAAGGTCCTGAAGTTCCTCAGGGAGACCCCTGGGGATACCGCCACCAGTTCAATATTGCAGATAGCGGATTTGGCAGCCGCGGTCCACGTGTGCAGAACGACCGGGCCGGCGAAGTGGGACGCACCCTCAACGTGAAGGACTTCGACCTGGAGCGGATTTTTGACAAGGAGGGAGTGCAGATTGTTCATCTCTCGGGACTGATCGGCGCCCTTTCGCCCGAAACCAGCCGCTTCTGCCTCGAAATTGCCCGCTTTGCCAAAAAATACGGAACCCACATCTCCTTTGACCTCAACTACAGGGCTTCCTTCTGGAAGGGCCGCGAACAGGAACTTCACGCCATCTTCACGGAAATAGCCTCCCTCTCTGACATCCTGATCGGCAACGAAGAGGATTTTCAGCTTTGTCTGGGCATCGAAGGCCCCAAAGCCGGAGGCCAGGGAATCACTTCCGAAATCGACGGATTCAAGGCCATGATCGACAGGGTGCGAAAAGCCTTTCCCAATGCCTCGGTTTTCGCCACCACCCTCCGCCAGGTCATCAGCGCCAATGAACACCTCTGGGGCGCCATCATGCTCGAAGGAGATCACTGGCACGTCATAGAACCCCGCAAGATCAACGTCCTCGACCGCATCGGCGGGGGTGACGGATTCGTAGGCGGACTCCTCTATGGTATTCTCAAGGGTTGGGAGCCTGAAAAATGGCCCCAGTTCGGATGGGCCACAGGGGCCCTGGCCACCACCTTCCTGACCGACTATGCCCAGCCGGCCGACGAAGAGATGGTCTGGAGCATCTGGAAAGGAAATGCCCGCGTGAAGCGGTAAACGTCATCCCTGGAAGCGGGACAGTACAAATGTCCTGATGATTGAAGCTCCTCGCGGCAGAGCCAAAGGGGGAACGAATCCCGGTAACCCGGGATGAGTTCGACGGGTTTCACCACCAGATCATCCATAAGCAGAGAACAGGCATTAATCCTTATCTTCCTCCGGGAATGGATGTAGTCAATGCGCTCACCGGAATTCAGGGGTCTGAAAATGTGTTTTTCATGAACTAAAAATATAGAGTATGATCTACTTTGAAAGCGGATCGGTCCGCCACAACATGACGGCCGATGATTTGCGCAACGGCCTCACCGTGGCTTTTGCAAAAATGGGAATCCGGAAAAAAGTCCTGGCCATTCCTCCCGACTATACCCGACTACCCAGTCGCGCCGGGGAACTCACCGAGATGAGCTGGGCGTATTTCGGCGAGAGGCTCACCGACATCCTGCCTGCCCTGGGAACCCACACCCCCATGACCAGCCAACAGATCAGCCACATGTTCGGAAAAACACCACTCTCCCTGTTCCGCGACCACGACTGGCGAAACGATGTGGTCACCCTGGGAACCGTCCCCGGGGAGTTCGTAAGCAAAGTATCAGAAGGTGCCGTCGACTATCCCTGGCCGGCACAGGTCAACAAACTGCTCACAGAAGGAGGTTTTGATCTGATCCTCTCGATCGGACAGGTGGTTCCTCATGAAGTGGTGGGAATGGCCAACTACAACAAGAATATCTTCGTGGGCACCGGGGGCGCCGAAGGAATCAACAAAAGCCATTTCATCGGCGCCGCCTACGGCATGGAAAAGATGATGGGCCGTGCCGACACGCCGGTCAGGAAAATCTTTAACTATGCCTCGGACCACTTCGCCACCCACCTGCCCATCGTTTATGTGCAGACCGTGGTAGGCGTCAACCAAAGTGGTAAGCTCCAGACTTACGGACTTTTCATCGGCGACGATTTCTCCGTTTTCGACAAGGCTGCAAGCCTCTCCCTGAAAGTCAACTTCGAAATGGTGGACAAACCTCTGCAGAAAGTGGTGGTATGGCTAGACCCCAGCGAATTTAAAAGCACCTGGCTGGGCAATAAAAGCATTTACAGAACCCGCATGGCCCTGGCCGACGGCGGTGAACTGATCGTCCTGGCCCCGGCACTCAAAGAATTCGGAGAAGACACGGAGATCGACCGGCTGATCAGGAAATATGGCTACTTCGGCACCCCTCACACCCTGAAGGTCACGGCGGAGAACGAAGAGCTGCAGAACAACCTGGGAGCGGCCGCCCACCTGATCCACGGCTCCTCCGAAGGCCGATTCTCCATCACCTACTGTCCGGGAAAAGCTAAGGAAAACCTGACCCGCGAAGAGATCGAGAGCGTCGGATTTCAGTGGGCCGACTATGACAAAATGGTGGCCAGCTACAATCCCGAAGTACTGAAAGACGGATACAACACCCTGCCCAACGGCGAGGAGGTCTTTTACATCTCCAATCCGGCCCTGGGGCTCTGGGCATACCGCGACCGTTTCAAAATGTGACTTTACTGAATGGAAAACGTAACTCTCCCCGATGAGCGAAATGATGACTGAAATAAGATGGGGCATGATAGGTGCCGGCAGTGTTACAGAGGTGAAGAGCGCTCCTGCCTTCAATAAGGTGCCGCATTCGCGGTTAGTGGCCATTATGCGCCGCGACGCTGCCAAAGCAGAGGATTATGCCCGTCGGCATGGGGTGCCCCGGTGGACGGTCTCGGCCGACGACCTGATCGCTGACCCTGAAGTCAATGCCGTTTATGTGGCCACTCCCCCCTCCTCCCATGCCCACTACGCCATCCAGGCCATGGAGGCGGGAAAACCGGTGTATGTCGAAAAACCCATGGCCCTGAACACCCGGGAGTGTCAGGAAATGCTGGAAGTCTCCCGAAAAACGGGAATCCCCCTGTACGTCGCCTACTACCGGAGAACCCTTCCCGCCTTCCTGAAGGTGAAGGAACTCATCGGCAACGGAGAGATCGGCGCGGTGATGACGGTAGGATTAAAACTTTTCAAACAGGCCAGGGAGAGAAACCAACGCCCTGAGGAGATGAGCTGGCATATCAAACCCGACATCGCCGGAGCCGGTTACTTTTATGACCTGGCCTCCCACCAGTTCGACTATCTCGATTTTTTGTTTGGTCCCGTTGAATCAGTCAGGGGAATGGCCGTCAACCGGGCAGGTCTCTATCCCGCAGAAGATACCGTGGTCGCGACTTTCCGCTTTGCCAGCGGCATCACCGGATGCGGGCACTGGTGCTTCGTGGCCGATAAAAGCGGAGAAGCCGACCTTATCGACATCACAGGAGACAAAGGGAGAATCACCTTTTCCAGCTTCCGCCATGGCGAAGTGGTGATGGAAAACCACGAGGGCATCCACAAATTCAGATTTGTAAATCCTGAGAATATACAATTTAACCTGATCAGCCAGGTGGTCGGGGAGCTCCGCGGGGAAGGAAAATGTGCCAGTACCGGGGAATCCGCCGCACGCACCTCCCGGGTTTTGGAAGATGTGGTTTCTGAATACTACTCACAGAAACCTCATGAGATAAACAGATGAGATTTGTAAAGCGTTGCCAAAAGGATATGAGCGTTTTCCAGGGTGTTCTTTGTGTCTTTAGGGTTAACTAATTGCCGTTTGAAATGAAAATCGTCATTGATGACAAGATCCCCTATATCAGGGGAGTTTTTGAGCCGGTGGCCGAAGTAGTCTACCTTCCGGGAAGCAAGACCACTCCCGAAACGGTACGCGATGCCGATGCGCTGATCACCCGAACGCGCACCATTTGCAGCGAAGCCCTTCTAACGGGATCGGCAGTGAAATTCATAGCTACGGCGACCATCGGCTTCGACCATATCGACACGGCCTATTGTAAAGCTGCTGGCATCGCCTGGACCAATGCCCCGGGATGCAATGCCGGAAGTGTGGAACAGTACATCGCCGCCGCCCTCTTCACCTGGGCCACGAAAAGAAACCACCGCCTCCGCGATACCACCATTGGCATCGTGGGTGTGGGAAACGTGGGTAAAAGGGTGGAAAAGATCTGCCGTCTCCTGGGCATGCAGGTCCTGTTGAACGACCCTCCCCGCGAAAGAGAGGAAGGCCCGGGTACTTTTGTAACTATGGAGACCATCTGCCAAAACGCCGACATCATCACCTTCCACGTCCCCCTGAACATGATGGGCAGGGATGCCACCTGGCATATGGTCAACGAAACATTTCCGGAAAAACTCCTCAAGAAACCATTGCTCATCAATAGTTGCCGGGGAGAAGTATTTGACACAAATGCCGTTATAAATGCTATTGAAAGAAATGATATAAGTGACGTGATCCTCGATTGCTGGGAGAATGAACCGGAGATTCACCCGGTACTGATGGACAAAGCCCTTCTGGCCACACCCCATATCGCCGGGTATTCACGTGACGGGAAAGCCAACGGCACCCTGATGAGTGTCAGGGCGGTGAGCCGCTTTTTCGGGTTGGGACTGGACCACTGGGAGCCCGCCGGTGTTGAACTTCCCCCGAAAACGGGGATATCCCTTGACGGAAGAGACTCTTCCGGGAAAACACGCTCTGAGGAAAGCCTGCTGGGCGATGCCGTGCTGGCCACCTACGACATCACAGCCGACGACACCCACCTGCGCATAAACCCCTCCCTCTTTGAAAAATTGAGGGGGGATTACCCTGTCAGACGCGAATTTCCCGCTTTTACCCTCAGGGTCACAAATGTACAGAAAGAAACTATTTGTAAACTCATGGAAATGGGGTTCAAAATAAATAGTTAAACAAGAACTTAAATAAGATTAATCTAAAAACAATAGAATGAAAAAGTTAGCAGACATCGGATTGATCGGGTTAGCCGTCATGGGCGAGAACCTGGTGTTAAACATGGAGAGCAAGGGATATACGGTGGCGGTATACAACCGTACCGTATCGAAGGTCGATGATTTCATTAATGGGCGGGGTGTAGGCAAGAAATTTATCGGTGCCCACAGCATCGAAGAACTGGTGGCCTCTCTGGAGCGTCCCCGCAAGGTGATGATGTTGGTGAAGGCCGGGAAACCCGTAGATGACTTTATAGAGTTGCTCCTCCCCCATTTGGAACCGGGGGACATCATTATTGACGGCGGGAACTCCCATTTCCCCGATTCCATCCGCCGCACCAAATATGTCGAGAGCAAAGGGTTGCTCTATATCGGCACCGGCGTGTCGGGTGGTGAAGAAGGCGCCCTGCTCGGTCCTTCCATGATGCCCGGAGGTTCTCCTGCGGCATGGCCCCATGTGAAGGAGATCTTCCAGGCCGTGGCGGCCAAGGTGGAAGACGGCACGCCCTGTTGCGACTGGGTGGGGGAAGGGGGCGCCGGCCACTTCGTCAAAATGGTGCACAACGGCATCGAATACGGCGACATGCAAATCATCAACGAAGCCTACCACCTGATGAAGGACCTCCTGGGCATGGGAGCCTTCGAGCAGCATGAAGTTTTTAAGAAGTGGAATACCGAAGAACTCGACAGCTACCTCATTGAAATCACCCGTGACATCCTGGCCTTTAAGGATGAGGATGGGGAGCCCATTGTAGAGAAGATTCTGGATACGGCGGGACAGAAAGGAACCGGCAAATGGACCGCAGTTACAGCCCTCGATATGGGCATTCCGCTGACGCTGATCGGCGAGTCGGTCTTTTCGCGCTGTCTCTCGGCACAGAAGGAGATCCGTGTAGCGGCCAGCCAGGTGCTCAACGGGCCGAAACCAGCATTTAATGGCGACAAACAGCAGTTTATCAACGACCTGAAGATGGCGCTCTACGGGGCCAAGATCATCTCTTATGCCCAGGGGTACAACCTGATGATGGAAGCCGCCAAAGAGTATGGCTGGAACCTCAACTACGGTGGCATTGCCCTGATGTGGAGAGGAGGATGCATCATTCGCTCGGCATTCCTCGGCGACATCAAGAAGGCCTTTGACAAAAATCCTGCCCTGCCCAACCTGCTGCTCGCCCCCTTCTTCCAGGAGAAGGTGGAAGCTGCCCAGGAGGGATGGCGCAGGGTGTGCGCCACGGCCTTGTCCAACGGCATTCCGGTGCCGGCACTCACCTCGGCACTCTGCTATTTCGACGGATTCCGCAGCGAAAGGCTGCCTGCCAACCTGCTCCAGGCCCAACGCGACTACTTCGGCGCCCATATGTACGAAAAAATCGACCGTCCACGCGGCGAATTCTTCCATACCAACTGGACAGGCCGCGGTGGCGATACGGCCAGTTCTACTTACGTGGTATGATCACCATTTACATCATCAGAGCAACAGGGACTTTTCAAAAATAAGTCCCTGTTGCTATCCATTCACCATTCACCCTGGTAGTCCCTATTGACTATTTCTTCCTGAATAATTTCCCTATGGTGACCATCAAATTTTCCAGTCTCTCCAGATGATCATTAGCAGGATCGAACATCGATGGATAAGTGGGATTGAATTCATCCTCTTCCGCAACACCATATTGCCGGGGATAAATCAACATACAGTTGTTGTCGGCAAAATATTTGTTGACATAACCCGAAATACGGGTCATCAGGGGATGGTAAGAAGGATATTCCTTTCTGCTCAATATAAAGACCAGATGATCATCTGATTTGACTTCCCTCCCCAGGATGAGAAAATCATCCCAATCACTAAACTCTCTGAATTCAGCCTCCACAGGATGTTTTTTGTGAATTTCCGTGAGCACAGTGACCATTTCCACGGAGCCAAAGAAAAGTAGCTTTGAGCCTGTATTCCTGCCGATGTTCCATATCTTCACCAGCCACCATGCAAAACCGGCTTCCTTTTCAGCGTTGTCGGGAACAAAGACCAGGGTACGCCTGACAGTAGCAAAGGGTTGCACCGGCCGGTATATGATGGTGGTTGTATTGCACTTCTGAAGAATCCCTTGCGTGAGGTTGCCCAGAAACGAATCGGTAATCCCCTTTTTCTGATGTAACCCGATGATCAGGTCAGAAATTTTCTGTTCCTGTACTACGCTGGCAATTCCGTTAACTACATTGGAATCGTAACGCATAACCGGGAACAAACGATGGTCTGTTGCCGCAGCAGCCTTTTCTGCCAGTTCAAGAAGTTTACGGGCATGTTTTTCGGCATTTCTGTCCACGGCCAGGTTATCGAGGATATTGAGCGCATAGATACTGCTCTGTTTTGAGGATTTGAGGGTAACGCTGATATTGATCAATTCCTCGACATTGTCGATATTGCTCAGGGGGATCAGAATTTTTTCCCCCTCTTCCCCATCCTCCAGTTCTTCGAGAAGGGTTTCAGCCTGGGCCAGGTTATGAGCGCCCTTTTGTGCCACAAAAGTAGCTATAGTACAGGTAATCAGGATCATGAAAACAGTACCGTTGAGGACAGCATCATTAAGGAGCCTGATGGGTTCTCCTTCAGGGGTTTGTCCGGTAATGATGTTATAGCCGACGAGGACAGCAGCCAGGGTGGCAGCAGCCTGGGCATTGCTCAGTCCGAAGATGACACGGCGCTGATCCACAGAAAAGCGGAATGTCCTCTGCGTCAACCAGGCAGCAATAAATTTCGCTACGGTGGCAATCACCGTCATCACTACAGCGACGATAATGGTGTTGAGGTCGGTGAAAAAAGCCCTGAAATCTATCAGCATTCCTACCCCAATCAGGAAGAAAGGGATAAAAAGGGCATTTCCCACAAATTCTATCCGGTTCATCAGTGGAGAAGTATGGGGGATCAAACGGTTCAAGGCCAGACCCGCCAAAAAAGCCCCGATGATGGCTTCAATTCCGGCTGCTTCAGCAAGAAAAGCCCCCAGGAAAACCATGGCAAGAACGAAAATATACTGGGATATGTTATCATCATTGTTTTTAAAGAACCATCGCCCAATGACTGGAAAAAGAAGGACAATGACCAGGGAAAAGATGACCACTGAAACCGACAATCTCAGAAAAAAACCATTGGAAACATTGCCGGTAGCCATTCCGGCGATAACAGCCAGAACCAACAGTGCCAGGGTGTCGGTGATCATGGTCCCCCCCACAGTGATGCTTACCGCCGGATTTTTAAGAATCCCTGATTTACTGATGATCGGATAGGCTATCAGGGTGTGGGAGGCAAACATACTGGCCAGGAGTACGGAAGAATTAAGAGGTAGTTTTAGAATGTAATAACCTGCAATCGTTCCCAGGATCATCGGTACGGAAAAGGTATAAAGTCCGAAAAGGATACTTTTACCACTGTTCTTCCTGAAATCAGCCATGTCGATCTCCAGTCCGGCAAGAAACATAATATACAGAAGCCCGACCGTTCCAAACAGGACGATGCTGCTATCGCGCGCCATCAGATTGAGCCCGAAAGGTCCGATAATTACCCCCGCTATGATCAAACCGATGAGGTGTGGTACCGAAATTTTATTCAGAAAAATGGGAACAAACAAAATGATAAAGAGGATCAGGGCAAAAATAAGGACTGGATTGGTCAAAGGAAGCGCTAGTTCGGGAAAAGCCAATAGCATCATAGAAATTCAGTTTTTGTAGTGCGTCGGGAAAAGACTTCCAGGTTACTGATTCTGCTGTTTTCTGCCTGTCGGGAACATCCTATAACCCTTAGAATACCAAGGCATGAACCAGGAGTTCAACCAGAGCCGTTCCGAGGGAAAGATAAGAAAATATGCCTGATTTTTTACCTTCTTGTGATCAATCTTCCAATGGTTTTTATCAGGTTTTCGAAAGGAGGGTAATTATCTGACATGGTATCAAACAGAGAAGTGGAGACGGTTTCCTGCAGGTTGTTGTCAATGCCGCTCTGGCGGGGGTAAATTAGAATAAAGTTGTTCCCCTCGAAATAGTTGTCCAGGTAATACGGAGTTTTATCCATCAGATGGTGGTAGGAAGGGTAGTTTCTCCGGCTCATGACAAAAACCAGGCAGTCGTTGGGTTTGGCATCATCCTTAAGGGAGGGAAACTCTTCCCAGTCGGGGAAATGAACAAATTCAGCAGCCACAGGGTGTTTGTGTTGTACCTTTTTAAGCAGGGTCATCAAACGGTCAGAACCATAAAATAAAAGCTTGGCCCCTGTATTCTTTCCTATATTCCAGATTTTTGCCAGCCAATTGGCGAATCCTATCTCTAATTCTGCATGGTCGGGGATGAAAATCAGGTATCTTTTGATGGTCGATAGGGGTTGCACAGTGCTGTAAATCATGGTGGTGGTATCGCACCTGTTAAGAATCCCCTGGGTGAGTGTTCCCAGGTAAGTGTCGGTAAAACCTTTTTTATGGTGCAAACCCATGATCAGGTCAGTAATTTTATTTTCCCTGACGACGTTGACGATTCCGTTGACTGCGTTGGTATCGTATCTCAGAATGGGAGTCAAAATATCGTCGGTGGCTGCGGCTGCCTTTTCCGCCTTTTCCATGAGAGCCAAGGCTTTCTTTTCTGCTGAAGAGCCGTATTTCAAATCGTCGAGGATGTGAAGACCTAACAGACGGGTATTTTTCTGCACTGATTTTACTGTGACGCTTAAATGAACCAGTTCTTCGACAGTTTCCGAATTCCGGAAGGGAATAAGGATTCTCTCTTCCCTTTCATGCTCCATGATTTTATCATGTGAAGAATCGTCCATGGCAATCTGGCGGCCTCCCCGCTGGGTGGCAAAGGAAGCAATGGTGCAGGTGACTAAAATCATTACAATGGTTCCGCTGAGGATACTTTCATTCAGTAACCGCAAAGGTAAACCTTCAGGAGTAACGCCCAGGATGATGTTGTAGCCGATGAGAACGGCAGCCAGGGTGGAGGCTGCCTGGGCATTGGTCAGCCCAAACATAATATCCCGTTCTCCCTTGTTGTAGCCAAACGATTTTTGGGTTAACAGGGCCGCCAGATATTTGGAAAGAGTCGCTACCCCGGTCATTACCGTGGCCACCAGGATGGTTTCCCTGTTGCTGAAGAAGATTCTGTAATCAATGAGCATACCCACACTGATCAGAAAAAAGGGGATAAACAGGGCATTTCCCACGAAGTCAATACGATTCATCAGCGGAGAGGTGTTGGGAATCAGCCGGTTCAGAGACAGTCCGGTCATAAAAGCCCCTAGGATGGGTTCTATACCGGCGATTTGGGCCAGGAAAGCCCCCATGAAGACCAGGGCCAGGACAAAGACATATTGGCCCACATTGTCTTCATACCGTTTCATGAACCAGCGGGTGACCATGGGAAATAAAAAGAAAATAATGGAAAACGAAAGGACCACTCCCACCCCCAGTCTTAACCAGAAGTGAAATCCTGCGCCACCGTTATGCATGCGCACAATGACGGCCAGGACCAGCAAGGCCGCCAGGGTGGTGATAATCGTCGCCCCCACCGAAATGTTGACGGCGCGGCTTTTTACAATACCCATTTTGCTGACAATGGGATAAGTGATCAGCGTATTGGAAGCATACATACTGGCAAGGAGAATAGCGCTGACTGGTGAAAGTTGCAAAAGATAGATACCGGTAACTATGCCCAAAATCATGGGGATAATAAATGTGAAAAAACCAAAAACCAGGCTTTTCCCGGAATTTCTCCGGAACTGGTTCATATCCATTTCCATACTGGAGATAAACATCAGGTAAAGCAGCCCCACCGTACCGAAAAGTTCTATACTGCTGTCCCTGGCAATCAGGTTGAGACCATTCGGGCCAAAAATCGCCCCGGCAATGATTAATCCTACCAGTGGAGGGATGGAAAGTCTGTTGAGAAGAATGGGTGAAAAGAGAATAATGAACAGGATCACCGAAAAGATGAGCACCGGGTTGGTCAGGGGCAGCGAGATATTAATAAACTCCAGTATTATCATCTTATCGATTTTTCACCATATTATCCTATTTCTCAGCTTCTGATATTCTTATCCTCTTTATCTTCCGACTATCCGGTATGCTCATTCCTTTCCATGATGGCCGGGGTGGCCATTGTAGGTTCTGGGAATGGTTTCGCCCCTGGCCACCCTGAGGGCGTTCATAGCCAGGGCTTGCAGTTCATCTTCCCCGGGATAGATGAAGACCGGTCCGATAAAGGAGGTTTTGGCGGTGACATAGCCGGTGAGATAATTGTTGAAGGCCAGTCCGCCCGTGAGCAGGATACCGTCGACGTTGCCATCGAGGACCACCGCCATTTCGCCGATCAGTTTAGAAACCTGATATCCCAGGGCATCCTGGATAAACCGGGCTCCGGCATCCCCCTTTTCCGCCCTTTGCTGCACCTCCTGGGCATTGTTGGTTCCCAGGTAGGCCACATAGCCCCCCTCACCCACGACCATTCGCTGAATCTGGTCTTTGGAATACTTACCTGAAAAGCAGAGATCGATCAGCTGGAAGACCGGCAGGGTTCCAGATCTTTCGGGACTGAATGGGCCTTCCCCGTTGAGGGCGTTATTGACGTCGATGACTTTTCCCTTTTTGTGAGCACCTACGGAAATACCTCCGCCAAGATGGATGACGATAAGGTTGAGCTCCTCATAGCTCTTCCCGGTTTTGCGGGCATGCAGGCGGGCAATGGCTTTCTGGTTAAGGGCGTGAAATATCGAAACCCTTTCGAATTTGGGATGCCCCGCAATTCTGGCGATATCGTCGAGTTCATCGGTCACTACAGGGTCTGCGATATAAGCGCTGGCTCCGGGAATCTGCAACGCCACAAAATCGGCGATCAGGGGTCCCAGGTTACTGGCATGCTGCCCCATCACCCCCTCCCGGGCATGCTGAAGCATCAGGTTGTTCACTATATAAACCCCCGACTCCACAGGCCAGGTGAGCCCACCACGGCCAATGATGTGCTTGATGGAATCGACCATAATTCCCTCTTCTACCAGGGCATCGATAATCAGTCCCTTGCGGAAGTCAAACTGGTCGATGATGCTGTGGTATTTGGAGATTTCCTCGATACTGTGCCGGAGGGTTTTGACAAGAAGGGGTTTCTCCCCTTCATATACGGCAAATTTCGTAGAAGTGGAACCCGGGTTGATGGCCAGTACAAGAAAATCTTTCATGGGCTGATGGCTTTATCCCAGCATGGCAGCAAGGGCGATGGAATAGAGTTTGGTCTGCATGGTATCACCGCGGCTGGAAAGAACCAGCGGCACCCGGGCTCCCATGACGATAGCTGCCTGCTCCGACTGGCACATCTTGGAACTCATCTTATAAAAGACATTCCCGGCGTCGATGTTGGGAAACAGAAGACAGTCGGCATCACCAGCCACCGGAGAGGATATTTTCTTGATGGCTGCCGCCCCGGCATCAATGGCACCATCGAGGGCCATGGGCCCGTCTACCAAGGCTCCCGGAATCTGTCCCCGTTCCGCCATTTTGGAAATTATGGCAGCATCGGTACAGGCCGGAATGGCCACCAACACCTGTTCCGTGGCGGCTATCAGGGCCACCTTGGGATTTTCAATCCCCAGGGCCCTGGCCGTGCGTATGAGATAGCCGGTCATGACGATCTTCTGCGACAGGTCAGGATAGGGAATGATAGCCACATCGCCAATGGTCAGCAATTTATGATAGCTCTTATTCTCAATGACCGTCACATGGCTGAGCACTCCCTTGGGGGGAAGAAGTCCGTATTCCTTGTTAAGGATGGCCTTCATGTATTTATCGGTGCTGAGCAGGCCTTTCATCATGAGGTCAGCCTTCCCCTGGGAGATCAGCTCCACCGCCCGGCGAGCCGCCTCGTCTTCGGAAGAAGCAGCCTCGATGGCGAATTTCCCGGAATCGAGTCCCAGCATTTCACAAGTGGCCTTGATCTTTCCGGGGTCCCCGGTAAGGGTGGCCCTGACGATTCCCTGGTCCACGGCGGCATTCACCGCTTCCAGGGTATGGGCATCCACGGCATTGACGACCACCAGGCGGCGGGGTGACCTCCCCCTTACTGCAGCAACAATTTCGTCAAGATGTCTTATCTCCATCGTTTCGTTCGTTGAGTGATTTCCACTGATAACGCAGTAAATTTAACAAATGCCAACATAAAAAAAGGGAGGTGAAGCCCCCCTTTTTACGATTATGCTGAAATTTCCTTTCTTTCCCTGATGATGGTCTCGGTGTCAAGGGCGATCATAAGCTCTTCATTGGTGGGGATAACCATGACCTTGACGCGGGAAGAGGGCTTGCTGATCTCCCCTTCCATTCTGAAGTTTCTGTTTTTTTCGACATCGAGGTCGACGCCCAGAAATTCGAGTCCCGCCAGGGAGCCTTCCCTGATGTTGCCGGCATTTTCGCCGATTCCTCCGGTGAAGACGATGATGTCCACTCCACCCATGGCGGCAGCATAGGAGCCTATATACTTCTTAACCCGGTAGCTGTACATTTCCAGGGCCAGGGCCGCCCTTTCATTTCCCTCTTTTGCCGCCTGCTCGATCTCCCTCATATCTGAAGAAACCCCGGTCAATCCAAGCATTCCACTGTGCTTATTGAACATCGAATTGGCCGAACGAAGCCCCAACTCTTCCTTTTCCATGATAAAAGTGACCACCCCTATATCGAGATCCCCGGCACGGGTACCCATGATCAGCCCCTCTATGGGGGTGAACCCCATGGAGGTATCTATGGAATGGCCATTTTTGACGGCAGCAATGGAAGCCCCATTGCCCAGGTGACAGGTAATGATCTTCTGGGTGGTGATATCTCTCCCCAGCACATCACATACCTGCTGGCTCACATAACGGTGACTGGTTCCGTGAAATCCGTATCTCCTGATGGCATGTTTTTTATAGAGGATATAAGGAATGCCGTACATGTAGGCATGGGGTTCCATGGTCTGGTGAAAGGCGGTGTCGAAGACGCCCACCTGGGGAATTCCCGGAAGGAGTTCTTCCATGGCATAGATCCCTTTCAGGTTGGGCGGATTGTGCAGGGGCGCCAGGCTGACGTTTTTCTCGAGTACGGCCTTCACCTCCTCGTCAATGAAAACACTCGACTTGAACCGTTCCCCACCGTGTACCACCCGGTGTCCCACGGCGTCAATCTCATCGAGGCTCTTCAGGCAGCCGTGTTTGGCACTGGTCAAAACCCCCAAAATATACTCAATGCCCACCTTATGGTCAATGATCTCCCCTTCAAAGAGTACACCCTGTCCGTCTTCACGCGTGTGCTTGAGAAACGACCCTTTCATTCCCAGCTTTTCGATGCCCCCTTTGGAAATCACATGCCGGTCAGCCATGTCGAACAGCTGGTATTTGATGGAACTGCTTCCGCAGTTGAGAACTAATACTTTCATAAATAGAGATTTTTCGGTTAACAGGGTTTGGTTTTGTTACAAATGCGGGTCCCCTCGTCATCGTATGCATAGAACCCCTGTCCTACTGAAATGCCGAAATGTTTGGCCCTGACCAGTTTTTTGATCAGGGGGGAGGGCTTGTACCTGACATCCCCGAATTCGCTGTAAATATTCTCCATCCAGCGAACGACCTTATCGAGTCCGATTTTATCGGCAATCTCAAAGAGTCCCTGCCTCATGCCAAAGCCCACCCGCATGGTCAGGTCGATGTCTTCCATGGCGCTAACGCCTTCCATTAATATCTCGCAGGCCTCATTGAGGGCCACCACGAAAAGACGGATGCTGATCAGTCCGGCCGACTCCTCCACCGGCACGATGGTGCGGTTGATGAGTTTGACGAACTTACACACCTTCTGGTAGCTCTCCTCGGAAGTGTAAAGACCCTTGACCACTTCCACAATGCGGGCCTCGGGAGAATTGACAAAGAAATGAAGGCTGATGCAGCGGTCCTTGTACTCCATGTCGGAGGCCAGCTCGGTGATGATCACCGTCGTGGAATTGGTGCCGATGATGCAGTTGCGGTCAACCACGGCCTCTATTTTCCGGAATATCTCCTTGCGTTCCTTCACCTTGATGCCGCGGTCCACCGGACGTATGGCCTCAATGACAAAGTCGCACCCTTTCAGCATGTTGTAGTCGGTGGTTCCCTGGATACGGCTCAGGTTGGCACGTTTCTCACTCTCCGTGAGGCCCCAGTGTTCGATGCGGTGGTCCATCATCCGGGTGATGCCGGTAAAGGCATCGTCGATTTTTTCCTGCGAGACCTCGATGAAGACCACTTCCAGTCCGTAATAACTGGCCACCCGGGCCAGGTTCTGCCCGACAAGTCCGCAGCCGATGATGCCGATCTTGGAGAAGAGGGCATTGGATCTTCCCTTTTTGCTGAGCCCGAATTCCTCGATAGGCTCTCTGATAAGTTCACTGGCCATACAGGTAATGTTTTTAAAAGGTAGCGGCGGCCTGGTTGGCGGTGATGGCTACCATATTAACGATGTCGGTTACGGAACACCCCCTGGAGAGGTCGTTGATGGGCGCAGCCATGCCTTGCAGGACCGGACCGATGGCTTCAGCCCTGGCCAGGCGTTGTACCAGCTTATAGCCGATATTTCCCGATTCCAGCGTGGGAAAAATCAGGATATTGGCCCTTCCGGCCACATCGCTGCCCGGGGCTTTCAGCTGGGCCACCTCCATGACCAGGGCAGCATCCACCTGTAATTCTCCTTCTATCTTCAGATCGGGATCCATTTCCCTGGCTTTGCGGGTGGCGTTCACCACCTTGTCGACCATGATATGGGAGGCGCTTCCCTTGGTCGAGAAACTCAACATGGCCACCCGGGGTTCCACGCCAATGATGGCTTTGGCGGTACGCGCGGTAGTCACGGCAATCTCCGCCAGCTGGTTCTCATCGGGATCAGGCAACACGGCACAATCGGCAAAGACGAGGATTCCCTCATGGCCGATGTTGGGATCGTTGACGAACATGAGAAAAGCCCCGGAGACCACACTCACCCCCGGCAGGGTTTTCACATACTGGAAAGCAGGGCGCAACACATCCCCGGTAGCATTGATGGCTCCTGCCAGTTCACCGTCGGCATCCCCCGCCTTGATCATCAACGGCGCAAAATAAAGGGGATTGTCAAGCAAGGCCAAGGCTTCCTCCCTGGTCAGTCCCTTGTTCTTGCGAATCTCCACCATCATGGCGGCATATTTCTCACGCCGCGGATCCGTGGATGGGTCTACCAGGGTGGCCCTCTGAAGATTAACCCCCAGCTTCTCGGCTTCCTCCTTCACTTGTTCAGGCTTTCCCAGGATGATCAGCCGGGCAATGCCTTCCTTGAGAATAATATCGGCCGCACGAAGGGTGCGGGGCTCTAACCCCTCGGGCAAAACAATACGCTTCTGCGCTTTCTTGGCATTTGCAATAATTTCCTGAAGAACTTTCATTCTCTTATCTTTTTAATTTATAGAACACATTTTCTTTAAGAATGCAAAAATAGGTAATTATACTCCTCAAATTATGCGAAAAAGCATAAAATGCAAAACCCGGGAAGTTCATCCCCGGGTTTACGATTTATTTCACCGTTAAGAGTTTCTATTTCACCTTTTCGACAACTGCCCTGAAAGCATCAGGGTGGTTCATGGCCAGGTCAGCCAATACCTTACGGTTGATTTCCACATTGCTCTTTTTCATCAATGAGATCAGCCTGGAATAGGAAAGCCCTTCCAGACGGGCGGCTGCATTGATACGCTGGATCCAGAGAGCACGGAAAAGTCTTTTTTTCACCTTCCTGTCACGGTAAGCATACTGCTGACCTTTCTCCCACGTGTTTTTGGCAACTGTCCAAACGTTTTTACGAGAACCGAAATAACCTCTTGTTAATTTCAATAATTTCTTCCTTCGGGCTCGTGATGCTACATGATTTACACTTCTTGGCATACTTTTTCTTTTTTGGTGAAGGGCGTCCGTTTCCGGAACTTAAAGCCACACCACCGGGTTACTAACTTGTTAAACTCTCTGATTGAAAGATTTTACTTCATGTTCAACATCAGCTTTACATTGTTGACGTTGGTACTGTCAATGGTGGTCCAGTACCCGAGATTCCGCTTGCGCTTAGTGCTCTTCTTGGTCAGAATGTGGCTTTTGTAGGCATGTTTTCTTTTGATCTTTCCTGTTCCGGTAAGCTTGAATCTCTTCTTTGCACCGGAATTGGTTTTCATTTTTGGCATTTTCCTACTTTTTAAAAGTAATTGATTGTAAGTACTATTTCTTTTTCGGTGAAATAAACATGGTCATTCTTTTCCCTTCCAGTTTGGGAAGTTGCTCCACTTTTCCAAATTCCTCGAGAAGAGTGGCGAATTTGAGGAGGAGGATTTCTCCCTGCTCCTTGAAGAGGATGGATCGCCCCTTGAAAAAGACAAAGGCTTTCACCTTGGCTCCATCCTGAAGAAATCTTTCGGCATGGCGGAGTTTAAAATTGAAATCGTGGTCATCGGTTTGTGGGCCGAAGCGGATTTCCTTTACCACCACCTGCACGGTTTTGGCTTTTATTTCCTTTTGCTTCTTCTTCTGCTGATACAGGAACTTGGAGTAATCGATCACCCGGCAAACCGGTGGTTCTGCCTTAGGTGAGATTTCCACAAGGTCAAGGTCCATGGTGTCGGCAATTTTCAGGGCGTCGCGCAGGGAATAGATACCCGGATTCTCCAGGTTGTCCCCCACCAGGCGCACCTGCTGCGCCCTGATCTTTTCATTAACCCGGTAATTTCCGGCATCGTTACTGGTCGGCCTGTCGGGTCTCGTCAAAGATTTCTTGATAGCTATAATGTGGTCCTCCTTAAATTAGTTATACAATCCGGTTAATTGTCTCTTTATCTCTTCTTTGAGAAATTCCGTGAACCCGCCAGTGGTCATGGAGCCCTGGTCTCCTTCTCCCTGTCGGCGCACGGAAACGGTGCCTGCTTCCTCTTCTTTTTCTCCTACGACGAGCAAGTAAGGCACCCTTTTGAGTTCGTTGTCACGTATCTTTCTGCCAATCTTTTCGTTACGATCGTCAACGACGGCGCGAATATCGGAAAAATTTAGCTCTTCTGAAACTCTGCGGGCATAATCGTTGTATTTTTCGCTGATCGGGAGGATAACTACCTGTTCCGGAGTCAGCCAGAGGGGGAATTTCCCGGCGGTATGTTCGATCAGAACGGCCACAAAACGCTCCATCGACCCGAAGGGGGCTCTGTGGATCATCACCGGACGGTGGCGCTTATCGTCAGAGCCGATATATTCGAGTTGGAACCTCTCGGGAAGATTGTAGTCCACCTGAATGGTCCCCAGCTGCCAGCTTCTTCCCAGGGCGTCCTTGATCATGAAATCGAGCTTGGGACCATAAAAGGCCGCTTCCCCCAATACGGTGGTCGTCTTCAGTCCCTTCTCCTGGCACGCCTCTACGATGGCACTTTCTGCCTTATCCCAATTCTCAGCCGTTCCTATGTATTTTTCGGGCTTGTTGGGATCGCGCAGTGAAATCTGAGCCGTATAATCATGGAACTCCAGGGCCTTGAATATGATAAAGACAATGTCGATCACCTTTTTGAATTCATCCTTCAGCTGGTCAGGACGGCAAAAAATGTGGGCATCGTCTTGCGTAAACCCCCTGACCCGGGTGAGGCCGTGGAGTTCGCCACTCTGCTCATAACGGTATACCGTTCCGAATTCGGCCATGCGCACCGGCAGGTCTTTATAGGAACGGGGTTTTGTTTTGTAAATCTCGCAGTGGTGAGGACAGTTCATGGGTTTGAGCATGTACTCCTCCCCTTCTGCTGGTGTTTTGATCACCTGAAAGGAGTCCTTGCCATATTTTTCATAATGCCCAGAGGTCTTGTAGAGGTTGACATCCCCGATGTGGGGAGTGATGACCTGATCGTAGCCGAAGTTTTTCTGGATTTTCCGCAGGAAATCTTCGAGGAGGCTGCGCAACTGGGCTCCCTTGGGCAGCCAGAGGGGCAACCCAAGACCCACAGCTTCTGAAAAGGCAAAAAGCTCCATCTCTTTGCCGATCTTGCGGTGGTCCCGTTTTTTGGCTTCTTCGATCATCACCAGGTACTCCTCCAGGAGTTTCTGCTTGGGAAAGGTGATGCCGTAGACACGGGTGAGCATTTTATTCTTTTCATTGCCCCGCCAGTAAGCACCGGCAATGGAGGTGAGCTTCACGGCTTTGATATACCCGGTATCGGGCAGATGAGGCCCCCTGCACAGGTCGGTGAAGTTACCCTGGCTGTAAAGGGTGATGGTTCCGTCTTCCAGTTCACTGATCAATTCCAGTTTCAGGGAATCCCCCTTTTCCGTGAAAAAGGTCAGGGCATCGGCCTTGGAAATGGAACGGCGCACCACGGGTTGTTTCTCCCGAGAAAGCTCCAGCATTCTTTTTTCTATCTTTTCGAGCTCCTTTTCCGAGAGCTGCTGGCCTCCCGGGAGGTCAATATCATAATAAAAACCATGGTCAACGGTAGGTCCGATGCCGAAGAGGGTTCCGGGGTAAAACTCCTCGATGGCCTGCGCCATCAGGTGGGCCGAAGTATGCCAGAATGTTTCCCGGCCTTCGCGGTCATCCCAGGTATGCAGCCTGACAGTGGCGTCGCCTGCGAGCGGCCGGCCGAGGTCCCACACCTCCCCATTGACCGAAACCGACAAAACTTCCCTGCCCAAACGGCTCGAAATGGCTTCAGCAATCTCCAGACCTGTCACCCCGGCGCTGAATTCACGAACGTTTCCGTCCGGTAATGTTATCTTTATCATCACTATAGAATCGCTTCAAATTTAAGTGCGCAAAGATAACACTTTCCCATAAAACATTATATCACCCGCCTCTTTTTCACATTGTTATTTTTTTGGTTTATTTTGCATAAAGCACAACATGCGCTAAATCTTAAAATCAGATCCATATGGTCATAAAAATGGAATTCCCGGTGGCTTCACAGGCGAGAATAATGAATCCCTTCGCGGTTTTCTCACTATTTTCCACGGTAACGCAGGAACAGAGGCGCCAGGAGATGGGGTCACAGCGATGGAAGATGTTTCTCCTGACACTTCTGATCCTTGTGGGATCCCTTTCCGGGGCAGGAGCACAGAAAAGGATCACCCACGATGATCTCTTTAAATCGAGGAGTTTCATGCAGCGCCAACTGCCGGGGTTGCGTTCCATGAACGACGGAAACCACTATACCCTGATGGAGGAGGGATCCAGGATCGTGAAGTACAGTTACCAAACCGGAGAGAAAGTGGCTACCATTTTGGACCTGAAGGGCCTTCAGGATGCTCCTTTGAGCAGTTTCCAGAGCTATGAGCTCAGCGACGACGAGACGAAAATTCTGCTGACCACGGCGATGGAGCCGATATACCGTCATTCCTTCACCGCCAGTTACTATGTTTGGAATTCGGTCACGGAAGAGTTGGTTCCGCTGTCGGAAAAGGGAAAACAGCAACTGGCCACTTTTTCGCCCGATGGTGAGCGGGTAGCCTTTGTGCGTGATAATAATCTCTTTATCAAGAACCTGAAGTTCGGCACCGAGAGCCAGGTGACCACCGATGGGGAGAAGAACAAGGTCCTCAACGGAGCTCCCGATTGGGTGTATGAAGAGGAGTTCGGCTTCAGCAAAGCCTTTGCCTGGTCTCCCGACAGCAGGTTCCTGGCCTTTATCCGTTTTGATGAGTCCAAGGTCAGGGAGTTTACCATGACCCTGTTCAACCCTGCAGGAGAGACCCCCGGAAAGGTGGAATACCCCCGTGCCGAGAGTTTCAAATATCCCCGTGCCGGGGAGGGCAATTCCCTGGTTTCGGTGAAGGTGTACGATGTCAGATCCAGGGGGACCATTCTGGCCGATACGGGCACCGAAAGCGATATCTACCTTCCCCGCATCAAATGGGCCCCCTATGGGGCCAACCTGGTGATCATGCGTATGAACCGTCGCCAGAACCAGCTCGACCTGCTCCTCACCAACCCGTTTACCGGAGACTCCCGGCCCCTTTTTACCGAAAAAAATGAAAAATTTGTCGATGAGGATTTCCTCGACAAATTTACTTTTCTGGAAAACGGACAGTTCGTGGTCACCAGTGAAAGGGATGGTTTTGCCCACCTTTACCTTCATGACAAAGAGGGTTTCGAAATCAAAAAGCTGACCAGCGGCAGTTTTGATGTCACCGCGTTTTATGGCTATGATGCCGCAAGGAAGCTTTTCTATTATCAGGCAGCGGCAGAATCGCCCTTGCGCAGGGAGGTCTATTTCATCAGCAGCGATGGAAAAAAGAAGGGTAAACTCTCTACTGTTCAGGGAACTAACCGTGCCGACTTCAGTAATAACTTCAATTATTACATCCATTATCATACCAACGTGTCCACCCCAGCGGTGATCACCCTTCACGACTATAAAGGCAAACAGATCAGAGTGCTTGAGGACAATGAAGCCCTTAAAAAAAGACTGGCGGAATATGCCATACCGCAAAAAGAGTTTTTCACCTTCACCACGCCTGAGGGGATTTCGCTGAACGGATGGATGATCAGGCCTTCTGGTTTTGAGGCCACACGGAAATACCCGGTGGTGATGACCCAGTACAGTGGTCCCAACTCGCAGCAGGTGACCGACACCTGGAGTGTGGGGTGGAACGAATACCTGGCACAGGAGGGCTTTGCCGTGGTGTGCGTCGATCCGCGGGGCACGGGGGCACGGGGCGAAGAGTTCCGGAAAGTCACTTACATGCAGTTGGGGAGATATGAATCGGACGATATGGTATCGGCAGCCAGGTACCTGGGCACGCTCCCCTGGGTCGACCCTGCACGCATCTCCATTTGGGGATGGAGTTACGGAGGATTTATGACTGCCCTGACCATGGCCAAGGGAGGTGAGTTGTTCCGTGCAGGCATTGCCGTAGCTCCGGTGACTAACTGGCGGTTTTATGATAACATATACACCGAGAGGTATATGCGCACCCCTGAAGAGAACCCTCAGGGATATGACGACAACTCACCTGTCACCCATGCCGGAAAAATAAAAGGCAGGCTGTTGCTGGTCCATGGCTCCGCCGACGACAATGTTCACGTCCAGAACTCCATGACTTTCGCCGAAGCCCTGGTACAGGGCGGCGTTCCCTTCGACATGGCTATTTATACCGATAAGAATCACGGCATACGCGGAGGTAATACCACCATGCACCTCTATGCCAAGATGGAAGAATTCCTCAGAAAGCAGCTTTTATTCTGAACTTCGGAACTGCTAATCTTCCTCCATTCCAAAGGGGTCTCTGTCGTCCAGAACGGGGAATTTCTTCCGGAATTCGTGGAGTTGCTGCAGGGAGAGGGTAAAAGTGTGCACGCAGGCTTCGTCTCCCAGGAGGGTGACTTCTCCTTTGGGGGTGACCATCATAGAGTCGCCCAGGTAAGTGAGGCCCATGCCGTCGTTACCCACCCTATTAACCGCGATGCCATAGCACTGGTTTTCGAGGGCCCGGGCCACGGGGAGGGTCTTCCAGACCTGGTGGCGTGCCGATGGCCAATTGGCCACAATGATGAGCAGGTCGTAGTCGTCGTGGTTCCGGCTCCACACCGGAAAACGAAGGTCGTAGCATACCAGCAGCCTGATTCTCCAACCTTTCCATTCTACCGTCACCCGCTGGTGCCCCGGGGAGTAGTGAAGATGTTCACAGCCCATGGTGAAAAGATGCCTTTTGTCATACCATAGCACCCCGCCATCGGGGGTGGTCCATACCATCCGGTTGTAATAACGGCCTTCTTCGCTGATAATCAGGCTACCAGTCACCGCGGCATTGTGTTTCCGGGCCTGTTCCTGCATCCACTGTACCGTGGGGCCGTCCATTTTTTCTGCCAGTTCGCGGCTGGCCATGGTAAAGCCGGTATTGAACATTTCAGGAAGCACGATTAACCCGGCAGGTTCTGCCTCTGCCATCAACCGGCTGATATTCTCCCTGTTGGCCCTAGGATCTTCCCAGACCACAAGGGGTTGCACCACGGTAACCTTCAGATCCATCTTATTCTTCGGTGGTGAAAAGTTCAGGATATTTGCCGGTGACGCCCAGTTGACGGTAGTAGGCTTTCATTCTGCGGATATCGGCGTTGGCGTCATCGGTGATTTCCAGGGTTTCGTACCATCCGATATGTTTGCGCCCCCAGTCAAAAAACCCCAGATAGACTTTTGCTCCTGTGGCCCTGGCGATAGCATGAAAGCCGGCTTTCCACCTTTTGGTGAGTTTCCGGGTTCCCTCAGGCGTAATGGCCAAATGGAACTTTTCGTGTTTGTCAAATTCTTCGATGATCTGCTTAACCAGGGAGGCTCCCCGGGAGCGGTCGACCGGAACGGCGCCCGATTTACGAAGCAGCCACCCCAGCGGCCAGAAGAACATCTCCTTCTTGATGACAGTATGGGCCGTACCTCCCACCGAGGTGTAATAGAGCCATGAGATGACATAATCCCAGATGGAGGTATGGGGAGCGCCGATAATGATGGCCTTTTTGTCGGGCATCTCTCCGGCTACGACTTTCCAGCCCCAGAGTTTAAGAATAAACCTGCATAATCCCTGTAACATAATCACTCAATAATTTTCGTTTCCACAATGGTGGCCTCTGCGAACCGCTGGAGCAGTCCGGTGGCCAGGCGCCCGGCCTCTTCCAGGGCGCCGCCACCCCCGAAATCGATGATGACCATTAAAAAACGGCAGGTCTGCGGGGTCACACTTGTCCTTTCCGAATCACTCGTGGGACTTCCAAAGGCACCCCGAAGATCGCGGAATACGGGAAGCCCTGCGATGTTGAGCTCTCCACGGCCAATGGCCTGGTATGGTTCCCCGCTTTTGCCGATGCCCATTTCCATCTCTCCGTCTATTTTCCCGGCATCGTATCCTCCTATCGAAAACCCGGAGGTGATGGAAACCAGGTTAAGTAAGTCGACCACGTTGCTGATGTGGTACAATTCTTCACCACGGACCACCCGGCGCAACAGCGCTTCCGCCGACAGGCGGTACCGGGCAGGATCTTTCCCCGTGAGTTTATAGGCTTTCCGTGATGCAGCTATGGCAGGCAGGAGACTGATCTCTTCGGTTCGCAGGGAACTGCGTAAACCACGGCATTTTTCATCAAGCAACGTCAGCAATTCCCCAGGAGAATCCCCGGTCACCACGTCACTCTCTATACATAACAACCTGATACCCGGCACCCTTGCCTTTAAATCCTCTGCTATGGTTATGCACTGCATCGTCCCTTTTGCCCCCAGTTAACAAAAAACAGGCCCGAAGCCTGTTTTATAATTTTTTCAATACTCATCCTCGTTGAAGAAAAAGTCATCCTTACTGGGATAATCAGGCCAGATGTCTTCGATACTTTCATACACTTCGCCTTCGTCTTCAATCTCCTGGAGGTTCTCGATCACTTCCAGCGGCGCTCCCGACCGAATAGCAAAATCGATCAGTTCGTCCTTGGTTGCCGGCCAGGGAGCATCTTCCAATTTTGAGGCTAATTCAAGGGTCCAATACATATTCGTTGATAATTAAGAGGTTACAAAAGCCAATCTTTTAAATTTCCGCGAATATAATCAAATTATATAAAATACAACAGTGGGCCCTTATATTTTAAAACACATTCAAACTAATGTTTTATTCCTCCTGGTAATAGGACTTCTTGAATTCGATGTATTCCCGGATAATAAAATCCTTGACGGGTTCCCAGAGGAGGACATTATCCCCCTCTACGGCAAACACCTTTCCGTGGTTACGGCCATTGGCCTTGTTCATCTGGGAAAAGTTCACCGGGAAGTTTTTCACATCGGGGCAGGCATCGGAGAGCTGCCGCAAGGTCACATTCTCATCCTTTTCGTGGATTTCCATGAAGCGGATAAGAATCTTGCTGTTGTTTTGTGTCGGTCTTTTGAACCATTTTGGGATCCGGCTTTTCACCTTGGCGATCTCTTTTCTTTCCAGTTCCTCGTCACTGAGAGGAGTTCCTGTGGGAGTCCCCGCCTCATCGTCTTCGTCCCCTTCTTCCCCGAAATCGTCGGTCTGATCATCTTCTTTTGCCACAACCGGGGTGCCAGGGCGTTTACCGGCAAGGTCATTCTCCCTGGCAGGAGGGGCAGATGCTGTTTTAACGGCTTTTTTCTTCCGGGAAGGTGCGGAAGTCTCTTCATCGGCAGGTCCCTGTCTGGCGCCATCATTGTCACGGGGGTCCTCCCCTTCTGACAGGTCTCCGGCATAAACGGTAAGCAGTTTGAAAGAACGCAGGAAGAGCTCACTGGTGTCGAACTGATCCTGAGCCATGTCGAGGGTCTGCATCATCACCTGGTCGCGGAAGAGATCATTCGAGAGATAGCGAAACGAAACATTCTCACTGCTAAAGTCCTCCTGGAGGATCCGGAAATACTCCTGCAGCACATCTTCTGTGGCTCCTGTGACCTTGGGAGAACAGTAGAGCAAGACATGCCGGTAACCCGGAAAATAGCAGATCATGGCGAGGTAAGCCCGGAGCAGGTTTTTGATGACCCTGTTACGGGTATCGGTACGTGAACCGAAATTTATACCGTATTCATGGAATGTCACATTTGCAGAATAGATGGTCCTGTCATGGGTATACCCCAGCACGTCAATCTCGGTTTGTCTGACGGTGGCTTCAAATCCTGTCTTGAAAATTTCCGTGAAAGCCTTGTGCTTCTGAATCCTTTCAAACTCCCTTCGCGCCAGTTCGAGTTGCTGTTCCCTGATGATCCAGGTCCCCGAAGGCTTCCAGTTTTGCTGAACGATGCAGCACCCTTTCACATGTCTCAAATAGCTGTTTACCAAAGATTCTCCAATGTCGATCTTCATGTTATTCTTGCTTATGACCGGCTCCCCTCCCCGCGGTGGTTCCTGATCGCCTGTCCGGTTATTTTGAAATTTATAATATTCTTATTTTCGTCCCGACACCCAGGGAATCTCAGCAATTCCGGCATCGGCTGCCAATTTGCGTGAGAGAACAAAGAGGTAATCGGAAAGCCTGTTCACATAATGGAGGATATTCTCCTCCACCTGTTGTGATTCCGTGAGTCTGACGATATTTCTTTCGGCACGGCGGCAGACCGTGCGGGCAATATGACAGTAACTCACAAGTGGGGATCCGCCGGGAAGGATGAAATTTCTCAGGGGTTCCAGGGAGAGTTCGTAGAGGTCGATGGCTTCTTCAAGCCGTCGGATTTCATCTTCGCCGATGAGCAGGGCTTCGGTGATCTGCCTTCCTTTTTCGTCAGAGGCCAACTTTGAGGCCATAATAAAAAGGGTGTTCTGGATGCAGTAAAGGGTTTCCTGAACTCCCTGGTCTTCGGTAAGCGATCGTAATAACCCCACCCAGGAGTTCAGTTCGTCGACCGTACCATACGCCTCAAGCCTGAGTTCGCTCTTTTTTACCCGGCTGCCACCTACCAGTCCGGTCGTGCCATCATCACCGGTTTTTGTATAGATCTTGAATTCCATAATTACCGGTAAATGGGATTGGGATTGACAACGTCGGATTCAATTTCGCCATCTTTCAGCCTGATGATGCGGTGGGCATGCCTGGCGATATCCTCTTCATGGGTCACCATCAGCAGGGTATTTCCTTTTCTGTGGATCTCAGCGAAAAGTTTCATGATCTCTTCCGAGATTTTAGAGTCGAGGTTTCCGGTGGGTTCGTCGGCCAGGATCAGCGAGGGACGATTCACCAGGGCGCGGGCGATGGCCACCCTTTGCCGCTGCCCTCCCGACAACTCATTGGGTTTATGCTCCACCCTGTCACCCAGTCCGACATCCTCAAGCATCTTCAAGGCCAGTTCTCTTCTGACATTTTTCTTTTCCCCGGCATAAATCAGAGGCAGCATCACATTCTCCAGCGCCGAATTCCGAGGCAGAAGGTTGAAAACCTGAAAGACAAAGCCAATCTCCCTGTTTCTTACTTCCGCCAGTTGATTATCACTCATCGTGCTGACGACCGTGCCGTTGAGAATATAATTTCCTCCCGAAGGGGTATCTAAACACCCTATGATGTTCATCAGCGTTGATTTTCCGGAGCCGGAAGCTCCCATCACCGCCACATATTCCCCTCTGAATATTTCAAGGGATACTGAACGCAATGCCCTGACAACCGAGGGTCCTACCTTGTAATTCTTGGTAATCTCCTCTAAATGAATGATTTTCTCCATTAATTTTCTCCTGTCTTATCAGAAACGTAACCACTCCCTGACGAAGTAGTCCTGCTTCATTAATTTCGGGTCAAAAATGACTATACCGGTGTTATCGACTTCAAGTGTGAAGGTGGTTTTATCAGAGTGGCGCAAGGTATTAAAAAAATGCAGTAATTCCAAATTCTGTAGTCCGATGAGGATCCAGGAAGCCGGGAAAGGCTCCTCGGGTATACTGGCAGGAAAATCGCCGGGGAGGGTACCTATGGTCATTTTAACATGCCCCGGGGGAACAGCGCCGTTTCCTTCCTCTCCTGAGGTATTGCGGCCTTCCGGGGCGACTTGGTGGCTTTCCGGGGCGACTTGACGGTCTTCCCCTGGCTGACGCTGTAAGCTCCCGGGGTCCTCTCCCCTGCCGATGGGAGTTGCGGGCAGGATAAGGGGCAGCCATTCCGCAAGGAGGGTCACCAAAGGTTCGTCACGCATTGGCAGCACCACACAGGCGGGATGAAAAAAAACGGCCAGCTGCACGATGCGGCGGGCTGTTTTCCTCTCATGGCGCGAATGCCCTGACAACAGCCGTTTCTCGATGGCAGTTAATGAACTCTTGCCAAAAAGAACCCGGGCCACCAGATGATATCCATAGGGTGAATGGATCCCGAAACCGTAAGGATTACTCCTGATTCTCTTCATACAAATTATCGGCAGTTTACTATCTTTGCTGACCATGACCGAATACCTCGACCAAGATATTCAATTTTTGCCGGGCGTGGGGCCTGTCAGAGCGGAATTACTAAAAAAAGAGCTTCATATTTTCACATTCCGCGACCTGGTCTATTACTTTCCCTATAAGTACATCGACCGAACGAAATTTTACACGATCAGCGAGGTACATGCCCAGATGCCTCATATCCAGGTCAAGGGAAAGATCACCTCGATGGAAGTGGTGGGCACCGGCCACAAACAGAGGCTTACGGCCATCTTCCGCGACGAGACCGGGAGCATGGAGCTGATCTGGTTCCAGGGGGTCAAATGGATGAAGGACAACCTCAAGCTCAACAAAACAGTGACCATTTTCGGGAAACCTTCTGAATTCAACGGAGTCATTAATGTCGTCCATCCCGAAATTGAGGCCGAAGGCGATATCTCCCTGAAACCTTCGGGGATTTTCCAGGCCCACTATATCACCACCGAAAAGATGAAGAAGAAGTTCGTCACTTCGCGGACTCTTCACAAGACCATGCTTATGCTGGTAGAAAAAATGAAGGGGAAGGTTCCGGAATCGCTGCCTGAGTCCCTGATGAACAAGCTTAAGCTGATGCCCCTCGAAGAAGCACTGACCGCCATGCACAAGCCCGATAACACCCTCGACCTGCGCAATGCCCGTTTCAGACTGAAATTCGAGGAACTCTTCCTGATACAGGTGAAAATTCTGGGGCTGAAGCACAGCCGTGAAAGCAAATTCCGGGGGAATCCCTTCACCCATGTGGGGTTTAATTTCAATACCTTTTATCGTGATTATCTCCCCTTTCCGCTCACGGAAGCCCAGAAGCGGGTCATCAGGGAAATCAGAAAGGATCTCTCGCGTAATATACAAATGAACAGGCTTTTGCAGGGAGATGTAGGGAGCGGGAAGACGCTTGTGGCCCTGATGACGGCGCTTATTGCCTTCGACAATGGCTTTCAGGCGTGCCTGATGGCCCCCACCGAAATTCTGGCACAACAGCACTATGCCACGATTTCACGGCTGGTGGAAGGGATGAACATCGAAACCGGACTACTGACGGGATCCACCAAAACGGCTGAGAGAGGCATCCTCCTCGGAAAGCTGAAGGAGGGAAGCCTGCAGCTGCTCATCGGCACCCATGCCCTGATCGAGGATACCGTGGAATTCAGGCAACTGGGGCTGGTCATTATAGATGAACAGCACCGTTTCGGCGTTGCCCAGCGGGCCAAGCTGTGGCAGAAAAATGACATCATTCCCCCGCACATTCTGGTGATGACGGCGACCCCCATCCCCCGTACCCTGGCCATGACCGTCTATGGCGACCTTGACGTGTCGGTCATCGATGAACTGCCCCCGGGAAGAAAACCGGTGCAGACCCTTCACTTTTTCGAGAATAAAAGGCAGGAAGTATACCAGTTCATACGCCGGAAAATTATCGAAGGACGACAGGTTTACATCGTCTACCCCCTGATATCGGAGTCTGAAAACCTCGACCTGAAAAACCTGGAGGAGGGATTTCGTCATATTTCCGGGGAATTTCCCGAATATGACATCTGTATGGTCCACGGCAGAATGAAACCCCAGGAAAAAGAGAGGGAGATGGTGAAATTTAAGGAAGGGGCGACACAGATCATGGTGGCCACCACCGTGATTGAGGTGGGTGTTGACGTTCCCAATGCGTCGGTCATGGTCATCGAAAGTGCTGAGCGGTTCGGGCTGTCACAGATGCACCAGTTGCGGGGACGGGTGGGCAGGGGCGCCGACCAGTCGTTCTGCATTCTGATGTCGTCGTACAAAATCACCAACGAAAGCCGGAAACGGCTGGCCACCATGGTACGCACCAGCGACGGATTTGAAATTGCAGAAATGGACATGCGCCTCCGGGGTCCCGGAGATATGGAAGGCACCCAGCAAAGCGGCATCGGCTTTGACCTGAAAATCGCCAACCTGGCGAAAGACGGACAGATACTGGAACTGGCACGCAGCCATGCCCGCGATATTCTCGACCAAGACCCCCGGCTCGAAAGCGACGCATTCTGCATTTTACGCAAATCTCTCGCCCTGGGCAAAAAAACAGAATTCGAATGGTCGGTCATCAGTTAGATATTCCGAACCCGGCGACATCCCTTATCAGGAAGTCCCGGGAAACAGAGATATAGAATCACGGAACAGACACCTGCAACCCTTTTGTTAAATATGGCTATGCAAAACGATAAACTCAGGCAGAAACTTTACAGCATCATCTTTGAAGCCGACACGCGCCAGGGAAAACTCTTTGACGAAATCCTGCTGGGGACCATTCTCTTCAGCATCGTATTGGTGATGCTCGAGAGTGTAACGACCATCAGGGTCCGGTATCACCATCTGCTCAGAATCCTGGAATGGGGGATCACGGCGGTTTTCACCCTGGAATATATCACCCGCATCTGGGTGGTCAGCAAGCCCTGGAAATACATCTTCAGCTTTTATGGTCTGATTGACCTGTTTGCCCTGCTTCCCACCTATCTGGGACTACTGATTGCCGGAAGCCACAGTCTGATCGTGATCCGCGCCATTCGCCTGCTGCGGGTTTTCAGGATCCTCAAG
>CAZMMX010000028.1:0-5227 GCA_964567485.1 uncultured Prolixibacteraceae bacterium | reverse complement strand
CAGTCTGATCGTGATCCGCGCCATTCGCCTGCTGCGGGTTTTCAGGATCCTCAAGTTAAGCCGCTACACAAGGGCCGGACGGCTCATCGCTGGCGCACTGTGGCACAGCCGTGAGAAAATCAGCGTTTTCATCATTTTCGTCCTCACCCTGGCCCTGATCATCGGGACAATCATGTACCTCGTTGAGGGCGAGAAAGCAGGATTCACCGACATCCCCACCAGCATCTACTGGGCCATTGTCACCCTCACCACCGTGGGATACGGCGATATTTCCCCCATCACCGGACTGGGGAAATTTCTGGCCAGCCTGGTGATGGTACTGGGGTATTCCATCATTGCCGTTCCCACAGGTATCGTTACGGCCAGTCTTCTGAGACAGCGGGAAAACTACAATACCCAGGTGTGCCGCAACTGCCTCCTGGAAAAACATGATGACGATGCCCGGTTCTGCAAACGGTGCGGTGCCTCCCTGGCCGATGAAGGCCCGATAGGATTAAAACAGTAGTTCACCTCCATGGTTCCTGCTGTTCTGAGGTCGGGAACAGCGGACTCCCAAACCCCTGAGAACCGTCAAAAAAATATATTGTATAACATATTTCCTGAAGATTAACCGGGGAAATGATTATCTTAGTCCCATAACTCAATAAACTGCGACTTATGTTCCGACGATTGCTGCCACCGCCAAAGTGGCGATTTCCGGTGCTGATTCTGGCAGGGATTTTTACGGGGCTCGGACTCTTCTCGGTATATCTGGGGAAGGCGCATCTCTATCTTTCCGACCGGCCTGAGGCCTGCGTCAACTGCCATATCATGGCTCCCCAGTATGCCACATGGAGCCATGGCTCCCACCGGGAAAAGGCCCATTGCAACGACTGCCATGTGCCTCACAATAATGTGTTCAACAAATACTTTTTCAAGGCAAATGACGGATTGCGCCATTCCGCCCTGTTCACTCTGAGAAAAGAGAGACAGGTCATCACCATCCTCCCTCCCGGAGCCAGAGTGGTTCAGAACAACTGTATCCGCTGTCATGAACAACAGTTGATTGATCCCCAGTTGGAAGCCTCTGTGGGTATGTACCGGGAAATCAGGAAAGGGAGAAAATGCATCGACTGTCACAAAAATGAAGGAGGCCACGGAAAGATCAACAGTCTCTCCAGTGTCCCCTATGCCAGGGTTCCCTTCCTGGAGAGCCCGGTTCCCGACTGGATGAAGAAAGATTTAAAAAACAATTAAAAACCAAATATCCATGAAATCGATCACTGAACTGACACAGAAAAAGCCCGGGTTGGCGTGGCTTCTCTTTTTCGTCACCATTGGCGTTGTCTTCCTGCTCGGCCTTCTGGCCTCCTCCATCATTGAACGCAGGGCGGAAGCTTTATTTGTGAATACCCCCAAGACCGAAATAAAGGATGGGGAGGTGCGCAATGAAATATGGGGAGAGAATTTCCCCAGGGAATTCCAGTCCTATTATGGTACCGCTGACACGACCTTCCGCAGTAAACACGGGGGCAATGCCACCGTCGACATGCTGGAGGAGATCCCGGAAATGGTGGTTTTATGGGCAGGTTATGCTTTCTCGCGTGATTACAAGCAGGGGCGCGGTCATTTCTATGCTATCGAAGACATTTACAACACCCTCAGAACAGCGGCACCCATGACCCCCGACGGAGGGATACAACCCACCACCTGCTGGACCTGCAAGAGTCCCGACGTCCCCCGGATGATGAAGGAGGAAGGGATCACCCAGTATTATACCGGCATGTGGGCACGGCTGGGACCCGAGATCGTCAATCCGATCGGATGTGCCGACTGCCACGATGCCAAAACGGCCAATCTTAACATTTCCCGCCCCGCCCTGATCCAGGCTTTTGAACGCCAGGGCAGGGACATCACCAAAGCCAGCTATCAGGAAATGCGCTCCCTGGTCTGTGCCCAATGCCACGTGGAATACTATTTCAATAAAAAGGTGGCCGAAGGGGCCAATTACCTGACTTTTCCCTGGGACAAGGGGATGACGGTTGAAGAAATGGAAGCCTACTATGACGGAGTGGAGTTTTACGATTACATACACGCCCTCAGCAAAACCCCCATCTTAAAGGCACAGCACCCTGACTATGAGGTATTCAGGACTGGGATTCATGCTCAGAGGGGCGTTGCCTGCGCTGACTGCCATATGCCGTATACCAGCGAAGGAGGGCAGAAATTCACCAACCATAAAATGCAGAGTCCCCTGAACAACATTACCTCCTCTTGTCTGGTCTGCCATCGTGAAGCGGAAGAGACCCTGATCAAGAATGTTTACGACCGGCAGGACAAAGTTCTGGAAGCCCGCACCGCTCTGGAAAAAGTCCTGGTCAGGGCCCACGTGGAAGCTAAAAAAGCCTGGGACCTGGGAGCCTCGGAAGCCCAAATGGCCGATATCCTGAAAGGAATCAGGGGAGCACAATGGCGCTGGGATTTTGTCTCAGCCTCACATGGCGGTTCTTTCCACTCTCCGGTGGAATGTGGCCGGATTGTCTCTTCGGGACTGGCCATAGCCCAGGAAACCCGCATCAAGCTGGCACGCCTGCTCTCCTCCCTCGGATTCAACGAGGAGATCCCCTACCCCGATCTCTCCACAAAAGCCAAAGCCCAGGAATTCATCGGCCTCGATATGAAAAAACTGAACGAGGAAAAGGCCACCTTCCTGAAGGAGATCGTCCCCACCTGGAAAGCAGCCGCAGAAGAGCGCCAGAGTAAATGGAACTGATATAACCCCAGGGAAATTTCCCCAATCGGTAACCGTAAAGAATGCGGTTACCGATTGTTTTTTTATGAAGCCTGCTCATTTATAATCAGGCAGCGCTTATCTTTACCGGAGATTTACACATTGAAAACAAAACAAGGAGATATGGATTATCCAAAATCATTCGAAAGCAGCCTCAGCCATTCATTCCTGAACATCTTAAGCAGGATATTCCTGTTCATGTTGTGGTTGGGGCTTCCAGCAGTGGTCTCTGCCCAATTTTCCCTCACGGGAGAATTCAGGCCACGCACCGAGATGAGTCATGGTTATGGCACCCTGGCTGCGGAAGGACAGAAAACCTCGCTTTTCACCTCACAGCGCACACGGCTGACCGCCCTTTTTGTCAGCGAACACATCCGTACCGGACTGGTTCTTCAGGATGTGCGCATCTGGGGTAACCAACCCCAGCTGGTAGAAAACCAGGAAAAGGCGCTCTCCCTTCATGAAGGGTGGGCTGAAATTCTCTTCTCTCCGGAATTCTCCCTGAAGGCCGGACGCCAGGAGCTCAACTACGACGACCAGCGGATTTTCGGGAACGTGGGATGGACCCAGCAAGCCCGTTCCCACGACCTCTTCCTCCTGAAATATGAAAAAGGAATAAAACTCCATGCCGGTATCGCCCACCATGAGACCGGGAATCGTCGCAACAATCTCTATCAGGGTCCCGATGCCTATAAGGACATGCAGTTTTTATGGTTCAACAAAAGCTGGGGAAAAGGATCCCTCAGCCTGCTGATGCTCAACAACGGCGTGCCGGTCATTTCCGGAGGAGAACAGGAGGACCGTTATTCGCAGACCCTGGGCGGACGGGTCACCCTGAAACCTGCAGAGGGAATTTCCGTATCGGCCAACTTTTATGCCCAGACCGGCAAGGACAACCAGAACCGCGACATTAGCGCCATGAATCTTTTGGCGGAATTATCGGCAAAAATGAACCCTACCGCCACCGCCACTTTCGGGGTTGAATTCCTCTCGGGGAATGAAGCCGGAGAAGTGACCAAAAACAGGGCTTTTAACCCGCTCTATGGAACCAACCACAAGTTCAACGGTTTTATGGACTATTTCTACGTGGGGGGTCAGCATATCAACGGTCCGGGATTAAACGACCTCTATTTTAAATGGTCCTGCAACAGGTTCAAAAAGGTCAGCTGGAACCTCCACCTCCACTATTTCGGGGCAGCGGCGACCCTCCCCGGTGACGTGAAGAAATACCTGGGTACCGAGGCCGACTGGGACCTCACCTATACCGTCAATCAGGCAGCGAAAATTACCCTGGGGTATTCCCATCTCTTCGCCGGGGAAGGCCTGGAAGTTCTCAGACCATCGGGCAGCCACAAGGAAACCCAGAACTGGGCTTACCTGATGCTCACCGTAACCCCTTCCTTCCTGAAATAGCGGATTCCTGAACATTGAGAATCCATGCATAATTTTTGCACGAGCAGGGTCCATTAACCACAAGAGAAACGAAGTCCGGCGACGTCCGTCCCTTCTGTTTCCTTAAAGAGTCCGTTACTTATTAGTATTTTACACAGATGAAGCAATATCTTGAATTACTGGAGACCATCATGGAGAATGGGTCCGGGAAAAAAGACCGCACCGGAACGGGGACACTCAGCATATTCGGCCATCAGATGAGGTTTCGGCTGTCCGACGGCTTCCCCGTGGTGACCACCAAAAAACTCCACCTCAAATCGATCATCCATGAGCTGCTGTGGTTCCTGAAGGGGGATACCAATGTGAAATATCTTCAGGATAACGGGGTGCGCATCTGGAATGAGTGGGCCGGGGAAGACGGAGAACTGGGGCCTGTCTACGGGGCCCAGTGGCGCAGCTGGAGAGCTGCCGACGGGCGGACCATTGACCAGATCAGCCAGGTGGTGGAGAGCCTTAAAAACAATCCCGATTCACGCCGTCATATCGTCAGCGCCTGGAATGTGGGGGACCTGGAGAAAATGCACCTGCCTCCCTGTCATCTCCTGTTTCAGTTTTATGTGGCCGGCGGAAAACTCTCCTGCCAGCTTTACCAGAGAAGCTGCGACGTCTTTCTGGGGGTTCCTTTCAACATCGCCTCCTATGCCCTGCTGACCATGATGATGGCCCAGGTCACCGGTTACGAACCAGGTGATTTCGTCTGGACAGGCGGCGACGTCCACATTTACACGAATCACCTCGAACAGGTCAGGTTGCAGCTCACCCGCCAACCCTATCCTCTCCCCGGCATGAAAATCAACCCGGAGGTGAAGTCCATTTTCGGATTTAAATACGAAGATTTCGAACTGGTCAATTACCAGGCCCACCCCCATATTCCGGGGAAGGTAGCCGTCTGACCCTGGTCACGGCAGTGCCTCATATTAAAGCATTCAAGACGCAAAACTCGAGACTTAAAGATTTAAGATTCCATTTATGTCCAACATTACCATCATTGTAGCCATTGCAGAG
>CAZMMX010000027.1:0-37588 GCA_964567485.1 uncultured Prolixibacteraceae bacterium | reverse complement strand
GGCAGGTGCGTATGTCGTGAGGGTGACCGGAAAAGAAGGAACCGCTTCGTCCCTGCTGGTGGTGGAAAGATAATGCCTGGTTTCGGTTAACAAGGACGGGTTGTGTCATGTTTTTCCAACCGGAATATTCTGCTATTTTTGCCGGTAAGGGATTGGTGTCGTTCGCCATGACCGCTAAAACAGATTTTTATGAATAAGATCCACTCCACGCTCCTGCTTCTGCTGGCCGCCGTGTTGCTGCCCGTTCCGAAGGGATTCGGCTGCACGATTATTGCTGCCGGCAAAAAGGCCACGGCCGACGGGTCGGTGATCATCTCCCACACCGATACCGGTCCCGATTCACGGATCACTTATGTTCCGGGCCAAACTTTCCGGCAGGGCGAGCAGGCCCCCGTCTACTGGGGAATCCAGGATGCCAACCGCCCGCTCGAGGATGACGGCGAGGTGTTGGGCACCATTCCTCAGGTGAGAAAGAGCTATGGTTATTTCCATTCGGCCTATTCGCACATGAACGAGGTGCAGCTGGGGATTGCCGAGAGCACCACGGCGCAGCGGCCCGAACTGGTGTGCACCCGCGAAGGGGGGAAGCAGATCATGACCATCGAGCAGGCGATGATCTTTGCCCTGCAGCGGTACGACAATGCCCGCGAGGCGGTGCAATTTATCGGTGACCTGATGATCCGCTATGGCTTTCTGCCCTCGAGCGGCGATGGTTCCGAGACGCTGGTGATCGCCGACACGGAAGAGGCCTGGGTGTTCGAAGTTTTCGGGGTGGGCAACGGCTGGACGCCGGAGAGCGGTAAGCCCGGGGCTATCTGGGCGGCACAGCGGATTCCCGACGACCAGGCGACCATGGTCCCCAACTGGAGCATTATCAAAGAGATTGACGCTGAAGACACGGAGTGGTTCATGGTATCTCCAAACTACAAGCAGGCGGCGATCGACCGGGGGTGGTATGATCCGGCTTCCGGGAAGCCCTTCATCTGGCAGGAAGCTTACGCCCCGCTGCCCGAGGAGTACGCCACCAGCCGCTTTTGGCTTTTTTACACCACCTTTATGCCCCATTTGCGGGAGTGGCCTGACAGGAAACTCGACCCTTCCAATCCCTTCAAGGGAATGCAGCCTTATTTCCAGGTGGTGGAGCCCCTTTCCATCTATCCCTTTGCGGCGGTTCCGGAGAAAGAGATCTCGGTGCAGGAGGTCATCGCCTTCCAGCGTTCCACCTTCGAAGGTACTATTTATGACATGACCTCCTACCCTGAGTGGCTGGTCCCCGACGACAAGGGAGGCTATGTGAAGAGTCCCCTGGCCACGCCCTTCCCCGGCAGCGAAATGCGGAAGCTTATCAAACAGACCTACCGCCGGCCGGTGGCTCGTCACCGCGGCCATTACGGCATGGTGATGCAGCTGCGCGAGGGGCTGCCCGATGCCATCGGCGGGGTCTATTGGGTCTACCTCGACAATCCCTATTTCAGTCCGTATGTTCCCATTTACGCCGGAAACCTTTCCGTGGCGGAAACCTATAATATTTACGATCCTGAAAAGTACGACGAGCGCTCGGCGCGGTGGGCCATTGACTTTGTCGACAATCTGGCCAACCTGCAGTTCCGCGATGTGGCTGCCGACGTGCGGGCGGCCAGGGACCCCTTTGAGGCGGAGATCTTCGCCGAGCAGCCAGCGCTCGAGGCGGAAGCCCTGGCGCTATATAAAAAGGATCCCGCGGCGGCCCGGAAGTTCCTGACTGCTTATTCCGACCGAAAGATGAACCGGGTCACGGAGATGTTTCTGGGGCTGCGCGACCTGATCATCACCAAATACACCAATAACCGGGAGTAAGTGTCTATAAGCAAAACACACAAATCATAATAATCAAGCGCTATGAACCGATTGCTTAACCTGATCCCCTTGACAGCCATACTGATGGTCACAGCTCTTATCACACTTCTTCTTTCCGGATGCCGTACTCCCGGCGAGCCACAGTCCGTTTCTCTTTTCAACGGTGCAGACCTCACCGGCTGGCACATGGATGTACCGGCGATGGATCAGAATCCCGATACCACCGTTCCCTTTATCGTGCGCGACTCGATGCTGGTCAGTCTGGGTACCCCGGGCGGGCACCTGATCACCGACTCCCTCTTCAGCAACTACCGGCTGGAAGTGGAATATCGTTTTGCCGGGGTTCCGGGCAATTGTGGGGTGCTGGTGCATGCTTCGACGCCGCGGGCTCTGTACGGCATGTTTCCCCGGTCGCTGGAAGTGCAGATGATGCATGAAAACGCCGGTGATTTCTGGTGCATTGCCGAGGACATCACGGTACCCGATATGGAAGCCCGCCGCGGTCCCAAAGAGAGCTGGGGCGTCGATGGCGACAAAAGCCGCAGAATCGTGAACCTCACCGATGGTTCCGAGAATCCCGTGGGTGAGTGGAACCGCATGGTCGTCGAGTGCGTGGCCGACACTATTAAGGTGTGGGTGAACGACCAGCTGGTCAACCAGGGTTATAACTGCACCACCACCCGGGGGCAGATCGCCCTTCAGGCCGAAGGCTCCGAGGTGGAGTTCCGCAAGCTGGAGCTTACAGGTATGGGCCATACACTCCGGAACTAGGAGGGTTAATGCTATAGTCTTGCATAAATGGTGGTGTCTGGCATTGCTCCCCGGAGTCAGTCCGGTCGATGAGAATATCAGGCGAAGAATGGGAAGAGTCCCAACTCCCGAACAGCTTATTTAAAACGCCTATACACCGGCCGGGGTGTCCTTGCGGCCCTGGTAATCCCTTGTCCTTTTAATTTATTGGAATTGAGGATTTTATAATTTTAATTTCCCGGAAAAACCGCCGGGAGACCGCCTTGTATAGTAAATGTATAGGAATATTCCTCGCTGTTGTAACCTATATTTATATAGCGAACCTATGTATCTTTTTAAGTTAATTTAACATATAATTCCGTTACAGCCTAATATTTAAACAAATGAAGAAACTAATCTTACTGCAAATTCTTCTTTTCTTCTCAATGTCCCTGTTTGCCCAGGCCAACAAGGTGGTTACTGAGAAAAAAGAAGACGGATGGAGGCTCTTGGTCAATGGTACTCCCTTCATGATCAACGGCATGAACTGGGATTTCTTTCCCGTAGGTACCAACTACTCTTACAGTCTGTGGAACCAGTCCGACGATTTCATCAAAAAGGCCCTGGATGATGAAATGGCGTTGTTGAAAAACATGCATGTCAACGTGATTCGTGTGTATACCGGCATCCAGCCCAAATGGATCAGGTATATCTATGAAAACTACGGCATTTACACCATGCTTAACCATTCCTTCGGCAGGTATGGCCTTACGCTCGACGGGGCATGGGCTCCCAACACCGACTATTCCGATCAGCGCGTTAAGGAACTTTTACTGAAGGAAGTGACACAAATGGCCAATGAATACCGGAATACGCCGGGGTTGTTGTTCTATCTTCTGGGCAATGAAAACAATTACGGCCTTTTCTGGAGCGGCGCCGAGACCGAGGATATTCCGATGGAAGACCGCGAGTCGACGCACCGTGCTGAGCACATGTATAAGCTCTTCAACGAAGCGGCCCTTGCCATGAAGGCCATTGATTCCGACCATCCTGTGTCGATGTGCAACGGCGATTTATTGTTTCTTGACATTATTAACAGGGAATGCAAGGATGTGGATATTTTCGGGATCAACGTATACCGGGGCATTTCATTTACCGATCTTTTCGACAGGGCCAAAAATGAATGCGGAAAACCCGTCGTGCTGACCGAGTTTGGCACCGACGCCTTCAATGCGGTCACCAAGGAGGAGGCGCAACAGGAACAAGCCCTCTACAACCTGGCCAACTGGAAAGAGATCTATGAAAATGCCGCCGGCATTGGTAAAGCCGGCAACGCCATTGGCGGTTTCACCTTTCAGTTCAGCGACGGATGGTGGAAATACGGGCAAACGAAAAACCTCGACATCCATGACTCTCACGCCTCCTGGGTCAACGGGGGGTATCTCTTTGATTACGAAGCCGATGAAAACAACATGAATGAAGAGTGGTTCGGCATCTGTGCCAAAGGGCCGACCAATGCCAAAGGATTCTATACCCTGTATCCGAGGGCTTCTTACTATACCATGAAAGAGGCCCACCGGCTCAATCCCTATGCTGGCGGGGTCACCCTGGAAACCATCCGGAACCATTTCAGCGCTATTCAGGTGGTGGAGTCGGTGCTGAAGGCACGGGGCGATAAGGGCGCTCAGGATAGCGAGAAGATTAAAAAAATCACCCTGAGCCGGTTAAGCGCCCAGTTCACCACCTTCAATACGGGCGGCAGTCTGATCTCTACCCCCAAAGATCCCGTTCCCGGAAACACCACCTATCCCAACCAGCTTGGATTTGACCAGTTGCAGTCCTTTTACATCGGCGTGGAAGCCAATCCGGCCCCCAATTTCAGGGCCAATGTAGAAGTCAACATCCTGGGAGATGTCGCCCAGAACCCCATTGACCAGATCTTCTATGAGAACAGGGGCAGACCTGTTGTCGTCAAGGGAGAGAACGGCAATCTCAAAATTAATTCCATCGATAGGGTGCAGGTGTATAATGCCAGCTACGAATGGAATCACAAGCTCTTCGACCTCAACGGGTTCTATCGCACGGGCCATTACCACTGGGGTTACGAGGGCGATTTCTTCGGACTTTATCCCGAAGCCAACTATGGCCCCAACATCGACATTTATAATGGAATCGCGCCATTCGGTTTTGAAGCGGCAGGGAAGCGGAGTTTCAAGAACTTCAAGCTGGCCTTCGGGCCGCAGCTCTGGTGGGGGGCCAACCCGGCCATATTGCTGAAATATGGCACTACCCTGGCCAAATTCAACTTTACGGGGATTTTTCATGAGGACTTCGCCCAACTGGGGGTCACCGAAAGCTCGTTTGCCATTCCCCAGCCAAGAACCCGGCGGCTGACCCTTCACCTTAACAGAACCTTCCACAAATTTGGAATGGAAATCGGCGGTATCTGGGCCGGGCAACCGCTCCAGGGAAGAACCTTTCAGGCGGTGAGAGGGGAAGAGGGCAATTATACCGTCTACCAGGATGAGATCAGGGCCGAAGATAATTTCGGAGGCAAGATCAAACTTACTTACAAAGGCGGGCGCTTCAACTGGTATGCCCAATCGGCGGCCATGGGCCTGGTGGCCCAGGGCGGGGTAGACCAAACCCTGACCTTCACCGGCTGGAAACTCAAAGACAGCGGCAGCGGAAACCAGTACAACTTCCTGACGGGGGTCACCTACCTCATCGGAAATGTCCAGGTGGCTCCCAACTTCCTGTGGCAGAAACCCATCGAGGGGCCTATCCCCTCGGGTGTCGCGGCTCCCGGCCGTCCCCGCAACATCCTCGACGATCCCTTTGTGGTGCGTTCCAACCGGGAACAGATGGCCGGGGAAATCCTTTTCACCTGGGATCCTACCCCGGGCACCTGGATGTACGACTGGGATAGCGACCGCTCTGAAGATGCCGGCCTGGCCATGTGCTTGGGTTTCGTTTACCGCCACCTCCCCACCACCCAGGATGCCGCCGTTGGCATTCTTCCCGACGGCCGCACCATCTTCGCCTTCCCCGGTGCACCTCCAGCCCAGGACCTCTGGGAAGTACACTCCAGAATCGTCTCCAAGGTCAACCATAACTTCGGGTTCATCGCTAACCTTTATGCCGGCGATGCCCAGGCCAACGGCAGCGACGACCGCCTCATCAGAAGATACGGTGCCGATTTGCGGGCGATTTACAAGGAAATGAAACTGACCTCCTTCGTCAGGATCAACGACTGGGGTCCCTATGACTATCACCGCGACTATAACCTGACCTTCCCCCTTCAGCTGATGGCTGACCTCTCCACCTCGCTCAAAAAACCCGACTGGTTCGACCTTCCCGACACCAATATCGGGATCAGGGCTACCTACAGAACCCTCGACCAGTATTCGCCGCGCTACGCGCCGACACAGAAACTCGACGGAGGCGGAGAGCTGGTGCCCGACCCCACGGCCATCGGCTTCGACAACGGCAACGAATGGGAAATAAGAACCTACGTTCGTATCAATATCGGTAAATAAAAAATCATGCATATGAACTCACCTATTCTTTTCAACCTGAAGAAATACCTTCCGGCGGCATTGCTGGCCTTTCTCCTTATGGCCTGCGAACGCGACCTGGAAGAGCTGAAACCGGCCACCTTCCCCACCAACCCCGAAGTCTTCATCGACGGGTTCAGTGCCGGTTTGAATTATGCCGTTTTCGGGGGTGCTTCTCCCACAGCCTTTGACGTCGACAACCAGGTGGCCTGGAACAATTCATCGGCTTCCATGCGGTTTGACGTACCCAATGCCGGGGATCCCTCGGGCGCCTATGCCGGCGGAGTATTCTTCACCTCTACCTCCCGTGACCTCTCAGGGTACAACGCCCTGACCTTCTATGCCAAAGCCTCCCAATCGGCCACCATCGGCCTTGTCGGCTTCGGCAACGATATGGGCCCTTCCACCTACCAGGTTTCCATTTCCGACCTTCAACTTTCCACCGGATGGAAAAAATATATCATTCCCCTGCCTGATCCCTCCCGGCTCACCTATGAACGAGGCATGTTCATCTATTCCGCAGGTCCCATCGACGGCATGGGTTTTACCTTTTGGGTCGACGAACTGAAGTTCGAAAAGCTGGGCACCATCGCCCACCCGCATTTCACCATTCTCAGTGGCCAGGAGCAGACCGAAACCTCTTTTACCGGCGTCTCAAAGATTATCGGGGGGCTCTCGGGGATTTACAACCTTCCCACCGGGGTCAACCAGACCATCAACCTGGCACCTGCCTATTTCCAGTTCCTCTCTTCCAATCCGTCCATTGCCACGGTTGACGCCGTCGGAAAAGTCCTCATCGCCGGCGGGCCGGGCAATGCTGTCATCACCGCCAAAGTCGGCGAGATAACGGCCGAAGGCTCTCTCACCATCCAATCGCAGGGGGTGTACCAACATGCGCCCACACCGGTCCAGAATGCCGATAAAGTCATCTCCGTCTTCAGCGACGCCTATGCCAATATCCCCGTCAACTATTACAACGGCTACTGGGCGCCTTACCAGACCACCCTTTCTGCCGATTTCGACGTCAACGGCGATCATGTCCTCAACTATACCGACTTTAATTTCGTGGGCATCGAATTCAGCGCACCCACCGTCGACGCCTCCGCCATGACCCATCTGCACGTGGACCTTTTCATCCCCAATGCTTTGGAGGCTGCCGGACAAATCAGACTCGAACTGGTTGACTTGGTTGCCGAAGTGACCGGCACCTATACGCGTAGCATCACGCCGGCGCAGACTCAGCAGTGGGTCAGCCTTGACATCCCCTTGGCCAGCTTCTCCGGGCTGAGCAAAAAAACCAACCTGGGCCAGCTCATCTTTGTGGATGTCAACAACAACATTTCAGGCTTTTATGCCGACAACATCTATTTCTATAATGCCAGCACGGTTCCGGCAGCGCCGGCCACAGCGGCGCCGGTACCCACACACCCTGCGGCCAATGTGATCAGCGTTTTCAGCGATGCTTACTCCCCCATTGCGGGAACCGACACGAACCCCAACTGGGGCCAGGCCACGGCTGTGTCGGTGGTTCAGATCCAGGGGAACAATACCCTGAAATTCGCCGGCCTCAACTACCAGGGCATCCAACTGGGCTCCAGCCAGAGTGTCTCGGCCATGGCCTTCCTGCACCTCGACTACTGGTCCGTAACCTCCACCTCCCTGAAAGTCTTCCTGATCAGTCCGGGCCCCGTGGAAACCGCCTACACCTTACAGGTTCCTACCACCGGATGGAGAAGCCTCGACATCCCGCTCTCCTCCTTCGCCCCGGTGAACATGAGCGACGTCATCCAGCTCAAATTCGAAGGGAACGGTGACATCTTCTTCGACAACATCTATTTCCGTAAAAATTAACAACCCGCCATCACATGGCATTTAATACCTGTGCAAAATGAAGACATTGACAAGATACCCGGGAAAAGCTTTCACATCCCTGCTGTTGCTGGTGGTCATGGCGTTTTTCGTGAGCTGTGAAAAAGATGATTTTCAGAAACTGGAGAAGCGTAACTGGCAGCTGACCTGGAGCGATGATTTTGAGGGACCGGCAGGGCAACTACCTGCCGCGGCCAACTGGGCCTTTGACATCGGCACCGGCGACGGAGGCTGGGGAAACGAGGAACTGCAAAGTTATACGAACAGCCCTGCCAACGTGTCGCTTGACGGCCAGGGAAACCTGGTCCTCACCGCCATTCAGGAGGGTAACCGTTTCACTTCGGCCAGAATCAAAACCCAGGGGCTGTTCGCCCAGAAATACGGCCGCTTCGAAGCCCGCATTAAAACCCCTTACGGTCCCGGATTGTGGCCGGCTTTCTGGATGCTGGGCGAAAGCGTCACCACCGCAGGCTGGCCCCAGTGCGGCGAAATCGACATCATGGAACAACGCGGACAGGAACCCCATATCATCCATGGCACCATCCACGGCCCCGGATACTCGGGCGGGAACCCGATTACCAAAAGCTACGCCCTGGTGAATGACCGTTTCGACACCAGTTTCCATCTCTATGCCATCGAATGGGACCAGGAAAAAATCGATTTCTTCGTCGACGACTACCTCTACCAGCGCATCAACCGCGATGATGTACCCGGAGAATGGGTCTATGACCAGCCCTTCTTCATCCTCCTCAACGTGGCGGTGGGCGGTAACTATGTCGGATTCCCGACAACCCAGACCCCCTTCCCACAGAAAATGACCCTCGATTACGTCAGGGTCTACCAGGAAGTGAAATGACCGGTCCCCCGGCTGTTGTTTAACCATTATCCTATTCTAAAAGATGAACGATTCCATCTCTGAAGACACCCCACGCGTTACAAAAACTCCGGAAATGAACCAAGTGGTTTACGAGGGCGAAGACTATCTCAGAATTACAGACCACGACGCCATCAGGCCCTTCTTCATGAGCATTGTCAGCGACTCGGATCTTTGGATGTTCATTTCGAGCAACGGAGGTCTGACGGCAGGACGCCAAAACCCGGAATACGCCCTTTTTCCCTATTATACCGACGATAAAATCACAGAGTCGGCCGACATCACCGGGAGTAAAACTCTCTTCCAGGTCACCCGCGGCGTAAAGACTTTTATTTGGGAACCTTTCTCGGAACGGTTCACCGGGAAATATGCCCTCAGCCGCAACCTCTGGAAAAGCGTTTATGGCAATAAAATCCTTTTTGAGGAGGTCAACCACGAATTGGAACTGACCTTCCGGGTGCAATGGAGTCCGTCGAAAAAATTCGGTTTTGTCAGAACGGCCGTTCTGATCAACACATCGGCATCTGATTGCGCGGTCACCCTCCTCGACGGTATCCAGAATATCATGCCCTATGGGGTGCCTTCCGGGTTGCAGGCGACCACCAGCAACCTGGTCGACGCTTATAAGAGAAGTGAGCTGGAACCCCTCTCTGGAATGGGGATCTTTGCCCTGAGCGCCATTATAGTCGACAAGGCCGAGCCCAGCGAAGCCCTGAAGGCCAACATCGCCTGGTCTCTGGGGTTGGACCGCCCCGTGCGCCTGTTGTCATCGCTGCAACTCGCTCATTTCAGGAGATACGAAAAAGTGACCAGAGAAACTGATATCAAGGGTGAAAAGGGGGCTTATTTCGTCTCTTCGGAGATTGTACTCCCTCCTCACGCGCAGAAACAGTGGAGAATCGTGGCCGATGTCAACCTGAATCATGCGCAGATTATCACCCTGTGCCACATGATCAGGGAAAATGAAAACCTCGATGCCCTGGTTCAGGAGGATATCGACGCCGGCACCCGGAAGCTGATTCAACTGGTGGCCGGTGCCGACGGAGTGCAATGCACCGCCGACGACCTCCGAAACACCCGGCATTATGCCAATGTCCTTTTCAACATCCTGCGGGGGGGCGTCTTTGCCGACCAGTACCGCATTAAAAAGGGAGATTTTGCCGGCTACCTGGCCAAAGCCAGTAAAGAGGTCGCAGCCCGCTACCGGGAGGCGGTCGACCAAATGGAAGACCAAATCGACCTTTTCTCCCTCAAAGAGAGCATCCTGAAAAGCGGGGATGCCGACCTGATCAGGCTCACCACGGAATACCTCCCCCTGAAATTCAGCCGGAGGCACGGCGATCCCAGCCGCCCGTGGAACTATTTCTCCATTCACATCCAGGATGAAACCGACGGCTCCGAAATCCTCAACTATGAGGGCAACTGGAGGGATCTTTTCCAGAACTGGGAGGCCCTGGCCCATTCCTATCCCGCATTCATCGATGGAATGATCTTCAAGTTCCTGAACGCCTCCACCTTCGACGGGTACAACCCTTACCGGGTTACCAAGGACGGCTTCGACTGGGAGACCCTAGAACCCGACAACCCCTGGTCCTACATCGGCTACTGGGGCGACCACCAGATTATTTATCTCCAGAAGTTCTTAGAAATCAGTGAGAAATTCCATCCCGGAACCCTGCAAACGCTTCTCGATAAGGAGTGGTTTGTTTATGCCGCGGTCCCCTATCACATCAAACCCTATCGGGAGATCCTCCAAAACCCGAAATCTACCATTACGTTTGACCACCAGTGGGATGCCGCCATCAGAAGCCGCCGTGACACCCTGGGCGCCGACGGGGCCCTGGTCACCACAAAAAGCGGGGAGATCCACCATGTGAACTTCCTGGAGAAGGTCCTGGCCACCGCTCTGGCCAAGATCTCCAATTTCATCCCCGAAGCGGGCATTTGGATGAATACCCAGCGCCCCGAATGGAACGACGCCAACAATGCCCTGGTGGGCAACGGCGTCTCCATGGTCACCCTCTGCTACCTCCACCGGTTCATGAAGTTTTTCCGGGCCATGCTGGAAAGTGCCGGGGCCGGAAGCTTCCATCTCTCGGAAGAACTGTCGGAATGCACCCATGAAATGTGTGAAGCCCTCCGGGAGTTCAGCCCCCTCTTGTCGCGGAATTTCAGCAATACCGAGCGAAAAATGCTGCTTGACCTCCTGGGAGGGGCGGGGTCGGCCTACCGTCAGAAAATCTACACCCTGGGTTTCCGGGGCGGGAAAGCCACCATCACCCTGGCCGAATTGAAGGAGTTTGCCGATCTCTGCCTGGGCTTCATCGAACACACCATCCGCAACAACCGCAGGGAAGATAAGCTCTACCATGCTTACAACCTGATGACCGCCACGGAAACGGAAGTCATGGTGGCTCATTTCGGAGAAATGCTCGAAGGGCAGGTGGCCGTTCTGAGTTCCGGCTATTTACGCCCTGGGGAAGCCCTGGAAGTACTCGATGCCATGAAGGCAAGCCCTCTGTTCCGGGAAGACCAGTACAGCTATCTCCTCTATCCCAATAAAAAACTGCCCGGGTTTTTGCAGAAAAACCTGATCCCGGCCTCTGGGGCCGCTGCTTCGGAATTGATCAGGAAACTGGTGGCCGACGGAAACCGCCAGGTCATCGACCAGGACCGGCTGGGGGGGCTCCATTTCAACGGCAACTTCCGGAATGCCGCTGACCTGCACCGGGTTTTGGATGCCCTGGAGCCCGGCCGGTACGGGGAACTCGTGGCAAAAGAACACCGGCTTCTGGACGAACTCTTCGAAAAGGTTTTCCACCACAAAGCCTTTACCGGCAGGTCGGGGACTTTCTATGCCTATGAAGGCCTGGGGTCTATATACTGGCATATGGTCTCCAAACTATTGCTGGCCGTGCAGGAATGCTGCCTTCAGGCTTTCGCCGAAGCGGCGGCACCGGAGGTCACCGGCAGACTCCTCGACCATTATTATGAAATCGAGGCCGGCATCGGCGTCCATAAATCGCCAGCCCTGTATGGCGCATTCCCCACCGACCCCTATTCCCACACTCCAGGGCACAGGGGGGCCCAGCAACCCGGCATGACCGGCCAGGTGAAAGAGGACATCCTCTCCCGCTTCGGTGAGCTGGGAGTCATCGTCAGTGAAGAAAAACTCCGTTTTTCTCCCCGCCTGCTCCGGAAAGAGGAGTTTCTGACCGAATCCCGGTCGTTTGAATACATCGGCACCAATGGCCAAAAGAGGCAGATTAGCCTGAACAAAGGGCAGTTGGCCTTCACCTACTGCCAGGTGCCCGTGGTGTATGCTTCTGGCAGCCGGGAAAAGATCACCGTCCATTATGCCGGTGGACCATCGGAAGAAGTGGCAGGCCATTCCCTGCCCCGGCAGATCAGCGACATGATCTTTAAAAGAACAGGAGAGGTGGAATGGCTGGAGGTGGCGCTTCCGCATAAAGGATAGCCTGCCGGACTGACCCTCGCGGAGATCGCCCTCCTGCCCAGGGGTTAGCCGGCAGAGCATGCCACTTGGGAGCGGAGTCCCTTCAAAAGGGCAGCCGCTTCTCATGAAGTTGGAAGGGCTGTTGAAAACTTTATTATGACATTATCTTAAATACGATGCAAATGATTGATAAACAGACTAAGCTTTCGCTGAAGGAAAAGATCGGCTACGGCCTGGGCGATACCGCCTCCCATTTTGTTTGGGACATGGTGGGCTTCTGGATTCTGATCTTTTATACCGATACCTTTGGTATTTCCGCCGCCGCCGCCGGCACCATCATGCTCATTGCCCGCTTCTGGGATATGCTCAGCGACCCCTTGATGGGCATCATCTCCGACCGCACCACCACCCGCTGGGGGAAGTTCCGGCCTTACCTCCTCTGGATGGCTCTGCCTTACAGCGTCCTCGCCGTCCTCACCTTTACGACTCCCGACCTGGGACCCACCGGAAAGGTGATCTACGCCGGCACCACTTACCTTCTGCTGATGACCGTCTTCACGGCCATCAACCTGCCCTACTCCTCCCTGGGAGCGGTCATGACCTCCGACTCCTATGAAAGGGCCGGACTCAATTCCTACCGGTTCATTTTCGCCTTCATCGGCCAGTTTGTGGTGACGGGGACGGCGCTTTATCTGGCCAACTATTTTGGAAAGGGGAACATGGCCCGGGGATACCAGTACACCCTGATCCTTTTCGGGGTGGTCAGCTTTATTCTCTTCATGATCACCTTCCGCACCACCCGCGAAAGGGTCGCCCCGCCGGCCGCCCAAAAACAGGATCTCAAGGAAGACCTCAAAAACCTCTTCAGAAACCGCCCCTGGGTCATCCTCTTTTTGGTGGGCATCATCTCCTTTATCATGTTTGCCCTGCAAAACCTCTCTATTGCCTACTACTTCAAATATTACGTCGGCAAGGAGCAGAGCGTGCAGTTGTTCAACGTAATTGGCACGGTGGCTCTGATCCTGGGTATCCCCTTCTCCAAACCCCTCTCCAAACGGTTCGGGAAACGCAATGTCTACATGGCCAGTTCCCTGCTCTCAGGGCTCTTTTTCATCCTGCTCTATATCCCGGGCAATGAAAACATCTATGCTGTTTACATCCTCAATGTGCTGGCCAAGTTCACCTATGCTCCGGCAGTGCCCTTGCTCTGGACCATGCTGGCCGATACCGCCGACTATTCGGAGTGGAAATTCGGCCGCAGGGCTACCGGCCTGACCTTTTCTGCCGCCACCTTCGCCCAGAAAGCGGGCTGGGGCATCGGCGGCGCTCTCGCCGGATGGATGCTCGCCCTTTTCCACTTCGTCCCCAATGCCGAGCAAACAGCGACCTCCCTCAACGGTATTAAACTGATGATCTCGGTCGTCCCCGGCATCCTTTACATGTCATGCGCCATTTTCCTTTGGTTCTACGCCATCGACCATAAAACCTGTTTGGTCATGCAAAAAGAACTGGAACAACGGCGGGAGGATCAGGGATAACCATATCAGGTCTGTCAAAAATGAAAACAAAAACTGATCAAATGAGTATGATACGAAAAAATACGCTGCCTGCGCTCCTGAGTTCCTTTCTGCTGGCTCTGCTGTTGGTTTCCTGCTGGAAGCAGCCGGCCGTGCCTGACAAAACCGCCGCTGAGATCCTGGGTGATCCCGCATACCAGGCCATTTCCTACGGGGGCTACCGGGAATCCACCCGCGACATACAACTCACCATTCCCCAACTCAAGGAGGATATGCTCATCTTGTCAGCCATGGGGATCAAACTGCTCCGGACCTATAATGTCCATCATGACGAGGCCGCCAATTTGCTGGAGGCCATCCGCCAGATAAAGGCAGAAGTTCCCCGTTTCGAGATGTACGTCATGCTGGGGGCCTGGATCGACTGCAAGAATGCCTTTACCGGCCTGCCCGACCGGATCCGTGACCAGGAGAGCGACCGCAATGCCGTGGAAATGGCCCGCGCCGTGGAACTCGCCCAAAAATACCCCGAAGTAGTGAAAATCATCGCCGTGGGCAACGAGGCCATGGTCCACTGGGCCTGGGATTATTATGTGGAACCGTCCATCATCCTTAAATGGGTGAATTACCTGCAAGAGCTGAAAAAGGAGGGCGTCCTGCCCGAAACCCTCTGGGTCACCAGTTCCGACAATTTCGCCTCCTGGGGGGGTGGCGGCAGTGAGTACCACAACGAGGATCTGAACGCCCTGATCAAGGCGGTAGATTTCATCTCCTTGCATACCTATCCCATGCACGACACCCATTATAATCCCGCGTTCTGGGTGGTGCCCGAAGCGCAGGAGCATCTCCCCGACATGGAAAAAATCGATTCAGCGATGCACAGGGCCCTGGGTTATGCCATTTCACAGGTTGAAAGCGTGAAGGCCTATGTGCAGAACCTCGGGGTGGAGAAATCCATCCATATCGGTGAAACCGGCTGGGCCACCATTTCCGTGGGAAATTACGGCGATGAGGACTCCCGGGCCACCGACGAATACAAATCGGCCTATTTCTACAGACTGATGCGCGATTGGACCAACAGGGAGGGCATGAGCTGTTTTTGGTTCGAAGCCTTTGACGAACCCTGGAAGGATGCGGCAAACCCGCTGGGTTCCGAAAACCACTTCGGGCTGATCAATCTGCAGGGAGAGGCCAAATATACCCTCTGGGACCTTGTGGATAAGGGCGTTTTCGAGGGCCTCACCCGCGACGGCCAGCCCATCACCAAAACGTTCAATGGCGACCGTGAGGCCCTGATGCAAACCGTGAAAGCTCCTCCTTCTGAAGCAGAATTCCCCGTAGCGCAGCCTTAATGAATTTCACACTGCTATGAATAAAAAAGCCACCCTTTATACCTCGATTTTCCTTATGGTTACCCTGATGAGCAGTTGCACCGGTTCCCTGATGAAAAAATCCGAAATCTTTGAGACCTCGGAAAGCGGTCACCGGCTGACCCGGCTGACCGAATTCCCCGCCGTGGAAACCCGGGCGGCCATTACCCTCCTGCCTGCAGAGGAATTCCAGACCATCACCGGCATTGGCGGCTCCTTCACCGAGGCTTCCGCTTCCCTTCTCAACCGCCTGAGCCCTCCCAACCGTGCCAGGATCCTGGCGGCTTATTTCGGGGATTCGGGAGCCAGGTATTCGCTGACACGCACCCATATGAACTCCTGCGATTTCTCCCTCGGAAATTATGCCTATGCGCCCGTCGAAGGGGATACGGCACTGACCCACTTCTCCGTAGAAGAGGACATGGGGGATATCATCCCCATGATCAAAGAGGCCATGGCCCTCTCGTCGGAAGGGTTTAAAATCATCGCCTCGCCCTGGACGGCCCCTCCCTGGATGAAGGACAACAACGACTGGCGCGGCGGGAAACTGCTGCCCCAATACTACCCCGCCTGGGCTTTGTTCTTTTCGAAATATATGGAGGCCTACCGCCAGCAGGGCATCGACATCTGGGCTTTCACGGTTGAGAATGAGCCCCTCGGGAACGACAGCAACTGGGAAAGCATGCTTTTCACCCCGCAGGAAATGAACGATTTCGTGAAGACCCACCTGGGTCCACGGTTGCACCGCGACGGCCATGCGGTGAAAGTCCTGGGATATGACCAAAACCGCGAGGAGGAAATGGTGACCTGGGTCAATGCCATGTACGACGACCCGGAGGCCGCGCAATTCTACGACGGCACCGCTTTTCACTGGTACGGCAGTACGGTCAGTTACTTCCCTGAGGTGCTCGACCATGCTTATCAGAAAGCTCCCGGGAAGCATCTGATCCACACCGAAGGGTGCATCGACGCCCAGGCGCCCCGGTGGAAGCAGGAGGAGTGGTACTGGGCAGAGGAAGCCACCGACTGGGGTAAGGACTGGGCCCCCCCTGAGAAAAAACACCTCCACCCCCCCTATGTTCCCGTATACCGGTATGCCCGTGATATGATCGGCTGCTTCAACCATTGGACCGACGGATGGGTCGACTGGAATATGGTGCTCGACAGGCAGGGCGGCCCCAACTGGGCTAAGAACTGGTGCAACGCCGCCGTTATCGTGGATCCCGACAACGACGAAGTATGGTTCACCCCCTTGTTTTATACCATTGCCCATTTCAGCAGGTTCATCAGGCCGGGGGCGGTCAGGATAGGGTTTGAAAATAGCGATGGCGACCTGATGATCACCGCCGTTAGGAACCCCGACGGAACCATCGCCGCCGTTCTCTTCAACCCCATGGAGGAGCCCAAAGGAATTCACCTCTCCCTGGCCCGCAAATCCCTTGATTTTACCATCAGCGGAAAGGCTATACAAACAGTTATCATTAAAAAACGGAAATAACTCCTCATCCAGCTATACATTAACTTAAAACCTACTTAACATGTCAGTACATGTCACACCTCTGAAAGACCGGGTTCCCTTCGGACAAAAGGCTGCCTTTGGCGCCGGTCATCTGGTTAACAACTTGTTACCCGGATCATTGGGCGTTTTCGCCTTTTTCCTGCTTACCGCCTTTGGCATGGATCCTTTCCTGGCAGGCCTGCTGGGGGGCCTGCCCAGGTTCTTCGATGCCATCACCGACCCCATCATGGGATACATCTCCGACAACACCACCTCACGGTGGGGGCGGCGGAAACCCTACATTTTCATCGGGGCCATCCTCAGTGGTATCCTCTTTGCCGTGCTTTGGCAACTCAGTCCCGACAACACCCAGACTTATAATTTCTGGTATTTTCTTATTCTTTCGATGGTTTACCTGCTGGGCAACACCATGTTCAGCACGCCTCTGATCGGACTGGGGTATGAAATGACCTCCGATTATAACGAAAGAACCCGTCTGATGGGATTCTCCCAAACCCTGGGGCAGGTCGCCTGGATGATCGTCCCCTGGTTCTGGGTGCTCATCGCCAATCCCGAACTATTTGACAACCAAGCCATCGGTGTCAGACGACTGGCCATCGTGGTGGGGGCAGTCTGTATGTTACTGGGCATGCTGCCCGCCCTTTTCTGTAAGGAAATAGACCAGGCCAACCTGACCAACCGCGACGATCTTACCCTTAAAAATATCGCCCGGAATTTCAAAAGCCTGATTCATAATATGGTGCTCATCTTTAAGAACATCACCTTCGTGCGGTTGTGTACCGCTACCTTTTTGGTGTTCAACGGCTTTCAGATGGTCGCCTCCTTCAGCTATTTCATCATTGTGTTTTACCTCTTCAAGGGGGACTATGGCGCCACAGGTTCCTGGCCGGCATGGTTCTCCACGATCAGCGCCATGTGCACCGCCTTCCTGATCATTCCGGTCATCACCTGGATGTCGAACCGCTGGGGTAAACGAAATGCCTTTCTGATCTCTACAGCCATCTCAATCGTCGGTTACGCCCTGAAATGGTGGGGTTTCAATCCCGAAAACCCCTGGCTTATGTTTATGCCCCTGCCTCTGATGGTTTTCGGGATCGGCGGGTTGTTCACCCTGATGATGAGCATGACAGCCGATGTTTGCGACCTCGATGAACTCAACAATGGTATGCCCCGAAAAGAGGGAACCTTCGGCGCCATCTACTGGTGGATGGTCAAACTCGGCCAGGGACTGGCCCTCGTTTTGGGCGGACTGATCCTCAAAGTGGTAGGCTTTGACCAGAATGCCGCACAGCAAACCGCCGAAACCATTACCAACCTCCGTATCGCCGATATCACCGTGCCTGCCGTCACGGCCGCCCTGGCTTTCCTGGTCATGTGGAAATACGACCTCACCGAGAAAAAAGCCCGGGAAATTAAGGAGGAGTTGGTGCGCAGACGCGGAGAATTGTAACCGGCCGTGATTTGGCCTCTCTTGTTCAACCTTTTTACTTGCTACTATGTCATACAGACCTGATTACATCTCAACTTTCAAGGCTTCACGGCACCATCAGGGCAGCCGTTTCCTTGAAAACAAATCTTACGACGACCTCCGCAATCTTTTTTTGGAAATTTTGTACGGGGGTATTCACGGGGTATGCTTCAGTCTTTATGAGGACGGACAGAAACCCGGCGATGTGATTTCTGAAAGTCAGATCAGGCGGAGAATGGGGATTCTGAAACCCTTTACCCAATGGATCCGCTCCTTTTCCTGCATCGAGGGGAATGAGCATATTCCCGTAATCGCCCGGGAACATGGCCTGAAAACGCTGGTGGGGGCATGGCTGGGAACTGATGAGGAGATGAACCGGCAGGAAATCGCCAATCTGATTTCTCTGGCCCGCAACGGATTTGTCGATGTGGCCGCCGTCGGCAATGAAGTCCTCTACCGGAAAGACTTGTCAAAGGAGGAGCTTCTCGGCTACATCAGGCAGGTGAAAACAGAACTCCCCGGCATCCCGGTGGGTTATGTCGATGCCTACTACGAATTCACCGAAAACCAGGACATCGCCGACGCCTGTGATCTCATCCTTTGCAACTGCTATCCCTTCTGGGAAGGCACCGCCTTTGACCTCTCCCTGCAGCACCTCGAGCATATGTTCCACCAGGCTTCCCTGGCGGCGAAAGGAAAAAGGGTGATCATCACAGAAACCGGGTGGCCCACCAGGGGTGAAAACACGGGTAATGCCACACCCTCCCATGACATCGCCCTGAAATACTTCCTCAACACCCAGCTGTGGGCCATGGATGTCAATGCTGAAGTGTTCTATTTCTCCTCCTTCGATGAATCCTGGAAGGTGGGTGCCGAAGGGGAGGTGGGTGCCTTCTGGGGAATCTGGGATAAAAACGAAAAGCTGAAATTCTGAGGTAATGAATGTTTTTCAGAAATTGAACACAGAGCGGGGGTCAGCCATCTGCTATTCAGGCTTCAGGCCGGGACAACATCCCGGTGCAGCGTATCCTTCCTATGGGGAGATCAGGGAAGATCTCCTGCTCCTCCACAAACACTGGAAATACTTACGGTTGTATGATTGCGACCAACATGCCGAGACGGTCCTGGAGGTTATCAGACGCGAGAAACTCGATTTCCGGGTGATGCTGGGCGCTTTCATCCATGCCGAAATGAACAATTTCAATTGTCCCTGGGGTGGGGGTGTTTACTCTGAAGAGCAACTTGAGCAAAACCGGATCACCAACCGGAAACAGATCGCCCGCTTGATTCAGTTCGCCGAAGATTATGCCAGCATCATCTTCTCCCTTTCGGCAGGAAACGAAACGTGTGCCGAATGGACCGACCATTACGTGCCTGAAAAAACGATTGTGGAATTCGTCAGGCAGATCAAAGAGAAGGTTAAACAACCCGTTACTTTCTGCGAGAATTATGTTCCGTGGCTTTACAAGCTGGAGAAACTGGCCCTGGAGGTGGATTTTATTTCCATACATACCTATCCCGTGTGGGAATACAAACACATCGGCGAAGCCCTGGATTATTCAAAGGAGAACTTTTATGCGGTGGCGGGGAAATATCCCGGCAAGCCGGTGGTGATCACCGAGGCCGGTTGGGCCACACAATCCAACGGGCGGGGAATCAATCCGGAAAACGTCAATGAGAAATTTCAAAAAATCTACTACGACATGTTGATGGAATGGGTCATGGAGGAGAATATCCTGGCCTTTTTCTTCGAAGCCTTCGATGAGCCCTGGAAAGGCTCTGAAGAACCCCTGGAACCCGAAAAACACTGGGGTTTGTATTTTATGGACAGAACACCCAAAATGGCGGTCCGTCACCCGGACTGATGTGGGGATTCTCTCTGTTGAAGCAGAAAATGCATATACCACTTATTAAACAAAAATGAATGATTATGAGAAACTTTACTTTTTTCTTATTACTGCTCTTCGCGTCGGCAGCTTTTGCACAAAAGGCACCGATCACTTTTGAAGCCGGAGGGCAGGGAGGGAGCTGGACCTGGAACGTTTTTGAGAACGACACCAATCCCGCCCTGGAAATCATCGCCAATCCCGACAAGACAGGCATTAACACCTCTGCCACCGTGGCTAAATTTACCGCGAAAAAGACGGGGCAACCCTGGGCGGGCTGTGAGTCCCTTCAGGGGGTTGACCTGGGCACCTTCCAGTGGAAAGACTCTAACCGGATCGTCAAAATTATGGTCTGGAAATCGGTCATCAGCGATGTGGGCATCAAATTCGACACCGAGACCGGCTGGTCGCAGGGTGAACGGAAGGTGGCCAACACCAAAACCAACCAATGGGAGGAGCTGACCTTTGACTTCTCCAGTTTTATCAACCCTCCTGAAGGGAACGGGATCCTGGGCAGAATCGTCATCTTTCCTGATTTTGATTTAGAGGGCAGGGACCAGGACAACATCGTCTATTTTGATAGCATCTCCTTCCACCCGGCGGAGGCTGCCACGGATGCTCCCACCACGGCTGCTCCGGTTCCCCCCGCCCGTACTGCCAGCGATGTGCTCTCTGTTTTCAGCGGGGCCTACCCCAACGTGGCTGGCACCGACTTCAACCCCGGATGGGGGCAGTCCACCCTGGTTTCCACCATCGAGATTGAAGGAAACCCTACTCTGAAATACGCCGGTTTCAACTACCAGGGCACCCAGTTTGCCACACCCCTCAACGTGTCGGCCATGGAATTCCTCCATCTTGACATGTGGACGGCCAACGCCGCTGCCGTCAATATCTTCTGCATCAGCACCGGCCCCGTAGAAAAGGCGTATGCCCTGCCCATTACTCCCGGACAGTGGAAGAGTTATGACATTCCCATCTCCACCTTTGACGGAGTGAACCTGGCCGATGTGATTCAGTTCAAGTTCGATGGCGGCGATGGGACACCCCTCCTTTTCCTCGACAACCTCTATTTCTATAAGGTTAATACTTCTGCACCACTCACCGGTAGGAATACCCTCCATTTTTATCCCAATCCTGTCAAAATGGGGTTCTCCGTCAGGTTGGAAACTGAAATCAGGCAACTGGATCTGTTGGACATTACCGGCAGGATGATCCGTTCAGAGCGCAACATCAGCTCTGTTACCACGCAGGGTTTGATGCCCGGCGTTTACCTTATGAGAATGCAACCACACGAAGGTAGGGTCCAAACCCATAAACTCCTGGTACAGTAACAGGTTTTAATCTCAAACCAAGAGGGGAGGCTGATCTATATTTCTGAATCAGTCTCCCTTATTTGATCTCCCTTACTCTGGATTTCCTATCCGATTTTTTTCTAAATTGCATGGAAATTCATTCTTGATCGAACCATTGAGAAAAATAATATCCTCTCTTATTTTTTTGTTTTCGGGTCTGTTTGTGTTTTCGCAAACGTTGCCTGAGAAGGGTGTATCCTGGCTTGATAACTACACCCCATCGCATTATCAAGACAAGGGGAAAATCTGGGATATTCAAACAGCCCCCAATGGAATCGTATACATGGCTGCTGACGAGGGATTGCTGGAATTTGACGGCACTACCTGGAAGAGCTACAAGGGCAGCAACGGGTTTATCCGGTCGGTGCTGGTGGTTAATGATTCTTTGATTTATACCGGCTCTGACCTCGACTTCGGGGTCTGGAAGAAAAGTAAAACCCAGGATTTTATATACGCATCCTTGTATCCCTTCAGGGAGGTGCCGCAGGAGATCAGCGAGGAATTCTGGCACCTCACCCAGATCGGGGAGAACATAGTTTTTGTCTCATCCCGGAATATCTACCTGCAGACCAGCGACCAGCTCGTGAAAATTCCGGCGCCCTCCCGATTTACGGGCCATTTCCGGTATAGGGATTCTCTTTATTTCGCCGACGAAACCCTTGGTTTATTCGTTTTTGATGATTTCACGCTGCGAAAGGTCTTTGAATACCCTGCCGGCCTCAGGTTGGAAATCTCAGGAATTTATGAGAACAGCCGCGGATTGGTGGTGGTTACACGAAATGCAGGATTGTATCAATATGTGGAGGGAACATTTTCCCGGCTTGAAAGCGCCCTTTCCGACCAGCTACAGGCGGCCAAAGTCTTTTGCTTTGAAAACATCGGCGATAATTATGTCGCTTTCGGCACCGTCCTCAAAGGACTTTACATCGCCGGTACCGACGGCGAAATCGTCCATCACGTCAATAAGCAAAAGGGGTTGCCCAGCAATACCGTGCTGGCCGTTCATTTTAGCCGCAGCGGAAAGCTTTGGCTGGGAATGGATTATGGGGTCTCCTCCCTCAACCTGTTGAACAAATACACTTATTTCTTTGATTACCGCGGCGATTTCGGCACCGGCTACACCGCCTTGCTCAAAAATAACCAGTTTTTCCTGGGGACCAACCAGGGCCTCTATCATTCCCGGTGGGACGAACTGAACAGTAACCTTGAATATTTCAGGGTTAACATCGTCCCCGGCACCGAAGGACAGGTGTGGACCTTGCAGGAGTCAGATGATGAGGTTTTTATGGGACATGACAAAGGGCTTTTCCTGGTCGGGGAAAATGGGGTGGAAAAAGTGAACGGCCAGGAAGGGGTTTGGACCATCCTCCCTTTTAAAGATGCCCTCCTGACTGGCAACTACAATGGCATTTCGGTTTTCAGGAAGAAGGAGTACCAATGGACTTTCATTAAAAAAATGGGGCTCATCCGGGGTTCCTGCAACCAAATGCTCATCGAAAAAGAGAATATCCTTTGGGTCAATATTCCCAACTTCGGGATGATCAGGGCAACCCTGAACGACGACCTGGAACCGGAGGAGAGACTGATATTTCCGGAAGAGACGTTTAAGGGAAATCACCCCTATTTGCACAAGGAAGGCACAGAACTACAGGTGTTGACCGATACCTTCCGGTATGTATATCAACCGGGCAGCTCTCAATTTCTACAGGAGGATCTCTCCGGGGCAGAACCGGAAGTGAAGGGACTTCTTTCGGGGATTTACCAACCTGTTACTTTGAATCCGGAATATGAGTTTTTTCCGGTGTACAATGGTTTTGCTCTCCGTTATCTGAAGTACAACGAAGCCTTCGCCACCCCCCGGCCTATTCTGACCTTGCGGAAAATGGAAGCCTTCAGGTTTCATAGAAGAATGTTGGTGCATCCGGGAACCAAAGTGCCTTTTCCTTACAATAATCTCCGCATCGAATATGTTGTGGCCAATCAGGATAATGTCCATTACCGATACCTGTTGGACGGTCAGGAGGCCTGGAGCCCTTGGGAGACTGAAAACTCCTTTGATGTCTCGGGTCTCAGTCCCGGGAAACACCTGTTCCGGGTTCAGGCGAAGCTTCATGGCGTTTTGTCGGAGAGTGTGACCATCCCCTTCCGGGTGGCAGCACCCTGGTACCGCTCCTGGTACGCCTTGCTGCTGTATCTGCTATTTCTGCTGCTAACCCTGTGGCTTATCCATTCTTGGCAGAAGAGATCCCTGCAACGGCAAAGAAAAGAATGGCTCATCAGGGAGAAAAGGAGCATGCGTGAGCGTGCGTTCAAACACCGGCAGGAGATTGTGCGTTTAAACCAGGAAAAACTTGAGCTGGAGAATGAACAGCTGAGGCAACAGATGAAACATAAAACCATCGAACTGGCCAATAAAGCCAGGGATAATGAAGAGAAAAACCGGCTGATCCTTAACCTGAAGGAGCATTGTGAAAAGGCGATGAAAAATCCCTCCCTTTCAAAGCAAAGGCTTTCTGAGATGCAGAGAATTCTGGCTTCTTATTTGAATGTGGATGACAAAACATTTGAAATTCAGATGGATGAGTTGCATCAGGATTTTTTCAGGAAACTGAAGGAGAGGTTCCCTGCGTTGTCGAACCACGACTTGCGCTTGTGCGCTTACCTGAAAATCGGACTTAACTCCAAGGAGATTGCTGATATCCTGAACATTCAGCCTTCCAGTTCCTACATCAGCCGGTCACGCCTTCGGAAAAAACTCAACCTCCAGGCTGATGAAAACCTGTTTGACTTTCTGAATGCCCCTGACCTTCAGGGGGACACCGAGGCCTCCCATTCCTGATATCATTTTTCATCTTTGGAAAGATTTTCCTACTTTTGGACTTCCCGCCTGAAAAGGTTCCGCGGTTATAAGTTGTGGTATGTCAACGGAATTGTCTAAACAAAAAGAGTCCATATCTCTCTCTAGAGTCAGAGAGAAGGATGAAGAGGTCAGTTGGGGGATATTTACGTTCAGTTTGACCGGAAAACTCAATCGGTTCCCGCGGTTACGGTTATTCATTCTCATTTTCGCGACATTGACGTTACTCATGGCCTGTCGGGGTGGGAAGTTGCCCCAGGACCATAATCCAGTTCAACCTGAGGGCGTTCACTTACAGTTTGACGCTGGCGGGAAATTCAGAATCGCCCAGTTCACCGATATCCACTATACGGGCAGCGAACCTGAGAAATGCGCTGCTGCCGAAAGGGTAATCCGCCACGTGCTGGAAACGGAACACCCCCATCTCGCTGTACTCACCGGCGATATTGTCATCGCCCCCCAGGAAGCCGGATGGAAGGCGGTCATGGCCCTCTTCTCAGAGGCGTACATCCCTGTGGCCGTGGTCCTCGGAAATCATGACGGTGAGGCGGAATGGTCCCGGGAGGAGATCTTCCGGTATCTTACCACTCTTCCGGGATTCGTGGGCAGCCGGGGACCCGCCTCCCTCTCCGGAGTGGGGAATTACATCCTGGAAATCCACCATAAGGGGGCTCCTTCCATTTCCCTGACGTCTTCAACCGGCTCATCTTCAGGCAAAGAAACCTTAAGCAAGGCCACAGGCCAACCCACAGTCACTCCCTCCTCCAACCAAACAGGCATGCCGTCTGCTCTCCTTTATTTCCTCGACTCCCAGGCCTATGCCGCCGATACGGCTGCCAGTTATTACGACTGGATCAAGTTCGACCAAATCGCCTGGTACAGGGAACAGAGCCGTCACTACACGGTCCGTAACCACGGAAATCCCCTTCCCGCACTGGCCTTCTTCCATATCCCCCTGCCTGAATACGCCGAAGTGGCGGCAGGAAAGAATTTCGCCGGAGTGGCGCAAGAAGAGGTTTGCGCCCCGAAAATAAATACCGGACTTCTGGCTTCCATCGTCGAAATGAAGGATATCATGGGCACCTTTGTGGGCCATGACCATGTCAACAACTTCGTCGGAGTCCATAAGGGAGTAGCCCTGGCCTACGGTCAGAAAACAGGGTTCAGCAACTACGGCGACCTGGACAAGGGGGCCCGCATCATCGAACTGCAGGAAGGACAACGGGGCTTCACCACCTGGATACGCACAGAAAATGGAGCCTTCCAATACACCACCCATTTATCTCACTGACCAAAGGTTACCTGTTAAGTTCTCCATATAGGAACCAACCCCCAAAACCCCCTGGCGGTATATCTTCAGTAATGCATTCAAGGGAGGAGTTGGTCTCCTGGTTGGCCTGCTTTGAGAAAAGGCCTCTCACTCCTGCTTCTTAACAAACTCCACCTTATCGGCTTCCACTTCGGTCCCTTCCAGCAGGTCGAAATCGACTTCCCCGGTGATCAGCAACTCGGTTTTGTCGTTGAAGGGCGTGGCCGGCATATCCTTCTTCTTGATTTCCACCTTGATCTCACCGGTGGAATCCCTGAACTGGTATGTGTCGCTGTTGAGCTGCTTCACAATGTATCCCTTCAGGGTCACCACCTCATCCGATTTGTCAAGCTTCGCCGCTTTCTCACGAATTTCTTTCACGGTGTATACCTTCCCCGTTGACCCGGGACCGGTGTACTGCCCCCTAGAAATGCCGGGAATCATCAGCAACAGCCCGGCTAAAAAAATATACCATACAGTTTTCATGGCTCTTTCATTTTTTATAAATTGTTCAACTTCCTCTTTATGTGCGAAAAAGAACCGGGGACAAACCCCAGGCCAACCTGTGCCCAGGGTTTGTCCCGTTTTATCGCGTCAAAGATCGATTCTGAGGAAGTCGTCTCCCATGTTGAACACCAGCTCCATGCCGTTGTCCAGTTCCACCTGCTGGTTCCGGTCGTCGAGTTCCCAACCCCTGATGAAGTTATCAGGGTATTTCGTGGCCACAACCTCCCTGATTTTCTGAGGCACCACACTTTCAGGCAACGCGGTCATGCTCTCGATGTCGGTGATCTTCCTGCTCTTGTTGAACTTCAGCAAGACACCCCCTTCGAGGTAGACCTCCCAGTTTTTGTCGGCCAGTTCGGTCTCCTTTACCGACTGCACCACCGCTGTTTCACGGAAATGCTCCTGGATGTAAGCGGTGATCTCCTTCGGAAGTTCCGTCTCGGGGACCAGCGTCTCTTTCTCACAACTCACCAACGACAGGGTGAAAATCGCCGCAACAAATACAAATAACTTTTTCATAGTTTTCTGTTTTCTGAATGCCTTACTCTTTAAGGGATTTTCAGGCTCGCTCCCATGGAACTTCCGCTATTCTGAAGTTCCGATGGGACAAAAGTAGGGGGCGATTCTGGAGGAAATCTGGAGTTTAGACCTCCGGAAAGGAAATTTTCAGGGTGTGGCGCGTTTTTTCGGTAATGGTGTAGGTGATTTCCATCTGGTGGAGGTCGCAGATCTGCTTGACGATGGCCAGTCCGATCCCCATGTTTCCGTGGGTCCCCTTCACAAACCGTTCCATCAGTCCGGAGGGATCCCCTTCAAACGGGTGCCCGCTGTTGGCGATCACCAGTTCCCGGCGGCTCAGGGCCACCTCAATGAATCCCCCTTCCACATTATGTTTGACGGCATTCTTGACCAGGTTGGTGACCAGGATCTCCGCCAATCCGGGGTCCATCCTTAAGGGACACGCCTCCACCCGGGTGATCAGCCTGATCCCCCTGATTTCCATGGCCTCACGGAACAGCTCCAGCGACAGCCTGAGGTAGTCTGACAACTCCAGATCCACGGCATTGCTGAACTCTTGGTTGCCGATGCGGCTCAGCAGCAACAGCGACTTCTGAACCCCCGACAACTTGATGGTCGCATTCTGGATATTTCTCAGCTTCTCCGGAAACGAGGAATCGTTGGGCGACTGGTTCAGCAGCTGTTCGGCATTGGCCCTGATGAGGGCCAGGTGGGTCTGTAACTCATGTGAGGCATTGGCATTGAAATCGCGTGTTCGCTGGTAGTCTCCGTTCATCTTCCGGAGCAGTCCCGCCACCGTTTGGTTCAGGGAGCTGAACTCTTCTATGTCCGTCTCCGGAAACGCGGGCGGTGGCTGGCCAATGCGGTGCCCCGACAGCAACCTGACCGTCTGGTAAAAAGGCTTCCAGATTCTCCCCGACAGATATCCCACCATCAATACCAGTGCAGCCACTATCAGCAGCATTACCCCGGCGGTGATGAGCAGAGTCCCTTCCAGAAGGTCGTCCTTTCCGGGGATAAGATGACGCAACACGATCGTGAAATCCTCCCCCTTGTGGTGAATGCTGAACACCAATTCCCGGTGGGGAACCATCTCATTGTCGCTGGGCTCCAAAATCATTGTATCCTTGAAATAGGGCTTCTCCACCCTCTGCCCCGTAATGATCTCCGCCACCCGGTGGTATTCGGGAAGGTCCTGGTGCTCCTTATGATACGCCACCAACCGCTCCATCTCGTAGGTGAGGAACTCGTCGGCCTCCTCATAGATCACATACCTGAAGGTGAAATAGATGATGGCGCTCCCCACGATGAAAAGCGGTAAAATCAGATAGGAGAGCGAAACAAAGGTCCGTCTGAAGAGTTTCATGATTCCCGGGAGGTTTCGAATTTATAGCCAATGCCATATACCGCCCTGATGGGATCGGCGGCCCCTGTGGTGGTGATTTTCTTACGCAGGTTCTTGATATGCGAGTAAATGAAATCAAAAGAGTCGGCCAGGTCCATGTGGTCGCCCCAGATGTGCTCAGCCAGCGATTCACGCGAGATGACTCTTCCGGCATTCGAGAAAAGAAAAAGCAGGATGTCGTATTCGCTGCGGGTAAGATCGATTTTCCTGCCGGCGGCTGTCACTTCCCGTGTTTGGGTGTCGATGGAGAGGTCGCCCTGGGTGACCGCCGATTGGCCCCCGAAACTGCGACGGCGCACCAGCGCCTTCACACGGGCCACCAACTCGGCCATGTCAAAGGGCTTGGTCACGTAATCATCGGCGCCCAGCTCCAGTCCTTCAATTTTGTGGTCGAGAGAGTTACGTGCCGACACCACGATGATCCCCGTCTCCCCGCCCAGCCGCTTCACCGCCCTGATGATCTCCAGTCCCGACCCCCCCGGAAGATTGATGTCGACAATGATGAGATCGTACCGGTATAAATGTATTTTCTCCTCTGCCGCGGGAAAATCCGCGGCCCGTTCAACAAGAAACTTCTCCTCCTCCAGCGCTTCCCCGATTGCCGACAGCAACCCGGGATGATCTTCTACCACCAGTATCTTCATATTCTGACCTTTGTACAAAGATAACCCTCAATTTGGGAGAAAAACGGGATTTTTTACATTCTCCTTCCGGAATGAAATGCTGACATCAAAGATTCAGCACCGGCCTGTTCGCGGGGAATCCTGGTCCCTTGAGGTTTGCTCTGGTGTTTTCTCTTTTCACCGCTCGCACAGCAGAATTCATAACCTAAACCCTGCTGCCTTCTCTGACGAATTTACTATATTGCGGCTTTTCCGGGGAACCGTCTCTGCCGACAATCAGTCCCGGGTTATTACGCTTGCAGATCCCTGTTTTGTTTTATGAGTGGTAAAGTTCGTCAATTGGAGTACCAATGGGTCAAAAACCTGAAGAGGGGGGATGCCCTGGCTTTTGAGGAGCTTTTCCATATGTATGGAAAACGGCTCTATCACTTTTCCCTCGGATACCTAAAGTCCAAACCCGACGCCGAAGAGATCGTCCAGGAGGTCTTTCTCAAGATCTGGCACCTCCGGGCGTCCCTTGATCCAGATCTCTCCTTCAATGCCTATCTTTTCAAGATTGCCTACCGGCAGATCATGGAGCGCTTCCGGAAAACCAGCCTGGAACGCCGTTATCTCGCCGATATTTCCACTGAAGTGGTCACCTTTACCGATGAGATGAATGAGCGCGCCGACTACCACTCCCTGCTTGAGCTGGTTCAAAAATCGATCGACAGGCTGCCACCACGGCAGAAGGAAGTCCTTCTCATGCGCCGTTCCGCAGGAATGGCTGTGGCCGACATCGCCGAAAATCTGGGTCTTTCCCCCAAAACCGTAGAACACCACCTCACCGAAGCCCTGAAGCACATCAAAGCATGCCTCAACAGCGACCACGCTGCCGCCATGCTCTTCTTCTGCCTATTTCTCTCTGACCTCCCCCCTCATGGAAAAGCAATGAAAGAGGTTAAGTAAAGTCCGGGTTAGTGATCCGGAAAAATCCCTGATGGTTTTCCGGAACCATCCTGTTTCCTGGCAACGACCGGCTTCTGAGGGGCGCTCCGGAATCTTCACAGATCCCAGATCTTGCGGTTTCATCATGTGCCTTCTGAAATTTCTCTTTTTTTTTCATTTCCGGCTAAGGGTTTTGCCCTTCCCGTCCCTATATAGTTAAGCAGACAAACCTAAAACCACTTGTCCTATGATGCCGAACCTGCTTTTTGATGCTCTGGGAAGCCTTCCTTCCGCACCTCAAGGGTTTATCTTAATGTGCCGTTGATCCATGGAACAGGCTGACCACCCGCTGAAAAGGTTCTTCCGGGGCCACTATTCCCGGAAAGACTACCTCGCCGTCATGGATATGGTCTCTGATCCTGCCCGTGAAGCTGAACTCAGGCAGTTAATGGCGACCCACTGGTCGGAACAGGGCAAAGAAATCCTTCCCGATGCCGATGTAGAGCTTCTCCTCTCCCGCATCCAGCACAAAATCATGACCGAAGAACGGCAAGCCCGGAAGAAATTCAGGTTTTTTACCACCCTCCAACGCGTGGCCGCCATTCTCTTTCTTCCCCTGCTGATGGGATCGCTGGCCTGGTTTTATTTCTCAGGGGACCGTTCCCTCTCTTCTGCAGGTTTTGCCGAAATCGAATGCCCCGACGGGGTGCGCACCCGCTTCACCCTCCCCGACGGTACCACCGGCCATCTCAACAGTGGATCTCACCTCGGGTATAGCCTTGACTTTTCCAAAAACCGTACGGTCACCCTCTCCGGTGAAGCGTTTTTCCAGGTGAAGGAGGACAAAAAGTTCCCCTTTACGGTCAACACGCCCCATCTGGCCATCAAGGTCACCGGCACCGCCTTCAACGTCATCTCCTATCCCGGGGAAACCACTGAAGAGGTCATCCTCCAGTCGGGAAACCTGGAAGTCAGTCATGCCGCCGGCCATGCCATCACTACCATGCAGGCCAACCAGAAACTAAAAATGGACCTCAGCGACGGCTCCTGCACCCGTAGCGAGGTCATCGCCTCGCAATACACGGGCTGGACCGAGGGAAAACTCGTCTTCAGAAACGAGGAGATGGGGCAGGTCGCCCAGCGCCTCAGCCGCTGGTATAACGCCGATATCATCATCACCGACCGCAGGCTCCTCGACTATACCTTCTATGCCACCTTCCAGGACGAACAACTCGACGAAGTCCTTAAACTGCTGGCTATCACCACACCCATCCTCTACGAGGAGAAGGAAAGGCTCCCCCTCGATGACGGCACCTTTCCGAAACGGAAGATCACCCTCCGCCTTAACCCGAAGAAAATGAAACAGTTCAAATAAAAAAACAGGAGAGTGGTGCAACACCCTCCTGTAAACCATAAGCAGCTACTTAACCAATATTTATTAACTACTTAATGTTCAAATGTATGAAAAAAAAGTGGATTCGGTACACGGACCCTTTTCCGTGTTTGACTAAAACTTGCAGAATTATGCGCTTAAGCTTGTTTTTCCTATTACTTATGACCGCCCAGGGGTGGGCACTTGACAGTTATTCCCAGGTGACCCGTCTCTCTCTGGACCTCAAGGACACCCGCGTGATCGACGTCCTTCAGGAAATTGAACAAAAATCGGAATTTTATTTCCTCTTTAACCAGAAGCTCGTCGATGTGGAACGCCGCGTTGACCTGGAAGTCAAAAACAAACCCATCGAAGATGTCCTTTCTGAACTCTTCACCGGCACCAATGTGAATTACATGGTCATGAACCGCCAGATCGTGCTGACTACCGCACATATGGAATCCCTCACCGCTCAACAACAACCCGCGGTGCTCACCGGCAAGGTGACCGACACTTCCGGAGGTGCCCTTCCCGGCGTGGCAGTATCCATAAAGGGGACCACCACCGGTACCGTCACCAATACCGATGGGATCTTCTCCATGGCCAATGTCTCCCCTGATGCCACCCTGGTCTTCTCCTTCGTGGGCATGAAAACCCTGGAAATTCTGGTGGGTAACCAGACCACGGTCAGTGTCGTTTTGGAGGAGGAGTTCATTGGTGTCGATGAAGTGGTCGTCGTGGGTTACGGCATCCAGAAGAAAAAACTGGTTACCGGCGCCACCCTCCAGGTCAAAGGAGAAAATATTGAGAAACTCAACTCTTCCAGCGTGCTGGGTGCTCTTCAGAGCCAGTCCCCGGGGGTTTACATCACCCAAAGTTCCGGGCAGGTCGGTGAAGGTTACAATATCAACATTCGTGGTTTGGGAACTACGGGCAATTCGGCTCCTCTGTATGTGATCGACGGGGTGGCTGGTGGTTCCATCAACTCCCTGAATCCCGGCGACATTGAATCTATCGACATCCTCAAGGATGCGGCCTCGGCAGCCATCTATGGCGCCAGGGCTGCCAACGGCGTCGTTCTGGTCACCACCAAACGCGGCAAGGCCGGCAAACTGAAAACCACCTATGATGTTTACTACGGTATCCAGAATCCCATGACCAACGGCGTCACCCCTCTGAATGCCAAACAGTACATGGAAGTTATCAATCAGGTGCTCATGACCCAGGATCCTTCGGGAAGCCTCCTGTACAAGTGGGAGGAGGAGCTTCCTGCGGCCATGCTGACCTCCATCAATAACGGTACCTGGGCGGGGACCAACTGGCTCGAAGAGGGGACCAACAAGAACGCCCCCATCACCAGCCACGCCGTCAACCTTACCGGTGGTTCCGAACAGTCGCGCTTCGCCATGGGCTTCTCTTACCTGATGCAGGAGGGAACCATCGGCTACCCCGCCACTCCTTACTACGACCGCTATACCGCACGTATCAACTCCGACCACTCGCTCCTGAAGAAGAACGGCCGCGACATCATCAAATTCGGTGAAAACCTCATCTTCTCGAATTACAGCAAATCAGGGGTCAGCATCGGCGCCATGTACAGCAATAACGTCCGTAACCTGTTGAAAGCAAACCCACTGCAACCCGTCTACAACACCGACGGCAGCTATTACCTCTACGACAACATGGTGGCCGACGGATGGAATTTTGACCAGGGCAACGTTAACCCGCTGGCTCAGCTCGACTTCACCCGCAAAAACCGTAACTCCATCACCAACCGGCTCCAGTCAAACGTCTTCCTGGAAATCTCCCCGGTGAAAGATCTTCTCTTCAAGAGCAGCCTGGGCTACGACTACTACCAGAATTCCTACCGTTACTACGTTCCCAAATATGTCCTTTCATCCCGCACCTCAAACGAAACCGACGACATCACACAGGGACAGTCATGGAACACCAACTGGACCTGGGAAAACACCCTGAACTATACCAAAAAGCTGGGGAACCACGCAGTAGACCTGCTCCTGGGACAGTCGGTCGAGAAATGGGGCTACGGTGAAGGACTCTCTATCAAGAATTCCAACTCCCTCTTCCCCGGATCTTACGACCACGCCTACATTGACAACTCACAGGGCCTCGATAACACCAACACCACCATTGAGGGGGCACCTTCCGATGCCGGCCGTCTCGCCTCCTTCTTCGGACGAATGAACTACAACTACATGGAGAAATACATGGCTTCGGTGGTGATGCGCGCCGATGGTTCCTCCAATTTCGCCCGCGGAAACCGGTGGGGTTACTTCCCCTCGGTGTCGGCGGGGTGGGTCATCACCCAGGAACCGTTTATGGAAGAGGTAATCCCGGCGCTCGATTTTCTGAAACTTCGCGGAAGCTGGGGACAGAACGGGAACTGCAACATCGACAACTTCCAGTACCTGGCCACCATCGCCTTCAATACCAACGCCTATTTCTATGACGATAAAAACCTGCCCGCCACCGGGGCTTACGCCGACATCCTGCCCAACAAGAACGTGACCTGGGAAACCTCGGAACAGCTCGACCTGGGTTTTGACGCCCGTCTCTTCGCCTCCCGCCTGGGGGTCAACTTCGACTGGTACGTTAAGAAAACCATCGACTGGCTCGTGGTCGCCCCGACCCTGGCCTCCTATGGTACCGGCGCTCCCTTTATCAACGGCGGCGACGTAGAAAACCGCGGCGCTGAACTGGCCTTCACCTGGGACGACAAAATCGGTAAAGAATTCACCTACGGCCTCGCCCTCAATATGGCCCATAACCAAAACAAGGTACTCGCCATTTCCAACGAGGAGGGAATCATCCACGGTCCTGAAGCCATTATTGCCGAGAATACCACCGAGTCCTTCCGCGTAGAAGTAGGCTATCCCATGGGTTACTTCTGGGGCTACAAAACCCTCGGGGTCTTCCAGAACCAGGCCCAGATCGATGAATTCCTGGCCAACGGCGGCGTCACCAAACAGGGCACCCCGAAACCCGGTGATCTCATCTTCCAGAATACCGACGGTAATACTAAAATCGACGAAAACGACAAAACCTATATCGGAAATCCCCATCCTGACTACACCGGGAGCTTTTCGCTCAACTTCGCCTGGAAAGGCCTCGACCTTTCCCTCACTGCCTACGGCGCCTTTGGACAGCAGGTCATGAAGATGTACCGCTCCTATTCCGATACGCCCAACGATAACTACACCACCGACGTCTACACCAAATACTGGACCGGCGAGGGCAGCACCAATCGCTATCCTTCCCTGGCTTACGGAAAACATCCCAACTTCGTCGATATTTCCGACATCTATGTCGAGGATGCCGATTACGTGAAGCTCTCCAACGTTACCCTGGGATACAACGTCAAAAACGCCTGGAGCAAACTCCCGGTTTCCCAACTCAGGGTATACGTCACCGCCCAGAACCTTCTGACCCTTACAGGCTACTCCGGAATGGACCCCGAAGTGGGCTACGGTGCCGGCTACAACTGGGCCTCGGGTATCGACAACGGATACTACCCGGGCTCCCGGACTTTCCTCATGGGTGTCAATCTTAAGTTTTAACTTTTAAAGAACAGTAAGAGATGAAAAGAATAATTTATATCCTTGCCGCCCTATTCCTTTTTTCAGGATGCGAAAGCTTCCTCGATACGGAAAGCTACGTCAAAAAGAATACCTCCAACTTCCCAGCCACCCAGGACGACGCCGAGCAGATGATCACCGGCATCTATGCCACCATGAACGATCTGATCCTTGATCCCGAACAGCACCCTTTCTTCATGAGTGAATTGTCGGGTGACGACCGTTTAGGGGGAGGCAGCACCAGCAACCGCGGTTCTCAATCGCTCGACCGGCTCCTTAACCCAGGGGTGAGTTTCTTCCAGGACATGTGGAAAGACCGCTATGCGGGCATCTTCCGTGCCAACATGGCTATCGAAACCATGGATAACGTCACAGAATGGGTCACCACCGGCAAACGGGAACAGCTGCTGGCCGAAGCCCATTTCCTGCGGGCACTGTTCTATTTCGACCTGGTACAGGCCTTTGGTCAGGTTCCCCTGGTCCTCCAAATCGACCCCCAGAACCTGCCAAAATCACCGGCTGACGATATCTATGCCCAAATCGCCAGTGATCTTAAACAGGCCATTGCCTTCTTCCCCGCTTCGCCGTTTCCCAACTACGGCCCGGGACATGCCTCCAAATGGGCGGCCGAAGCCCTCATGTCCAGGGTATACCTCTTCTATACCGGGTTCTACAATAAAGCTTCCCTTCCTCTGGCCGACGGCGGATCCGTCTCCAAACAGGAAGTCATCGCCTGGCTCGAAGACTGCATCCAAAACAGCGGCCATGCTCTGGTCAGCGACCAGCGCAACATATGGCCCTATAGCAACCCCTATACCGCCACCCACTACCAGTATGCCAAAGATAACAACCTGGCATGGGAAGGCGACGGCTGTAAGGAAACCATTTTCGCTATTAAATTCTCCAACACCGGAGCCGAAGGATACTTTAACCGCATCGTCGAATACTTCGGAATGAGAAAGTCCGGGGCCTCCAACTTCCCCTGGATCCCCCAGGGCTATTCCAACGGTCCGGTAAGCACCAAACTGTGGGACGATTGGTCAGCCGATCCCGACTATGCCGGCGACTACCGTCTGCGCGGTTCCATCTGCAGCGAAGCAGAGGAAATTCCCAACTATCCGGGTGATAAAACCAAGGAAGTCGAGAAAACCCGCCTGTGGGCCAAGAAATACCTGGGTGTGGGCGCCTATGAGGGAGATGCCCTTATCCTCTCCTTTGCGTACTTCTATGGCGGGCTCAACAACCGCCAGCAGGGTCTCACCTCCGACCTCATCCTGATTCGCATGGCCGATGTCTATCTGATGCATTCTGAGCTCACCGAAACCCCCACCTATATGAACAAGGTGCGCGAAAGGGCCCAACTGCCTCCTTATGGCAGCTATTCTCTGCAGGCTCTTAAGAAGGAGCGCCGCTATGAACTCTGCTTTGAGGGACTCCGCTGGAACGACCTCCGCCGTTGGGGTGACGTTCAGCAGATCGTCAATAATCAGGAAGGTGTCGCCATCACCAACCGTGGTGTCAAAGGAACCTTCACCTTCGGGAAATTTGATTTTATGGAACGCTATAACCAAACAGGCGGCGGATTCTGGAAAATCCCCGATGCCCAGGTCACCCTCTCCGAAGGCGTCCTCGAGCAAAATCCCGGCTGGGAGACCGCTTACGACTTCATCAGCCTTCCCTATTATGCCCAATAATCATTCCTGATTTATACCCCGACAAATCTGTCGTATAGAAAAACCGGGGTTGCTTCCAATCATTGGAGCAACTCCGGTTTTGTTTTTTCGTTATTTTATGATGAGAGATTTGCTGAGAACTCTTCCCTCCGACTGAAGGACAACTTTATACAAACCGGGGCTTAACCGGGCGGGTGACAATTCCACTTCGTAGATTCCTGATCTCCTTTCCGGGCTCATCTGGCTCAGGATAAGCTGTCCTGTGGCCGTCACCACCCTGATTTCCACCTCCCGGGGCGTGCCCGTGGCATAGGTGATCCGGAAGGACCCTCCGCTCGGATTAGGGTACAGGTTGATGAATTCGAACATATTCCCGGTGACGCCCTTCCCGTCGGGCCCTACAATGCCGGTCACCGTGTCGGAGGGATTGACCTTAATGCTGCCCGAGTAAAGGATGTTCCCCTCTTCATCAAATAGGGTGAGGCCCAGTTGGGGCAGCTTCGGGGCGAAGACCAGGTTGAAATACCCCAGGGGTTCCGTGGTGCTTTTGGCCGGAGCCAGCTCAAAGAAAGCATGGTGTTTTCCCATCCAGGCATTGGCCGTCGTGGCCAGTCCGGCCGGGTACTCCTCGTCGCCCATAGGGGCCGCCGATATCGCCCAGAAGCCAAATTCCGGTTTTGCCGCTTCCTCTTCATCGGCCAACCCGAAAGAGAGATATCTGACTTTTCCGTCTACGTTACCCCGTATAACCGGAGTGATGCTCACAGCCGCCAGAGTCGTCTTATCGGGATTGATCTCCACGTCGACCCCAATGGGATCGATCACTTTGGAATTCCATTTGAATTCAAAGCAGCATTTGGTGCCGTCGCACTTGACCACGCATACGGTGATCACTCCCTTGTAGCCGGAAGCCGTTAGGCTGAAGTCAATCGTGTGGACTGCGCCGGGGGTGAGATTTCCCGAAGCCGGAATCCGCATCGGCGTCCAGGATGCCGACGAGGGTATCCCGTCAATGACCAAACCTCCCGTGGTGAAACTCCCCGCCGCTGACGGGCTGATCTCGACATAACAGATGGGTGAGGTGGGATCCAGGTTGGTGATGTGGAAAACTCCGGTCTGCACTTTCCAGAAGGGCCATTTGGTCTTCAGCTTGAAATCGGCCAGGGCGCAACAGGAGGACTCCGGAGCCTTGCACTCCATCCTGATGGTTTTTTCGCAGACCTCACCGTTCTCGAAGGTGATCATATAGCTGATGGTCACCACGCCCGACTGGGCCGGGATGACGCAGGTGGTGAGTTCCACGGCGCACCCGCTGGGGGCAAAGGTGTAGGAGGTCTGTCCGGCGTATCCGGTGGGAATCGGCGTGGGG
>CAZMMX010000026.1:0-37904 GCA_964567485.1 uncultured Prolixibacteraceae bacterium | reverse complement strand
AACTGCTGGTTCCGGAATTCCTGTTCACCCGCATATTCCCTGATACCCCGGGTGCCGCTGCCAGAAATCTGCACCTCGCAATACTCCGGGTCAAAGACGATACCCTCGGAACGCCAAAGATTGTAAAGCGACAGCGCCCGCTTATAGCTCAGCTCGAAGTTGAGGGGGTAGTTATCTTTGGAGGCCATCCCCTCGATGACAATGAGGTATTTGATGTCGAGATCCCTAAATTCAGGCTGGCTGTTCATTTGGTAAACCAGCCGGAAGACCGACTTGCCCACATTGACCAGATAATGGCGATACTTATCAGGAATTTTAGATTCCCCGCGGGGAAACTGGATCTGCTCCTTCAGCCGGAATCGTTTGTAGAGGGGTTGGTATTCGAAATATTCGGCAGGAAGCTGCCGTACCGCCGCCTGTAACTCCTGGATTTTTGCCAGCTGCTTTTCGGTGGCGCTCTTCTGGTGCTGGAGATAACCGATGGTCACCACAAAAAGGACCATCATGATGAAGAAGAGGGAGGTCATCAGGTCGGAATAGCTGATCCAGAAAAAGTTGTCGCGCCGCATGGTCCGAAGGCTTTAGGGCTTACAGAATTCCGAAATGACGGAGGATGATTCCGGTGGTCACGATAAGGATGCCCAGCCATGCCAGGATCCTGAGGAGGGTTTCGGCGGTCTCCCACCAGCGGCGGCGGGAAAGCTTCACCGGCTCCCTGCCGGTCAGCAACCGCGTCAGTTCCTGAATTGATTCGGCCACCGCCCGGTTGGAGGCGTCGAAACGACGGACCATCTCCCCGGAACGGGTGTCGATGATATCGCGCAGGGCCCCCAGGGATTCCAGGTTCTTCAGCTGTCCGAACTGGGGTACCGCCTTGCTGTATGCCGCCATGAACTCGTCGAGGTGCCGCGAAGTCACCTCCCTGAGCTGGTCGGTCACCTTTCCGAAGGAGTCACGCAACGTGGCTTCGGTCTGGTCAGAAAGCATATACAGCGATTCGATGCTCTTTTGTGTACGGTCACGAAGGGCCCCAATCGACTCCCCGAAATGGGATTCCGTGAGGTCCACGGCCCTAAGGGCTGCCGACCCCGCCTTCTCCATCTTCTCGAAATGGGAGGTGAGAAAGCGGGTCAGCTCATGCGACTCTTCCAGGGTGGTGTCTATCTTTCCGGCCAGGATATCCACCTGGCGCGTTCGCTCGGCGAATTGTCCCAGATGGGTGGCGATGGCCTCCAGGCTTCCCAGGTACTGCGAAAAATGACGCAGCGCTTCCATGTTGTTCTCCAGCCTGTCGAAGAGCTCGAGGTTGACCTTGGAGACCTTGGTCATGTCGAGGCGTTCGAGTCTGCCGATGATCTCATTCTGCCAGGTAATGGTGCGCCCTGTTTGTGTGACCGCCTCCTGCACACCGGTCACGATGCCCGTGGCCTCACGTGCGAAGTGGTCCAGACTGGCCTTCAACCCCGACACCCCGGTATCTTCGGCCCTGATGAGCTCAGGCAGCAATTTCGCCTGCAGGTAAGAGAGCTGGGCATTCTTACGGCGCAGGGTCTCGGCATGCGCCCGCTTATAGAAAAAGGAGGAGAGTACCGTGGTGCAGAGGAGACCGCTCAGACTGGCCGTCATGGCCAGCTTGACCCCATCAATCAGACTGTTGATGCCCCCACTGAAGTTGTTGCCGTCGACCTCGGGCATCGCCAGCAAACCAAAGATAATCCCCACCATGGTGGCCGCCAGCCCCAGATACAAAGGCACCGGCACCGCCTGGGAGATCTCCTCATCCCTGGTCTCCACCTCGCGCTCCACCAAATCCCTGATGATGCTGAAATTCACGGCAGCCCCGTAATTGTTCAGCAGATAGGTGTTTACGGCCATCTTAATCCTCTGGATGATCTCATTCTTCCCCTCGGTTTCGGTAAGAGTAATGCGGACCAACCCGCTGCCGGACTGTGGCTCCTCCCCTGCCTGGGGATAAATGATATTTCCGGTGATCTGATCGGGATTTCCCAGGTGTTCCCTGGCTACATAGCCATTCCGCACCAGCAGCAGCTTGTCAAAGATGGCCCGCAACCCCCGGGTTTGACGGTACACCCTGAAGGTGTGGACCAGCTGGAATATAATGACCCCCAGAATGATGATCAGCTCGGTATTGTAGAGTGATTCTCCTCCCTGCATGGTCATAACAGTTTTACCCTGACCCTGGTCGTCATGCTCCACCTTCCCGAAGTCAGCCTGACTTCGCCCTTCTCTTCCTGGATGACGCGGGTGGCCGTGCCCCTTCCTTCCATGTTGGAGATCTCACACACCGGCAACAGGTAATAATCGACATTGTTGATGGCCTTCATGTCAAGCTCCCCGCTGATATAGTGGAGCTCTCCGCGGTCACTGCCCAGGGAAAAGACAATCTTGAACAGCTTCCGGCTGTCATACTGGAGTTCTCCCCTGTCGGCAGGAAAATTGCCATGCTTGTCAGGAATGCCGAAATATAGTATTTCGGGTTCCGGCTCAGCCGCGGGAACGACAGGAGTGCTGAATGTCCTTCCCCGCGGGGCCTGATTGACCACACGGGACCCCTTGTCCCGGTACACTCCCCCGGAATCAGGTCCCTCAACGATGGCCTTGAGCTCTTTGTTTTCCCGAGTCAGCGTGGCGACCTTCTGCTCCAGTTCCCCCGATCTCGCCGTCTGCTCTTCCATACGCCAGGTCAGATCTTCCAGCTCCTTTTCCCTGAGGGAGGCCTCCTTCTTGTAGCGGTCCTTGTGGCGCTTCAGCATATGAAGCAAGGGAAAAAGCTCGGGAGGCCACGTCATTTTTTTCTTCTTCAGCTCCTTGCGGTAATACCGCAACTCATCCCTGAGCAGTCTCCTGTTGTAAAACCTGGTGAACAAGTACATCGTCAATATTCCCAGGACAAAAACAGCGGCATAAAAATAGTATTCCATCATTCTGTGGTTTGGGAAAGTTCAAATGATAATTTGTTCAATATTCCGATCAGCGGATAGAAGAAAAGGGTTTCCTCGATATGTTTTTCCTCTTTTTTGAAGAAAGCCCGGAGGCCCCGAACCAGGTATTCACGGATGTGGTCTTCGCGCATGGTGCGGAATACCTGATAAGCCTGCAATTCGATGTTGAAGGCCCCCTCGAGGTTGACCAGTCCCGTAAATTCGTCGAGGATGGCATAAAACTCCCGGACCGAAGTTTCGATCATGGCCCTGATCTCTTCGCCCACCTCTCCGTATTTCGGGGTTTCCACGATTTGTTTCTCCTTATCAAGGGCGGCGCTCCACACGCCGTCACCGGTTCCTCCGATCCAGAAGCGGATGTTGTTGCCGGTGATGTTGTCGTCGACGCCCACCTTAAGAGCTCCCTTACAGGTGATCTCCTTGGGAATGGAGGAGAGCTGAAGCTGGATGGCCGGGATTTCGGTGCCGAAGACCTTTCCGAAGATAAAGGTGAAGAGTCCCGACAGCTGAGCCAGTTTTTCCGTAGGGTCGAGGATGGCTGCCGTCTTGGAAGCGGTGCCGCTGAGGAGGATATAACGGGGTGGTTTCTCCCCGGAACGCCGCAGAAGCTGGGCGGCATAGTATGCCAGGGCGGCATAGAAGACCAGGATGGGCAATTTCATGCGCTGATGGCTCTCCAGCAGGCGGGTGTAGCTGAAAGTAGAGCGGCTTCCGGCCTCCAGGGCAAAGAGGAGACTGCTGAAATCGGCGGAATCCTTGGTTTTCTGGAGGATATTCTCGAGTACCGGCTGCATCAGGGGGTCGCCATTCACCGCTTCCCGGGCACGGGCCGCGAAATTGCGCACAAATCCGTTGCGGTCGCTGTTATTGCGGAATTCCCCGGTGGGAAAACCATCCCCGAAGATGGCATTTCCGGCGAACTTGAAGGAAGAGATGATCTTGGCTCGCGGGGAATTCTCATCGAAGAGGGCGATATCGGTCGACCCGCCGCCGATGTCCACCGAAAGACTCTGGCCGATCACCGATGACTTGTAATAGAGATACGGGGCAATGCTCTCGGGAATGCCATTCAGCCGGGTTTCCGCAGGTTCCAGACCGAATACGGCCTTATAGGCCTTCTTCCAGGTGCGGAAGAGAATGCCCAATTCATATTCGTCCATGCTTACGGGATAAAACCAGGTGATGGTGGTCTGTGCCGGGTCCCCTCCCAGAGCCAGGGTTTTGTAGTAGACCAGTAAAACAAGCATCCCGATGTAGCTCTCCACCAGGGTTTCGTCCCTCCGGTCGGCATAGTTGCTCCACTTCAGCTGGGTGCGGATGTCGAGGTACACCGGGAAATGGATTTTCTCATAGAGCATGTAGTTGTTGGCATGCAGGAAAGGCTCAGGCCTGATGGCCGGATCGAGCTCCCTGTTGTAGGCCAGGGCGGTACGCAGGGGAAAATGGATCTTTTCAGGATCCCCGGGGACCAGCTGGTAAGGCATGATTTCCTGTTCGAAGACCTTGTCGTCGGCAATATCCTGGAAGGTCACTTCGGGATGGCTGGGGTCAATGAGCGATTGCCACAGGGGCTGGCTCTCGGGAATGTCAAGGGCACGGGCGTCGTTATTCCCGTATTGGTATTCGATATGGGTGTTGGTCGTTCCGAAATCGATGGCGAAGCGCACGGCATGGTATCCCCTGCCCGTGGTGCGCCACCGCGGCACCAGGCATCCCCCGCCCCGGGGAGTCATCACCCTGAGGGCATCGAACCTGCCAGGCACCCTGAAATAATAACTCCGCTGCATCCTGCTGCGATTCCGGAAGACCGGATCCCCAGCTTCGAGGGTTTTTCCCTCCTCAAAAAAGAGAGGAACCGTGAATTTCGGCTCATCACGGCCATCATCGACGATGCCCACGGTATAGGGAAGATCTTTCCGGTCACTCCTGACAAAGGGAACAATGGCCAGGTGAAGGTCGCATTTCTCCTTGTCGGGGAGGCTGTAAACCTTGCGGAAGCGAATTTTCCCCTTTTTCACGGGGATTTCCAGAAGCGCCTCGGTACCTCCGCCGGCCAGGTCGGTCAGGGTAAGCATACGCGCCACACTCTCCGCCCTGAAATAACGAAAGAAAAGGGGCGTCAGGGGCAGGAAACAGCGGCTGGTCCCGCACATGTCAAAACGGCTGCCATCAACAGGATAGGGAAGCTCTACCATTTTATCCTCCAGGAAATTCCCTGCCGACAGCCAGGGATAGGGGTCTTCCTGCACCGGAAGAAGCGATTCCCCGCCGGGGTGGTCGTTGCGGTAGGGAACCTCGTTGGCTTCGTTCCAGCGGATCCCCGGAGTGGTATAGGTCCACTCCCCGGGAAATCGGCCCTGGGGCAGTACCAGAGGCCGGCGTCCTTCCACGGGATAGTCGCTGACAATCGTGAAATCGCTGGTTTCGTTGATGCCTCCCTCCTCTTCGTCCTCCTCCTGGATGCCCAGGGGAATGCCCAGCACCTCGCAGGTGTCATTGAGGTTGGCGCCCACGGAACAGCGCCGGTAGCGCGAGAGTGCCGCGGCTTCCAGATTGGTGACCACCCGGGTAAGCTCCTGATCGGGAAGAGCCAGGCGTACCTTCTCGAGATAGGCATATAGCTCAGGGAAGAGGAGCGGAAAACGGGGTTGCCTGGCCAGGGCAAAGAGATACTCCACAAAGGAGGGTTCCCGATGGGCCAGGGAAGTGGCGGCCTCGCCAAAGAAAACATGGTCGGAACTGCGCAGCTGGAGGCTCCCGGCAGCAATCCCGGCATCGGGAGAGGCTATAAACATCGTAGCAGGGGAAGTCCCCCCGATGACCTGTCCGGTACTGCGGTTCAGCAACAGGTAAAGCCGCTTCACCCGCTCAAAATTGTAGAGCACCAGGTTTCCGGGATCCTCACGACTCACGCTGTCCTGCTCCCAATAAAGGCGCAGGGTCTCGGCCAGATGCGCCTGACGGACAATGCCCCCCTCCTCCAGGATTTTGAAACGGGCCGTCGGATCATAGGCCACCACCGCAATGCGGCTTTTATATTTTTGTGACAGGTAGAAGAGTTGCGCCACATCAAGGGCATCGGAGACCAGTTTATGGTGGGCCGTCGTCCCCTCCAAACCATGAAGGGCCACCCATTGGAAGGCCGTCTTTACCAGGTCGATACGGGCATAAGGACTGGGAATGGAGGTGGCCACCTCTTTCCCTTCCGTGGGAATGGTAGAGAGCTGCGCCGGCGTGAGCGACTGGCTGACGAACCATCCGGTTCCTGCCGCCCCTTCGTGTAATCTGAATACTTTCGCCATATCTAACGGATAATTAATTCTTTGTCAGACAAAACCTTATCTGTGGAAAGCCCGAAGAGCCTGATCAGCGTGGTGTGCTTCTTTCCTGCGGGTGCGCGGAGGTCATCACGGGCGATGAGCCGGCAGTTCTCGGCATCGAGGGTGCTGAAACTCACCCTGCCTTTGGGGGTGGTGTTGCGGACCAGATTAAGGGCCGTGTCGGCCGTCACCTCCCGGAAAGGCACAAAGGCAGGCTTGTTTTCGCCCATCTCCCTGACCCACTCGCTGAAATAAGCATTGAAAGCCTTCACCTGGAGGGAGTATTCCACCGAGTTGAAGTAGCTTTTGTCGAGCACTGAGTTATTGCTGCGGGGCACCAGTTTGATGTTGCTGCGTGTCCACCGTGAAACCCCCAGGGCCCGGGGCAACCCCTTGTCGAGGTATTCCGTGAACAGCCGGTATTTGGTCAGCGGTCCCGAGAGGGTCTTGACATCTTCGAGGTTGAGGTCGCCGAAGCCTATGGCGTCGGTCTCATTCTCGACGCCAAACTCCTTGACACGGGTGCCATGGGAGGCCACGCCCCCCGACACACCATGCAGGTCGGTGTTTCTGCAAAAGTCCATGATGGCCAGAGCTCCCGCAAGTTCCAGGAAATGGGCATTGTTCTTCTGCTCCTTGCCGCCCACGGCATAGGGAATGACATTGGTATTTCCCTTGTTGCCCACCATGTAGAGAACGTTAACCTTGTTCTGGCTGATGATGGTGCGGTTATAATAATCGATGGCGATTTTTGCCTTTTCCTCGAAGGTCTCGGAATTGATCTCATCCTGGCGGTTCAGCGAAAAATAGGGAAGATAGGTGATCCCCCCAATGGGGGCCTCCCTGACGTGCACCCTGTGGGGCAGATCGCTGTTGCCCCGGAGGTTCTTCAGCAACAGGGGAAAGCCTGCGGCTCCCGTACCCCCGAAAATCGAGTTGATGATAAATACCGCATCTCCCGGCGAAAAGGTCTGCCCGAAACGGCGGAAATCCTCTGACGTCGTGAACTGGTTGAGCACGATCGATCCCATGTGGGGATTTCCCTTGAAGCCCACGCTGATATCGGCGTCAAGGTTGGCCTCTGACCACAGTAGACGGATGAAATGGCGGTCGTCGTGAGCGGGATTGCCCTGGTTCCCCAGTTCATCAAAGCCGATATATTTCCGGAAGGAGTTGCCGTCGACGCCACTAAGCCGGAACTGGAAAAAATCGGGATTGATGGTCGCCCCATGATCGGCCAGCTCCTGGATGGTCTTCATCTCCTGGGCGAAGAAGTCGGTGGGATGATGTACCTGATTGCGGATTTGCTGGTAGAGGCGGAGGATGTCCTTGGTGCGGTCGAGGTCACCATTTCCGGTGTCGGGGTCGATGATGACGGGCACCACCGTGTCGAAGCCGTTTTCCAGCTTGCAGCCGGCAGCCAGAAGCATCGAAAGCGCCTTGATGACCCTGCTGCCCGTGCCGCCAATCCCGAAAATATAGAGTTTCTGTGCCATAATGGTCGGTTTAAAAGGGTAAATGCATTTGGATTTTACTGAAGGGCTTCAGAATCAGGCTATAGACAAATCCCACCACCAGCGCCAACCCCGAATTGATCAGGGCATACCGCAGGGGCAGGGGGGCCGCGAAAGCCTTGTATCCCGATTCGGGATCGGCAAGGGCGTCGACCAGAGCCTGGTTGCCCGAATCAAAAATGGCCGATTTTGCCGTGAGCCACGACACCACCAAGATGGTCACCGCCGACAACAGCAGCCACAGCAACCAGTGCCAGACCCTCCCGTAGGGATAACGCCATAAAAGGTAAAAAACCCCCCAGAACACCAGGGGTACCAGAAGAAAGATCAGCCCCAGCTTCACATAGCCCCCATAGTCGTACAGGGTCGAGAAGATCTCAGGGTAACTGGCGTTGTAGATCCCAAAAAGGGATTCATACATGGCCGCGAATAATTCGTTCATAGTCTGATATTTTACTGTTTTCGTTTCCGGGGTTCACCGTAACCGGGGAATGATATCCGGTTAAAGATCTGCCTGTTTCCGTTATTTATTGTATATCAAAGGCAAAGGTAGCCATGGGCTTGCTTTCTGATACCGACCGGTAGGCCTCCACGATAGCGTCGGTGAGGTAGTTCAGTCCGAAGGTATGGCTGGTATCGCCGGCAATGTTCTCCTCATCGGCGGAAGCGGTGGTCGCGATCCACCCGGGAACCCTGTTCACCAGGGATACCGAAATTTTCCCGGCCGGGTTTTTCATCGTTTTCACCGACACCAGATGAGTGGGTGTGAAAGGAACTGCATGGATCTTCCGCGGGGGAATCTGCACCTTTTCGACCGCATAGTTGCCGCTGCACTCATAATTCCCGGGGTCTGTGTAGAATTCTCCGGGAAAGGGAAGTGAAGAGAAATCGACGGCCAGGGAGACCTGGAAACCGCGGCCGTTGCGGTCAGTCCGGGCATCCACCAGCCTGTTTTTTACCTTGTGGTCAAAGCGGAAGGTGCCCACACTGTTTTCGGAAACCAGCTGCCAGGGTACCGGAAGGCCTGAGGGTTTCAGAAAACGCGCCAGGGTTTCGTACCCCGACAACTCCTGCGACAGATAGCTGTCGGGGAAATATCGGCCCAGCAGGTGGCTGTCCCCAAATATCCAGATGTAGTATGGCCGTTCCGAATCGAGGTTTATTTTTCCCTTGTGGGAGGCATAGAAATAGTGTCCCCGGAATTCCGAGGTGAGCTTGATCATGATGGTTTGCAGGTCGCCGGTCTGCAGCCTTCTGATAAATCGGCTGCGGGTCTCTTTGCCCGAGGTGACCAGAGAAGTCATGCCCCCGTCGCCGATGTCATAGATACCGTCGGAGATGAGAATGGAGATGATCCCCTCCCCCGCCTGGTCGAGGGCCACCTGGAACATGCCATTCAGGTTGCTCCGGGTGATATCGCCGCAGCGGAATCCTGGGGGGTTCAGTTTTTTCTTCAGCACCACGGGATCATCGCCCAGGGGGGTGAGGAGCGGTCCGTTGCCGTTGATGAAAAAGAACTCCCGGGGAATCTCCTCCTTCACGAAATCGGGTTTTTCGGCCAGTTCCGAGACCACGTCGACATAGCGGGTGACCCCTGAGACATAGCCGAACATGCTTTCTGAATTCTCGAGGTAGAAGGTGACTTTCCGGAGGGTGGAGGAGGATGTAGCTTCAGACCGGGTTTCTCCGGCAGCGGCCGGAACCCCTGCTTCTGGGGTTACCGCCGGGGATTCCCCGGCGGTGGCGCCCCCGGGGGCTTCAGAAGAAGACAAGGAAGATTCCGCAGCCGGAATTTCCTGTCCAGCAGGGGTGCCCTGACCCCCGGTGACCGCTTCCCTCCTGCCACTCTGCGAAGAACAGGCAGACAGAAGCACCACCGCTGCCACCCATAGGTGCGGTTTGGTCTTAAATTTCATTTTGCAAGGTATAAATAAGCTCTTTACAGAGAGAAACACAATTTATCACGAATTTAGTATTTTCACACGTTCATTATTCCTATTTTACAATTAATAGGCCAATTTAACCTATGACCATCACAAATATTGAAATCAAGGCCCGTTGCAACCGGCAGGAGGCCATCAGAAAAATGCTGCTGGAGGCAGGGGCGGAATTCCGGGGGACTGACCACCAGAGGGATACCTATTTCCGGGTGTCGTCGGGGCGGCTCAAACTACGTGAAGGCAACATCGAGAACCAGCTGATCCATTACCGGCGTGCCGACCAGGAGGGGCCCAAGCAGGCCGAGGTGCTCCTCTACCCTTCCCTTCCCGGGTCCCAACTGAAGGAAGTTCTGACCGCCGCCCTGGGAATTCTGGTGGTTGTGGACAAAACCAGGGAGATTTACTTCATTGGCAATGTGAAATTCCATATCGACCATGTTGACGGTTTGGGTCACTTCATGGAGATCGAGGCCATCGACAGGGAGGGGACCATCGGCCGGGAAAAACTGCACGAGCAGTGCCACCGCTATCTCACTCTCTTCGGAATCAGGGAGGAAGATCTGGTGGCCTGCTCCTACAGCGACCTGTTGCTCCGTCAGCCTCCCGGGCAGGACTAGTCAGGGCCTCTTCCCCGCGACCCGTCACGGCCAGGTTCCGGGTGACCTATCACGGGCAGTGCGATTCCGGAAGGCTAAGTTAGGGGTCACCAAATCACGGTCAGTGATACTCCTGAGGATTAAGCTCAGGAAGACAAAGATCCGGGTAAAGGAATTCCCGTGAAAGATCCCAGGGGCCGTGGCCCGATGGTGCGGTTACGGTTTTACTTCCGGTTCGTCGGGAACCTCGTTGACCCCCAGGATGGGCAGGGTTTCGTTGCTTTGCCGGAATACCAGCACCGACTGGTAAAGGGCGGCAAAGGAGGCGCTGATCCACATGGCCGACACCAGCACCCCGACAATCATGACGAGAAGCCCTGCAATGATCAGGAAAAAAGAGATCACCCCCAGGAAGAAAATAGTCCACCCGTAGCCACGGGTCATCCGCCAGCTCTCCTCGACGGCGGCAATGGCGTCCATGTCCTTGTCCATCACCAGATAGGAGACAAAGGCCAGCCGGCAGGCGATGATGATCCCGGGAATGATGAGCAGGAAAAATCCGACCATTACCAAAGCAAAAACCAGCAGGTAGGCCAGCACGATCTTGACGAATTTGGTGCGGAAACCGTCAAAGAGCTCCGCCACTTCCACCTTCTGGTTGCGTACTGCCTTCAGGAAAAGCAGGTCGGCACCCCAATCGATCACCGGCCAGAAGAGAAAACCATAGGCCAGGGCCACCGGTAAAAACAGAAGCATCAGAAAATTAAAATCCCCGTTTTTAAAGGTGAGGTTAACAGGTCCCTGCAACAGGGCACAGATAAATACAATGAGCAGAAGGGGAAGAAACTGCTCTTTCATTTTGTTCCACCCCACCGACAGGCTATGGCTGACCGTGGGAGGTACCGCAAAATAATGAGTTGTTGTCATGGCTTTGAAAATTTAAATGTTGGATCAAAGGTAGGAGGGGCTCCTCCGGGAACCTAACTACCAAAGTCGTATTCTGAAAAATTCCTACTTAAGTAGGGGGGTGTTGACTTTCACTTTTGTAAATTGCAACCGTAAACTGAACCGCTGATGATTCCCTGGCAAACCTTGCTCTTTTCCCTTGTTTTTGCCGTTTCGGCCGGACTGGCCGTGATGGGAGGATTGGTGAGCTTCAGGTATGCCTCGGGGCATGAAAAAGCGACCGGACCATTTCTCATTTACCAGCAGCTCTTTGTGTATGCGTTTCTTCTGTATGCGGTATGGGGAAACCTGGCCCTGCAGAAATTCATGGAGGGCTGGGAAGTGGCGGAGGCAGTGCGCTCCAGGGTGATGATGGTGCAACCCCTGATAGGTCTTCCCTTCCTGATGGCCTCCTGGTATATGCTGATCCGTTTTTTTCTGGAGATTTCGGGAAATAAATGGGGCAAGAGAGCCTCCCTGGGCTACCTCATCCTGTGCGCCGCCATTTTCCCCCTGCTCTTTTTGCTGGCGGAAAAAACAGAGCTTTTGGCAGGGAAGGGGGTACTTCCGGGGGTAATGACGGGAGCCTCTTCTACCACAGACGTCTATTTCCCGGTTTACATGGTCATTGCGGCGGTCAACGGCGCGCTTCATCTCCTGCTTCTTATCACGGTACTTCTGAACTTCAAAAGGGTGACCCGGGAGGAGTGCCCCGAAAGCCGCTTTTTCATGCCCGCCTATTTCATCACGGTGGCCGCCTCCACCCTGCTGACCCTGCTGTCACCCGAACGCCACTACCTCTTCGCCCTTTCGGCTATCCTGACCATCTTCCTGGCCAATCTGCTGCTTCCCCTCTGCACCGGGGAAATCGCCATCTCCGAAAACCCCCGTGATTTTCGCGGCTTCCAAAGCCTCTCCCCGGAAGAAAACACCGGAGGAAAAGCCTTACAGAGTCGGCGCGGTGAAACAGAAGTGAAGAGCGGTGAGGAAGAGATGCCGGCAGAACGGGAAGCATATAGCGGAAATTTCGAAGCCTTCTGCCTGAAATATGAGATTTCACGCCGCGAAGCCGAGATCATCAGGGAAATTCAGGCCGGAAAATCAAACCGCGAAATCGCCGGCACCCTCTTCATCACCCTGCAAACCGTGAAGGACCATATCCACCGCATCTTCACCAAGACAGGCGTCTCCAACAGGGTGCAGCTGATCAATTTATCGGGGAAAAACACAAAGAAATGAATATCTCCCGCAGATTTCGCAAAGGAAAATATCTCCCGCAGATTTCGCAGTTCATCGCAGAAATTAATCTCCGGAAACTGACGACCATCCGCGTAAATCTGCGCGATCTGTGGGAAAAATTACTGAGAATTCCTGATTTTTAACAACAATATAGTTTATCTTTGTTAACGCAACAGCGGTTGCTGTAATGGCCGTTGCATTAATTGGGAAGGATATGAAGTTTTACAACAGAACATCGGAAATCGCGACACTGAGGCAAATTGAAGCACGTTCAGCAACTTCGGCCCAGATGACAACAATGGTTGGTCGACGTCGTGTCGGTAAAACAACGTTGTTGAAAAACGCCTTTACAACCACTCCTGTGTTGTATTTTTTTGTTGCGAAAAAAAATGAGCTTTTGCTTTGTGAAGAGTTTGCCCGGGAAACTGAGGAAAAGCTCCATATACCCTTGGGCAATTTCAATCGTTTTGCCCATTTGTTCAAAGCATTGATGCAACTATCAGAACGCACCAATTTCACCCTCGTTATTGATGAATTTCAAGAGTTCAGCAGCATCAACAGCGGTCTTTTCAGTGATATGCAGAATATCTGGGATTCTCACAAAGAACAAAGCCGCATAAATCTTATCCTTTGTGGTTCAATTTATTCGTTGATGAAACGGATTTTTGAAAATTCAAAAGAACCTTTATTTGGCAGGGTTACACACAAAATGGTGCTTAAACCATTCACAATAACCACACTAAAAGACATACTGCGCGAGCATTCTCCTTCATTTACCAACGAGGATTTGCTGGCATTTTTTATGATTACGGGAGGCGTTGCAAAATATATCGAACAATTAATTATCCGTCAAGCATTTACAAAAGAAACCATTTTAAATACCATTTTCAGTGAAGACTCCTTTTTCCTCGATGAAGGACGTGACGTATTGATTACAGAATTCGGCAAAGATTATGGAAATTATTTTTCGGTTCTCTCCCTGATTGCTTCTTCTAAAACCGACAGAAGTGCTATTGAAAGCATACTGAATACATCGGTAGGAGGATATTTGGACAAACTTGAAAAGGAATATGGAATCATAACCCGTATACGTCCTTTCTTGTCGAAAGAAGGAAGTCGCAATAACAAATACCGGATAGAAGACAATTTTCTTAACTTCTGGTTCCGTTTTATCTATAAATACCGAAGCGCAGTTGAAATCTCCAATCTTCAATATGTACGTGATATTGTTGAACGCGATTTTTCTGCGTACAGTGGCATTATTCTTGAAAAATATTTTCGCACTCATATGATAGAATCCAAACAATATTCAGGAATTCAGGGATATTGGGATAACAAAAGCGAAAACGAAATTGACATTATTGGTTTCAACGAAATGGATAAAAGAATCACCTTTTGTGAAGTGAAACGTAATCCCGAAAGGATAAACATTGATTTGTTGAAAACAAAAGCGACAATTATCTCTAAAAAGTTCCCCGACTACAAAAAAGAATACAAAGCTTTATCTATCAGTGACATGTGATTTATTTCCATTCCAGGAGCCGGCGCTCCCCCTCCAGGGCCCTGATCTCCGTCACATCCTGGCTGAACTCCAGGGTGCCCCGGTAGTGGCCCTGCGCATCGCGAACGACGAAATAACGGATATGAAGGAACTTACCCTTCATTTGTATCCAGAAATCGGCATGCTCTTTCTCCCCCTTCCGGAAGGCCTCGAGGATCTCTTCCACCACATTGACGCTTTCCTGGGGATGACAATTCTGGACCTTCCGTCCGATGACCGCCTGCGAACGGGGGAAAATACGGTGTTTTCCGCCTGAGAAATAACGCACCTCGTCGTTTTCATCGACAAAGGTGACATCAACAGGCATATGGTTCAGCATCATCATGACCTGTTCAGGGGTGAGAAGTCCTGTGCCCAGGTCGACCTGATTCCCGGGGGCCTGCGGGGAAACTGACCCGGGCGCCCCCGCCTGATCAGAAGCGGGCGCCGCAGTATAAGGCGGAGCCGATTCAGACACCGCCGCCAGATCAGAAGCAGGACCCGCAACTGCCGCGATTACCGGCGAAATTCCGTAGCACCATCCTACCTCCATGCTTTGGACCAGCATATCCTTCCATACTTCCCCGGGAATCAAATCCCTGACCACAGGGAAGATGATATGCTCCTCGCGGAAAATGACGGGCAGCACCACAAAAAACAGGTCTCCCAGCAGTTCATTCAGCTGTTTTTTTCCGGGGAGGCCGGTGTGGAGGAGGCTTTGCAAGGCCTTCAGGTCATGCCGGAAGTCATCGTGGAACGACCACATCACCCTGATACAACGGTATTCAGGATAGTTCTTCTCAAGCCATGGGAACAGGATATTCTCCTTTTTGATATAATGGAGATCATACTCTTCCAGTTCGGCGGCGAGTTGCTGCAATTGGGCAAGCCATTCAGCTTCATCAGGAACGCGGTCGCGGTAGAGTTTCCTGGTGACCGCTTTGACCTGCGCCATCACCTGTTCGGCTTCCCGGTTTTCCTGCATCAGGTAGTGCAAAAAATGGCCGGGTTCAGGAGGAAGCGCCGGTTGCGACGCGAGAGCTTTATAAAAGAGATTCAGGATCTTCGGCGTATAGTGCTTGACGGTATCGTAGGGAATACCTGATTGCAGCAAAGTATCGAGCACCATCATGGTTTCGGTGGGGGTGACTGTTTCTATGACATTGTGGTAGGCCTCATACACTTTTTTTCCGCTCTCCCCGCTCACCAGACGGCGGGCAAACGCCACAAGGGCGGCCTGCCTTTCTGATTCCTCATCCCGGGTTTTGGTATCGAATTCACTCATTGGATTGGGTTTATCAAGGATTAGTATAACCGGGATCCTTTTCGCGGGCCCGAACAATCTCATAGCCTTCCCCATATTCGCTGAGGAAGAGTTTTTCGAGGGCTGCATTGGTATTGCGGAGGCCCAGGAAGACCCGTTGTGACCATTCGAAATACTCTGCCTGCCGGCTTACCGGCCATCCTGCCGGGGGCTCGTGCACGATGGAGCGCAGGTTGGCAATCCGGTCGGCCAGTTTGATCAGTTTGGCCCCATGGCTCAACGCCGTGGCATGCTCTACCTGCAGCCTCTTCCGCTCCGCTTTCGGCAGGGACTTGTCATCGCTCACTTCCAGCACATACGAGAGAACCGTATTCCCAAACCGGGCCGAGATCTCCTCAGGGGTGGTTCCGGTATCTTCAATGGTATCGTGGAGCAGGGCGGCCGAAAGGACATCCTCATCGGTGATCCCTCCTACCGTGGCCAGAAGACGGGCCACCTCCAGCGGGTGATTGATGTATGGGGTATCCCCTGCATTCTTGCGCCGCTGATGCGTGTGTTTCGCTGCCGCAAAACTGGCCGACTCCAGGACTTTCTTCATAATGACCCTATTTTGACGGAATTACCTCCGCTGATTTGTCAAAACCCGATATCAAATGGATATCCCGCTGCGGAAAGGGAATCTCAATATTATGCTCGGCAAATTTCCTGAAGATCTCATAATAAAGCTCGCTCTTCAAAATGTTGGGCCGGTTGATAAAACTTTCGGTCCATACCAACAGTTTAAAATTGAGGCTGCTGTCGCCAAATTCGTCAAACAGGACATAGGGAGCGGGCGACGGAAGTACCCCGGGATTGGCCAGGGCTATCTCCATAAGCAATTTACGGATCTTCTCGGGATCTTCCCTGTAAGATACCCCCACAGGAAAACTGAGCCTGACCTTCTTTTCATTGTGGCTCCAATTGATCACCCGTTGATTGATGAAATCGGAATTGGGCACGATGACCGTGACATTATCATTTGTGGTGATGGTGGTTGCCCGGCCTGAAATGTCCACGACATTCCCGGAAAGATCATCAATCTCTATCCGGTCACCCACTTTGATCGGCCTTTCAAAGAGGATGATGATACCACTGATGAAATTGCTGGTCACATTCTGAAGACCAAAACCAATCCCCACACCCAAAGCCCCGACAAGTAAGCCCACTGCACTCAGGTCAATCCCTGAAGTCTGCAGAATGATCACCAATCCGGTAATAATCAGCACATAGCGGATGATGGTGGTAATCGACTGGCTTACCCCGACATCAAGACCATACCGGGGGAATATCCGCTTTGACAGCACCCGGGTGATCAGGTTTACGATCACAAAGAGCAGGATGAGTGAAATGATAAGGATGATAAGGGTTTTCAGGGTAAAAGGACTTTCGCCGAGCCTGAACAATTCCAGGCTCCAGTAATGCTTAATCCACTCCATGAATTTTTCAAAACTGTTCATCGCGTTGCAGTTTTAGTGATTCTTACAAGGGCAATTATGTACTACAAAAATAATTTTCTTCACGGGATATCAGACGTACAGACTTCATTATCCACAACAACCAGTGACCAATGGTTTATTTTTATCGGAAAGTACTATTTTTGATTCTTGTTTTCCAGGGAGGTAAACATGAGCAGATAAGACGGGCCAACCAAAAACTACAGAAATATGAAGCGGTCAGAAGATGCAAAAGCAAGTTTCAACAACGGATATAACTGCGCACAGTCGGTATTTGCCGCCTTTGCCCCGGAATCGGGGATTTCGGTGGATGAAAGTCTGCGCATCGCCACCGCCTTCGGTGGAGGCATGGGAAAACAGCAGCTGGTATGCGGGGCGGTAACCGGAGCTCTGATGGCCCTGGGAACCATCAGAGGAAAAGGCCTCCATGACCCGGAAACGAAAAAACAGGAGGTCTACCACCTCACCCGCGATTTCTGCCAAGCCTTCATCAGCAAACACGGATCGCTCCACTGCCGCGAACTGCTGAACGGTCTGAACATGCTCGATCAGGAAGAAAACAGAAAGATTAAGGAACTCGGCCTCACCGAAACACACTGTTCCCGCTATGTCACCGATGCCGTGGAAATCATGGAAAAACTACTCGAGGTAGGTATATCCGTACAACCCTGAGCGGTATATGGAGAGGAACTCCTTGCCCTCTTCCGAAGAGATTCTGCCGGCTTTCACGGAAGCGGAAACCCATCCTTCCACGGTGCGGACCATCTTCTTAGGACTGTAGTTCACATATTCCAGCACCTCGGCAACCGTTTCCCCGTCAATCACCTGGTCGATCGTATACCCCTTGTGGGTCACTGAAATGTGAACGGCATTGGTATCGCCGAAGAGATTGTGCAGGTCACCGAGGATCTCCTGGTAGGCCCCCACCAGGAATACCCCGATATAGTAGGATTCCTTGCTCTTAAGGGAGTGAACAGGAAGGTTGTACGACATGTTCCGGGTAGAGATGAAGTTGTCGATTTTTCCATCCGAATCACAGGTAATATCATGAAGCGTAGCCGTGCGGTCGGGTTTTTCGTCGAGCTGCTGGATGGGCATGATGGGAAAAACCTGGTCAATGGCCCAGGCATCGGGCAGCGACTGGAAAAGGCTGAAATTGCAGAAATACTTGTCGGATAGCAACTTAGGAAGGGTAACGAGCTCTTCGGGAACATGTTTCAGCTTGGAGGTCATCAGCATGATATCACGGGCCACCGACCAGAAAAGTTTTTCTACCTGGGCCCGTGTCTTCAGGTCGAGGAGACCGAGGCTGAAGCGGTCGAGAGCTTCTTCGCGGATCTGCTGAGCGTCGTGCCAGGTCTCCAGCATCCGGGGCTGGTTCAGTAATTCCCAGGCCTGGTATAGCTCCTGCACCAGCTCATGGTCACTGGTCTGGATATCCTCGTCCTCTTCCCACCGGGAAAGGGTAGCCGATTCCAGGACTTCGAAGATCAGCACCGAATGATGGGCCGTCAGGGAACGCCCCGACTCGGTAATGATGTTGGGATGGGGAAGGCCGTTTTTGTTGGCGGCGTCGACCATGGTATAGGTGGCATCGTTCACATACTCCTGGATGCTGTAATTGACGCTGCTCTCGCTGTTGGAAGAGCGTGTGCCGTCATAGTCCACCCCCAGTCCCCCGCCGATATCGACAAACTCCACCTTGTAGCCTGATTTGTAAAGCTCCACATAAAACTGGGAAGCTTCGCGCAGGGCGATCTTGATACGGCGGATCTTATTCACCTGGCTGCCGATGTGGAAATGGAGCAGCCGCAGGCAGCTCTTCAGGCCATTCTTCTCCATATAATCGAGGGCTTCCAGCAATTCACTCGAATTGAGCCCGAATTTGCTGACATCACCCCCGGAATCCTCCCACTTGCCGCTGCCAGTACTCGACAGCTTGATGCGAATGCCAATATTAGGCTTTATTTTCAGCCGCTTGGCCACCTTGGCAATGAGTTTCAGCTCGTTGATCTTTTCCACGACGATGAAAATACGGCGCCCCATCTTCTGGGCCAGCAGGGCCAGCTCGATATAACTCTCATCCTTGTATCCATTGCAGACGATCAGGGAATCACTGTCGGTATCGATGGCGATCACCGCATGGAGTTCGGGCTTGGAACCGGCTTCCAGACCGATGTTGAATTTTTTGCCATGATCGACGATTTCCTCGACCACCTGGCGCATCTGGTTCACCTTGATCGGATAAACAATAAAATTCTGCCCTTTGTATTCATACTCCTGGGCAGCAATCTTAAAGCAGCTGTCCATCTTCTCGATCCTGCTATCGAGGATATCAGGAAAACGCACCAGCAAGGGAGTGGTAACATCGCGCAGCGATAACTCCTCCACCAGTTCCTTCAGATCAACGGAAATATCATCCTTGCGGGGCGTGACTACTACATTCCCCTTTTCGTTGATTGAAAAATAATTGATCCCCCAGCCATTAATGTTATAAAGTTCAGCTGAATCCTCAATACGCCATTTTCTCATGGATAAAACCTTTTAATCTTTTTATTAAGAAAAACTTACGCCAGGCACATGTCCTGTATTCAGTGCAAAAGTAGTATAAATTGCACTGAAAAGATTTTTGCGTAACTTCACGATCCCGTTTTTACGTAAATTATGGCAAGAATAAGAGTCACCAAGCGGTTTCATTTTGAGATGGCGCATACCCTTCATAACTATGATGGGTTATGCCGGAATATTCACGGGCACTCCTATGATTTGGAGGTAACCGTCATGGGAGAATCCTTCCTGGAGGCCGGCCATCCCCGTGACGGCATGGTGATTGATTTCCACGATCTGAAGAACCTGGTAAAATCCCATATCATCGATCGCTTCGACCACACCCTGATGATCAGCACTTTGGTTCCGGAAGAACAGGTGGAAGCTCTCCGAAAAAGTACGGAAAGGATCTGTCTTGTTGACTTCCAGCCCACCACCGAAAACCTGGTAGCCTACATCGCTGCGATTCTGGGTCCTCTGATGCCCAAGGGGGTCTCCCTGTTCTCCATACGGCTGGCCGAAACGGTCACATCATTTGCAGAATGGTACGCCACAGACAATCAGGAAGAGGTGAAGTCAGAATTGACTTAAGCCGTAAGGGTAAATCTTAAGTCGTAAGTCTTAGATCTTAAATAACTGAACACCTGCAGATTATAAGATCTAAACAATGGTAATCAGGAGATTAACAGACAGGAATATTAGAAAAGGATATGAGTCAGGAAGCAGAAAAACTAGGTGGAACCGGGAAGAAGCTTTTTCTCGTGGATGCCTATGCGTTGATTTACCGCAGTTATTTCGCCTTTATACGGAATCCCCGGTTCAATTCCAAGGGGATGAATACTTCGGCCATGCTGGGATTTGCCAATACCCTGGTGCAGTTGCTCGAAAATGAAAAGCCTGAATACATCGGGGTGGTTTTTGACATGTCGAAGCCCACTTTCAGGCATGAGATGTTCCCCGAATATAAGGCCAACCGGCAGGAGATGCCCGAGGAACTGCGCAAGGCCATCCCCTACATCAGGAAGATGATAGAAGGTTTCAATATTCCCATCATTGAAAAGGAGGGCTACGAAGCCGACGACATCATTGGCACCCTGGCGGTAAAAGCCGCGGAAGAGGGGTTTCAGACCTTCATGATGACCCCCGACAAGGATTATGCCCAGTTGGTGAACGACGCGGTTTTCATGTACAAACCCGGAAAATCGGGAAACGACCATGAGATTTGGGGTGTGGAAGAGGTGAAGAAGAATTTTGAGCTGGAGGCGCCACGGCTGGTGATTGACCTGCTGGGACTGATGGGTGATTCCTCCGACAACATCCCCGGATGCCCGGGAATAGGGCCCAAGGGGGCGGTGAAGCTGATCAGTGAGTTCGGCGATATCGAAGGAATCTATAAAAACCTCGAAAAGATAAAGGGCAAGCAACAGGAAAACCTTCGGGATTTTGAACAGCAGGTGCGTTTGTCGAAAGAGCTGGCGACCATCATGCTGGATGTTCCGGTGAGCTTTGAGCCCGGAAAGCTGCGCATGGAGAATCCCGACCATCAGGCGCTGAAACTCCTCTTCGAGGAGCTGGAATTCCGCACCCTGGCAGAACGGTTACATCTCAGGGAAGCTGTGGAAAAACCCAGGGAGCCCATGGCGGTGCAGGGAACCCTCTTTGGCATGGAAGCCCCGCCGGCTGTGATTACCGGGGGTTCCTCAGGAAAAGAAAGGGAGACCCTGGAGACCACACCCCACCAGTATTACCTGGTGGAGAACGAAATGCAGCGGGCGAGCCTCCGCGCAGAACTCTCGGTGCAGAAGGAGTTTTGTTTCGATACCGAAACCACCGGCCTCGATCCCCACTCCGCCGAACTGGTGTGCATCTCCTTTGCTTTCAGGAGTCATGAAGCCTGGTGTGTTCTCATTCCGCCGGAGCGCAAAGAGGCGGAAAAGATAGTGGCGGAATTCCGGGAAGTGTTCGGCGATCCGGCGATCCTGAAAACAGGACAGAACATCAAGTATGACCTGCTGATGCTCCGACAGTATGGTATAGAGGTCAAAGGGGAGATGTTCGACACCATGCTGGCACACTATCTTCTTCAGCCCGAATGGAAGCACAACCTCGACTACCTCTGCGAGACTTATCTGGGTTACCGGAAGATTCCCACAGAAAACCTCATCGGTGCCCGCGGCCGCAACCAGATCACCATGCGGTCGGTCGACAGGGAAAAACTCAAGGACTATGCCTGCGAGGATGCCGACCTGACGTTGCAGCTCAAGCATTTTCTGGCGCCTCTTCTGGGAGAGAATGGGGTAGACAGACTTTTCCACGACCTGGAGATGCCCCTGGTGCCGGTCCTCGCTGACATGGAATACCGGGGAGTGCGCATCGACATCCGGGCCCTTAACGAATATGCCGGGGAGCTGCGCCAGCAAATCATCACCCTCGAGGAGGAGATCATTGCCCTGGCAGGCGTGGAATTCAACGTCTCCTCGCCCAAACAACTGGGGGAAATCCTCTTCGAAAAGTTGAAAATAGACCCCAAAGCCCGGCTGACCAAGACAAAACAGTATTCCACCAACGAAGAGGTGCTCACCCAGCTGAAAGACCGGCACCCCATCGTGGAGAAGGTGCTGGAGTTCCGGGGACTGAAAAAGCTCCTGAACACCTATGTCGAAACCCTGCCCACGCTGATCAATCCCCGCACGGGAATGATCCACACCTCTTACAACCAGGCGGTGACTGCCACAGGGAGGCTCAGTTCCAACAATCCCAACTTGCAGAATATCCCCATCCGTGATGAAAACGGAAGGGAGATCCGCAAGGCCTTCATCCCCTCCGATGAGGATCACCTCTTTTTCTCAGCTGACTACTCGCAGATAGAACTGCGGATCATGGCGGCCCTCAGTGAAGACCCCCAAATGATGGAGGCTTTTGCCCACAACCAGGATATCCACGCCCTCACGGCAGCGAAAATTTTTAAGATCCCCGTGGAAGAAGTGACCTCCGATATGCGGAGAAAAGCCAAAACCGCCAACTTCGGGATCATTTACGGCATTTCGGTCTTCGGCCTCTCCCAACGCCTCAATATACCCCGTTCCGAAGCAAAAGAGCTGATCGACGGATACTTTGAAAACTTCCCGCAGGTAAAGGAATATATGGACCAATCGATAGAGATGGCCAGAAAAGAAGGGTATGTGCAAACAATTATGGGCCGGCGGCGTTACTTATCTGACATCAATTCAAATAATCAGGTAGTGCGCGGCATGGCAGAACGAAACGCCATCAACACGCCCATCCAGGGATCGGCAGCCGACATCATCAAGGCAGCCATGATCAACATTCACAGGGAGTTCGCCAAAAACGGACTCCACTCCCGGATGGTCCTTCAGGTGCACGACGAGTTGAATTTTGATGTTCTGAAACCGGAATTGGAGCGGGTTCAGCAAATCGTCAAAAAAGAGATGGAAACAGCGGTCACCCTGAAAGTACCCCTCACGGTGGAAATGAAGGCGGCCGGTAACTGGCTCGACGCCCATTAAATATGAAGGAACGTTTAGAAACAGAAGAAGAATATCGCGAAGCTCTCCGGCGGTTTCTCGAAATCATTGAGAACCAGCTGGAATCGGATCATGAGGAAGAGTTGGCCGAGCTCATCAGACTAATGGAAATCTATGAATATGAGAATTGCTGAAGTCTCCATCAATTTTCACTAATTTTGCAGCGTTAAAAAGTGGGATGATGCAGGCAGGGAACAGCACCTTCTTCCAGGGGAACCCCGGATCGGTGAAAATGACCACGGGTAATGCACGGGAACATCACGGTTCGGGAGAGCTTTTCGCCCAGGATTTGGTGACCGATAAGGCAGAGCTGGCGCGCATAGCCCGGGAGAGGAACGAGCGGTGGAAAGAGGAACAGACCCTGGTAGCCGACTCAGGAAGATACATCAGACCCATCACCATCACCGAAATTCCAGCACCAGGAACCGGCTCCACCACCCTGGACCTCCCGTCACAACCCTTTCACCAGAAAACATCGGACTGGTTCACGGGAGTCATCCTGATCACCCTGCTGCTGGCCGCCACCGTCAGAAATTCGTTCGACAAATACCTGTCGGCCCTTTTCATGAGTACCGTCAACTATCCGGCAGCCTCCCGCCTCTTCAGGGAACAGAACATCTCACTGCGCCAGGGCGCCATGATCCTGGAAATCTTCTTCCTGCTCATCATGGCCCTCTTCGCCTATCAGCTGGTCCTCCATTTCGGAGGATCCCCCCCTGTCAGCGGTATCCTCCTTTATCTGATCTGCTTCGGCGCCGTTCTCCTCTTTTTCCAGCTGAAAGAGTTCATATACCGCCTGCTGGGTTTCATCAGCGAAACCGGCGCCGAAACCAGCGAATATATATTCACCATGAAAATCTATAACAAAATGACAGGCATTTTCCTGTTGCCCATAGTTTGTTTCATGGCCTGGGCCCCCGTGGGAAACCGTACGGGATTCATAGTGGCCGGACTGGTCATTATTGCCCTGCTCTATCTCAAGTCGTTGCAAAGAGGGATGAAAATTTTATTGAAAAAACAATTTTCTGTTTTTTATCTCTTTTTATACCTTTGTACGCTTGAATTTTTGCCCTTATTGCTCTTTATCAAAGCGATATAACCAGTAGAAGGAGATTGTTAATTTTAAAACGTAAAGCATTGAAAATTAAGTCGATTCTCGTAACGCAGCCTGAACCGTCATCCATCAAGTCACCCTACTCCGAACTGGCTGAAAGCACATCCGTGAAGATTGATTTCCGCCCTTTTATACAGGTAGAAGGGGTTCCGGCGAAGGAATTCAGGCAAACGCGGATCCATCTGGAGGACTATTCCGCGGTTATTTTTAACAGCAGAACCGCCATTGACCACTTTTTCAGGATTGCCCAGGAACTCAGGGTAACCATTCCCGACACCCTGAAGTACTTCTGTATTTCCGAATCCACGGCGTTTTACCTGCAGAAATACATTGTGTACCGAAAAAGGAAGATTTTCCATGCCAATGGGGCGATGCCCGACCTGATGGACATCATGAAGAAACACAAGGACGAGCGCTATCTGGTGCCGCTTTCTGATCTTCACAGCCAGGAAATTCCACGGCTGCTCGAAAAGGGGGGGTTCAAATACAAGACCGCGATCCTTTACCGGACGGTTTGCAGCGATCTTCACGACCTGAAAGATGTAAACTACGACATTCTGGTCTTTTTCAGCCCGACCGGTATCAAGTCACTGATGCAGAATTTTCCCGATTTCAAGCAGAATGACACCAAGATTGCCTGTTTCGGGTCAACGACGGCTCAGGCAGTGCGTGAGGCAGGGCTGGTAGCCAACATCGAAGCCCCCACGCCTGAAGCTCCCTCCATGACTATGGCCCTGGAACAGTACATTAAAAATATCAACAAATCCAAATAATCCTTTTAAAGCCCTATATTTGAAAGGCCGGCATGAAAACCGGCCTTTTTACTGTTCAGCCATGGAAAGCAGACAGACTTTCAGGAAGGAGGAGAGGCTCACATCGGCCACGGCCATCACCCGGCTCTTTAATGACGGGAACTCCTTTGTCGTCTACCCCCTGAAGGTGGTCTGGATGAGTTCGTCACTGCCGCATCCTTTGCCCGCACAGGTGGCTTTTGCCGTGAGTCGCAGAAGTTTTCGTCATGCCGTCGACCGTAACCTGCTCAAACGAAGAATGAGGGAGGCCTACCGGACCAGAAAAGGCCCGTTTTACGAAGCCTGCGGAGAGCGTAAAATCATCTTTATGTTCATATATATTGCTAAAGAGGTTCTCCCAACGGAAAACATCGCCAAAGCCATGGCCAACGCCCTCGGGCGCCTACCCGCTAAGGAGTTTTAAACCGCGCCGCTGCAACCTCCACGGGGTTGCCGGAGCCTTCACGATGTGGTGCTTAACTAAGAAATACTATAAAAGATGAAGAAACTTGTTGTCTTTTTGCTGGGACTCCTCCTAACAGTGGCCCAGATGGTAGCCCAACCGGTAAGGCATGAAATTCTCCTGCCTGTGATAGAGGGTTACGAGGTGCTGAAATGTGATTTTCATATGCACACGGTGTTTTCCGATGGGACGGTTTGGCCAGTGGTGCGTGTCGGGGAGGCCTGGCAGGAGGGGCTCGACGCCATTGCCATCACCGACCATCTCGAATATCTGCCGCACCGCAATTATGTGACCCCGTCTCCTTCAGCCCCCTGGGAGATTGCCCAGAAGAGTGCCGCCGCCACGGGGATAATCCTGATTCGTGGCACGGAGATCACCAAGGGGATGCCTCCCGGCCATTTCAACGCTCTCTTTGTGAAGGATGAGGCGAAAATCCATAATGATGATTATGTGGCTTCCCTCAGGGAAGCCAAAGCACAGGGTGCTTTTATCCAGTGGAACCATCCGGGGTGGAAGGCACAGGCCCCCAACGGTGCGGTATGGATGCCCGAACATGAAGCGCTCTTCAGGGAAGGCCTCTTTTCAGGAATTGAAGTGGTCAACCACAACGAATGGTATCCCGAAGTTTTGGGATGGGCCCTCGAAAGAGACCTGACCATCCTGGCCAACTCCGATGTCCACGATCCGGTGATGAACTATCTTCATCTCGAAAAAATGGAGCGCCGCCCCATCACCCTGGTCTTTGCCCGTGAAAGGAGCGAACAGGGGATCAGAGAGGCCCTCGATGAGCGCCGCACGGTAGCCTGGTTCCGGAATATGATGATGGGCGAAGCCCGGTGGCTCGGTCAGCTCTTCAAGGGCGCCGTGACGCAACGGATCATCACCACAGGGGAGAAAAATATCGCCCTTCAGCTTACCAATCACAGCGACCTGGAGTTCGAACTGTCGCCGGCGAAAGAGCCGGGAACAGTAAGCCAGCTCCCCCCGCGCAGTTCGGTGATCCTTCAGGTTCCGGCAGAAAAAGAGGGGACCCCCTACCTGTTAAACAACCTCTACACCGGCCCCACAAAAAACCTGGAAATCTCCCTGCCTCTTTGATTATAAACATTTTGCAGACCCCCAGCGGCGATATTAACATCAAGGGTAGGGAAAAAGGGAGTTACAAACGGTTTTATGTGCAAAACTTATGCTTGTCTAATCAACACGCTGATTGGGTTTTAGCTATTTTTACCCTTTGAAAACATAAAAACGGAAACAATGAAGAAGATTTTGTTTTTTGCACTGATCGGAATGATTGCCCTCGGATCGTGCAAAACATCCAAGAAAGCAGCCACCACTCCGTATACTCCTGCCACGCAGGAGGAAACCACCACTGCACCACCCAAGGTTTTTACGGTTCCCGATGCCAAGCCTGCACCCACACAGCCTGTCGTAGAAGAGAAACCGGTGACCGTAAGGCAGGAGGCCTTTACATTCACGCAGCCTGAAGAGCAGAACTCCAACAGTTATTTCATCATCATCGGCTCCTTCAGCAGCATGGACAACGCCAAAAACTACAGGCAGACCCTGATCAGCGAAGGGTTTACCCCGATCATCGTGCAGAGTGAGACCGGCTATTTCCGGGTGACCGTCGATTCATTCGACAACGAGGCGGCAGCACGCGTAAGATTGCTGCAGATCAGGCAGAACTATCCCAAATATGCCGACACCTGGTTGCTGATCAAAAAATAGTCGAGGAAAAAGTCCCAGCCCAAATATCTGAATGAACAGATCCTAACGGAGTAAAAGGAATTTTGCTCCGTTTTTTTTTAAAAGGGATTACCTTTGTAACCTTTGGCAAGAAATCATTACCCATAAAGGAAATAAAGGCATGGCACCCGAAGAAAAGCAGTTTTTACTGGATCAGCGTTACTTAAGGATGGCCGCCATCTGGGCGCAGAATTCCTATTGTTTGCGGCGTCAGGTAGGGGCGTTGCTGGTCAAGGATAAGATGATCATTTCCGACGGATACAACGGAACGCCCTCGGGGTTTGAAAATAACTGCGAAGACGAAAATAATCATACCAAACCTTACGTTCTTCACGCCGAGGCCAATGCGATCACCAAGGTGGCCAAATCGGGGAACAGCAGCGAGGGAGCTACCCTTTATGTGACTTCCTCCCCCTGTCTGGAGTGCTCGAAGCTCATCATCCAGGCCGGAATCAAGAGGGTGGTCTTCACCGAGAATTACCGGCTCGAAGACGGCATCAACCTGCTGAAGCGGGCAAAAATCGAGGTGGTGCAAATAGAAACTGATTTAATCTAAAAGAAGAGATGAACAAGAGATTTCCGGCATATTTTCCCCTGATTCTGGCGGTGACGCTGGCTCTGGGGCTGCTGATAGGCACTTCGCTGCATCGCCGTCCGCTGGTTCACGTCAACCGGGAGAGCGCGGCAGGTGAGAAGTTGGGAAACATTATAGAGCTGATAGAAACGGCTTACGTCGACACGGTAAACACCAGCGAAATCGTCGAGAATTCTATTCCGGCAATTCTGGAGAATCTCGACCCCCACTCCACCTATATTCCTGCCCGTGAGATGCAGGGGGTGGAAGAGGAGATGCAGGGGAATTTCTCAGGAATCGGAGTGCAGTTTTCGATTCAGGAGGACACCATCATGATTGTGGACGTCATTTCGGGAGGTCCTTCGGCGAAGCTGGGAATCCTGGCGGGGGACCGTATTGTGGAGGTCGACGACACGCTGGTGGCCGGCACAGGCATCAAAAACGAAGAAGTACTCAAGCTGTTGCGTGGACAAAAGGGGACCCAGGTGAAGGTGACCATCCAGCGGAAAGGGTTCAGCAAACTCCTCGACTTTGACATTTCCCGGGGAGAGATTCCCATTTACAGCGTCGATGTCTCTTACATGATCGATGAGGAGACAGGATTCATCAAGGTGAGTCGTTTTGGGGAACAGACATACAATGAGTTTACTGCGGCGATGAAGAAACTCGACAAGGCCGGGGCCTCCAAGATCATCGTGGATCTGCGGGGGAATCCCGGGGGATCCCTGGCGGCAGTGATCAAGATGGTGAATGATTTTCTGGAGAAAGGGGACCCTATCTTATACACCCAGGGAAAATCGCAGCCCAAAAAGGAGTACATGGCCAATGCCCGTAATGCCTGGGCCGACAAAAGCCTTTATCTGCTGATTGACGAATTTTCGGCTTCGGCCAGTGAGATCTTTGCCGGCGCCATCCAGGATAACGACCGCGGTTTGGTCATCGGGCGCCGCTCTTTCGGCAAGGGACTGGTACAAGAACAGATTCCCTTTGCCGACGGGTCAGCCATCAGGCTCACCGTGGCACGCTATTATACCCCCAGTGGCCGTAGCATCCAGAAATCATATAAAGAGGGAAACGACAAATATTTTGAAGATCTCTTTGCCCGCATGCAACATGGGGAATTCAGCAGCTCCGACAGCATCAGCTTCGCCGATTCCCTGAGATACCAGACCAAAAAGGGACGCACCGTTTATGGCGGCGGCGGCATCATGCCCGACTTTTTCGTTCCCGCCGATACCACGGGGAACTCAGGCTACTTCGAGAAGCTTTACCAGAAACAGCTGGTCTACCAGTATGCCTTCCAGTACTCCGACCAGCAACGGGAAAAACTCTCGGCGCTGGGCAGTGCCCGCGAAATCGCCGACTATCTCGACAGGGAGAAAATCACGGAGAGCTTTGTGCGCTATGCCGCTTCGAAGGGAGTACCGGCTGATCCCGGGGGATTGCAACAATCGGGAGTGATCATCACTACCCAACTGAAGGCTTATATCGCCCGCAACATCCTCGGCGAAGAGGGATTCTACCCCATCATCCAGCAAATCGACAAAACCCTGCTGAAAGCCATCGATATATCACGGCAAAACCTGCTTGTGGAAAACGTCGGTGATCGGTGATATCAGGAGAGTTCCAGCATCCGCTCAATGGGGATCCTGGCTTTTTCGATCACGTCGGCAGGAAGGATGATCTCGGGTTTTTCGTATTTCAGGCAGAGGTAAACCTTCTGAAGGGTATTGAGTTTCATGAAGGAGCAATCGCTGCATCCACAGGTGGAGTCGACCGAAGGCGCGGGAATGAATTGCTTTCCGGGAGAGGCCTTCCTCATCTGGTGGAAGATGCCGCTTTCTGTGGCCACTATGAATTTCCGGGCGGGGCTATTTCCCACATAGTTGAGCAGAGAGGTGGTGGAGCCGATATGTTTGGCCAGCAGAAGTACTGGTTTTTCGCATTCGGGATGGGCGATAAACTCAGCATCGGGGTGCTCTTCCATCAGCCCAACAATGCCATCGACTGAAAATTTCTCATGAACCATGCAGGCGCCATCCCAGAGGAGCATATTCCGCCCGGTGATGGTGTTGACGTAATTGCCCAGGTTTTTATCGGGTGCAAAAATCAACGGCTGATCCTTGGGGAAGCTCTCGACGATTTTCACGGCGTTGGCCGAGGTGCAGATCACATCGGTCATGGTTTTCAGGTCAGCCGTACAATTGATGTAGGAGATGACCTTATGGCCGGGGTGAAGGGCTTTGAATTCCGCGAATTTCGCGGCAGGTGCCGATTCTGCCAGGGAGCATCCCGCCTTGAGATCGGGAAGGAGCACCTTCTTGCCGGGACTCAGGATTTTGGCGGTTTCGGCCATGAAGTGCACACCGATGAAGACGATGATGTCGGCCTTTGTGGAAGCCGCCTGCTGCGAAAGCCCCAGGCTGTCACCCACAAAATCGGCGATATCCTGGAGTTCGGGTTCCACATAATAGTGGCTCAGGATCACCGCCTTCTTCTCCTGCCTCATGCGGTTAATCTCCCTGATCAGGGGAACATCGGGGGATATGGCCTCATCGACATATCCCTTTTCGCTGACCTCATTTTCCATACTACCTATTTTGGCCCAAAAATAAGCTAAAATTCCAATACCGCGGTACCGGTCACCATCTCGCCGGTGACCGCCTCGGCACGGATGATAAAGCCAGAGCGAATATCGGAGAGAGGCACCGAGAAGACTTTGGTTCCCGTGGTGCCGGTTCTCAATGTCGTATCCCAGTAGAGGGTGGTCCGCAGATCCTTGTCGCCCCCTGATTCCAGGGCGTCGGTGGTCAGGAAGTTCCGGGGAATGCGGTAACCGTCACTGTGGAGCACCTCCTGTAGCGGGGTGCCTTCCGGGGTAGAAGCAATCTCCCCTCTCCGGGTTGTTATCTCGATGACTCCCACGTTGTTGAGCCCGGTATACTTCTGTATGTCCATAGGATCGGTGGAGATATTGATTTTATCGACGTCAAAGGTGGAGATTGAGTTGAGAATATCGACCTGTGTTCCCATCTTCTGGCCATCAATAACGATGAGTGCCCCCGTCTGGGCATTAATGGAGTTCATGGTTCCGGGAAATACGATCTGTCCGTTCATGAGGGTGAAGGGACGCATCGATTTGATCACTTCCAGAAGGCTGGTGGAGTTCTGGAGCAGCCTCTTATAGCTATCTTCCTTGCGGGTGCCACCACCGGCAGCAATGGGACGGAAGGCCGGCTGCGGGGTCACAAGGTCGGGATTAGCAGACAGATAGGCAGCGATATTTTCCCGGGGGGCTCCCATCCTCTGGCAGGCATGGTCCAGGGCACTGACCTTCATGCCCACTTTTTCGGCAAAGAGAGGATCGAGGGTTACCTGGAAATTTCCCTTGCCATGGGCATCGGTCGCTGAAATATTGAAGTCGGAAATGTCCACCGGCTGGACCGCAGGAATTTCAAATCTTCCGTCATCACCAGCGACGGCAGAAAAGAGCTGCATGTCGCGGAGGTCCATGATGCTGACTTTGGCCCCGGAAAGGGCGTTCCCCTTTTTGTCGGTGACCCTGCCACTGATACCCATGGAGTTAAGCAGGTTATTATCCTGCAATTCATTTACCGACAACACTTTATCCCACGAGAAACAGCGGAGTTCATTGCATATCAGGGTATAATCGAGGCCTACCCCCGAAAGGGAGAAGTCGGCGGTGTTGACCACCAGGGGAGGAGCAGGATTCCGGAGTTCACTGTTCAGGTCAGTGTAGGAGTTGAGGGCATGGGGTGGCAGGGTCCGCCTCATCTTATCGGCCACAGAAAGGATGACCCGGGCATCGACGGGTTGCTGGTTTTCATCGGTAGTCAGCACCGTGATTTTGACATGGTCCTCGCCAGAGCGTTCGGCATCTATTTTCACCGACAGTTTTTTCTGTGGGGCAATGTAAACGAGGCGCGAAGAGAGGGGTTTTGCCGAAGCGTCAAAGACAGTCAACTGAATGAGGCCGCTCTCCAGCTGACCCACGGGAATTTTTATACGGGCGGTGGAGGAGATCTCCATGTTGGCGGCCCAGAGGAGCATGGCTCCGCGGGTGGCAGTGATCGCGAGCTTCCGGGGGGTAGCCACCGGAGCGGTGATCAGGTCAGCGGTGACCCACGCGCTGTCGGTTTTCTGGACCATCAGCGCCAGCTGATCCTCCTCGGTGTCAGGAAGGGCAAAACGCTGTCCTTTCCCATATTCACTGGTCACCACCAGGTGATATTTTCCGCCTGCCGTTCCCTTGAAGGGGAAAAGGCCATAGCCCGGGGCAAAGCTCTTTGCCCTGGCGATGATTTCCCCTCCGGAATCGACGACATCGCCGTCGAGTTCCACGGGAACGCCATCGCGGGCAGTGGCATAAAATCCCATTTTCTGGGGGGTGGTGCCGGTGACGTGTCCTCCTTCAGGGTAAAACCTCAGCTGGATCTCATCGCTGTCGGTCAGAAGAGTCAGCTTCCGGGTCCACAGGTTTTTGGGATGGGAAACCAGCAATTCTACGGGGATGCTTCCGGTTTTGGGAGGCATCAGGGCGAGGATGACGGCTTTCCCCTTGTCGGAACGCACTTTGCCGTCGGCAAGTTTTTTCCCGCCTTGGCGAAGTTCATAAATCAGCTGGAACCGGTCGGCGGGATTTCCGCTGTAGTCGGTGACGTTGAGGACGATGGCAGCTTCGCGGCCTGCCGCATGGATGGCCGTCGGGTCGGCCATAGTCACCAGGGCATCAGACTCATAAAAACGGTCCACGATCAGGGGTTTGATAAAGACATTTTCGGGATTGGCCTGCAAGGGGGTATAGGCCGCCAGGTAATAGCGACCCAGGGGAAGTTCTTCGGGGAGAAGCAGATCACCGTCGCTCCTGCCATCGGAAAGCAGGTATCTGTCGCCGGCGATGACATTGCCCGATGCATCGTAAAGCTTAACGGTGATTTCCGGACTATGGCGCGAAGGCAGGTTGGCAGAGCGGTCGGTCACCAATGTGGAGAACCAGACGATGGCCCCGGGAGAGTATACCTCCTTATCGGTTTGCAGGGTGACCTTTTCCAGAGGAAAGGCCTCCCTGAACTCCTTCAGTCTTCCGGAAATCCCATCAAGAACCCTGTTGTCTTCCTGTCCGCGTAAAGTCATGGTTGACAGGAGAATCACCATGACCAGTAAAAACTTGCTCCTCATAAAATTATGTTCCAGTTATTTTGTCTCATTTTGTTTGTCTGCCTCAATTTCCGGGCCAATAGACTTCTCTTCCTGGGTTTCGGTTTTTCCGGCTTCATCACGGGGAAGTCGTTTCAGGGCCTGCTCGAGGTCGTCATCGGGTTTGATGATGTTATAATTCCCCCAAAAGGCTTCGTCATAGTCGACAGGCATCTCCACAAAAATATCGTTGAGGGTAAAAAGGTCCCTGACAGGGAAACGTTTGAGGCTGGTCTCCCTGACGTCGGTCACCAGAAGGTCAGAAACGCTGTGGAACAACGTGTTGGTGCGGTCTCTGGGGCTTCTGACCCTGAAGGCCACGGAGGCTCTGGCGGTGTGAAGGTGCCAGAGGCCTTTGTATTCCGAAAAATCCACTTCGTAATGGACAAACTGGGGTCTGACCTTGAAACCCCGGGGTTTTTTCTTCACCAGCGATTCTCCGGCCAGCGACAGTCCGTTATTATCGAGGCTGAAACGGGCAAAGAGAAGGGCGTAGCTGTCGCGGTCGACATACATTTCTCCTTCGAAAGCCGGAAACTGAACTTCCTTGGCCGGGCGGAAACGGATGACAAAAACCGGACGGTTTTTATACCAGATCACCTGGCTGATGGAATAGCGGTAAAGAAGCTGATATTCAGGGTCGAGAAAAGTCTCGAATTTTTTGACCACGTCAAGCATGGTTATGACATATGGGCCACCCTGGAGTTTGAAGTTGACCCAGTGGAAAGGCTGAACTTCGGGACTTCTGCGGGCCTTCAGCAGACGCACCCTGTCGTCGCGTTCAAAAAATCCGTAGGGGGCTTTCAGTATTTCCAACACGGCTTCCGAGATGTTGATATACTCGCCGTCCTGCCTGACGGTCTCCCTGTAAAAGGCGGTCAGCAACTGGTGTTCTTCGGAATAGTTGGAGGTGACGTTACTGCGGAGCTTTTTGAGGACTTCTGCGACTTCAACGGCTTTCACCTTCACCTCCTTGATGCGGATGGAGATGGGCTGCAGGGATATCTCCCCGCTCTGAAGGAGGCTTGCGGCCACCCTCTTCTGGCGGGCATAGCCCAGACTGCTGAATATCAGGGTGTCACTTGCAAATTGCGGAGGAATTTTCAGAATATATTCACCATCGGCATTGGTAATGGTCCCCACGGGGTAACTCTGGAGGGAGATGCTCACGTAACTCATGGGTTCCCGGGAAACCAGGTCGGTGACCTTTCCCGAGATGACCATGACAGGAGGGGCCTCCGTTTCTGCCTGGGGCGGCTCCCCCGGGTTCTCCTCTCCGGCAGAGATGATGATATGGTTGTTCTTCCCCAGAAATTGCAGCCTGTCATGGGGAAATATCTCCCTGAGCACCTCTTCCACCGTTTTACGGTCGGCATGAATGGAAATCTTCTGGTCGGTGGAGATCAGCGAAGCGTCGAACGAAAAGAAAACTGCATTTTGGGTGGTGATCTCTTCCAGAATTTTAAAGACGGGTTGATGGTCAGCGTGGATGGAAATGACCCTGCATAAAACAGAATCACGTTGCTGCTGTCCCGGGGCAACCAGGGCAGGCAGCAACGTGCAGAAGAGCATTACCATCTGCCGAACGGTCATCAGAAGTAATTTTTCAATTCGAACGAGGCTTTTATTTCTTCGCCATCACGGAGTACTCTCATTTTGATTTTTCTGTTCTCCTTGCTTTGGAGAATGAGATTGATGTCATTGAGTGACATGTTGCTATGGCTATTGTTGTTGACAGAGATGATCTGGTCGTTTTCTTTCAGTCCGGCCAGGAAAGCCGGGGAGTTCTCCCTGATGTTGGCGATGGTGAAGATGGGAAGTCCCGGCATCGGGTTCACGACTTCCATGCCGCTCATGTTATAGTTAAAGGGTTCTTTGACCAGGGGTGTGGGCGACAGGGTCATGCGTGCGTTGCGGTAGTCGATGGTGACCACAAAACGGCGGAGGATTTCGGCGCCCAGGGTACCATTGCGGTCATTGGCCGAGATGAGTTCGGAGACCAGGCTGTCTTCGGGAAAGGAGACGATGGGCCGCGGCAGGACAAGGGGTCCTACCCAAACGGCGTCGATGCGCCCCTTGGTACCGAACAGATCTCCGCTCAACCCCCTACCCAGGAAGGCCGAAATATGGTTCCGGGGAACGCTGATCCTATCGTCGGATTTGTCAGAAAGCCACAAGGCATCGCTGGCTCCGGTGTCAACCATCAGCAACACCGGCACTTCGCTCTTGTCCTCGGTCATGATGCTGGTCCTGATCAGGGGCTTATTTCCCTGAAAGTGAAGGGGCAGGATAATGTCGTTCCTGCGGTCACGGTATTTATAATGTTCAGGACGGTAGAGGGTGATCTCCTGATCCTGGTAATCGACCCTGACCACGTAATCCTTAAAGAGATTGAACCCTATCAGTCCGTGTACGGGGATTCCCAGCATGTGGGAGATTTGGAAGTTTTCGTCGATGATCATCTGCACCTCCTGGTTACGGGCGACCATTCCGTCAAGGGAGATCACGTTGTTCCCCGAGCGGTAAGCCGTAAGGGTCTCTCCTTCGGCAAGTCCCTTGATCTCTATCGGAACCAGATAATTGAGGTTCAGCTTGTTGACAAAGGGCAATTCCGTGATGATGGGGTAGCGGACTCCCGTGTCGAGGATAAAATTAAGGGTGTCGGAACCATTGATGGTCACCGGCAGGATGATCAGGTTGCTGGCAGTCTTGAACTTCAAAGAGACCGACTTTTTCCTCGGATCCTCGATGAGAAACCCCCGGTTGACTCCGAAATCACGCGATGCCCTCTCAATGTCGATACTCTGGTCGAGGGGGACATACTCCCTGACCACCATAAGGTTGTCTTCGATCTCAAAAATCAGGTAGAAATCCTTCATCAGTTTGTCAAGGACGAATTTTACCGGTTTATTGGAGACGTTGAGGTTAACCTTTTTCTCGGAGAGCAGCTGGGCGTTGTAGCTGAAGTCGATGTTCAGGTATTTGCAGATTTTCTCGATCACCCCCGACAAGGGTTCATTTTCGGCATATATGCTGATATTCTGGTCGAGGGCATTTCCCTTTTTGGGTTCCTGGGCCGTCATCAGAACCGGCAGTGAAAGCAGGAGCATGGTGGCTATGGCCAGGAAAAATCTTTTGGTTAATTTCATTGTTTTCATTGTTCTCTTGTTTTAAAAGCTGTGAATTACTACGGAAGCTGTTCCGGTGTAAAACCGCACAAGGCAAAACAGTCAGGTCATGGCTTTTGTTTTAACGGGTTGTTTTCAGTGGCTGTCAGGAAATACTGCCCGTTTTGGGCCGATAGTTCCAGGCTGAAAGTCAGCCTGATGACCTCCAGGATGAAATCTACCGATTGGTGGCTGAAATGGGCGGTAAGGAGCAGGTTGGCCAGGGCGGGATCGGAGAGCTGGATCTCGGTGTGATAGGTTTTTTCGAGATCGGCGATCACGTCACCCAGTTTTTTCTGCTCGAATATGAGCTCACGGGTCTTCCACGCGGTCACGTTAGGATTGTCGTTCAGCGACTTGACGAGCTGCTGGTGGTCTTGGAAGAGGATTCCCTTTTCTCCGGGCATCAGCAGGAGTGAACGGCCCGGCTCCTGAGCCTGCCGGGGTGCCGTCACCTCTACCTTTCCTGTTTCCACAACTACCTCTACGGTTTTTTCGCCAGGTCGGGCACACACGTTAAAGGAGGTTCCCAGCACCCTGACACGGGCATCGCCCGCACTAATGACAAATGGCTTTGAAGCATCGGGGTGCACCTCGAAAAATGCTTCCCCCTCAATAGTTACCTCCCTGAGTTTTCCGGAAAACTGGCGGGGATAGGTCAGCCTGGAGTTGCTGTTCAGGGTGACCTGGGTACCGTCGGGAAGGAGAATTTCGCGTAACACCTGTTGATCGTTTGACAGGACTTCGGTGAAGACAGCGGAGTGATGCTGCCGGATCCCGATGTAATAGCCTGCCGATCCGAGGGCCAGGGCCAGCATCAACGATGCCGCCACGCGCAGGAACCACTTCCTCGGGGACAGTTCCTCTTTGCGGGGCACCACTGTTCTGACCTGCGGGCTGTCATGCAGTTCCCCTTCGATCTTTTCCCATGCTGCAGCAGGGTTGAACTTCCGGGTTCTGTACGCCAGCCTGGCCTTCTTCATGATTTCTTCAGCTGATTTCAACTCGGCGGAATGGTCCCCCGACCGGCCGGCCCAGGCTTCCATCTCTTCCTTTTCAGACTCGCTGGCTTCATCGCTCAGAAACTTGGCCAGCAAATCCCAGTTGATCTCTTCTATGTTTCTATTCTCTTTCATTACGATATAATGACACATGACTAATGAAATACCCTTATCTATTTTTCCTTTTTTTCCATAAAAAGCAGAAAAAACAGGAAAGTGCGGAATTTTTCCCTGAGGGCCTTGAGGGCGGCGCCCATCTGGGCTTCCACGGTTTTGACGGAAATGCCCAGTTTTTCGGCAATTTCCCGGTATTTAAGACCCTCCTCGCGATTCAATCTGAAAATCTCCTGTCGTTTTTCGGGCAGGGAAGCGATGCCTTCCTCGATTTTCAGGAGGGTTTCGGGGGCAATGGAATAATCTTCGGGAGCATCATCGGTGAGGAGGGCTTCCTGGAGCCTGTGGGCATGAAGCTGTCGCACCTTGTCCTGGCGGATCATGTTAAGGCACTGGTTCCGCACCGACCGGAAGAGGTAATGGCGCAGGGAAGACTCCACGACGAGACTGCGGCGTTTCTCCCAGAGTTTGACGAAGAAATCCTGGACCACCTCCCCGGCCTGGTCATCGTCGTTGAGGAAGTGGAAAGCATAATGACATAAAGGGGCGTACCAGGCGTCGAAAAGGGTTTTGAAGGCTTTCCGGTCGCCTGTGCGGACGCTCTCAAACAAGGTCAGGTCATCCATAGGAACAGTTTGCTGGTGCTGCCGAATGCCGGCAAAAACTCTCCTAAAGGTAATTATTTTCCAAAAAAATATTAGTTTTGCACCACTGCATGCCCGGGTGGCGGAATTGGTAGACGCGCTGGACTCAAAATCCAGTGATAGCAATATCGTGCGGGTTCGATTCCCGCCTCGGGCACTGAAAA
>CAZMMX010000025.1:0-38888 GCA_964567485.1 uncultured Prolixibacteraceae bacterium | reverse complement strand
CGAATCCCCTTCTGGAGGAAAATCAATATGGGACAGGCAATTCCGTTTTATGGATCGATCCCCGTGAGTGACCATTGAATTCCGATGAGCGCATTGACTCCATCCGATCTCAAGGCCAGGAAAGCATTAATGCCTGTTCTCTGCTTATGGCTAATCCGGTGGAGAAACCCGTCGAACTCTTCCCGGGTTCCCGGGATTCGTTTCCCCGCCGGCTCTGCCGCGAGGAATCCTATTCCGTGAGCGCTTATCCCGTTGATACCGTTGTGGGGAGTGGTAATTTCAGTTTTTCTCCAACACTTTTTTCATCCGCATCAGCGCTTCCACATAGTAGTAATCGGCATAGCTCAGGGGAACATCGACTTCTGTACCGTTGGGCTTGTGGCCTACGCCGTGCATGAGGATGAAATTTCCGTTTTTCCCTTCTTCTGCACGGTAGACAGGGCTGCTGAGGGTGCGTAACTGTGTCTCAGCCACGCCAAGATATTCCTTCTGTTTTTCAGGAGAGACAAATCCGCTCAGTTCTATCAATGCTGAGCAGATGATGGCTCCGGCAGAAGCATCCCTGAGGGCGTGTGGAATATCGGGGGCGTTAAAATCCCAGTAGGGGATCTTATCTTCCGGCAGGTTGGGGTGATGAAGAATGAAATCGGCAATGCCCTCGGCCTGGCGAAGATAAGCCTCATCGCCTGTTTCCCGGTACATCATGGTGAAGCCGTAAAGCCCCCACGCCTGTCCGCGTGCCCACGCCGATGCATCGGAGTAACCCTGGGATGTGTTTTTCACCTGCACATTTCCTGTAAGGGTATCGTAGGAAACCACATGTACGCTGCTGAAGTCTTCACGGAAATGGTTGCGGATGGTGGTGTTGGCATGGGTACGGGCCACATGGCTGAAGGTGGTGTCCCCGAAGGCTTTGGCCGACCATTCCAAAAGCTCCAGGTTCATCATATTATCTATGATTACCGCATATTGCCAGTCAGAGTTCCAGGGCGCCGCATCCCAGGAGCGGATGCACCCTGTTACGGGATTAAAACGGGTGACCAGGGATTGGAAGGCCGTTCTGATTACCTCCCTGTAGAGAGTGTCGCCGGTAAGCCGGTAGCCGTTCCCGAAACTGCAGAAAATGATAAATCCCACGTCGTGGTTGTCGGTAGTGTATTTTTGGTCTTCCACGCGACCGGAAAAGTGGGCCGCCCACTCCTTCAGGGTGTCGGTGGGGTTGTTTTCATAAAGATACCAGAGCACCCCCGGGAAAAAACCACTCACCCACCACGCCGGATCACAGGTTTCCAGATCCCCCGCCGGGGTGAGGCTCTTGGGCAGCCGTCCCGGCATATCCTTCAGCGATTCGGCCATCTTCAGACTCTGCCGTTCGGCAAAGGCCAGCGATTCATCAATCACCTGCTCCAGGGGTTCCCCCTTTTTCTCTGGAACCCCGCAACACCCCAGTAAAAGGGACAACAAAAGAGTGAATAAAATACTTTTTCTCATTTTCATGGAATATCGGTTATTATGATTTTTCTCCCTGAAATGGTCAAACAGTTTCCTGACTGTTTCGGGGCTGCCCTGATCACCAAAAGGCCCATCGCTGATTTTCCCGCCAGTTTTGCAAATATAACTGAAATGGGATTGTCTGCACATGGTTTCCGGTTTCTTTGACGGCCACCGTTTTAGTTCGTATTTACCTGTGGAGAAATCCGGAAAATTCCGTAAATTGTATGGATTCACCAGCTTATAATAACTGTAAATCAGGAAGTAGTATGGCAAAAAAAGAAGAAAATGGGGGTTCTTCATGGACCCATGAACAAATCATTCAACTGGTCAAGGAGGTGGTCACGGCCATCCTGGGAATTCTGATCCTGCTCTTTACCCTGGTCCTTGTTTTCAGGACCTTCGGATTGATCGGGAATCCTGACAAAACACAACTGGCAGCGGGCAAGGATATCCTGCAGATATTGCTGGGTCTTGCCGGGGTGGTGGTGGGGTATTATTTCGGGAAGGTTCCCGCCGATGCCCAGGCGGCCCGTGCCCGTGATGAAGCCAATGCCGCTAATGAACGCTCCCTGGAGGTGACCCATCGCGCAGGAGATCTGGCCGAAGAACTCGACGCCATTTTGGATGAGGCTACCGGAGTGCGGGCCAGTGACAAGGGGCTCCACTTGCAGGATTCCGGCTTCCACGGAAAAGCGGAAAAAGTACGCGATGAGCTTCGCTCCCTATCCCGGATGGGCTATAAGAGCTGATCAGCTCCGCCAGGACTGCGCTCTTCCTTCATCCTGCGGTTTCGTGATTTCTGCCGGGTATGCTCCCCTTTCATGCGGGGAGGGGACTCCCCCGTAGGGAGGGGAATGGTTTTTTCATTCCTCCAGGTCGATTTTCATGTGGCCGTTGCCGGCATAAAAAGCTTTATACCCGTAGTCGCTCTGCAGTCGGTCATTGGACCATACCATGCCGGCATCATGGCTGTAGTTGAAGTAAAGGGCGGTGTCGCCCCCGGAATGAACGAGGATGCGGGCGATCCCTTCCCTGTCGGGATGGCCGTGTTTCCTGCCATTGGTGGAGACCATAAAGCTGCGGCAGCGGAAAGCTTCAAACAACTCGCTGCTGTTGTTATTGCGGCTTCCGTGGTGGGGAACCTTGAAGGCGGTCAGCGGCAGCTTCTCCCCGGCAGGAATGATGCGGCGGATTCCCTTAACGATGTCTTCGGGAAAGGCATCCCCGGTGAGCAGAATGCTCTCTTCACCATATTCGGCCAGCATGACGATGCTGCTGCCGTTCGAAGGGGAGTCATCCTGGGTAAACCCCGATTGGGCCAGTTCTTCCACAAAAATATCCTCTGCCTCGCCGGCTGATGGGAAGCCCTCTTCCGGAAAAAGATCCCTTTCTTCTTCCGGGAGGGGCACCATCTTTGCCTCTCTGACTACCTTGTTCCACTCTTTGAAGAGCTCTGCAATTCCTTTGGAGGTAGGCCCCAGAACGGTCATTTTCATCCCTCCTCTGAGGGTTACCGTTTTCGGCACGCCTGTATCGGGGAGCATCACGGCCTTCCGCCGGAAGGGCTTATTCCAGAATTTTCTCTTCTCCCGGCTCTCCCATTCCCCGAGCAGGGTGCTGAGTTCACTGGCCTGGGCTATCCCCTTGGTCCCCGGGGCTTTGATCTGGTCATACCCGTTGAACCAGAAGGTGTCACAGCCGAAACCCTCGGGGATATTACGGAGCAGGCTGATCATGCCGTTGATATGGTCGGTGTCGATATGGGTGACCACGATCAGGTCAAAGCGTCTTTCTTCGGGGGGAAGCGCCTTAATTCTCTGGCGCAGGACCTTCCCGCACTCCGCCAGTCCGCCGTCGACCAGCACCCGGTAGGTCCTTCCCCCGGACTTCCCGTATTCGATCCAGAGGCAATCCCCATACTCTGCAGGCAGCATTTCTATCCGGAACATGTCGTTTTTATTTAGGTGAATCTATTTCTGCAAAGAAATCAGAGACATGTAAGTTACGGAAAATATTCCGGATAGAAAGAAAAATGCCAATGAATTGTCAGACAATTCATTGGCATTAAAAAAAGTATAAACTGGAAATTGATTGTTTAACGGGGAAGGGGGTATCCTTTGAGGACTTCGAGATTTTTGGCGATCTCTTCTTCCGGATATTCATAGTCGGTCAGCTGTCCGGTCATGTACTTTTCATACCCCACGAGGTCCAGCAGGCCATGTCCGGTAAAGTTGAAAACGATGACTTTTTCTTTTCCCTCTTCTTTGGCCAGGTTGGCTTCCCTGATGGCGCCGGCGATGGCATGGGTGGTTTCGGGAGCGGGGATGATCCCTTCGGTTTTGGCAAAGAGAAGTCCGGCTTCGAAACACTCGCTCTGATGAACTGCCTGGGCTTCCATGAGTCCGTCGCGCAGGGCGGCGCTCACCAGCGGGGCCATACCGTGGTACCGGAGGCCTCCGGCATGGATGGGCGCGGGAATAAAGTTGTGACCGAGGCTATACATGGGAAGCAGGGGCGTCATTCGGGCCACATCACCATGGTCATAAAGAAAAGGTGCCTTGGTCAGGGTGGGGCATGAAAAAGGTTCTATTCCCACGATTTTGATGTCGGCGCCATTGATCTTATCATACATGAAGGGGAAGGAGATTCCGGCAAAGTTGCTGCCTCCGCCGCAACAGCCCACCACCACATCGGGTTTTTTAATCCCCACCTTGGCCAGCTGTTTTTTTGTTTCCAGGCCTATGATGGTCTGGTGGAGCATCACATGGTTGAGAACTGATCCCAGGGAATAGCGGGTTTCCCCCTTGGGGTCGAGGACGGCCTGTTCGATGGCTTCGCTGATGGCGATGCCCAGGCTCCCCGGGGTGTCAGGAAATTCAGCCAGGATATTCCGGCCGGCCTGGGTCTCGGTGCTCGGACTCGGCACACAGGTAGCTCCCCAGGTGTTCATCATCATCTTGCGGTAAGGCTTCTGGTTAAAGCTGACGCGCACCATGAAAACCTTGCACTCCAGGCCTATCAGGGCTGAGGCGTAGGCCAGGGCGCTGCCCCACTGGCCGGCTCCCGTCTCCGTGGTCAGCCGCTTGATGCCGAATTGCTTATTATACCACGCCTGGGCTATCGCCGTGTTCCCCTTGTGGCTCCCGACTGGAGAAATACTTTCGTTCTTGTAATAGATCTTTGCCGGGGTGCCCAGGGCTTTCTCCAATGCGTAAGCCCTGACCAGCGGAACCGGCCGGAAGGCTGCCAGCATCTCCCTGATGGGTTCCGGAATGTCAATCCACCGCTCCTGGCTGACCTCCTGCTCAATCAGATTCATCGGAAATACAGGAGCCAGCATCTCGGGGGTGATGGGCTTTCCGTCGGGACCCAACGGGGGATTTAACGGCGTGGGAAGATCAGGGGTTAAATTATACCACTGCTTCGGCAACTCTGAATCTTCCAGCATGATTTTTTTCTGTAGTGTCATCTTTTTAGTTTTTATATGGTTATGATAATTCGGTCGGGACAACGAAATGTGCTGTCGGCCTGTGCTCTGTCAGAATAGTTGAAAAAAGAACGTAAAACAGAAGAGGGACTTGCTGCGTAAACAACAAATCCCTCTTCCCCAGGTATTCTCAGTACGGACGAATTGTTTACGGTGCCATCACATCGCTGTGCCACCACCACCAATTGCCGTTGTGAATAATCGAACTGTTCATACCTTTTTTTAGTATTGGTCAAATGTAAATTGATTTGATTTAATCTCCAACACTTTTATTTTAAAATTTATTAATTTAAAATGCTTCCGGATTGATACCGGGTTTTCTTGTCGGCGTAATTCTCTCCATTTCAGGAATTTTGTGTGAGAAGAACAAAATCAGAGGGCGCCGTTGAAATAGCCGGCCAGGTCATTGCCGGGGGTATAATGGATGGTTCTGAGGCCCATTTCTCTGGCGGCCAGGGCATTTTCCTCGAAATCATCGATAAAAAGGGTCTCCTCAAGGCGCATACTCCCCAGGGCCAGCACCTTTTCGAAGCTCGAGTGAAGGGGTTTGCGGTCCCTGATCTCATGGGAATAAAAACTCTGCTCAAAAAGAGACTCCAGGTTGTAGCCATACGTCTTTTCAAACCGCTCCAGGAAATAGGTAATATGGATGACATTGGTGTTGCTGAAGAGAAACAGACGGTAACCGGCCGCCAGTTTTTTGACCAGGGCGATTTTTTCCGGGGGGATGATATCCATCATGCTGCACCAGGCGGCGTCAATCTGCTGATCTGTGGCGTTCGAGTTTCCCAGAATCTCCCTGATCCGCTGCCGGAATTGGTCAGGAGTAACCCCTCCCGTTTCGAAAGCCCTGAAGACCGGATCCTGGATGGCCTGCCGGTAATCAAAGCCGGCACTGTTACCTCCGAGTTTCCCGAACTCCCTGACCGGGGTATTAAAATCGAGGTCTATCAATACGCCCCCGAGGTCAAATATGATGTTACGGATACCGTCGAAAAGATTTTTTTGCATGACTCAAGAAATGACAGGCAAAGTAAAGCTATTTAACCGGAATTTCCCTCCGGAACTGACTGCTCTGTTCCATTTATCTCATGACGGCCTGCCGGTTTTCCATCCAACCTTTTCCATCAGAAACGGAAAGGATATAGATTCCTGATTGAAGGTTATCCAGGTCAATGCGGTGAAAGGTCCTGAGTGAAAACTCTTTGGAGAGAAGTGTTTTTCCCGTCATATCGAGAACCCTGACCGATGAAAAGGGCTGTGCTGAGCGGATGTGAAGAGATCCTGATGTGGGGTTCGGAAATACCATGATTTTCTGATTCATCTCAACTGCAGGGGCATCGGTATAGTCGGGATCCTGCATGGAGAGATTTTTCAGGACGAATTCACCGGTCCCTTTTCTTCCCAGAATTCCATAGTTGAAATATATTTTCACCTGGCTGATTTTGGAGGGTTGCCATCCGCCCGAAGTTGTCATGGCGAAGGTTTTCTGATACTCCCTGAATTGGCCGTCTCCGGTGGGATTATCTATCTTGAAGAGGTCGTTCAGGTCGACCGCTCCGTTGACGTCGGGGAGGTCGATACGAACATTTGAAGGCGCCATGCCACTCATGGCCTTTAACAGTAAGGACATTTTCCTGTGCCGTGTCAGGTTGGTAACCACAGGGAGATTCAGCAGGATGTGGGGATTGGCCGCAGGATTCTGGATGTTGTAAGTGACGACGAGTTCATTATTCTCAACGCGCAGGGTCACCTGGTTATCGGTCCCGGGGATACCACTCCACAGTAGACTGTCGGTGGTTCCTCCGGTGATGGGGATCTGCCAGAACTCCCCTTCGGGTTTCGATTGCAGGGCAACCGGAAAGGGGGCTGAGGCCACGGCATCGCAGGAATTGCGCACCACGGCGGTGACATCACCTTCCTGGTCGCCCCAAATCACCGTTACTGCCGGGGTTCCGGCTCCTGCGACCACCGTCACCCCTGGAGGGAATGTCCACTGGTATTCGGCCTGCAAAGGATGGGTGACAGAAAAGGTCGCCTCTGCTCCGGGAGCTACATGGGCGGGGCCCTGGATTACGGGCTTGGGGAGGGAGTTACTGTACACCCGCACATAGTCAATCTCCATGATGGCTTCTGTGAGGGCAGGATCTATCCCCTGGGCTCCTCCCCAGTCCCCGCCGATGGCAATGTTGAAAATCAGAAAGAAGGGATGGTCAAAGGGCCACTCCTTATAGGTTTTATTTTCATTGACGAAGGTGAAATAGCGGTTCCCGTCGACGAACCACTTGATATCTGTTTCTGTCCACTCGATGGAGTAAACATGGAACTCCGTATTAAAGCCCGACACCATGACGTTTCCCCCTTTCTGGGTGCCCAGTTTATGGTTGTAGGCTTCGGTGTGCACGGTGCCGTAGACTTTTCCGGGGTCATAGCCCACATGTTCCATGATGTCGATTTCTCCGCTTTGGGGCCATCCGCCGTAAATGCCGTTCTGGGGCATCATCCACAGGGCGGGCCAGGTGCCCCTGCCGCCGGGGAGTTTGGCCTTGATCTCGAAACGGCCCTCTTTCCAGGAGGCTTTTCCGGCGGTGACCATCCTCGCTGAAGTCCAGGTGTTGTTACTTTTGCGGGCGTGGATTTTCAGGGTACCGTTGCTCACATAGGAGTTGTTACGGCTGTCGGTATAGACCTGGAGCTCGTTGTTGCCCCATCCGCCCCCGCCGGTTTCAAAATTCCAGCGGGAAGGATCAGGGGCGCCGTTTCCTTGGAACTCGTCGGCCCATACCAACTGGGAACACCCCTCCTGTGCGCCCGAAAAAACGGGAACCAGCAGAAGAAGGAGTGCCCCTGCAGCCAGCCGGGCGATGATCTTTGTCAACCGGGGTAAGGTGGTCATTTTTCTTTTTCTTCAGGGAAGGGCTTCTGGTAAACCCTTACGTAATCAATCAGCATATGTTGCGGGAAGAGGGTGGTGTCTACGCCTCTGGAACCTCCCCAGTTGCCTCCTACGGCCACGTTAAGCAGCAGGTGGAAGGGCTGGTCGAAAGGCCATTCAGCCGGACCGGTGCCTTCGTTGGTGTAGGTGAAGTAGAGGGTGGAATCAACGAATATCCGCAGTTCCCGGGGTTCCCATTCCAGGGCATAGAGGTGGAAGGTGTCGTGATTGTCGGGAATGCTTATTCTCCTGCCTTTCTGGGTCCCGATCATGTGGTTGTAGGATTGGGTGTGGACGGTGCCCACGATGGTATCGGGGTCGTAGCCCACATTTTCCATAATGTCGATTTCTCCGCTTCCGGGCCAGTTCCCGTACTTCCACTCTGTGGGCATCATCCAAATCGCCGGCCAGAGTCCCCGTCCTGTGGGCAGTTGGGCGCTGATCTCAAACCTTCCGTAGAGCCAGTCGCCTTTTCCCTTGGTGAGGAGACGTGCCGAGGTGTACTCCTTGCCTTCCATCTCCTCTCTAAGGGCCGTGATGGTCAGGACTCCGTCGCCTACCGAGGCATTCTCAGGACGCCCGGCGGTGTAATGCTGCAGTTCGTTATTCCCCCAGCCATGGGCGTTCCCCAGGGTATCATAACTCCATTTTGTGGAATCAGGGAGTCCTGAATAGTCAAATTCATCACTCCAGACCAGCTGGTATCCGGGGGCTGCAGACTTTGAGGTGCATCCTGCCATGAGCAAAATGGCGAAAAATATCAGCACAGGAAGATGTTTCTTCATAGATACTAAGGTGCTTTTATAAGGTTGTAGTGAAAAAACAGGGAAGCAGGCAGCCTTCTGCCTGCCTCCCTGGTCATAGGAATGATCGGTCAGACGGTGATCAGCGTTTTGCCGATTTCAGGCCTTCCACATGCGGGCCGGCCAGTTCGTCAAACCAGAACTGATGGGTCCCTGTTTTGACCCCGGGATTGAGCATAATCCTGACTACATTGTAGAAGTCATGATTAAAGCGGGTGTCGGAAATAATGTCGCCTGTAAACTGGTCGCCTGTCCAGTCATATCCAGCGCCGATTCCATTGAAATCAAATGCAGCCACTTCCCAGGTATTGTCTTTCTTGATGGTGTATTTGTTGTCGTAGGTTCCGGTCTGCCAGGCATTCCCGCCACGATCGGTATTTTCCAGTTTCATCAGGACTACATCCCCTGCTTTCCCGTAAACCATGATTTTAAAAACCTGTTGATAACGAAGGTCAAAGCGGTATCCTGCAGGAAGTTGCAGGTAAGCATTGGCCCATTCGTTGTCGGTTTTTGAATAGCTGGCCACTTTGGTGCTTTTGTTGGGATAGATTCTATCGGGATTGTCCACCACCGACACGCTGCAATCCTGTCCGAGTACCGGGGCCATGATGACTTCACTGAAATCGTTGTAGGTGACCATCATATCCAGGAGGAAAGGCACATAATCGGGATGGTTAGCGGCGATGTTCGCAGGGAAGGTTTTGGTGATGTCGCCCGAGGAAGCCATGACCGTCAGGGTCACCGTGTAATTCCCTTTGCGCATGTAGGTATGGGTGGAGGGGAGATTATAGTCCGACGATTCCACGATGGTGCCGTCGCCGAAGTCGGTTTTCACCGCGGTCACCGCTTCTCCGTCGGGGATCACCACGTTGGAAATGGTCACCTTGTACTCGTTGACTCCTGAGCCCTCTGACAGGGCGGCATCAAGGGTGACCATCGGTTTTACGTATCCGGCCCTGATCAGCTTGGTCCTCCAGGCGTTACCTTCCACATCGATACAGAGAAGGTCCAGGAAGTTCTCATCGATCGAAACGATTTCATATTCACCATCTTTGGCTCCTGAGTCATAAATGGGGAAGATGGGGGTGGGGCCTGCAAGCTTAAGGATATTCTTATTGCCCCGTTTTTCGAGGGACCAGCTGCCGGGCTGCGGATTGGGATAGTCAACCGCCCAGTCGCCGGTGGTGGAAACCGGGTTGCTGTAGGCCGCGTCGAACCGGCGGTCACCCTTCACAAAGCTCTTGCCGTTGTTGACATAGATGGCTTTGAAGCCGTCGAGTTTAAAGGTGAGCCGGTCGTCATAACAAACCAGGGCGTCCTTTTTCTCCAGGGGGTTGGCCACCCACCAGCCGGTACCATCGGTGCCGGCCTCGCCGACACTCATGTGTCCACGGGCCAGGCTGTCCATCGCCCATGTCTTGCCCTCCAGGGCATCCACTCCTCCGCTAAGGAAAATCGTCACCGGATCGTTGAAAATCGAATAGTCGGTTTCGGTGGTGGTGATGGTTTTCTCCTTGGTACTGCTTCCCATGTTGGTCTTCACGGTCATCTTCACCGTGTACGTGTCGGGTAGGGGATAATAAGCCGTGGCTTTCTCTCCGGAAACCGTTGTGCCGTTGCCCAGATCCCAGGAGACCTGATAAATTCCCGTGAGCTGGGGCTGGGTATACTGCAGAGTATAGCGGAAGCCGTCGGTTGCCGGGGTGATGGAGAAATCCATGGCGGCAGCATCGGGAGGTAACACCTGGCCGGCTTCGGGTTTGTCTTCTTCCATGGGCTGGCAGGCCACAAAAATGGCCATTATAAAAGCCCAAACCAGAATCTTGTATTTTGAATTTTTCATTTTCTTACTATTAACGGTTGATTAGATAAGTGATCACGTGGCTTATTACTTGTAAGCGGGAGCGAACTGGGTCAGCATACCGGTGTTAACATTGCGGATTTCGCTGGCCGGTATCGGGAACATCCCCCAGGTGTCGGCCTTGAAGGTGCGTCCGGCGAAGTGTGAAACGTTGGTAGTTCCCGCAGGAAGGACGAAACTGGCGTTGATCTTTGCTTCAGCGTAGGACAGACCTCTGCGCAGGAGATCCCATTTGCGGAGACCTTCACCGCCAAATTCCACACGCCGTTCGTGGTAGATGTCATCCAGGGTGATGGCCGTTTTAGCTTTACTGCTTCCCAGGGCACGCGTACGTACCTGGTTAAAGTAGTCCAGCGCTTTGGCGGGGTTGTCGGAAAGGTAGAGTTCTGCGGCCATCAAAAGAACATCGGCATAGCGGATGTCTATGAAGTTGCGGGGGAAGTTGTGGGACTGGTCGCCACCGGGACCAACATAGGCTTTCCAGGCCATGTATTTCTTATTGAAGTAACCGGTGTTCATGAAGGCTCGGGTGTATTCTGTGAGTCTTTCTTCGGCATTGTAAAGGGTGACCTCTTTCCGGGGGTCGCCGGTTTCAAATTCATCGGCCAGGCTCCAGGTGGGAACGGCTAATGACCATCCCGGGAATACGGCGTCATTGTCACCGACGGGATTCCGGACACTGAGCCATACGCTTGAAAAGTTACCGTTGATATTCCACCCGCCCCAGTCGCCTGACAGCGCTTTTTCAGAATACTGCATTTCCAGCAGGGACTCCTTGTGGTTCTGGTTCGCCCAGTCAAACACGGAAGCATAGTTGGGCAGCAGCGTATACTCCCCGGAAGTGATGACTTCGTCGAGGGCTTTCTGAACGTATGCCTTATCGATGGTGGTGGTGCCGTCGGACCAGGCCGGAACACCCAGAACGGGTTTGGCAAAGCCTTCATGATAGAGATACCAGCGGGCCATCAAAGCCTGGGCGGCACCTTTGGAAACCCTCCCTTTTTCTGTCGAGGCAATCTTCACCGGCAGCACGGGAATCGCTTTGAGCAGATCGGTGGCTATCTGGGTGAAAACCTCCTGGGGGGAATTCTGCGTCAGGTTTTTATAATCCTCCACGCTGGGAAGTACCTCGGTGATGATGGGCACCGATCCGAAATGGCGTACCAGGTCGTAATAGAAATAAGCCCGCAGGAATAAGACTTCCGCTTCGAGTCTCTCTTTCATCCCCTCGGTTACCCACTCGACACCTTCCTGTTTCTGAAGATAGAGGTTGGCCCGGTAGATGGCCGCATAACAACGATTCCAAAGGTCTGAGGAGGAGTTGTTCTCGGCATCCATCTTGAACATTTCGATATCCTGCCACTGGGCCATATCGGTCACATCCGAGCCGCCGGTGAAAGCGTCATCGGAGTAAATGTCAGACATGGTGGGAATAAACTGCCAGTTTTGCAAGGCATAGGCATCATAGACTGCGGTTACCGCCAGGAATGCCTGGCCTTCATTTTTGTAATAGTTGGCTTCCACCTGACCGGTTTTGGGCTCCAGTTCCAGGAATTCATCGGAGCAGGAGATCAATCCAAGCATCAAAGCCAATATCGCCAACAGTTTAAATTTTATATTTTTCATAATACGTGTCATTATTTATGATTGGCTGCATTAAAATGTAATATTCACACCCCCCAGGATGGTACGGGCTTGCGGATAGATCCCCCGGTCGATGCCGTTGCTGAAGACGCCGCCACCGATTTCAGGGTCATAGCCCTTATAGGGAGTCAGGGTAAGGAGGTTTTCAGCTGAGACATAAAGGCGAACCCTGTTCACTTTCGCGAATTCGGTCACTCTTTTGGGGATGGTGTATCCCAGACTGGTGTTTCTCAGCCTGAGGAAACTGCCATCCTCAATGAAGAAGTCGCTGACGGTTTTCATATTGACATTGTCATCGACAAAGGTGACGCGCGGGAAATGGTTGGAGGTGCCGGGACCGGTCCAGCGGTTCAGCCATTCGGCCGAATAGTTGGTGAAGTTCATGTCATAACGGCGGGTGGTGCTGTAAATCTCCTGACCCAAGGCAGCATACCAGAACATGTTCATGTCAAAGCCTTTCCATTCGAGGTTGAGATTGAGACCTCCCGTAAAGTCGGGATAGGGAGAGCCGATCTGCTGACGGTCGCCATCGGTGATGGCGCCATCACCGTCGAAATCGATGAATTTGATATCCCCGGGTTTGGCTTTGGGTTGGATCAACCCACCGTTAGCATTTGTGTAAGCGGCAATTTCATCGGCTGTTTGGAAAATTCCGTCGGTTTTGACGCCGTAGAAAACGCCCATGGGAGATCCCACCTCTGCGTAGATGATGCCGGACTGGCCAAAGCCGCCATCACCGCCTTGCAGCCGTTTTTCGGAGTTCTGGATATCAAGGACTTCATTCTTGTTGATGGCTCCGTTGATGGAGGCGTCAAAGCTGAAATCGCCGAATTTCTTACGGTAGCCGAATTCGGCTTCAAACCCTGAATTCCGCACCGAACCGCCGTTGACGGTAGGTGCCGAGTTGCCGACCATCATCGGTACGGGGGCCGTCACCAGCCAGTCCTTGGTGGTTTTGATATAGTAGTCAAGAGTGGCCCTGAAACCTGCCTTGGCCACGTCAATACCGAAGTTGGTCTGTTCCGAGGTTTCCCACTTCAGCGAGGGATTGGCGATGCTGGTGGGGGCGGTACCATTGTATTGGGTTTTACTGTCTCCAAAATAGTAAATGGCCCCATTCCCAATAACGGAGGTGTATCCGAAATCCCCGATGTTCTCATTACCGTTCTGGCCCCAGCTGGCCCTTATTTTTAACATATCAAGGAAGTTGGTCATACCCGACATGAAGTCTTCACGCGAGATCACCCATCCGATGGAGGCGGAAGGAAAGTAGCCGTATTTGTTTTCCGACCCGAACCTGGAGGAACCGTCCCTGCGGAGAGTGGCGGCAAACATATAACGGTCAAGCAGGTCATAATTGATACGGCCGAAGATAGAAGCCACCGTATGTTCTGAGGCACCGCCACCCACGCTGGCACTCTCGGGATCGGTGGCATTGTCGAGGAAGGAGTGTTCAAAATCATCGAAGATGACATCTTTTTTCGATCCGTACAGGCTTTCCCACATATCTTTGAAGGCGGTGGTTCCGGCCATCAGGGTGAAGTGATGGACATCAAGGGTTTTGTCATAGGTGAGCACGTTCTCGAAGTTCCACCGCGAATAGAGGTTGATGCTTTTCCCGGCCTGATCATCGACGGTGAAGTGAAGAGCATCGATATAATACAATGGGGTATAATTGTCGTTGTTCACCATGGAATATTCTCCCCCGAATGAAGTGCGGAAGGTCAACCCGGTCAGCGCCGGAAAGAGTTCTCCGAAACTGAGTTCTGCGAATACGCCGCCGATCAGTTTGTTGGTGCGGGTCTTGGAGTTGGTGGTGTAATCCATCAGGGCAATGGGATTGGTGATTTCCTGCATGCCGATGCCGAATTGTTCGGGGGTGGCATAGGTGCCGTCTTCATTGTAAATGGGAATGATGGGAGGCATGTTGAGGGCCTGGTTTAAGCCGGTGCCGAAACGGTCGTTGGTGGCGACACCCTGGCTGACGATCCCTGCCAGGTTCACATTTCCCCCAACTTTTACAGCCCCCAAGTCAGCATTGGTGCTGAGCCTGTAACTGATCCTCTCGAAATTAGATTTGCCCTTGGCCACAATCCCGTCCTGTTTGAAATAGTTGATGGAGGAGGAGTATTCGATTTTTTCGCTTCCGCCGCTGAAATTCAGCGCGTGGTTTTGTTTGGGGGCGTCATAATAAAACATCTCATCCTGCCAGTCGGTATTGGCCGTGAACCCGGCAATATCGGCCGCCGTGAAGGCGTAATCCTGTCCGCCGTTCAGGGCGGCCTCATTGATCAGCATGGTGTATTCGCTGCTGTTCAGTAAGGGGATTTTCTTCCAGGGGTTCTGTACTCCATAATAGCCATCGTAGTTCACTGCCAGTTTGGTTCCCTTCTTTCCTGTTTTGGTGGTGATCAGAACCACGCCGTTGGCACCACGGGCACCATAAATCGCCGCTGAGGCGGCATCCTTCAGTACCTCGATCGATTCAATATCTCCTGAGTTGAGAAAGTCGGTACCCGCCCCGCTCATGGGCAGTCCGTCGATGATGTAAAGCGGTTCGGCATCCCCGTTGGTACCGGTACCACGAACACGTACCGAAATCTGATCTCCAGGCTGCCCCGAATTGCTGGATATCACCACCCCTGCGGTTTTTCCCTGCAGGGCCTGGGTCACCCTCATGTCAGTGGCCTTACGAAGCTGATCTCCGTCAACTTTGGCAATGGCCCCGGTAACCAGACTCTTTTTCTGGACACCGTAACCTACCACCACAACCTCATCCACACCAATCACATCGCTTTCCAGCACCACATTGATGGCCCTCTGGTTGTTCACTGCAATTTCCTGGGTCCTCATCCCTATAAAGGAGTATACCAGGGTGGCATTGGCCGGAACGTTGGCCAGCGTGTACTCACCATCAAAATTGGTGATGGTGCCGGTGGTGGTTCCCTTCACGACAACAGAAACTCCCGGAAGCGGCTGGTTGTCGTCAGCCGACGTCACTTTTCCCGAGATACTTACTCCCTGGGCGAACAAACCCGCGGATATAAGCGAGAACAGATAGATCAAAATAACTTTTTTCATAGATCGTGTTTTAAAGACATAGTAAACAAGTTTAAAAACAGGGTGCTAAGTTATGATGCTATTTTTCGGGAGACAAGCAAATGGTTACATAATGATTACTACACAAGTATTTCCGGTATACATCAAAAATACATCGTAGAAACCCGTAAAAAATTAATAAACAGGTTGTAAGATCGAAAAATGGATTTTCCTATCTTTCATCGCACCGATGAGTGGGGGTCTACAGTTCCAGGATAAATGATGCAAGATTGGTATCCCTTCCGATACCCAGTTTTTTGCGCAGCCGGTAGCGGCTGATCTCCACACCCCTCACTGAGATGTTCATCAGGCTGGAGATTTCCTTGGTCGAGATGTTCATCTTCAGGTAAGCACAGAGTCTCATTTCCCGGGGGGTCAGGTTCGGGAATTGCTTTTTAAGCCGTTTCAGGAAATCCTCATGGACTTCATCAAAGGCGGTCTCGAAGACTTCCCATTGGTTATCGTCATCGATCTCCTTGTCTATTTTGCGGATCTGAAGGGCCAGTTTCGACCTTAACCCCTCTTCCTGGGCCTGGAGCTCCATTTTGCGCAGTTCCTCCTTCAGTTTGGTCAGGAATTTATTCTTCCTGATCAGGTGAAGGGTTTGGTTGGCCAGTTCCTTATCGCGGTGGATCATCGTCTCCTTCAGTTTTTCATTTCTGAGGTTCATGATCTCCTTTTCGGCGATAAGGGCGTCACGCTGGTATTGTTGTTCCTTGCTGCGGTAATTTCTGAGTTGTCGCAGTCTCTCTTTCCGGCGGGAGATGTCCATGCGTTTGATGATGACCCAGGTGAGCAGGGAAAGGAAAACAAGGGTCAGGAGGAGGTATACGGTGATGGCCATTCGGGAGCGGTACCAGGGTGGGGATATCCGGAAGCGGAAGGTGTCGGTAAGGCTGACCTGTTCCAGGGCGTCGCGGGCCCTGACCGAAAAGGAATAGGTTCCTTCGCGCAGTTTATTAAGTTCACAGTTGGGGGAAGTGGACCATGGTGACCACTCCTCATTGCCATTTCCCAGGCGGTAGCTGTATTCCACTTCGCTAATCGCATCATAACGGGGTGCTGCATAGGAGAATCTCACGGAATTGTCGCGGTAGCGGAATTCCGGAAGGGAGCCATTTTTCGCGGTGGTGCTGTCGTTTCCAGCAAAGTAGAGGCCCCCGCCGGTTTCTACCCTTCTGATATAAGCTTTGAAGGGCTGGTTGCCGGAAGGTGCTGTTCCCGGGGTATAGTGGGCAAAACCATTTTCCAGTCCGAAGAAGATATGGTCTCCTGACCAGGGATAGATCATTTCGAAACCGCCGACCATATGATTGTGGATGAGGCTGAAGGGATTTTTCACCATGTTATAGCGGCCGTCTTCTCCGAGGCGGAGCAGGGCGGGTTTGCCTCCGGCCACGAACCAGATGTTACTTTTGTCATCCTGGCGGATATAGGAGATGTGCTCCCGTGTGGCGAAGCTTCTCTCGCGCAACGTGTCATGTTCAAAACGGTTGGTTTCCCCGTTGTAGCGGAAAATGCCCTCCCGGGCGGCGAACAGGGGGGTGCCGTCGACTTTGTACACGTTAATATAGGTGTTGGTGACAAATCCCTTTTCCTTGTTGTAGAATTCCACGGAGAGGATGGAATCGGCGTTACTGCTGAGCCTGATGCGGTAAGCTCCCTTGAAGCCATGGGTCATCCACAGGTTTCCCTGGCGGTCTTCCTCCATGATACGTGACGATTCCTGGAAACCGGGCAGCACTCTTTCAAATTCCCATTTTTTCCGGTCGGGGAGATAGCGGTACACGGTAAGTCCCTGGTAGGTTCCTCCGATCAGTTTTCCGGGTATCCCCGGGAGTTGCAGGAAGGTCCAGGCGCCTCTGACTGTGGAGAGAGGTGTGGCTTCCAGGCCCTGGATCATAAAGGCTCCGTTATCGTGGCCGCAGAGGAGGACCTCCTTCTGCACGCTCAGGTGCCATACCTGTCCTATGGTATTGGGGATCAGTCGGAAGAGGGGTTGTTCTCCCGTTTCTGCCGGGGGCCAGGGGGCGGCAAAGAGCCCGTTGTTGGTGCCCAGGTAAAGATATCCACCGTGGATGGCGGCGGCATATCCCGTACCAAATCCTCCCTCATGGTGGAGAAAGGTCAGCGGCGAACTGATGCCGGCATAGTCGATGCCGTTATCGAGGCCCATCCAGAGGTTGTCCTGCCTGTCGGCGGCGATACTCAGCACCGTATTGTTCTGCAATCCGTTGTTCTTGTGGAGGTGCTGGATCAGCTCCCCTTTGGTGGTGGTGATGACCACCCCTCCGCGGATGGTCCCGAAGGCCAGGCTGTTGTCATTCACTGAACAGGCCGAAAAGATTTGGTGGGTTTTCAGTAGCTCGTTGGCAGAGGTGTTCCAGGGAATCAACGCGCTTCCCGTATAAGTGTAAACCCCATTATCGGAGGTGCCGACAGTCAGGGTGCCCCCGTCTCCCGGGAGTAACGCCCATATCTCCTTGTTCCGCAGCTCCTCCAGTCCAGGCATCGGCTCCAGCTGGTTCCCCTCAAGGCGCAGCAGCCCTTTCCCCATCTCCTGGATATAGAGGATGCCGCCGACCAAAAAGGAAAACCGGAAGTTTCCGGGGGATGTAAAGACGCGGAGGAGCTCTCCCTTATCGTTGAAGTGGAAAAGGGAGTGGTAGCCCTGAAAGAAAATTCCCCCGGGGGTGACGAAGACCCGCCATATATCCCCGAGGTCATAGGGAAAATCCTGCAATCCCTGCCGGAAGGAGGTGAACACCAGTTTTCCCCGGGCGTCGGGACGTGCGCATCCGAATTCGTTGTACATGCCCACATAAAGGGTGCCTTTCCCGTCGGTAGCCAGGGAACGGGTGATGGCGGGTTCCCCGAACTGGTGAAGGCTCCAGTGCGTACCGTCGTATTCCAAAACGCCGTCGTTGTTGGCAAAGTAGAGAAAACTACGGTGGTCCTGAACGACAGCCCAGTTTTGCGTGGAAGCACGGTAGGCATCACGTGTGAAATTCCTGATGGCAGGAATGCCGATGCTTTTAATGTTGGCCGTGCCCGTCGGGGCATCCAGAGCCAGCATCATACAGATCAGCAGAAAAAGGGTGGGCCGCTTCATGATTCAAATATAAGAATTTTCCCGCCCTGCCTTCCGCAGCCGCTCTGACAGTTTTGGCATCTTCTTTGCATTATCCGGAATAGGTTCTTGCCTAAGCCCCGGTTTAGTGGGTTCTGTTAGTTTTCTGCCATTTCTGCTTTACAACAAGGAGGCTGCCTCTTACTGGGGCGGCCTCTGTTTTTTCTTGCGGGGCAGGAATACCCAGGCTTCGCTGCCCGGATGGAGGGTATTGTATTGGTTGACTGCCCTGAAGGCCTCACTCTCGGTTCTGAAACTATCGGTGGCTATAAAATAGTAATTTCCCACTTTCCCCAGGCTAAAAGGCTGGTATCCTTTGTGGGTCAGCTCCCGGGCAAACTTGTCGGCATTCTTCTGCGATTGGAAACTACCGGCGACGACATACCAGGTGTTTTGGGGGGTGTCAGAAGATGAAACGGCAGGAATGACCAGGGGTGATGCAGGAGTGACGGAGGTGGTGCCTGCGGAATCAGGGGCTGAGGAGCCCGGACCTGATGCGGCACTACTGTCGGCAGAACTAACTTCAGCCGGCGCGGGAACCGGGGAACCCTCTGTTGATTCACCGGTTCCTGGGGCCATGGTTGGCGTGGGGTTTCCGGAGGTGACGGTGCTGTTCTGGTGGTTTCCTGGAGGTAGGGATTCCTGGCCGTTTTTGTGGTGCGGTAAAAAGGTGAAAAGAAGCGCCGCTATGGCCAGAAGAAGGGGAACGACCACCAGAAGAGGCTTCAGGGAGCGGCGTATTCCGGGTAAAGGGAGACGCTCCGGATCCTTTTTCCTCTCTTTTCCCGGGAAGGGCGGGGAAGGGGGGGAGGTGGGGAGTTCTGTTGCGGATGGGGCCACTGTTGGGTTCGGGCTTTCTGCTACGGAAGTGTCCATAGCAGACCCGGAGTTTTCTGGTTCTGATGTGACATCCACATTTTCAGGGGGTTCTGCAACGGGTGTGGCTGCCTCCAGGGATACCGCCACAAGGCCGTAAGCACCGGGGAGCCTGTTCAGCTCTTCCAGGGGTGTGAAAGTGATCTCGCCCTTCTGTTTTTGCAGGGTGCCCATTTTTTCAAGGAGGACATGCCCATCACGGTCGAGGCGGTATAGGATATCGTCGGCATAACTGGAGACCAACTTCCGGGCCTCCTGAAGGGAAGCCCCCGTTTTGCTGGTGATATATCCCGTCAGGAATCCGTCGTTCATTCTCATCCCGTGATTAAAAGTAACCTCCCTGGAAGGAGGCTCCACGGTGGTCCCTCCTTCCGGGATGTGGGCAGCCCTGTACGCTGAAACGAATGCCCCGACTCCGGGAAGGACCACGTAATCCTGCTCCCCGAGAAGTTCTGCTATATACCCTGAAATCTCCACAATCGCTTTTTTTACAAAAATAAGGAAAATGGCTTTTCTTTTTCCTTTGTTCACGTGAAAGCGTCATCCCTTCTTTTTAGCCCTGGAGGTGAACAAATTCAACAGGCTGCCACGGCCTGAAAACGGGAATATGTTACCTTTGCACGAAAATCGAAATCAGTATGTCACATAAGATTCTGGTCACCGGGGGAACCGGTTACATTGGCAGTCATACCGTTGTGGAGTTGCAGGAGGCAGGGTATGAGGTCATCATCGTCGATGATCTTTCGAATTCAGGGATGGATGTTCTTGAAAGTATCAACGAGATTTCGGGAAGGAAACCTGCATTTTCGCGATTTAACCTGGCCGATGCCGCCAAAACCGACAGTTTTTTCGAGCGACACCGCGATATTGCGGCCATCATTCACTTTGCGGCATCGAAAGCCGTGGGTGAATCGGTTGCCCTCCCGCTTCATTACTACAGGAATAACCTGGTGTCGATGATGAACATCCTGGAGTGCCAGCTGAAATATGGGATTTCTTCCATGGTCTTCAGCTCTTCCTGTACGGTGTATGGCCAGCCCGACCGGTTGCCGGTGACCGAGGAGACGCCACGCAAGGATGCCGAGTCTCCTTATGGAAATACCAAGCGGGTGAATGAAGATATCCTCAGGGACACCATATTTGCCAATCCCCGTCTTAAAGGAATTGCCCTCCGGTATTTCAATCCTATAGGGGCCCATCCTTCGGCGCTCATCGGGGAACTTCCCCTGGGGGTACCCCAGAACCTGGTGCCTTTCATCACCCAAACGGCCGCGGGCATTCGCGAAGAACTCAAAGTCTATGGTGACGATTATGACACCCCCGACGGATCGGCCATTCGTGATTATATTAACGTGGTGGACCTGGCGAAAGCCCATGTGGTGGCCATTGAACGCCTCCTGAACGACAGGAACAAGAGCCCATATGAAGTTTTCAACCTGGGAACCGGCCGCGGAAGCTCGGTGCTGGAAATTGTCCGTGCCTTTGAGTCGGTCACAGGAGAGAAACTGAATTATAAAATTGTCGACCGCCGCCCCGGTGACATCGAGAAAATCTGGGCCGACACCTCACTGGCCAATAACGAATTGGGATGGAGAGCGGAACAAGGGCTTCAGGAAACACTTCTTTCGGCCTGGAACTGGGAGAAAAAGATCAGGGGGATTAAGTAACAATTATGATAGCTGCAAAACAGCGCGAATATGCCGAATAACTCCTGACCACCCGCCCGAATAAAACCCGTGTCGCCCGCATGGTGAAGATATCGGTTGATGATGAACGGAAGTAGACTCCATGATAAATACAAAAAATCAGAGCAGAAAACCATCGTAAATTCTCAATACAATGAAGACCTTACTGATCACCGGAGGCGCAGGGTTCATCGGATCACACCTGGTGCGCCGCTTTGCCAATAACTATCCCGGATACCGGATTGTCAACCTTGATAAGCTGACCTACGCCGGCAACCTGGCTAACCTGAAAGATGTGGAGGATTTACCCAATTACCATTTTGTCAGAGGCGACATCGTTGACGGGGAGTTCATCAGCAAGCTGTTCGCAGAGTACCATTTCGACGGAGTGATTCACCTTGCTGCGGAGTCCCATGTTGACCGTTCCATCTCTAATCCCACGGAATTCGTCTTCACCAACGTGATCGGCACCGTGAACCTGCTGAATGCCGCCCGGCATGCCTGGAAGGAACAGCCGGAAGGAAAGCTCTTTTACCATGTATCCACCGATGAGGTCTATGGTTCCCTGGGTGACGAGGGCATCTTCACTGAGACGACACGCTATGACCCCCACAGTCCTTATTCGGCTTCCAAAGCCAGTTCCGACCATTTTGTGCGGGCTTATCACGATACCTTTGGCCTGCCAGTGGTGATTTCCAACTGTTCCAACAACTACGGATCATACCAGTTTCCTGAGAAGCTGATCCCCCTATTTATCCATAACATCCAGAACAACAAGCCCCTTCCGGTGTACGGAAAAGGGGAGAATGTGCGTGACTGGCTGTGGGTGGAGGACCATGCGCGGGCCATCGATGTCATTTTCCACCGCGGAAAGATGGGGGAGACCTATAATATCGGCGGCCATAATGAGTGGAAGAATATTGACCTGATCAGGCTGATGTGCCAGATTATGGATGGCAAGCTGGGAAGGGCTCCCGGAACCTCCGTTCATTTGATCACCTACGTTAAAGACAGGGCGGGCCATGACCTCCGCTATGCCATCGATTCTTCCAAACTCCAGAGGGAACTCGCCTGGACTCCTTCCCTTCAGTTCGAGGAAGGCCTGGAAAGGACCATCGACTGGTACCTGACCAATGACGAGTGGCTCAAACAGGTCACCAGCGGTGACTACCTTAAATATTACGAGCAGCAGTACGTAAAGAGATAGAGGCCTATACTCCCGCCATTTCTGGCTCGCGGGGGGGCCCCCCCTCCCGTCCCAATGCACCTATGGACCCTGATTTTATGAGGACGCCCGCGGCTTTCTCACCCGGTTTTCCACGTTCACCGGTTGGCCGGTAAATTTCCCCATCTCCAAAAATAAGGGCCCACTGCTTTATCCCGTTTTTTCACTGTTCACCGGTAATTCCCCGGTGTTCACAGGATTACCCTGTTTTTGGGCTCCTTTGTGTGTAACATTTGTACCCGTAAGCAGTCTATTAGAGTGAACAGAAACAGAAAACAGAAAGCAGAAACAGAAAACAGAAAAGCCATGAAAGCAAGAGTATTTTTATCGACCCTGATGTTGTTGACCGCAAGTACACTCCTCTCCGGTGCAGCCACCGCCAAAGGAAGGGAAGCCAGAATAACGGTCAGCATGGAGAATGCTACGGAGGCTGGCCTTACCATAGAGAACTGGATGATCAATGAGTGCTACTGGAAGTGTATGGAATACAACTGTTTTGCGCGGGACTATGACGAAACTCTCGCATTGGAGCCGTGGATGACCAATGCAGCGCTTTGGGAAAGAGAGGCCTATACCGCAGAGACAGAATCCTCACTGGAACTGGAGCCGTGGATGACCGACCTGGAAGCCCGCAATGCCGACCTCTTCATCCCTCTTGATCAGGAAGCTCCCCTGGTCCTGGAGTCATGGATGAGCGGTGTGGAAACCTGGGAAGCCCTTCCCTACACCTTAAAGGCTACCGAAGAGCCTATGACCCTGGAACCCTGGATGACCAGCGAAAAGTGCTGGGGCCCGGCCACCGGGAAAGATGCTACCGCTGAAAAATAAGCAAAGCCATAAAAGCAGGATACACCTTTAGACAAAGGGAAAACAGAGAGAACATTTCAGGAGAGAAGTTTTAAGTGAAAAAAGGGGCTGCCCGATCAACGGCGGTCTCTTTTTTTTTGGTTTCCGCTGGGGTCATGGCTGGCGGGGTCATCCTTATTTTTATACGATAACTAATACCAGGATGATGAAGCGGCGTAGTTTTTCAGAAGTTCGGCGATGGGGGCAGCCTCTTTGGCGGTGGCCGGAGTAGCCGGTTGTGCAAACCCAGTCAGGGAGAGGAAGGAGGGGAAGCTTCGCGGGCCGTTACACGGGATTCCTGCCCACCATAACGTAGTAACGGGTGCTTCGCCATAATCATTGATAGGTATTCGGTGCCTGCGGCTAGTGATCAGTCATCGATAATCAGTGCCTGCGGCCGGTAATCAGTAGGCACTTGTGGTGGTCAGCCTGGTGCATATTGAGATTGACGGGTAAAGGCACTGGATGTGGGCCTTCCTAAACGTAGTCGGGTCCTTTGGTAATCAGGACGTCGTTGACGAACTGCCTGATTTGCTGCTCATCCTCGCGCCGGCAAACCAGTAGGGTATTGTCAGATTCCACGACGATATAACCGTCGAGGCCCTGAAGGACGGCAATTCTCTCACCGTTGACATTTATAATCGTGTTGGAACAGTCATAAGTAAAGACTCCATGGCCAGTGACAACGTTTCCGTGGTCGTCTTTTTCCTTGTTTTCATAGAGCGATCCCCAGGTTCCCAGGTCACTCCAGCCGAAGTCAGCCGTGAGCACATAGACATTGTCTGATTTCTCCATGATGCCGTAGTCGATGGAAATGCCCATGCATTCGGAGTATATCTTGTTGATGAACGCCGGTTCATCGGGGGTGTTGTAGAGGTGTTCTCCCTGCGAGAAGAGGGTGGCCACTTCGGGGAGGTGAGCTTCCAGGGCGGTGAGGATGGTCGGCAGTGACCATAGGAAAATACCGGAATTCCAGAAAAACTCCCCGCTTTCCAGGAAGACTTCCGCCATCTTGAGGTCAGGTTTTTCGGTGAAGGTCTTCACATGATGAAGGTTATCGAGATGCCTGAACGACACTTTTTCCCCGGTCTGAATGTAGCCGTAACCGGTTTCCGGGCGGCTGGGATGGATTCCCAGAGTGAGGAGAACTTTATTGGCGGCCACGAATTCCAACCCGTTGGAGATATGTTTCAGGAACTCCTCCTCCTTGAGGATGAGATGGTCTGACGGGGCAACGATCAGGTTGGCGTTGGGGTTGATGGTTTTAATTTTGTTGGCGGCATAGGCGACACAGGGGGCGGTATTTCTCCGCAGGGGCTCGGCCAAAACCTGGTGACTGCCAATTTCAGGAAGCTGTTCCATGACCAGCGAGGCATAATCGGTACTGGTCACGATGTAAAAGTTCCCCGGGGGAATGATTTTGGAAAAGCGGTCAAAGGCCTGCTGAAGAAGGGTTCGCCCGGTTCCCAGGATGTCAAGGAACTGCTTGGGCATCGACTTACGACTCAGCGGCCAGAACCGGGAACCAATTCCTCCGGCCATGATAATGCAATAGTTATTGTCCATGATTGTTAAGTTTCTGCATTTCCAAAAATACCCAAAATTTCGTATAATCCTGATCTAATTAGGTCATCTTCCCGCTTCGTGGAAAAAGGGATGGGGGAAAGTTCCGGAGCGGGGATAAACTTTGTAAATTTGGGGAATATCAAACTGATATTTTAAGGATATGAAATACCTTTTTCATATAGGGCGCTATTTCTGGATGCTGGGGAAGGTCTTTACCCGTCCCGAGAAGCATAAGTTGTATGTCAGACAGCTCTTCCAGGAGATTGAGAATTTGGGAGTCAACTCGGTGGGGATCGTGGTGATCATCTCCATCTTCATCGGGGGAATCATGACCATTCAGTTTGCCTATAACCTGATGAATCCCATTTTTCCCACTTATCTGATTGGTTTGGGGACCCGTGACGTGCTCATTCTGGAGTTCTCCTCCACCATTCTGGCGCTGATTCTCGCCGGAAAAATCGGGTCCAACATCACCTCTGAGATCGGAAGCATGAAGGTGACCGAACAAATCGACTCTCTGGAAATCATGGGGGTGAACTCCATCAGTTATCTGATCCTTCCCAAAATCGTGGCCGTGGTTTTCATTTTCCCCTTTCTGGTGGTGTTGAGCATTTTTTTCGGGCTCATTGGCGGACTGATTGTCGGGCCCTTTATCGGGGTTATCTCTCTCACCGAATACATCGACGGAATCAGGTACCTTTTTGTTCCCTACTATGTGACTTTTTCGCTGATCAAATCGCTTTTTTTTGGTTTTTTAGTGGCTTCGGTCCCTGCTTATTTCGGTTATTTCGTTCAGGGGGGGGCCCTGGAGGTGGGAAAAGCCAGCACCCAGGCGGTGGTGAATACCAACATCCTGATCCTTTTGTTTGACCTGATACTGACAAGACTGTTGCTGACATGATAGAAGTTAAGAATATCACCAAGTTGTTCGATGGTAAACCGGCCATCAGCAACATATCTATGGATTTCAAAGAGGGGCAGACCAACCTGATCATTGGGCGCAGTGGGTCGGGGAAGACCGTTTTGCTGAAGTGTATCCTGGGGCTTAATGAACCCGACAGCGGAGAGGTGCTCTATGACGGGCGGAGCTTCACCCACATGAAGGTGAAGGAGCGGAAGAGCATCCGCAGGGAAGTGGGCATGGTCTTTCAGGGGGGAGCCCTTTTCGACAGCCTCTCGGTGGAACAGAATGTCCGCTTTCCGCTTGATATGTTCACCACGATGACTTCCCGGGAAAAGGCTGCCAGGGTAGACTTTTGCCTTGACCATGTCAACATCAGGGGGTCTCATAAACTCTCTCCCTCTGAGATCAGCGGGGGCATGCAAAAGCGGGTGGCCATCGCCAGGGCCATCGCCCTCAATCCCCGCTATCTTTTCTGTGACGAACCCAACTCAGGCCTGGACCCAGAAACGGCCACACTTATCGACGACCTGATACAAATGCTCACCCGTGAGTTTAAGATGACGACGATTATCAACACCCACGACATGAACTCAGTCATCCAGATCGGCGAAAGCGTCCTGTTCATCCATAAGGGGGAGAAATGTTGGGAAGGAAACCGTCATAACATCCTGGCCTCAGGAAACCAGCTCCTCGACGACTTTATTTTTGCCAATAAGCTGTATGCCCTGATGAAGAAAGAGACCAACCCCTAACGGGAATGGCCGCCCCTTAAGGGTATAGATGGGGAATTAATCCCTTATTTTTTAGGGTTAAGGGTGATCACCGGGATGATCATCTCTTCGAGGGAGATCCCCCCATGCTGGAAGGTATTCAGGAAAAAGTTGGCGTAATAGTTATAGTTGTTGGGGTAAACAAAGAAGTCGTTATTCTGGGCGAAGATGTAGCTGGTGCTCACATTGCGTGAGGGAAGGAAGGCCTCTTTGGGGTTGGTGATTTCGAACACCTGCCGCGATTTGTAGTTGAGGTTTTTTCCCAGTTTGTAGCGCAGATTGGTGTTGGTTTCCCTGTCAGCGATGACTCTGACGGCATTGTCGACCCTGATGGTCCCATGGTCGGTGGTGATGACCACGATGACGTTCAGGGCCGAAAGCGACCGTAACAGATCCAGCAGCGAAGAGTGGTTGAACCAGCTGAGCGTCAGCGAGCGGAAGGCTTTTTCGTCGGAAGCCAGTTCCCTGATCATTTCCATTTCGGTGCGGGCATGGGAAATCATGTCGACGAAATTAAAAACCAGTACTGAAAGGTCGTTTTCCTGGACGCCATTGAGGGTGTCGCTTATTCTGCGGTCACTCTTGAAGTTGGAGATTTTGTCGAAGTATAGTTTTTCGCGGCGTCCCAGCCTGAGCATCTGTTTTCTGAGCAGTTCCTCTTCGTGTTGGTTTTTGTTGCCTTCATTGTCGTCATCGTCCCATAGCTGGGGATAGAGTTTTTCGATTTCTGAGGGAAGCAGTCCGGCAAACATGGAGTTGCGGGCATACATGGTCGCGGTGGGGAGAATGCTGTAATAGAGGGCTTCCTCGCCTGTGCGGAAATATTCGCTGATCACGGGGCTGAGGACCCTCCATTGGTCAAGGCGGAGATTGTCAATGACCAGGACAAAGACCTTTTTCCCGGTTTCCAGCAGGGGAAATACCTTTTGGCGGAAGATGTCGGTAGAAAGGAGCGGCCTTTCTCCCGGTGATTTCCTGAACCACCCGGTATAATTCTCCCTGATAAACCGGAAAAAGGCCTGGTTGGCTTCACTTTTCTGCATCGACAGTACTTCATCCATAGCCTTGTCGTCGGAACCGCTCAGCTCCAGTTCCCAGTATACCAGGGTACGGTATAGTTCCGTCCATTCGGCGAAGGTCATCCTGTCGTTGAGCCGGGCGCTGATTTTCATGAATTCGCTCTGGTAGTCGGAGGTGGTCTGGGCGGTGACCAACCGTTTCTTTTCTATGTTTTTCTTGAGTGACAGCAGGATCTGCCGCGGGTTGACGGGTTTGATGAGGTAGTCGGCAATCTTGGAGCCTATGGCTTCGTCCATGATGCTTTCCTCCTCATTTTTGGTGATCATCACCACCGGCACGTTGGGCACCACGGTTTTGATGCGCGCGAGGGTTTCCAGTCCGCTGAGGCCCGGCATGTTTTCATCGAGGAAGATGATGTCGTAATAGCGGCTGCCTGCCAGGTCAATGGCGTCGGATCCATTGCTGGCGGTATCGACCTGGTAGCCCTTTTCGCGCAGAAAGATGATGTGTGGCCTGAGCAGGTCGATTTCGTCGTCGGTCCACAGGATGGATATTTTGCTCATATGAGATTTTTCTGAAGGGTCAATTTATAAAAAAAGAAGAGGTGCCCCATCTGGTTAACAACCTTTAACCATTCTGGAGTCTTCGTGGGGTTATGGCATGCCGGGGTAGGCGATTTTGTAAAAATCGAGGTATTCGGTAATGTTTTTACGCTGCAGGAAGAGGTCATAGTTCACCGGGGTGGCCATGAAGTTGCGGTAGGTGAGGTTCCCCAGGGGGGAGAAGAGGGAGCGCTGTGCCGTGAGGGTGCCGTGGAACCGTAAGGCTTCGTTACTTCCGGGAAATCCGGAAATGCGGATGATGGTGCGGAAGTCATCCAGTTTCTCTTCTTCGACGATCAGGGGCGTTTCCGGGAACTCCCGGCGACACCAGGCGGCCACAGACGCTGTGAACCCCTCCCTGTCGAAACCCTCTGTGGGCACGATAATCAGGTAATAATGGGGTTGATTGGTTTTCAGGTCATAGACTCCTGAATAGGAGGTTGCTGCTTCCGGGGAAGCCAGCCGTGATGAATCAGCAGGTGATGGGGCTCCCGCGGTTCCGGCGGCCCGAGTGGCTCCCGGGGCCTGGGTGTTTCCGGAACTCCTTTCCGGCCCCGTAGTGGTTTCTCCTGTGGCTGTCGCTGTTCCGGGGGTTGAAGGTGGTGTGACGCCGCCCTTCTGTGCCGGGGTCCCCGGTTGTGCGTCTCCCCGTGGCGCAGGCGATTGCCCGGGAGTGGCCTCCCCGCTTCTCTGGATATAGCGGGAGCGGAAGAATTCCAGGTAACTGTCGACATCGCCGCTCACCAGCAAACGGTTGAGGTTTTCATCGGTGATGATGAAATTCCGGTAGGTGGTCTGTCCAAGACTCCGGAACAGAGCCCTCTCGAGGATGACCTTCCTGAAATAGGAGAGGCTTTCGTTGTACCCGGGGAGGCCTTTGACGACCATGAACTGGTAGTCTCCGGCCTGCTTGAGCTGGAGGGCCAGGTTCCATATCCTGAACTGGTCACGGTTGAAATCGGCAAACTGGCTGAGCAGGGGCCGCAGCGACATGTTCTTGTCCATGACCGCCAGGACGAAACTCTGGGTGGTATCAATGCGGTTGTCATAGAGGCCTGATGCTGCCGGAACGTCGACACTGACAAAGCGGCCTCTTTCCCTGAGGATTTCGTCTTCCCGCTGGGCCCGGGCCATCAGCTCCTCGGGTGACTCTTCGGGTTCTCCGTCACGGGTGAAGTCGGGACCTATAAAACGGCTGTAGTGGCCCAGGAAGAAGCGGAGATAGTCGCCCGCCGACTGGTCGGCGAGGAGCTGCCGGTAGTTGGTGGAGGAGGCGATGAAGTTGTTGTACGGGGTGTTTCCCAGGGTCCTGAAAACTTCGGCCTGGCGAATAATAGCCCGGAAATAGATCAACCCCTGTTCCTTGTTCATCAGTGACCTGACCGTGAGCAGATTCGTAGAGGCGTCGAGGGCCTCTTCGACAATGTCAAAATCCAACCGCGTGTAATGGTCAAGGTTATAATTGGCGATGTCGAATTTCAGACGGTTGATATCGACCCCGGCACTCTTCGGATAAATAATCACGAAATAATGGAGGAGGTCTTCATTGGTGCTGAATTTTCCCCCGAATTCGTCGTTTTCGGCCTGATGATCCACGGCCACTTCCTCATTGGTGATTTCGTCGTGGAGATATCCCATGTCGACCAGGGCCTGATAGTCGGCCAGGGTGCTGTCTTCAATGAGGGTGAGTATTTCCCGGGCCAGGGGGGTGGGTTCCTCTTTGGGATAAGTGGCGATGTAACTCTTCAGTTTCTCGCCGAAGGTCTCCATGCCTGCCTGGGTTCCCAAAGCCACGGTTTCCATAAAGTCGATTTTGGGAAGCAGGGAGCTGTCGGGCTCCATCTTTTTCATGCCGGTTGTTTTTTCCACAACGGCAGGGTAGCGCCCCGCCTTGTAATCGCGGAAGGCCTCCTGGTATATCCTGTTCACCTCTTCCCTGCGGGCTTCGACTTCCTCATAGAACCGTGGATTCTGGAGATAGCGGGCGTAATTACTTTCCGGGAATCTGCTGATAATCAGGTTACGGTATTCCAATGAACGATTGTGTTCCCCCATCAGTTCATAGATGTCGTAAAGCTCGAACCAGGAGGAGAGCAGGTAGATATGGGAGGGATACCGGGTGTTGAGGTCGGTGAGGGTCTCAGCGGCACGGGGATAGTCGCTGAAATCGGATTTGAAAATCCTGCCGGCATTGAAGAGGGCGTCTCTGATTTTTTCATGGGAGAGGGCCATCAGGGAGTCGGTCAGGGGGAGGTCTTGGGTGTAGTACCCCTTTTGCAAGGGGTCGTCAATTCTGACCACTGCCTTGGTGGAATCGGTGAGTTCTGCGAATTCTCCGTAGTCTTCGTCAGAGACGGTCTGTTTGTTGAAGCGGCGCCAGTCGTCCTCGAGTTTACGGCGGCCCCACCGTTGCTGGAACTGCGCCTTTCCGTAAGTGACGGTCTGGGGATTGTAAAAATACCAGCCCCCTCCTTCGGAGCTTTTTCCCAGCCCGAACCGGTATTCGTTCGAGCGGTAATAGCCGGCCTGTGACTGCTGCCGGGCGGCGATGAGTTCTTCCTCTCTCTCTTTTTCCTTGAGCTGGGCTATCCATCTCTCGATCAGTTGTTCGCGTTCTGCTTCGGGCATGGCGGCCAGTTTCTGGAGGCTGTCCTGGACCTCCACGACTGTCAGGTTATCGACCAGGCGGGTCAGCCCTTCATAGAGGGTATTGAGCCGGTCATACCCGGGATAATCCTCGGTGAGGACCATCACCGCACTGTCGTAGTAGGCCTGGGCTTCCTTGTAACTCTTTTCCCGGAAGTAGAGGTCGGCCAGGGTAACGGCAGAAAGTGCCAACTGGTGGTCGTTATCGATACTGGTGGCTACCGACTGGCGGAAATTCTCAACGGCCTCCTCCTGGTGGCCTTCTTTCAGGAAGATATTGGCCAGGGCAAAGTAGATCTGGTCGCGGAATTCGAGGTTTTTCTCGTCTCTGAGCATTTTGCGGAGATCCTTTTTGAGTTTCTCCGGATCTCCCACGCCTGAAAACATCCCCGCGGCGTTGATTTTGGCGTTGAAGGCCATTTTGAAGGGAGGGTTGTGTTTTCCCACGGCTTTGTAGGCTGCCGTGGCCTGGGCATCGTTGCCTGTTTCACGGTAGAGCTGGGCCATGATATATTGGAGGCGTGCCTTTTCCTTGCCGTTAGTGCTCTTTTTCAGGGCTATGCCGAGGTACTTCAGGGCTTCCTGGTACTCTTTCTGTTTCAGGAACATGTCGGCGGCAGCCTTGGCCAATTCCTTCTCGAGACGGCGGGGAAAGAGCCTGTCCGACTGCATGGCCAGCATGACCTCCTGGGCTTCGGCGAAACGCTCCTGCTCGCTGTAACTCCTGATGAGCCACACCATGGCGTCGTATTTGATCTTTTCCTCAGGGTACTTGCGGGTGACCAGGGCGAAATTCTCGGTGGCTGAGGTGAAGTTATGCTGGTAGAAATAGGCCTGTGCGGCCATCAGGTAGCTATCATCGACCCAGTTGTTGAACTCCTCGCGGCTGGCGAATTGCTGGTAGGCACGGCTCCTGATCCGCTGGCGCCGGGGCTTTTTGGTGATTGAGCGGGTCTGGATGAGTTTGTTGGCCTTCAGTATGGCGTTGTCCATGTCGGCTCGTGAGGTGGTCCCCGCCGAGGGATAACTCTCCAGATATACCGGAAGGATCTGGGTGAAATCGTCCTGGACATTCTCCTCCATCCGTTTCAGTCCGGCCTTGAGGCTCTCCCTGCCGTTAAAGTAGATGTTGTACTTTGAGGTCAGGTTATGGTAAGCCCTCGAGGCACGGGTATTCTTCTCCGTGGAACATCCCTGGAGCATGGCGGCCAGAAGAATAATCAGCGCTGTATAGTAAAAACCTCTCTTCAAACAGATCCTTGAATTTCTGTACAAATAAACTCTGATGTCTCGAAAATATTGCACACCCGGCGGCGAATTTCCTGTCCGATGAGGGAGGAATGGCGCCGCCGGGAGGGGTTACTTGCGGGTGATGACCACCTTTTGGGTGGGCGCCATCCTGGAATTGCGGATTTCCAGTTCGCGGATGACCATTCCGGCCAGGTCGCCGAAGGCTTTTCCGGTAATGGAAGCCCCATCGGCAGCCGCCGGGAGACCGTCGTCGCCTCCTTCCCGGATGCTCTGCACCAGGGGAATCTGCCCCAGCAATACCAGACCTTCGTCGTCGGCGAATTTTTTGCCGCCTTCTTTTCCGAAGATATAATATTTATGATCAGGAAGTTCTTCGGGGGTGAACCAGGCCATATTTTCCACGATTCCCAGTACCGGAACGTCGATGGATTTACTGCGGAACATGCTGACGCCCTTGATAGCGTCGGCCAGGGCTACGGCCTGCGGGGTGGTGACGATGACGGCTCCGGTCACGGGAAGGGTCTGTACCAGGGTGAGGTGGATGTCGGAGGTTCCCGGGGGCAGGTCAATGAGCAGGTAATCGAGTTCGCCCCAGTCGCCGTCGGCGATCAGCTGCTTCAGGGCGTTGGAAGCCATGGGGCCCCTCCAGATCAGGGCACTGCCCGGGTCCACGAAAAAGCCTATCGAGAGGAACTTTACCCCGAATTTCTCCACCGGGATGATCAGGTCACGGTTTCCCTCTTTTTTGGCGGCCGGGCGCACGTCCTCGCTTCCGAACATTTTGGGGATGGAAGGCCCGAAAATATCGGCGTCGATCAGTCCCACCGAAGCTCCGCTCTTGGCCAGGGCTACCGCCAGGTTCACGGCAATGGTCGATTTGCCCACCCCGCCTTTGCCCGAGGCTACGGCGATGATATTTTTCACCCCCGGAAGCAGGGGCCTCTCCATGTCGTGGATGAACTTGACGGCAATGTTTCCCCTGATGCCAGTTTCAGGTCCCAGGTTACTCAGAATCGCCTCCTCAGCAGCTTCCACCACCCGGGGAATCTGCGGATCATCGGAACGCTGGAAAACCAGGGTGAAGTTGACCTTCTGCCCGGCAATTCTGATCTCCTGGACCATGTTCATGGTGACGATATCCTGGGTGCTCCCGGGGTAGACCACCCCCCTTAGGGCGTCGGTCACATTGCGGGGAACAATGAGCTTTTTGGGAATTTCATTCATATTCTTCAAAATTTAGTATTTCGTTTAAAGTTAATCATAGAGGTGGGGTATGGGCCAATATCATTCATGATTATTCATTAAAGAGTGGTCGGGGCAGCCCGAATCCCTGTTTACTCCGTTTTCAGGTTCACTGGCGGGGTCCCAGAATTTTTCCCCAAAATGGATAATCTGGTCGTTGACGATTTCGATTCCTTCACTTTCGAGGAGTTGCTGCATAACATCGGGGTTGCCGAAGTGGTGTTTTCCGGTGAGGAGGCCGTTGCGGTTGACCACGCGGTGTGCGGGGATGACTTCCGGAAGGTGATGGGAGGCGTTCATGGCCCATCCCACCAGGCGGGCACCCCCCGAAGTGCCGATACATGCGGCTATGGCGCCGTAGGATGTCACCCTTCCCGGAGGGATCTGTCTGACAATGTCATATATGCGGCTGTAGATATCGTTCATGGTTGTCATGGTGATCAGGTGCGGGCGCTCCGGCCAAAACTGCGGTACTCTTCTTTTTCAAAATCTTCACCCGGTTCCAGAAGTTCGTGCTCCCCGGAAAGCCGGAAGGCCAGGTATTTCACCGCGATGCCCCTGTCGAGCCACTGTTTTTCGTAAAAGGTCCGTATTGAGAGCACTTCATCGGCCACCTCCGAGGCGTATAGATCGTCGGTGGCCGAGAGGATGTCAAACCGGTTGAGCCTGACCAGCGCCAGGGTGTAGGCGTACAGGAACACAGAATCGGTTTTCAGGCGGATCACCCCTCCCGGCTGCAGGAATTGTAAATATCTGCGGAGGAAAAAGGTGGAGGTGAGTCTTTTTTTTACCTTTTTAAGCTGCGGATCGGGGAAGGTGAGCCAGATCTCGCTGATCTCCCCGGAATCGAAAAGAAGAGGGGTATTTTCGATTTTTGTTCTGATGAAGGCCACGTTGGGGAGATTCTTTTCGAGGGCTTCGCGGGCGCCTGAGTACATGCGGGCTCCCTTGATGTCAATGCCGATGTAGTTTTTCCCGGGATCTTTATCTGCCAGGGTGACGGTATACTCGCCTTTCCCACAACCCAGTTCAGCGATGATAGGCCGGTCGTCTCCGAACCAGAAGCTACCCCATTTCCCCCGGCAGGGAAAGGCACCCCTGAGCAACTCTTCGTAGGAGGGCTGGAACAGGTTCCGGAAGTGCTGCATCTCGGAAAATTTCGAAAGTTTGTTTTTTCCCACCTCCTGCTGATTAGTTGACTTTTTCAATTCTGACGCCCACGTCAGTGATGCCGCTGAGGTTTTGGGGTCTCATGCCATGACGGATGTGCAGGGAATACTCTCCTGATTCAGGGAAGAAGACATTCCTCCGGTAAATGAGGCGGTTATCGTACGTTCCGGTGAAGCCTCTGCCCAGCCATTTCCCCGAGGGGTCGGCGAGGATGACTTGTACGGTATCGGTGACGGCTGCTCCCGAGGGGGGCACAATGGTGACGAATAGCCAGAGGTTGCTGAACTCGTAGCTGTTGTCATTCCTGATGTTGAACCAGAGATTGTTGTTTTGGTTTGTGCGTGCAATGCTGAAGTTGAAAGTGACCACGGAGTCAGCATTCCAGCTGGTACTGGGAATAGGGCGGTATTCGTCGAAGACCCTGGAGGGGTCACAGGCGACGATGGCCAATGCCAGCAAAACCGCCAGGGAAAATCCGGAGATCCTGACCATCAGGGGTCTCATCGGGGGCCCCTCCTGAAACCTGATTTCCGGGGGTTTTTCTTTCTTCTCCGTGAAGCATCATCGGTATCGAAGCGACTGATGCTCTCCTGTCCGGCCATATTCTGGAAGGTCTCCTGTTCTTTCTCGCGCGGTTGTGCCGTTTCCACCGACAGCTTGTCGGCTCTTCGTCCGGTGCTGTTCATGCGGAGGATCTCCTTCACCTTGTTCACGGGAATGGGAACCAGGCTGGAGGCCGCATCACCGCTTTGCTGTGAATACCAGTAGATGCCGCTGAGGATGTCGGCTTTCTGGAATATAAACCTTCCCTTTTCGGTTTCCAGGGGAACGTTGGTGGGAGGAAAGTCACGCTGAGCATCGAGGTAGGTGTCGACTTCGAAGTTGAGGCAGCATTTGAGTTTTCCGCACTGGCCTGCCAGCTTCTGGGGGTTCATGGAGATATCCTGGTAACGTGCCGAGTTGGTGGTTACCGACATGAAGTTGCTGATCCATGTAGAACAGCAGAGTTCCCGTCCGCAGGGGCCGACGCCACCGATACGCCCGGCTTCCTGGCGGGCGCCGATCTGCTTCATCTCAATGCGGATATGAAACTGGTCGGCCAGGATTTTGATGAGCTGGCGGAAATCGACCCTTTCGTCGGCGATATAATAGAAAATGGCCTTGGTCTTGTCGCCCTGGTACTCCACATCCCCGATTTTCATGTTCAGACGCAGGTCAGCGGCTATCTGCCGTGACTTGATCATGGTTTTGTGCTCCTGGGTGATGGCTTCCCGCCATTTTTCAATGTCTACGGGCTTGGCCGTACGGTAAATCTTGCGGAATTCCCCGTTGATGAACGACACTTTGTGTTTTTTCATCTGCTGGTAAACCAGGTCACCGGTCAGAGAGACCACTCCTATGTCATGACCTGGGGTGGCTTCGACGGCTACCAGGTCTCCGGGCTTCAGGATCAGGTCGTTGACATTGCGGTAATAATCCTTGCGGGTGTTCTTGAACCTGACTTCCACGATCTGACCGGGATTCAGCACGTTGGGAACATCGGCAAGCCAGTCGGTGATTCCCAGACGGGTACACCCTGATCCCATGTTTTCGCAAACTCCTCTGTCTATATATTCCATTCTTTTCAATCCAAAACGTTTTATGCAGGGACCCTTCCGGGGTCAGGAACGCTGCATGCGTCTGCAAAATTAATAATAAACTGAAGTATATGAATACCTTCAGCCGAATTAGCTTTCATGGACACCCCACCCTACACTTTCCGGAATGGGGGCTGATTGAGAAATCTCCCCTGACCGTAAACAGGCCAATTCCCACTCTTTTATTTCCTGATGAGCCTGACGGTTTTCAGCAGGGTATCGGTGAAAATGATTTTGGCGCTTCCATTCATGGAAATATGGCGGTATCCCTCCTCGTACAGCTCCCTGAAGGGAATGACGTTTTTTTCGTTGATAAAGCGGGAGAACTTAATCCCGAACTCTTTTTCATCTCTGGTCATATAGAGGAGGGAGGGGTTTCCCAGGTTCATCATGAAATATTCCCTGGTGAGCATAAGGGCATACAGGAAGAACTCTTTTTGCCGTTCCCTGCCCATATCGGAGAGTTCCTCAGCCAGGGTGAGGAGTTCAAGGACTTCTCCCTTCCAGGCGAAACGCATGATTTTCTGGAAAAAACCAAAGAAGCGGAGTTTGTCTTCTCCGGGTTGGGTATATTCCAGGGCTTTGAGGAAGCTGCCTCCGGCGCGGTGGACCATCTCAGCCAGGGTTTCGGGGTCCTGTTCGCCCCTGTTCCTGAGGGCGTTGATCATTGAAGTGTCGTCAATGCCGGGGACCCTGAGGATTTGTGTGCGCGAGAGGATGGTGGGCAACATGGCTTCCTCATCCTCGGTGACCAGCAGGAACAGGGTTTTGTCGGGGGGTTCCTCGATCAGCTTCAGGAGCCTGTTGGCGGCGACTATGTGCATCTTCTCAGGCAGCCAGATGATCATGGTCTTGAATTCTGCTTCGAAGGATTTCATGCTCAGTTTGCGGATAACCGAGTCGCTTTCGTGTGAATAGATGATTCCTTGGGCATTGTCGGCTTCGATGGCTGCCATCCACTGGGTGAGGCTGAAATAGGGCGATGCCAGCACCATTTCCCGCCAGGGGGCGAGGTAATCGTCGCAGGTCACTTTGCCTGATGCGTTTTTTTTGGAAGTGATAGGAAAGACAAAGTGAAGGTCGGGGTGCGCCAGTTTCGAGAATTTACGGCAGGAGGGGCAGACCCCGCAACTGTCGGTTTCGCTCCTGTTGCGACATGAGATGTATTGTGCATAGGCGATGGCCAGTCCTGTCTTTCCGGTACCCTCGGGCCCCGAGAAGAGTTGGGCATGGCTGATCCTCCCCTCATGTACCGAGCGGATCAGCCGCTCCTTGATTTTATCCTGTCCGATGATGTCACTGAAAAACATGGGCAATCGCTGAAGCTGGTTAATTTTCCTTCCGGAAACGGAAAGGCCAAAAATAGGGGTTTCCGCCGGAATTTTCAGATTATTTGTACATTAAATTGCAGAAGGAGAGGGCGGGGCACTGGGGAAATTCTCTGAATTTTCCTACCTTTGATCAAACAAATAATCTAAATCTTTCATATGCAGACGATAGATAATTATGATTTTTCAGGCAAGAAGGCGTTGATTCGTGTTGATTTCAATGTCCCCCTGGATGAGAATTTTGTGATCGCCGACGACACCCGTATCAGGGCGGCGTTGCCTACGATCAGGAAGGTGATGGAGGCCGGTGGTTCGCCGGTGATCATGTCGCATTTCGGTCGTCCGAAAGCAGGTCCCGAGGATAAGTTTTCCATGCGTCACCTGGTGGGGCATTTGGGAGAACTTCTGGGGGGTGAGGTGAAGCTGGCCCCCGACTGTATTGGCGAAGAGGTGCAGGCCATGTGCCGTGCCCTGAAGCCCGGGGAGGCCCTTCTTCTTGAGAATCTCCGCTTCCACAAGGGAGAGGAAAAGGGCGACGTGGAATTTGCACGTCAGCTCTCTCTGAACGGGGACTGTTGGATTAACGATGCTTTCGGAACGGCACACAGGGCTCACGCCTCCACGGCAGTGATGGCGCAGTTCTTCCCCAATGACAAGATGTTTGGATACCTCATCGGAAGTGAACTGGAGAGTCTCGACAAGGTGTTGAAGAACCCGCAGCGTCCGCTGACGGCCATCATGGGAGGGGCCAAGGTCTCCACGAAGATCACCATCATCGAGAACCTATTAGATAAAGTAGATAACCTGATTCTGGGCGGGGGAATGACCTTCACCTTCATTAAAGCCCGGGGGGGCCAAATCGGCACATCCCTTTGTGAGAACGAATTCCTTGAAACCGCCCTCCGCATTGAGGAGGCTGCCAAAGCCAAGGGGGTTAACATTATTATGGCTACCGATGTGGTGGCTGCCGATGCTTTCTCAAACGATGCCAACACCATGGTCTGTCCTGCCGGAGAAATCCCCGAAGGATGGATGGGCCTCGATGCCGGTCCCCAGTCGATAGCGCTCTTCAAAGAGGTCATTGCCCATTCAGGGACGATCCTCTGGAATGGCCCCGTGGGCGTTTTTGAGATGGAGAAATTCGCCGCCGGGTCGATCGCTGTGGGTCAGGCCATCGTCGAGGCCACCAGCAAGGGAGGCTTCTCCCTGGTGGGAGGCGGGGACTCCGTAGCCTGCGTCAACCAGTTCGGATTCGCCGATGGCGTTTCCTATATCTCCACCGCAGGGGGCGCCCTCCTTGAATACCTCGAAGGAAGAGACCTCCCGGGAATCTCTGCCGTTCGCGGTTAAATGAAAGGCTCCCGGGCCGAACTTATTCCGGCAAATTACGTTACACAGAATGTTTAATCTGATACATGTAGATGCCCTTCCCGGGTTCTGGTCATGCCCCTACCGGCAGGCCTCACTTTGGGTATTGCATCTGTTTCACGATGTGAACCATTACAACGTAATAATTTAAACAGATGAAATGACCATGCGTGATTTTGCACCAACAGTGATGATTAACCACAGGGTCATTACATGTGTTTCACGATGTGAACCATTACAACATAATAATTTAAACACATGAAATGTAATGTAGGAGCGACCGACCGACTGGTCAGAAT
>CAZMMX010000024.1:1454-42833 GCA_964567485.1 uncultured Prolixibacteraceae bacterium | reverse complement strand
TTTTTGTTTCTGGCGGTGATGGGAAGCCGGTCGCTATCGGCCCAGGAATCGCAAGCCAACACCCTCAAATTTGGCAGGCTTCTCAGGCTGGTGGAATCTTTTTATGTCGACACCACCAATATAGACAAACTCACCGAAAAGGCCATCGTAGCTCTGCTTCAGGATCTGGACCCCCACTCGGTGTACATTACCCGGGAGGAAGTAGAGAAGATGAACGAGCCCCTGAAAGGCAACTTTGAAGGAATCGGAGTATCCTTTAACATTTTCAGGGACACCCTTCTGGTGGTTTCGGTGGTCCCCGGGGGGCCTTCCGAGAAGACCGGCATTCTGGCCGGCGACCGTATTCTGGATATCGACGGCACAAATGTTGCGGGAGTGGGACTGACCAATAACGATGTTTTCGGGAAGCTTCGCGGTGAGAAGGGAACTACGGTCCAGCTGAAGATCCGCAGGAAAAACGTTAAGGAACTTCTTGATTTTTCGGTGATCCGCGACAAGATTCCCATCAACAGTCTCGATGCCGCTTACATGCTCAACAAGGAGACCGGTTATATCAAACTCAACCGTTTTTCGGCCACCACCATGGAGGAGTTTAAAGCGGCCATGGAGGAGCTGCAGAGCCAAAAAATGCGCAACCTGGTGCTCGATCTGCGGAATAACGGCGGGGGATATCTGAAGGCGGCCACCGACCTGGCCGAGGAGTTTCTCCCCTCAGGTAAGATGATCGTTTATACCGAAGGCGTCAATAACCCCAGAAAAGATTTCACAGCCACCAACAGCGGTTCCTTTGAATCGGGGCAACTGGTCGTCCTGGTCAACGAGGGGTCTGCCTCGGCCAGTGAGATTGTGGCGGGAGCCGTGCAGGACTGGGACCGTGGAATCATCATCGGACGCAGGACCTTCGGCAAAGGACTGGTGCAGCAACCTTACTACCTTACCGATGGGTCCATGGTCAGGCTGACCACCGCCCATTACTACACCCCCAGCGGACGGTGCATCCAGAAACCCTATGAAAACGGCGTCGAAGAGTACCGTACCGATTACCAGAAACGGATAGAAACCGGAGAACTCTTCCATGCCGACAGCATCTCCTTTCCCGACTCCCTACAGTACAAAACCCTGGCCAGTGGCCGCACGGTATACGGCGGAGGCGGCATCATGCCCGATATTTTCGTGCCCCTCGACACTTCCGCCCTTTACGCCTATTATAACAGGCTCCAGCGAAATAACATCGTCTACAACTTTGTCCTTGACTACCTCGATAAAAACCGGCAGCCGTTGCTGAAGAAATATCCTGATTTTGAAAAATTCAACAGCGGGTTCACCCCTGGTGACGACCTTATCAAAGGGATCATCGCCGCCGGGGAGAAGGAGTCGATTCCCCTCGACCAAAACAGCCTCGACTTCACCCTGCCGCAGATGAAGCGCGAAATCAGGGCCCATATCGCCCGGAGTCTCTATGCGGCCGACCATTTCTACCAGATTCTCAACGAAGATGATTCCGTGATCAAAAAAGCCCTGGAACTGCTGGGCAACAAAGAGCAGTTCTCACAACTTCTGGCCACCTGGCAATAAGGTAATTGCATGGACCATACGGCATTATTGTGGTTGGCGGCGAACATCCTGGAAGTGGCAGGTGCCGCCCTGGGATTGGCATATATCATTTTTTCCGTCAAACAGAACATCCTTACCTGGCCAGCAGGAATTCTCTCCTCCCTGCTCTATATCTTTATATTCCTCGATGCCCGCTTTTATGCCAATATGGGATTGCAATTCTATTATACCGGCATGAGCATTTACGGGTGGTACTTCTGGCTCAGAGGAAAAAGAGAGGATCCCTCGGGGAAGCTTCCGGTGACCCGTCTCTCCCTGCCACAGGGAGCCCTGGCCGGACTGATCGCCCTTCCCCTTTTCGGAATCATCTATTTCCTGCTGAACTCTTTTACCGACTCCCCCATCCCCTTTATGGACACCTTTATCGCCACCATGGGAGTGATCGGCACCTGGATGCTGGCACGCAAAATCCTCTTTAACTGGATTGTCTGGATCATCTCCGACACCTGTGCCGTCACCCTCTATGTGACCCGCGAGATGTGGCCCACCGCCCTGCTTTATGTTGTTTACCTGGGAATGGCCTTTTACGGCTATATCTCTTGGAAACGCACCATAACCCCTGCACAGCAGACCCCCATGGAGCCCGGAAACGGGTCATCCCATGACCAGAGCTGCTGAGCAACGGAATAACCGGAAATGAGAGAAGTGATAAAAAAACCACGCATTGTCATCGTCACAGGAGCCGAGTCTACCGGGAAATCGGTACTCACCAGACAACTGGCTGAAGAGTTTTCTGCACCCTTCTATCCCGAATATGCCCGTGAATTCCTCGAAAAAAGCGGCCACCCCTACACCCGCGATGAGGTGATCCACATCGCCCACACCCAGGTGACCCAAATGGAAAGTGCCCTGGCCTCAGGTGAGGAGTGGGTCTTCTTTGACACCTGGCTGATCATCACCAAAGTTTGGATGGAAGTGGTCTACGGAGAAGCACCCCCTTTTATCAATGAGGCATTGTCACACTACCCCGCCAGCCTTTACCTGCTCTGCGATACCGATATACCCTGGGAACCAGATCCCCTGAGAGAAAATGGCGGGGAGAACAGGGTCACATTGTCGGGAATCTACCGTCACCACCTCGAGAGCCTGGGTGCCCGCTACAGCGTGGTTTCCGGAAAAGGAGAGGAACGGCGTCGGAATGCCCTGCAAATCATCAAAAAAAGATTTAATATTCCGTTAATATAAAAAAGATGGTTGCCTCAAACCTAAAAGTCAACGTATATTTGTCTCATCAGGGGACCAGGGAGCAGGAGTCCACTGAACACTGGAAACAGAATATCCGGAACTATCTGAAGCAGGTCTAATGAAAGTAAGGCGGAACGAATGAGAATTTTCGAAGATATTACCCGGCTGATCGGGGGCACGCCGCTGGTCAGGATGAACCGGCTGGGAGCCGGAACGGGATGTACGGTGCTGGCCAAGATGGAGTCCCTCAATCCGGGGGGTTCGGTCAAAGACCGGCTGGCGCTGGCGATGATCACAGCTGCCGAAGAGGAGGGGCTGTTGCTTCCCGGGAGTGTGGTGGTGGAGCCCACCAGTGGCAATACAGGAATCGGTCTGGCCATGGTTTGCGCCATCAGGGGCTACCGGCTGATCATTGTGATGCCCGAGAGCGTATCGCGCGAACGCAGGGAGCTGATTTCCGCCTACGGCGCTGAAGTGGTTCTTTCCCCGGCAGCCGGGGGAATGACAGAATCGATCAGCATGGCCCGTGAGATTGCCGCCCGTCATCCCGGCGCCTTTATTCCCATGCAGTTCAGCAATCCCGCCAATGCTGAAATGCACAGGAAGACCACAGCGTTGGAGATATGGAACGATACCATGGGGAGTGTCGCCATTTTCGTTGCCGGTGCCGGAACAGGAGGCACCATCACCGGGGTCTCCGAAATCCTGAAACAGAAAAACCCAGCCATCGTCACGGTGGTGGTGGAACCCGCCACTTCCCCCGTTCTCTCGGGAGGAGTGGCTGGAAAACACCGGATTCAGGGAATCGGACCGGGCTTCATCCCTGAAGTTCTCAACACCTCAGCCTATGACGAAGTCTTCCGAGTCACCGATGAAGAGGCCATGACCATGGCCAGGAGGCTGTCTTCCCAGGAGGGTATCCTGGCAGGAATCTCCACAGGCGCCAATGCCCACGCCGCCCTGGAAATTGCCAAACGCCCGGAAAACATGGGTAAAACCATTGTTTTTATCGTCTGCGATACCGGTGAAAGATACCTGAGCACCCACCTTTTTGACCTTCCGCACCATGGATAAGGAACCATACCCTGTTTTCAGGGAGACCATAAGGGAGCTGGCAAATCCGGAATCCTACAGCTTGGTGTGCCACGAGCACCGCCAGGGAGAACCCCTTCCTTCAAGTGTGAAGCTAACACGCATCATCGATCTGACCAGGGAAATCCTATTTCCGGGATACTTCGGGTCTACCTCCCTGCGGCAGGAAACCATAGCTCATTATATGGGTGTTTACGTCGATGAGCTTTATCATTTGCTGAATACCGAGATACTTGCGGGGATGTGTTTTGAATGCCACGAAGAGGGTGCGGCGAAGTTACAGGGTCATACTGAGCAGGCCCGCCGTGCAGCCCGGGAATTCATCCTTTCCCTTCCTGAAATCAGACAAAAAATGGTGACCGATGTGGAAGCCATGTATCTGGGTGATCCCGCAGCAAAGAGCTATGGGGAGGTGATCTTCTGTTATCCCTCTATCAGGGCGGTCACCAACTATCGCATGGCCCACAGACTCATGGAACTTGATGTTCCCCTGATACCCCGCTATATTACCGAAATGGCGCACAGCGAAACGGGGATTGACATTCACCCCGGGGCAGTCATTGGAGATTACTTCGCCATTGACCATGGCACAGGAGTCGTCATCGGATCTACCTGCATCATCGGCCATCATGTCAAGATATACCAGGGGGTCACCCTTGGTGCCAAGAGTTTTGAACTTGATGACTCGGGAAATCCTGTCAAGGGAATTCCCCGTCATCCCATTGTCGAAGATCATGTGGTCATTTATGCCGGGGCGACCATTCTGGGCAGAATCACCATCGGCAGGAATTCGGTGGTGGGAGGTAATGTATGGGTCACCCGCGATCTCCCCCCAGGCTCCAAAGTCCTCCAGAAAAAAGCCCGCGCCAACGACTTCATCAATGGAGAAGGTATTTAATTAACCACATAAGCCATAGTATTTTGGAAAATTACTTTTTTACAGCCAAGACCCTCGAGGGACTTGAAGGGGTTCTTGCCCGGGAGGTCAGGGAACTGGGAGGAATCAACGTGGAAACCGGAATCAGGGCGGTCCACTTTGAAGGCGACAAGGCGATGCTGTACAGGGCCAATTACCGGTTACGCACAGCCATCAGGGTCTTCAGACAAATCGACAGCTTCACCTTTTCCACGATGGACGATTTTTACATCAACTCGCTAAAGGTGAGGTGGGACCTGCTGATGAACCTCAATGACACTTTCGTGGTCCAGAGCACGGTGATTCAGTCCGATCTTTTCAAAAACTCGATGTTTGCCTCGATGAAGCTGAAAGATGCCATCGCCGACAGGTTCCGGCAAAGGACAGGCCAGCGGCCCAGCGTCGATACTACCGATCCCGACATCATCTTTCACCTCCATATCGCCGGACAGAAGTGCACCATCAGCCTTGACAGTTCCGGAGAATCGCTCCATAAAAGAGGGTACCGCCAGTCACAGGGCGACGCTCCCCTCAACGAAGTGCTGGCAGCAGGCATGATCCTGCACACCGGATGGAAGGGAGATTCCGATTTCTTCGACCCTATGTGTGGATCGGGAACCCTTCCCATTGAGGCAGCCCTGATCGCCAGAAATATTCCCCCTGGGAAATTCCGCAAATCCTTCGCCTTCATGAACTGGAGAGATTACGAACCCGAACTGTTCGAAAAAGTAAAGGAAGAGGTTGAACCTGCTGATTTCAAGCATAAAATCTACGCCGCTGACCTGCTGAACAAAAATGTCCTGTCGACACAAACCAACGCCAGAAATGCACGGGTTTTCAACCTGATCACCATCGGCCAGAGCGATTTCGCAGAAAACGGACAACACCTGGAAAACGGAGTGATCATCATCAATCCACCTTATGGAGAGAGAATGAAAAACGACGATTTGGGAAGTTTATACGGAATGATTGGGGAGCGCCTGAAACACCACTTTATGGGAAACGTGGCTTGGATTCTGACCTCTTCGGCAGAAATGATGCAGAAAATCGGACTGAAACCCTCAGCAAAAATCAGGCTTCTCAACGGCGCCCTGGAATGCAGCTATCAAAAATTCGAGTTGTTTGAGGGGAAAAGGAAAATATTGGTTATCAACAGAAACGTTAACAAATAAGGGCAAAAAACTTTTTCTTGCCCTTCACCAATATGTTTTGCCTGCAAGGCCTTTTGATTACATGTCGCGGGTATCGTAAATGTCAATGTCCCTAGTCTTGATTTTCTCTTCAGCATTACCTCCCCTGATGCAATACATTTCATGAATGGTGAGAGTTTCCATTTCTGCAACAAAACTGGATTCCTTGGGGGCGGTTCTTTTAACGATACTTTTCATGACTACAGTTATTAAATGTTCAGTTTATTTATCTAAATTCACTCACTATAATATTCCCTAAAAGAGGAAAAGGTAACCCATCTTTTTAAGTTTTTTTTTAAAAAAATTACAACTATTCCACAACTATCTGATTATATGAAACTTAGACTTATCATAAAATTATGGTTATGTATACTATTTCTGTTAGTCCCGGTGTGGGAGGGGAGTAGTGATGAGCAGCCGGCATCAGACAGCCTGAAGGGGGTGGAGCTATACCGGAAGGGGGTGGATCATGGGATCAGGGGGGAGCCTGAAACCGCCCTGGAGTTTTTCAGGCAGAGTCTGGAATTCCGCAGAAAGGCCTTCGGCGACAAGCATATCCGACTGGGGTCCAATTATCTGGGCATGGCCATCCAATATAAGAACCTCTATCAGTTGGACAACGCCTTCAGGTATTACAAGATGGCAGAAGAGGTCTACCTGCTGCATGCCCCGGCCAATGATTCACGCCTGGGGGATATTTATTCCAATTTGGGCAGTTACTTCCGCGCCAAGGGAAATCTGGGAGAAGCGATCCGTTATCAGGAGAGGGCGATTGAGATTTACAGGAACTCACCCGATGTTTTTCCGGAAGAGAATTATCTGTCGGCGCTTTATAACCTGGCCAACAGCTATTATGTTGTGAACCGGGAGGAGGAAGCCCTGCACATTGCCAGGGAAGTTCAGGGGAAAGGTTCATTTGGCCTCCGGCTCAACTGTCTGAATCTGCTGGCCAGCATTTATACCTCCCAGGGTAATTTTGCCAAGGCCGACCGCATTTTTACACAAGCCATCGATATGATCAGGGAGGAATACGGGGATAAGGATCCCGACCTGGCCAACCAGTACCTCTCGTATGCACAGTTTCTGAACATCACCAACCGCGAAGAGGCCGCCCTCCCCTACCTTGAAAAGGCCGAGTCCATCTATTTGCAATACCGCAGCCGGAAACCCGACCTGGCCGACCTCTACAACGTCATGGCGCAATATTGGGCGGAAAAGAAAATCAGCTCCTCGACCTATGGAAGTTTCAGCACTGCCAAAATCAGCAATCTCAGAGCAGCCGAAAACTGGTACATCAAGGCCATGGAACTGCTCACAGAAGCAAAAAGCGGAAACACGGGGGAAGACTTTGAAATTCCCGGGAGTGAAGAACTCAGGCAGAACAATTTTCCCATGGTGACCCTGGGCACGTTGGAGAATAGTGGCAGGAACTACCTGCAGTTGGCAAGGTTAACCCTTGAAGAAGAGAAAGAGGTCAAAACCCGGTATTTTGAAAAGGCCGCCGGATATTTCATGGCCGCCAGTGACCTGGCGGAATATCTGCGCACCACTTTTGTCTCAGAGGAGAGCAAAGCCCAGTTCACCGCCCTGCAACAGGAGATATACAGCGGAGCTGTCGAGGCCTCCTTTGAGCTCTTCAGCCTGAGCAAGGATCCTCTTTGGGCAGAAACGGCCTTCCTCCATGCCGAAAGAAACAAAGCCTCCTCGTTACATGACCAGATCACCGAACTGGAATCTCGCTCATTAAGTCTCATCCCCGACTCCCTCCTTGAGCTGGAGTATGAAAAAACCACCAGTCTGGCCTATTACCGTGAGAAACTGCATCTGGAAACCCTGGAAGAGGAACCCAACCAGGAACGGATCAATGAATTCCGCCAGAAAATCTTCGAAAACGAAGAGATGGTTGTCAAGCTCAGGGCACACTTTGAGAAGAACTACCAGGATTACTACCGTATGAAATATGAGGCACGGCCGGTTTCATTTGAGCTGATCAGGGGAAAAATGAAAAATAATGAAGTTCTGCTCTCCTATTCTCTGAAGATGCCCGGGGAAGGAAATAACGGGGAAATCTACATCATCGCCCTGACAACCAAGGGGTACCAGTTTCTCCGTCAGCCTTTTACAGCCAATGATGTGGCACGGGTGCAGACCGTGGTCGCCACTTTATCGGATTCCGGATTCCTGGGGACCGGAGGAGAAGCTTTCAGGGCATATACAGAATCGGCGGTGGGTCTGTACAGGTTGATGCTCTCCCCTATCGAGCCACTGATCAGGGATAAAAGAATAACGATCATTCCCGATGGCATTCTTAATTACCTCCCTTTCGAGGCATTGCTGACCGGGCCTGTTTCCACGGGGAGTGTCCACTACCATGACCTTCCCTACCTTATTCACCGTCATGCCGTGAGCTACAGCTATTCTGCCTCTCTATACCGAATGGAGGGAAAATCGGGCAGAACCAACTCGGTCGCATTTGCGCCCGTTTATCGCGGATTTCGCGATGGGGTTGATGATCCTTCCTATTTGCCCATGATCCCCGGGGCAATAGAAGAGGTGGCGCTGATGGAAAAGAAGATGAATACGACCCTTTTTACAGGGGGAGAGGCCACCGAGCGAAAATTCCGGGAGTCTGCCGGGGATTTTGGGATTCTTCATTTGGCCATGCACACCCTGATCAACGACTCCCTGCCTCTGTACTCGCGTCTGGCCTTTTCCCCGGGCACTTCCGGAGATCTGGAAGATGACGGGTGGCTGAATACTGCCGATGTTTACAATATGCACCTGGAAGCACGGATGGCGGTTTTGGGGGCCTGCCGCAGCGGTGGCGGCATGCTGCGTCGTGGCGAGGGGATCATCAGCCTCGCCAGGGCTTTCTTTTATGCAGGGTGCCCGTCGGTGATTCTCTCTCTTTGGGAGGTGGAAGACCAGGCAGGATCATTCATTATGAAGGAGTTCTACAAAAACCTGAAAAGCGGGAAAAGCAAGGACCTGGCCCTCAGAAACGCCAAGCTGAAATATCTGAAGGAAGCCACTCCAGTAACCGCCCATCCCCGTTTGTGGCTGGGATATATCATCATTGGCAACCCGGAACCCCTCTTCGGGGGTGTCCACTTAATCCTTACCGGACTCATGGGGCTGCTGTTGTTTCTGATCATTGTGGCGATGGCACAAAAAAAACCGGCCGGGAAAAAACCGGCCGGTCCACACTTGTGAAAGAACTATAATTGTCTTGCAGTTACGGGTTTTTCTTTTCAATCCTTGACAGCAGGGCTTCGGCTTGGCGCGAATAGAAGCCCCGGCGGTTGACCACATCACCCAGATTGGAAACGGCATCGCGGTAATTGCCTTTTCCCACCAGGCTCAATGCCCTGTACCACTCTGCCTGTTCCACAAAAAGGTTGTCACGATGCTGAATAATCCTCTCATATTCGGCAATGGCATTTTTGTACTCACGCAACCCCTGATAACTGGCACCGGTATAAAAGACAGCCGCAGGATTAAAGGGTTCTGCAGAGGCCTCCTCTTTCAGCAGCAGCAGGGCAGAGGCATAGTGACCCTGGTTGTAGAGGCGGAACCCCCCGGTCAACCCACTGGCATCGGGAGTTCCCGCATCCCTGAAGGATGAGGGGGCCGGCGGGGCCTTGTAAAACGCACTGTAGGAATCACGGCCTGACAGGGAGGTAAAGGTGTGGATGCCCGATATTCCCAAGAGTAAAAGCAGCATGGCGGCAATGGTAACCAGTTGTTTGATCCCTTTTCTTCTGCCAGCCAGCGACACAAGCGAGCGCCCCTCGAGTTTCTGTTCCGAGGCAGCGACCTCCCTGAGCTGTTCCCGCAGCTCCATCACATCCTTTTCGCCAAGGGCATTCCCGACCTGGCGAACCAGCTCCACTTCCCTTTTCAGCTCCCGGCTGCCCGAAAGCTCTTCCAGGAAAGACTCCCTCTCTTCCTCGGTCATCCCGTCATCGAGGAAAGCATCAATATCTTCCAGTTCCCTGGCCGAGTTGTTCTGTTGACGCGAGACTTTCCGCAACAGCTCACGCAGAGAGATGACATCTTCCTCGCTGATGGCTTCTTCCAGTTCAACATTGAGGCTGAGGTCGTTTTTCAGTTCGGGATTTACGGCCAGTTCTTCTTCGAAGTGCTCCATGGTGTCAAGGTCCATCTCCCCCTCAAGATAGGCTTCAATATCGGAAACGCCATATTGATGGGAAGAGACGGTTTTCTGGATCTGCGACAGTTTGTTGCGCAAATCCATGACATCCCCTTCCTTCATGGCCTCTCCGATAAGGAGCCATTCCAGTTCTTCCTCGCCGTCGATTGTCTCGGGCATTTCTCCGGCGGCGGCCATGGCCTGATCACGGTAAAAAAGATGGGTATGTTCACTCAGGCATCTTTTATGATGGTGAATGTGAATTCGGGGCAGAGGGTGGAAAGAATCCAGGTCGACGGAAAGGTCATCCGTCAGGCCTTCCGGAAATGCCGGGTTGTCGATGGCCAGATCAAAATAAGTCTGGTGGTTTTGGGGCTCCTCTTTCTCTTTTGTGGCATGGGCGGCGACATCGCGGAGGGTAGTTCTGAGTTCAAGGACATCCTTTTCGGAAAGGGCGTCGCTGATGTCGTCCCAGAGATCGTGACCATTGTGTGTCATAGGGTTAACGGTTGAGGGGTTTCCGGCTTCCCTAAAGCGGGGTAACCTGCCGGCTCTGGTGGCAACTCTGGTTGCCGTTGTTTCTTTAAGTGTCATCTTCAAAAAGTTTTTTATATTCTGTGTCCTGTTTTATCCTCTCAATTAAAAGCTCTTTGCACTTGAACTTCCTTGATTTCACGTATTTTTCACTCTTGAACCCCATGACCCGGGTAATCTCCCTGATGGGCACCTTGTCAAAGAACATCTGCAGGATCTTCTGGCAATCAGTACTGATATTCCGGAAATGCTTCTGATAAAGAAGATAGCGCTCGTTTTTCTCGATGACGTTGTTCAGATCGTCATCGTATACCTCCTCGGTAAAGGGAAGGCTTTCGTTGATCTTCTCCTTCTCGGCCCTTATGTTCCTCAGGCTTTTCAACCAGAGCAACCTGCAAACGGAAAAAAGATAGGTTTCAAAAGAACGGTTCTCAAACAAAAGATCATTTTCCTTCAGCTTCCTGTAAATGACAATGATCGCTTCCTGAAAAATATCGCTGACATCGTCATCGCTTCCGCTATTCTTCCTGATAAAGGCGTTTACTTTGTAATAATACTGTTTGTATATGTAAGAGAGCACAAGGTTGTCGTGTCGCAGAATACCTTTCAGTATTTGTTCATCAGAAAAAACTTTCATCTTTCTATATATTAATTCCTGTTTTTGCTAAAAGGTAACCCAGATAAAGAGAGAAAAAATCAACTAAGTTATAAGCAGGGTAATAACCGTCTGGTTTATAATGAATACTGATTTGGCCTTCATGTTTCCGGGTTTGACTTCAGGTAACGAAATTAAAGATTATTATAAATTTAAAAAATAAAGGGGCATAAAAAAAAACAAAAGGATAGAATCAACATTCTATCCTTTCTCTTTAAACTAACTAACCTAACTAAACCTAAACTTATGAAAATAAACGTGGAGCAAAATTAGTCGGGAAAGAGCAATTCTGCAACTTAATTTTGTTAAATGATGTTAAAGGTAATGGGGGAAAGGGAGAGTGGGTGGGATTATTGGGCTATGAAGGTATAGCGGATGGTTCCTTTCTGGCTGGTGGGGGCCGAGGGGTCGGCATTAAAGAGGCTTCGCCGAGCTGCTTCACGGGCATAGGTATAAACCGGGTCATCGGCGTGACCCGTGGTGACCCGCGGTTGGGCCGAAGTCACCCGTCCCTCCCTGTTCACGGCAATATCCACGACCACGACCCCACCACCCCGGGCCAGATAGACCGGAATGGGCAACCGCCGGTGGTAACGGTTCTCCAGGAGGTACTCCACATTGCTCTCTCCGGAATACACAATATTGCTGATCTCTTCAGGCTCCCGGCCTTCCGTGACATCCTCAGGCATCGCTATCTCTCCTGGATCAGGGATCTCCCTGGAAAGCTGACGGCTCACCTCCCTTGACAATTTCCGGGCTCCGGCAACCTCCCGCTGATAGGCATCATCGAAAAAACGGTCAGATGCAGCAGCACTCCGCGAAGATGGCCTGTTGGTCACTGATAAGGGCATATTTCCCTCCGTCGCCTTCTCCTCCGCAGTGAATGGTGTCTGTAACTCCTCCTCAAAATCCAGGGGTATCTCCACCACCACCTCGGCTTCCTTCATATCTCTGCGCATTCCTACCTCTGCCAGAAGAAAAAAGGCCAGCAACAGAATATGGAATACCAGTGTTCCCATCACCCCGTAAATGTAGCTCCTGTATATCTTTCGCAAACGCTTCATCAGCAGCAAAAATATAAATAAACCTTTTCTTTCCGGCATAAAATGTGACCTCTCCCTCTCTCAGGCAAACCCATCGATTTTAACACATTTTAACATATTGAACCACAGGAATTTAAGTGTAGAAATGATTAATTTAGCCATTTTTGGACACTTGATGAATTCATTCTGGTCACGATATATCCTTATTGTTTTCTGGGTATACCTCCTGCCACTCCTGGGGGTAGCCCAGGGGGCTACGGGTTCCACCGGGAACAGATTTCCACGCCAGGATACGGGTTCCCCGACGGTGGGAGTTATACCTGGGGTGAGCGGGGATTCCCTCTCATCCTTCCAGGATAAAAATGACAGGTACGAAGTTTTCTATGACTCCTTGCGGTCGAAGGCACAGTCCCGGAAGTTCACCCGGATGTTGCACAGGTTGTTGATCACGGCTCCCCGGAAACCCGACTCACTCCCTGACTCCTCACTTTACGCTTCTCCCCTGGAGGGGAGAACCATTGGGACGATCGATATCATCAGGTTGAGTGTTTTCGGTCCGAGCATCAGGGACACTTCCCGCAAGGCCACCCTGTGGTATGAGAAGGCAGGCAATCTGATCCATACCCGATCTGACCTTCACAACATCAGGAAAAACCTCCTCTTCAGGAAGGGGGAGCCCTTTTTACCAGAGGAGTTATATGAAAATGAGCGGATACTCCGTACGCTGCCTTACATCCGCGATGCCCGGTTCATGGCGCATCCCGACACCCTGAACGGGAATCTGGTCAATATCACCCTTTTGGTGCAGGACCGTTTTTCGATAGGGGTAACCGGGAATGTGAACAGCCCCAGGTCGGCAGCTCTGGAAATCTACAACAGCAATATTTTTGGGGTCGGTCATGAAGTATCGGTTCGTTTCGTGGGCCATCTCACACGAGAGCCCTACACAGGTATTGAGAGCTACTACAAGATCAACAACATCAGCGGGAAGTTTATTTCCTTTTCGGCAGGGTATCTGAATACCTACCTGAATGAGGGGGGAATTCTCCTGCTGGACAAGAATTTTCTAAGGACTTCGGACCGATGGGGTTTTGGTATAGCCGGGTACCTGATGAAGCGAACGCCATACCTGCCCGGGGAATTGCATATCCGCAACGGCAATTTTATAGGATTCACCCAATGGTCGGCCTGGGGGGGGAGAAATCTTCAGCTGGGGCATAACCCGGGGGCGTCACAGTTCACCCTGGCAGCCCAGATCATCGACCGTCACTTCACCGACCGGCCTCCTCCCCTCCCTGGCGGGGAACAATACTATTTTCATTCCCGTTTGTGGATGACTGGTTTTACCTGGTCCAAAAGAAGTTACCAGCCCGACGAACTGGTGTACAGTTATGGCATCACTGAAGATATTCCCCGCGGATTCAGGCATGAGGTGGTGATGGGGTATGACCAGGCCGAAACAGGGCCCCGTTACTATTCCCATCTGCTCCTTTCCCATGGTAATTTTCCCGGGAGAAAACCCGGATACCTCTACCTTGCGGGGGGTATCGGCGGGTTCCTGGAATCGGGAAAAGTGAGACAGGGATTGGTTGAATTCAGTTCCCGTTACATCTCCCGGCTCTTCACTTCGGGAAATGCCCGTTTCCGTCAGTTCATCAACATCGACTATAAAACGGGAATCAACCGCTTTGAAAAAGAGAAGCTGACCTTTGAGAAAACCAACCTGATCAGGGGATTCGAGAGCAGCCAGGTTATTGGGCAACAGCGGCTGAGCCTGAATATGGAAACCGTCTATTTCCAGAAAAGGGATTTTTACCGGTTCAATGTGGCCTTTTTCACTTTCGGGGATTTGGGGATCATCGCCTCGGCGGGAGAGCCGGTCTTCCGGGGGAGCTATTACAGCGGTCTGGGTGTCGGTCTGAGGGTTCACAACGAATCCCTGGTATTTAAGACACTCCAGGTGCGGTTGTCTATCTACCCCAACCATCCTGGCGATGTGGGTCTGTTCGGTTTCCTTCTGAATGAACACACCCGGCAGTCGTTTTATTCCTTTCAGCCCACCCCTCCGTCGCCACGGAAATTTGAATAAGCGGGAGCGAAACACCCCTGTGTGTCATGTATTTGTTAACAAAATGGGAGTTAAGGCAAAATAAACTCCGCCAATAACTTCCGGCACGGTAATAAAGATACCTTTGCGCCCTCAAATTTTTACGAACACATTATTTCACAATGATTTTATTCAGCCAGATGGGGTTATCCCCCGACGTGCTGAGGGCTATTGAAGACCTCGGGTACGAAATTCCCACTCCGGTACAGGAGCAAACTATTCCCCACCTTTTGGAGCAGCCCCGTGATTTGGTGGCCTTTGCTCAAACCGGAACCGGAAAAACGGCAGCCTTTGGGTTGCCCATCGTTCAGCAGGTAGAAACCAACACTCCGCTGACCCAGGCCTTGGTCCTTTGTCCGACCCGGGAACTCTGCCTTCAGATCACCAAAGATCTGTCGGGGTATGCCAAGTATATTCCCTCACTCAATATTGTTCCCGTTTACGGGGGATCATCCATCCAGGAGCAGATCAGGCAGCTGGACCGGGGAGCCCAGGTTGTTGTGGCGACGCCGGGTCGCGCAGTAGACCTGATCAAACGCAAAAAGCTCAGGTTAAACCATATTCAGTGGGTGGTTCTCGACGAAGCCGACGAAATGTTGTCCATGGGCTTCAAGGATGACCTCGACGCCATTTTATCAGGGACACCCGACGGGCGTCAGACCATGCTTTTCTCGGCGACCATGCCTCCTGAGATGGTGGCCATTGCCAACAAATATATGATCAACCCTCTGGAAATCAGCGTAGGCAAGAAAAATTCCGGGGCCGACAATGTCGTTCATGAATATTTCATGGTGCATGCCAAAGACCGTTATGAGACCCTGAAGAGGATTGCCGATCTGCATCCCCGGATTTACGGAATTGTCTTTTGCCGTACCCGTGCCGAAACCAGAGAAGTCGCCGACAACCTGATGCGTGACGGCTACAATGCCGATGCCCTCCATGGCGATCTGTCACAGGAACAACGCGATATCGTGATGAACCGCTTCCGCAACCGGCGCCTCCAGTTACTCGTGGCCACCGATGTGGCTGCCCGCGGCCTCGATGTCAATGACCTGACCCACGTGATCAACTTCAACCTCCCCGATGACCCGGAAGTTTACATCCACCGCAGCGGACGTACCGGCAGGGCCGGCAAAAAGGGCGTTTCCCTATCCATCCTTCACCTCAGGGAAAAGGGAAAACTCAGGGATGTGGAACGTATGCTCGGAAAAAAGATCGAACACAAACAAGCTCCTTCGGGCAGGGACATCTGCGAAAAGCAGCTTTTCAACCTCATCGACAAGGTCGAAAATGTAGAGGTCAACAACAACCAGATCGACCAGTACCTCAATGTCATCTATAAAAAACTGGAGTGGCTTGACCGGGAAAATCTCATCAAACATTTTGTCTCGGTGGAATTTAACCGGTTCTTAGCCTCCTACGAAAATGCCCCCGACCTGAATGCCGTGGATCAACCCCGATATCAGGATGAAAAAAGGGGCTTCCGCAAGGACGAAGAACGTGGCAGGCGCAACGGCGGGTTCCGTGACCGTTCTGCCGGAGAGGGACGTGACCGCCATTGGGACCGTGGCAGGGACACCCGGTTCTCCCGGTTCTTTCTCAACTTGGGGAAAAACGACCAAATCGACAAGCGAAGCATCATCGATATGATCAACCGTCAGATGCCAGGACGCGCGGTCGAGATCGGACAGATTGAGGTGCTCAAGGAGTTTTCCTTCTTCGAAGTAGACCAGCGTTTTGGAAGGGAAGTGCAGCAAGCCTTCCACACCGCCCGGTTTAACGGCAAGCGCGTCGGCCTGGAGTCAGCCCGTCCGAAAGAGTAAACCTTTCCATAAGAAGCCTTTCCAAAAGAGTACGCTTTTCCATAAGAAGGCTTTCCGAAAGAGTACATCTTTCTCTTGAAGTCCCTGGCAGTCATGAGAATCCTGACTGCCAGGGACTTTCTGTTTGGAAGAGATCGCTCTCTTCTGAGGGCATCCTTATTCCCTCAGAAGGAAATTCCCGGTCAGGCCAATGGGTCGCCCTATCCGATCAGGTCCAGCAGGTCATCCTGGCTGACAGAGCCAAAGGGGTTATTCCGGTTGATGAACCGGTCGGCCAGGGATTTTTTGCGCGCCTTGAGGGAGCCAATTTTCTCCTCTATGGTATCGCCGGTGACAAAGCGGTAAACGAAGGTATTTCTGACCTGGCCGATGCGGTGAGCACGGCTGAGCGCCTGCTCCTCGACCGCAGGATTCCACCAGGGATCGACAATAAAGACATAGTCGGCGCTGGTGAGGTTCAATCCCACACCTCCTGCTTTCATGGAAATCAGGAATATATAGTTGTCGGCGGTTTCCTGGAAATTGCGGATGACCTCTTCGCGGTTAGTGGTCCTTCCCGTGAGCAGGCTGTACTTCAGTTTGGCGGCTTCCACTCCCTGGCGGATGAGCTCGAGGTGGGTGACAAACGAGGAGAATACCAGCACTTTATGATTTTCCGCCACCAGGTTCCGCAGTGATTCCATGATTTCGTTGTATTTACCGGAATCGGCATCTGATTTCTCCCTGAGCAATTGCGGGTGAATGGCGATCTGCCTGAGCCTGGTCATTCCCTGCAGAATGACCAGGGAACTCCGTGCCATGCCGCGGGCCTCAATATTGGCCAGGATGGTGTTTCTGATCAGTGATTTTTCCGTTTCGTAGAGAGAGCGCTGGGAGTCGGTCATGGCACAGACGATGGACTGCTCCATCAGGGGAGGCAGATCGGCAGCCACCTCGGCCTTGGTTCGGCGAAGGATAAAAGGCCTGACCATATGGCGCAGCTTTTCCGAAACCTCCTGATCGCCGTTATTCTCGATGGGGAGGATAAAACTCTGACGAAAGAAAGCACTACTTCCCAGCAAACCCGGATTCAGAAAATTCATTTGCGCCCAGAGGTCGGAGAGGGAATTTTCTATGGGGGTGCCGGTGAGGACAAACCGGTGAAGGCTGTTCAGCTCCATCACTGCCTTATAGCTTTTGGAGGCCGGATTTTTAATATACTGGCTTTCATCGAGGATCAGTCCATTGAAAAGGAGTCCCGAGAAAAGGGAAGTGTCATTTCTCAGGGTTCCGTAGGTGGTAAGAATGACGTCATAGGAAAAAATGAGTCTGTTGAGGTCCTGCTGACGGTTTCTCTGTGCGCCTGTATGGCGGTACACCCGGAGCGAAGGGGCAAAACGGCGGAGTTCCGCCATCCAGTTGTGGACCAGGGAGGCTGGCATGACAATGAGAGATGCTGGCGGCACCAACGGATCATTTGTGGCGCCGTCCCTGCCGATGCCGCGATTTTTTTCCCCCCTCTTGTTTACCGGTTCATTCCCGACCGCTGTGATTCCCGAAGAGTTCCCAGGATCAGGGGATTTCGGAATATTCCCGTCAACCAGGGCATCGCGGGTATTCACATCATCGAAGAGCGACAGTTGTCTCCCTGAGGTCCAGTGCCCCTGGTCGGCGAACTGCGGCTTTTTCCTGACCATCAGCAGCAGGGCGATGGCCTGCAGAGTCTTTCCCAGCCCCATATCGTCGGAAAGGCATCCTCCCAGGCGATGACGCCACAGCGTGACCATCCACCGGAAGCCCGATATCTGGTAGCCCCTCAGTTCGGCCTTTAGCCCCCCGGGAAGGGCAATCTCCTCCAGGTTTCCGAACTCCTCCCCGAGCTGGCGGAGCATCTCGTCACCCTCCTTAATACCGAGGAATTGCAACAACGGATAGTGGTGAAAAGAAAGGGAGATATGGTTTCCGGTACCTTTGGCAAAGGGGATCATAAAGCGGTAGCGGGCAAACCACTCTTCGGGAAGGATGGCCACTCTTCCGTCGGGAAGTTCAAATTCACGGATGCCGTTAAGGAGGTATTTTCTAAGCTTGACGAACGGGAACCGGAATTCACCGATCGTGACCACTGCATAGAGATCAAACCAGTCGGTTTTGCGGCTTACGCCAGCCACGATCTCCCATTTTCCCACGAAGTATTCCTTTCCCCAGGCTTCACTGATGATTTCAAACCCCTGATCAAGGAGTTCCCCGTGATGACGGGATATCCAATCGATGAGCGTGATGACGGCCTCTTCTCTCTGCAAAAGGTCCATATTGGGAAGGGAATAAAAGCTCTCCCTGGCCCTGAGGCCCAACGACCCCAGAAAGGCGGCAGCTACGTTTTCTGCGGCCCCATCTCTGGTGATCCGGGAAAAGGAAAATTTTCCGGAATCAGCGAGGCGGACGAAGGTTTTCCTTCGCTCTCCGGCGGTGCAAAGTTCGTCGCCATAGCGGAACTTCAGGACGATGACCGGGAGCATGCGCAGGTCATTCTCCAGGCAAAGGAGAGGCGTGGGAACCACAGATATCTCCTTAAGAATAAAACCCTCAGCCTCAATACCATAGTCACGCACCAGCGGAAATATAAAACTCCTGAAGTACTTTTCCTCCATAGAGCGGGGAATGTGGATCTCTTCCCGTGACGTGAATGGTTTGATCTTGGGGGCGTCCAGTTTTTCGAAAATCAGCAGCTGGTGGTCGGCGACCAACACACAGGGAGAGGCAGAGATGATCTGGGTATCGCGTTGGAACAGGGACACCTCCCTGTTATCCGTAAAGAGCTGCATCCGGTAGGTCATTTCCTCAGCTCCACGGTTGAAATGAAACACCGGCCGGCACCACTCGCGGGGGAGCTGAATCTGGTCATCTTCATAAATGCGGGAATACTGGGATTCCTTTCGAAACAGGGGAGTGTTTCCCTTCATCAGCAGAAGAGCGACCCGGTACATCTGTTTATGGACCCAGGGGATGACGTTCTTTTCGATAATGGCGTTGTTTGCCGGGGAGAAAAAGTCAGCGGCCACGGAATCTCTGGAAAACCGTTTGGCCAGGCTGGAGGCCGTGCATCTTCCGAGGATAGTGACGATTTCCTTCTGTATGGGGGAGAGTAGCGGTTCCTGAGCGGCGGCATCTTCGGGAGTCACCAGGCCTTTAACGACCATGCACACAGGTTGCACTTCCACCAGATATGGCACGAAGACAGGGCCCAGGAACCTGTGTTGGTTCAGGGCGATGATGAATCTTGATTCTTCAGGCATTTCAGGCCTGATCAGAGCTCCCTGATCCAGATATTACGGTAGCTGACGGGGTTTCCGTGATCTTGGAGGACGATGCTTCCGGGGCCATGGGGTTCCACGGTATACTCGGGAACGCCGATATATTCGGTGGGGCCACGCAGAGAAACGCTGTTCTGGACGACCACGCCGTTGTGCAGTACGGTAACGCGGGGCGGTTGCCGGAAAGTGCCGTTCTTTTCGAAAGTGGGCGCGGTATAGATGATGTCATAACTCTGCCACTCCCCGGGTTTCCGGCATACATTCACCATGGGGGGATGCTGCTTGTAAAGGCTGCCGGCCTGACCGTTGCGGTAGGTACGGTTGTTGTAACTGTCGAGAACCTGCACTTCATACCTCTCCTGCAGGAAAACGCCACTGTTCCCGCGCCCCTGGCTTTCGCCGGAGACTTCCGCAGGAGACCTCCACTCGATATGCAATTGAAAATCGGAGAATTTCCTTTTGGTTCTGATTTCCCCGGTTCCTCTGGCCACGGTGGCTATGCCGCTTTCGACCTTCCAGCCGGGGGCTTCCCCTTTGCTGTTGGTCCACTCCTCAGCCAGGCCGGTTCCGTCAAAGAGCACCACTGCATCGGAGGGGGCATCTCCGTAATTTATGCCCGGGTCGACTACAGGCACTTCAGGTTCCCAAATTTCGGTCATTTCGGGTTTCATTCCCATGGTCGGGATCTGCTGTCCGAAGACCACGGCTGCCGGCAGCAAGGCCGGCAGGAAAAGGAGTGCTAATCTAAAGTTCATGCTTTTGATAATTTCGTTGTTATGGTACATTCAGAATAAGGGGGTCCTACCCCGAGGTGGATTTTTACGGCTGCCCCGCAGGGTGCAGGGGCAGCCGCTATTCCATGATTTTTTCATTCGCGGTGTTGAAGGCGTTCAGGGCAGCTCTCAGGCCAGGCCCATTTCGGCCATCATACTGTCAATCAGCTTGTCAGCGTCGATTTCTGCGGCGTCGTAACCATCACGTGAACGGAGCTCCCCGCGCACCTCGAAATAAAACTTGATTTTTGGTTCCGTTCCCGAGGGACGTACGGAAATTTTCGTTCCTGCCTGGGTGAAGAATTGCAGCACATCAGAGGTGGTCTTCTGGTCGATGGCCCTGACAGCGCCGGTGAGGAGGTTTTTCTCCTGCAGTGATTCGTAATCCTTAACCTTTTCCATGGGAGAACCTCCCAGTGAAGCCGGCGGGGTATTCCTGAATCCCACCATCAGCTGGCGGATCTCAGCGGCGCCTGCCTGTCCCTTGCGGACCACATATTTCATTTTCTCGCGTGAATAGCCATATTCGAGGTAGATATCCTGGAGAAGTTCAAAGAGCGATTTTCCCTTACTTTTTGCCCAGGCGGTGATTTCGGCCATCAGGGCACAGGAAGAAACGGCGTCCTTATCACGGACAAAATCGGCAGGCATGAATCCAAAACTCTCCTCACCGCCTCCGATATATCTCTTTTTGCCTTCGTTATCGCGGATCACCTCGGCAATATACTTGAATCCGGTATATACGTCATAGATCCCGACGTTGTTTTTCCGGGCAATGTCAGCGATGAGTTCCGTTGAAACGATGGTCTTGACGACAAATTCATTGCCTTTCATGGCGCCGTTCTCCTTCATTTTGGTGATGAGGTAATAGATGAAGAGAAGGGCAGTCTGATTGCCATTGATGATCACATATTCGCCATGGTTATTTTTCACCACCACACCGATGCGGTCGGCGTCAGGGTCAGTGGCCATCACCAGGTCGGCGCCGACTTCCCTGGCCTTCGCCATAGCCATTTCCATGGCGGCAGGTTCCTCGGGGTTCGGGGAAATGACGGTGGGGAAGTTACCGCTGACCACATCCTGCTCGGGAACATTAATGATATTGGTGAATCCAAAGGCCCTGAGTGCCCTGGGAACCAGCTTCACTCCGGTTCCGTGGATCGGGGTGTAGACGATTTTCAGATCGTGGTATTTTTGGATGATATCGGGGGACAGGGAGACGGTTTTCACCTTTTCGATAAATTTGGCATCGGTTTCCTCACCCAGGATAACGATCATCTCTTGGGGGCCGTTAAAACGGATATCCCCGGGTTTGATGGTTTTGACCTCGTTGATGATGTTCACGTCATGAGGTTCCACGATCTGGGAGCCGTCATCCCAGTAGGCCTTGTAACCGTTGTACTCTTTGGGGTTGTGTGATGCGGTGATGATGATGCCGCTCTGGCACCCATATTCCCTGATGGCGAACGACATTTCAGGAGTAGGACGCAGGTCTTCAAAGAGAAGGGCTTTGATGCCGTTGGCGGCAAATATGCCAGCACTGCTTTCGGCAAAGAGCCTGCTGTTATTACGGCAGTCGTGGCCTATGGCCACTTTAATTTCAGGAAGATGGGCGAAATTACGCTTCAGGTAGTTGCTGAGGCCCTGAGTAGCCGCCCCCACAGTATAGATATTCATCCGGTTGGTTCCGGCCCCCATGATGCCCCGCAGACCACCGGTACCGAACTCCAGGTCCCTATAAAAAGAGTCAATCAGTTCAGTCTTGTCGGGGTTGTCAAGCATACGCCCGACATCTTTGCGTGTCTCCTCATCATAAACCGGAGAGAGCCACTGCTGGGCCTTCTCCGTGACCATTTTCAGCAATTCGTCGTTGTTCATGTGTTTTTATTTTTCGTTTCAGTTTTATGGACTAAACCTGCGGGACCGTTTTTTCCAGGCTATCCAGCCAGTAAGGAATTTTCAGTCCGAATACCGTTTTGATCTTCGATTTATTGAGAACGGAAAAGTGGGGACGTGTAGCCAAAGTAACGAAATCTTTTGATTCCACGGGTTCTACGGCACAGGAAATTTTGGCGATCCGGTGTATGGCCAGGGCGAAGTCGTACCAGCTGCAGACCCCCTCATTGGAATAATGATAAATACCTGGTTCCCAAGAGGAAGGATCTTCTTCGGCTTTGGCAATGATCTGGAGGATGGCCCCGGCCAGGTCTTCAGCGCAGGTGGGTGTTCCCGTCTGGTCAAAGACTACTTTCAGGTGCTCCTTTTCCTTTCCGCGGCGAAGCATGGTTTTGACAAAACTATTCCCGAAGCGGGAATAGAGCCAGGAAGTGCGAATGATGATGGTTTCGGGATTAAGGAGGCAGTTGACCTCTCCCTCCCTTTTAGTCCGGCCATAGACTCCCAGTGGGCTTACAGGGTCATCCTCGGAGTAAGGGGTGGAATGACTTCCGTCGAAGACATAATCGGTGGAGATATGGATAAGGCGGGTGCCTGAGAGGAGGCACCGGCGTGCCAGGAGCAGGGGAGCACGGGCGTTCAGTTCCATAGCGGCTTCGGGTTCCTGCTCGGCCCTGTCGACAGCCGTATAGGCCGCACAATTGACCAGAAAATCGGGTTTTTCCCGTTCCATGAAACTCTCGAGCGCCGATTCATCGGTGATGTCGAGGGTGTCGTAATCGGTATACAAAAAGGTAAAGCCGGGGAGACTTGCGGAAGCCATCCTGATCTCACTGCCCAGCTGGCCGTTGGCCCCTGTAATGACTATTTTTTTCACTTCTTCCAGGTAAAATTGATTTCAGCGTCAGCAAAAAGAGGAGCCTTCAGATCCTTTTCAGAAACAATCCATTCGTCGGCGGGCAACCGCCAGTCGATCCCCAGGGAGAGGTCATTGAAGCGTATTCCCCTTTCTGCCTGTTTGTTATAGAGTTGGTCACACTTATAGGCGAAGATAACGTCGGGGGAGAGGACCGAAAAGCCATGGGCAAAACCAGCGGGGATGAGCATCTGCATCTTGTTTTCTCCTGAGAGCTCGGTACCGAACCAACGGCCAAAAGTAGGTGATCCTCTGCGCAGGTCGAGGGCCACGTCAAAGACGGCACCGTGGACCACCCGCACCAGTTTGGTTTGGGCAAAGGGCTCGAGCTGGTAGTGGAGTCCACGGACCACACCCCGCTGCGACCGGGACTCATTGTCCTGGAGAAAACAAGGGTCTACACCGGCACTTGCCCAATTCCGGCTGTTATAGCTTTCAAAAAAATAACCCCGGGCATCCCTGAAAACGTCGGGTTCCAGGATTTTTACGCCCTCAATGGGGGTATCGGTCACCTTCATATCAGAATGATTTTATTTTGTCACCGGCCAGTTTCAGGAGGTACTGGCCATACTGGTTTTTCTTCAGGGGTTCCGCCAGGGTGATCAGCTGGTCACGGGTGATGAATCCCTTTTTGTAGGCGATCTCCTCGATGCAGGAGACCTTGAGGCCCTGTCGCTGTTCTATGGTGGCGATAAAATTAGAGGCCTGCAGGAGGCTTTCGTGGGTTCCGGTGTCGAGCCAGGCGAAACCACGCCCCAGGAGCTTCACGTTGAGGCGTTTTTCCTCAAGGTAGAGGCGGTTGAGGTCGGTTATTTCCAGCTCCCCGCGGGGTGAAGGCTTGAGTGATTTGGCCTTGGCCACCACATCGTTGGTATAAAAATAGAGGCCGGTCACGGCATAATTGGACCTGGGGTGCTCCGGTTTTTCCTCGATGGAAACCACCCGTCCGGTTTCGTCGAATTCCACAACGCCATAACGTTCGGGATCGTTCACGTAATAGCCGAACACCACGGCGCCATCCTCGAGCGAAGCGGCATCCTCAAGGATCTGCCGGAAGTTATAACCATAGAAGATATTATCTCCCAGGATCATACAAACGTTATCCTGGCCGATGAACTCCTCGCCCAGGATAAAAGCCTGGGACAATCCGTCGGGTGAAGGCTGTATTTTGTAGCTGATGCGGAGGCCCAACTGGTGGCCGTCGCCGAAGAGTTCCTGATAGAGGTGGATATCGGTGGGCGTTGAGATCACCAGAATATCCCTGATTCCGGCCATCATGAGCACCGACAGGGGATAGTAGATCATGGGCTTGTCATAGACCGGGAGGATCTGCTTGGAGACTGACCGCGTCACCGGGTAAAGGCGTGTGCCGGCACCCCCGGCCAGGATTATTCCTTTCATACGTTTATTTGCTATTTAATGCTTTGTTCTTCAGTTATATATTGTTATCGGGCCGGTTTCATATCTTCATGCCCATGGAACTCGCATGGCGCAAATATCCATGTCCTTTAGTGGTCGAAGCACCATGCTCGTTTCATGCCATAAAATGTATTGCCAGGATTGATTTTTTGTCAAAAATAGTAATTCTGGAGGATGACGCAACCCGGAAGAGGCAAACTCTTCCCCCGGGAGCAGATAAATCGCTGCAAGTCAAAAAAAAGCGGAATATTTTTGATATCACGTGCATAAGTTATATTTTTGCGGCCGGTTTCTTAAGAAGAAATAATGTCTAACTTATTAATTTATTTAACATTACATGACTGAAATGAACAACGAGGTTCCGGAGAACCGGGACGAAGCCGCGAACGCTGGTGCAGAAGCTCCTACAGCTGCCGAAAACGTTCAGAAACCTGTCGAAGCGGAATTCGACTGGGACGAACTCGAATCAGGTATGGATTCTTACTCAGCGCGGCGTCGCGATGAGTTGGAAGTTCTTTACAACAACACCCTTAACACGGTGCAGGAAAAAGAGGTACAGCAAGGTACCGTGATATCGATGAACAAGCGTGAGGTGGTCATTGATATCGGTTACAAATCCGATGGTATTGTCAGCCTTAACGAATTCCGTTACAACCCCGACATGAAGGTTGGCGACAAAGTGGATGTTTATGTGGAGAATCTGGAAGATCCCAAGGGACAGATGATTCTATCACACAAGAAAGCACGCGCCATGAAATCATGGGAGAACATCAACCTGGCCTATGATAATGGGGAGATCATCAAGGGGTATATCAAATGCCGCACCAAGGGCGGTATGATCGTGGATGCACTGGGCATCGAGGCTTTCCTCCCGGGTTCCCAGATCGATGTGAAACCTATCCGTGACTACGACATTTACGTCGGGAAGACCATGGAATTCAAGGTGGTCAAGATTAACCACGAATTCCGCAATGTGGTGGTTTCACACAAGGCACTGATCGAAGAAGAGCTTGAACTTCAGAAGAAAGAAATCATTTCGAAACTTGAAAAGGGACAGGTTCTGGAAGGAACCGTCAAGAACATCACCTCATATGGGGTCTTCATTGATCTGGGAGGGGTTGACGGTCTCATTCACATTACCGACCTTTCATGGGGCAGGATTGTCCACCCCAATGAGATTGTGGAACTCGACCAGAAACTGAATGTGGTTATCCTGGACTTCGATGATGACAAGAAAAGGATTGCCCTGGGTCTGAAGCAGCTGACCCCGCACCCATGGGACAAGCTGAGTGAAGAGATGAAGGTTGGGGATACCGTGAAGGGTAAAGTAGTGGTACTTGCCGATTACGGCGCCTTTGTCGAAATCGCCCCCGGAGTGGAAGGTCTGATCCACGTATCGGAAATGTCATGGAGCCAGCACCTGCGCAGTGCCCAGGACTTCCTGAAAGTCGGCGACGAAGTCGATGCACAGATCCTCACCCTCGACCGCGATGAGCGCAAAATGTCGCTGGGTATCAAACAACTCAAAAAAGACCCGTGGGAGAGTATCGAATCCCGTTTTGGCCTGGGCACCACCCATAAGGCTACGGTACGCAACTTCACCAATTTCGGCGTTTTTGTTGAAATCGAGGAAGGTGTCGACGGGCTCATCCATATCAGCGACCTCAGTTGGACGAAAAAGATCAAACATCCGTCAGAATTTACAGGTATCGGCGAAGAGATTGAAGTGGTGGTCCTTGACATTGACAAGGATAACCGTCGTCTCAGCCTGGGCCACAAACAGCTGGAAGAGAATCCCTGGGATGTCTTCGAGACCATATTCACCAGTGATTCCATTCACGAAGGAACCATCGTGGAGCTGATGGATAAGGGAGCTGTCATTGCCCTGCCCTATGGTGTGGAAGGCTTTGCCACCCCGCGTCATCTGGTCAAGGAAGACGGCACCCCCGTAAAACTCGAAGATAAACTCGATTTCAAGGTTATAGAATTCAACAAATCAGCCAAGAGAATCATCGTTTCCCACTCCAGGGTTTACGAAGACGAAAAGAGAACTGATGAATCCTCAAAGAGAAGGTCGGAAAACCGGTCGGCAAAAAAAGCCATGAAGACCACCACCGACAACGCCGAAAAGACGACCCTGGGCGACATCTCTGACCTGGCAGCATTGAAAACACAGATGGAAGCCAACGAAAAAAAGGAAAAAAAATAACGTTGGGTACTGAAGTTTTTCGTAAATTGTACCCATGTCATTTGAGGTAACAAAAAAAGATAACTATAGCCTTATAAAGGTTAGGAGTGACAAACTCGACACTAACAACGCACCGGAACTGAAGTCACAGGCAGTGGTCATCAATGGGCAGGGAGAGAAGAACATCGTCCTTGACTTGTCAAACTGCAGTTATTGTGATTCTTCGGGTCTGAGGGCGGTACTGGTCACCAACCGGTTGTGTGAAGACGCCATAGGCGCCTGCATCGTCTCGGGGCTGCAACCAGAAGTAGAGTCGATATTCCGCATTTCCATGCTGCACACGGTGCTACTGATCACCAAAAGTGTAGACGAAGCGGAAGAATTACTCAGAAAGAAAGAGAACCTGTCAGAAGATTCAGTGGAGAATGACCTTTGAAGTCACCATTCTGGGCAGCAGCTCCGCGATTCCGACCTCTGAAAAATATCCTACCGCTCAAGCAGTGAACCTGCTTGGGCGGTTTTTTTTGGTGGACTGCGGCGAGGGGACGCAAATCAGACTCAGACAAATGAATATCAGCTTCGCCCGCATCAACCACATTTTCATTTCCCATCTTCACGGGGATCACTTTTTAGGATTGCCGGGGCTGATATCGACGAGGAACCTTCTGGGGATCACCTCTGACCTGCATATATACTCCCATTCAGTGCTGAAGGATCTGATTCAGCCCTTGATTGACCATATGAAGGGGGAGCTCGGTTTCAGCATCACTTTTCATCCTCTCAACTTCCGGCAGCCGGCAGTGGTATGGTCTGACCCGAAGGCTGAGGTGATCTCCTTCCCCCTGAAGCATTCGGTGCCCTGCTGCGGGTTTCTGTTCCGGGAGAAAGAGCAGCTTCCCAATATCAGAAAAGAGAAGATCAGTGAGTTTGGGATTCCCATCAGATCGATGCAGGCGATCAAGGAAGGAGCCGGATTTGTGACGGAAGAAGGGGTGGCGGTTTCCCATGAGGAGCTGACGCTTCCCCCTCCCCCGCCCCGGTCCTATGCCTTCTGTACCGACACCGCAATCCATGAGCCTGCGGCAGAGATCATCAGGGGGGCCGACCTGTTGTACCATGAGGCTACATTCCTTAATGACCTGGAAGAGTGGGCCGGCAAGACCCTTCATTCAACGGCGCGCCAGGCTGCAGCTTTTGCCGCCCTGGCAGGGGTAAAAAAACTGGTGCTGGGCCATTTCTCTTCGCGGTACAAAAACCTGGACCTTTTTCTGGAGGAAGCCCGTCCCCTCTTCCCCGAAACAGAACTGGCCAGGGATGGGGCTCACTTTATCATCCCTTCTCCTCTGCGAAAAACCTCTTGTCAAAGTTGACCAGGAAGAGTTTTTCCGTCGGACGGGTAAAAGCGGTATAGAGCCACCTCAGGAACTCCCTGTCCATCATCTCATCGGTCAGGTATCCGGTGTCCACGAAGACCGCCTGCCATTGTCCCCCCTGGGCTTTATGACAGGTCACCGCGTAGGCGAATTTCACCTGAAGGGCATTGAAATATGGATCGGCCTTGATTTTCTTCCAGCGTTCACGTTTGTTTTTGATTTCCGGAAAATCTTCGGCAATGGCATGGTAGAGCCTGACCTGTTCATCACGGGAAAGGGTGGCCGCTTCGGCCTCCAGGGTTTCAAGAATGACCTTGCAATCAACCTCCCTATTACCATGGTCAGAAAGCCGCAGGGTGATATTGGCAAACCTGAACCCATATAACTCCTCATAGCCATAGATGTGGGTGATCTCCCCAATTTCACCGTTGGCGATGAAATCGCCCTCTTGTTCCTCCTTTAGCCAGAAATAGTTATTGCGGACCACCATCAGCAAATCACCGCGTGAGATGACGGAGTCGCGATAAAGGATAGAGCTGCGGATACCCTTATTATACAGGTTGGCCCTCTTGTTAGAGCGGGTGAGGACGATGGTTTCACTTTGGCCAAATTTCTCATAACATGAAGATATCTTGTCCAGAAGATCGCCTCCGGAGATTCTTTCGAGGTCTCCCCCTGAAGGGACTTCAATGCGGAAAAACCCGGCAGGAGCTGTGGAGAAGATCTGTTGGCGCAGACGGGTGGCATTGGCAAGGACCACTGATTCTCTTTCCTGTCGGACGACATCGGTCAATTCACAGCTGATGACCGAAAAACCCTGTTTCTCCAGGGAAGCATCATCGAGGGCCGGGCTCAGCGAGGTTCCCACGGGGGGAAGCTGAGCGGTATCGCCCACCAGTACCAGGCGGCACCCTTCACCCGAGAATACGTATTCCAGGAGATCCTCGAGCAGCCGTCCGGAACCAAAAAGCGATCCTTCAGCCGGTTCATCGGAGATCATGGAAGATTCATCCACAATAAACCAGGTATGCTTATGCAGGTTTTTATCGGTGACGAAAATGCCGAAACCTTCGGCATCTGATTTTTGGCGGTAGATTTTACGGTGTATAGTAGAGGCCTGTTTCCCGGTATACCCCGAAAGGACCTTGGCCGCCCTTCCCGTGGGAGCCATCAGTACCGACCTGATTTGAAGCGCCTCCAGAGTTCTGGTGAGCTGGCTGATCATGGTCGTTTTCCCGGTGCCGGCAAATCCCCTCACCAGAAAGAGGGTATCGGAAGGGGGAGCCAGCACGAACGAAGCCAGCTTATCGACCATATCCTTTTGGCTTTCAGTCAGGTCAAATCCCATATTTCCGGTGAGCAACGTACTCACGTGATTTTTAAGCATCAGGAATAAAATAAGTTTGCTCGGGGGAAGGTAGATTATTTTTTTTTATAAATTTGCAGGCATCGGAAATAAACCAACAAAAATTATAACAATGAAAACAGTATTGCAAGTCGTGCTTTTTCTGGTCGCCCTGGGACTGGTCTATCTGATTTACGCAAGTATTCAAAGGCCCATAGACTTTAAGAAGGAACAGACAGCCAGGTACGATGCCACGATTGAAAGGCTGAAAGATATCCGCAAGGCTGAACTGGCCTTCAAAGATGTCCATGGCCGCTTTACGGGAAGCTGGGATACCCTCATGCATTTCGTGAAGTTTGATTCCATCAGGATGGTTCGCAAGATCGGGAACATCACCGACAGTATGCTTGAAAAGGGGATCACCGAGAAAAAAGCACTCCAGATGGGTTTGATCGTTCGTGACACCATCAGGGAGAGTGTGCTTTCCTCAGTATTCGGAGAAGGGTACGACATCGACAAGCTGAAGTATATTCCTGTTCCCGACACTACCGCCGAGTTCATGTTGGGAGCCACGATTATCGCCACAGGATCGGGGATCAACGTACCTGTTTTCGAAGCCAAGGCTCATAACAATATTATCCTCAGAGGATTAGACGAACAGCTCAGAATCAATCTCAACGACCAGCGCCGCGTGCAGAACAAATATCCCGGACTGGCCGTGGGTTCCCTTACCGAGGCCAACAATAACGCCGGAAACTGGGAGTAACACCCTATGGATGAGCTGAGTTTCCGAAAGACAACATTCGAACTATCAGCGTGTTCACGATATGAATTATCCATCCAGGCCAGCCTGGATGGATTTTTATTTTCTGTGCATACGTCTGACCCCGGGGAGATCCTTTGGTGGGATTATCTGCGGTGGGACTTTCCGGGATACAGCCAGTTGCTTCGCAGGATCGGTGAGGAGTACGACTCCCGTGAGATGCCCGGGCCTTCCTTTTCCCAGGTCACGGTTCACCTGGCCGACCCACGGTTTGCACTGATCCCCCAGCCTCTCTTCTCCGAGAAGATGGCTTCCCGCCTTATGCCAGGGGAGAGATTCTCCTTCTACGAAACAGAGCTGGTCATTACCCCCCTGCAACAGGCCGATGCCATCCTGGTCTTTCCGGCAGCGGCACCTCTTTTGACCTTCTTCAGGGAAAAATATCCCGGTTGCCTGATAGGACACGAACTGGCCCTGCTAATCCGCAATTTCGGGAAACAGGCAGCCAATGGGGTATTTGTTGACCTGCACGACCACTGGTTCAGCATGGTCTCTTTCAGGGATGGGAAAGCCGATGTGGTCAACACATTCGAATATCACTCCCCAAGTGACGTGCTCTATTATCTTTTGTCGTTTCTCTCCCTTCCGGGAAATGCAGGAACGCCTGTGACCCTCTCGGGAAGGACCAGTGAGACAGACGAGAGGTTTCTCATTCTGAAAAAACAGATTCCGGGGATTTCACTTTTCCGCAGGCTGACCCCTGTCGGGGAAGGCCTTATTCCCGGTGAAATTCCGGAGCATATGTTGCCGGGAGTAATGCTTCTATAATTATGCGCATTGTAGGCGGAAAATATAAAGGGCGTCAGTTTGTTCCCGGGAAGGCTTTCCGGTCAAGGCCCACCACCGATTTCAGTAAGGAGAGCCTCTTTGATATCCTGGAGAACCGTATCAACTGGGAGGAAACCGATGCCCTGGATCTCTTTTCGGGCACGGGAAGCATCAGTTTCGAGCTGGCCAGCCGGGGATGCCGCACCGTTACCGCCGTGGAAAAGGATTTTGTCCACTGCCGGTTCATCAGGAAGGTGACGGAGGAATTGGGCATTACCAATCTCAGGCTGATCCAGGACGACGCCTTCCGGGTGATGATGAGAACCAGTCAGACCTACGATTTGGTCTTTGCCGATCCTCCCTACGATATGCCGGGATTTGACAACATTGCGGAGAAGATCCTGCAGTCAGGGGTGACGAAACCCGGCGGCCTCCTGATATTTGAGCATCCTAAAAAATACCGTTTTCAGGATTTGCCCGGATTCCTGGAAATGCGCCACTATGGCAGCGTCCATTTCAGCTTTCTTCAAATTCCTTCCGAAGCGCCTGAAAAGTCTCTTTGACGGAGATGATGCGTGTTGCCCGGTAAGCATTGGCACCCGCGAAGGCAAACCCATTTTCGAAATTCCCCTTCAGCGCGTTGATCAAAGCCACAATGATACAATAGGGGCTCTTTTCTATATCGCAGGTTTTGATGCACTTATAGGGGCATTTCCCCGGTTGTTTCTTTCCCTCCCTGACCTTGGCCATAAAATTGCTCAGAATGGCACGCCCTGGCATGCCCACCGGACTCTTTATGATTTCAATATCTCTCTCCCCGGCGTCCAGGTAGGATTGTTTGAAACCGTCGGAGGCATCGCATTCATGGGTGGTGACGAACCGGGTTCCCATCTGTACCCCGGAAGCGCCAAGCTTCAGGATATCATGGATATCCTGACCAGTATAAATCCCGCCAGCAGCAATAAGGGGAATGGGCTGGTCGTATTTTTCCTCAAAGGTTTTTAGTTCAATGACAATTTCAGGTACCAATTTCTCCAGGGTAAAATTTTCATCGCTGATTTGTTCTTCTTTAAAACCCAGATGGCCGCCAGCCTTTGGCCCTTCCACAATGACGGCATCGGGCAGGTAATCATAATTAGCCTTCCATTTCTCGCAGATGATCTTTGCTGCCCTGGCCGATGACACAATCGGAATGAGTTTGGTGACACTCTCTTTTTTCAGGAATGAAGGGAGATCGAGCGGCAATCCGGCCCCGGCGATGATCACATCCACTTTTTCGGCGATTGACGTTCTGATCATATCGGCGAAATTGGTCATGGCCACCATGACATTGACCCCGATGATTCCGCGCGTCTTTTCCCTGGCTTTACGGATCTCCTCTTTTAATCCGTGTATACTGGCTTCAAGGAAGTCTTCCGAGAAATTCCTGTACAAAAGTCCCAGTCCGGCACTGGAGATGACACCTACCCCACCCTCATTGGCCACGGCGGAGGCCAGACCTGATAAAGAAATACCTACTCCCATACCCCCTTGTATGACCGGAACATTTATGGTTAGGTTACCTATTTTCAAACTCCTCATCGAATGTTTTTTATTTTTCTCAAAGGTATTCTTTCACCCGCCGGTGTTCAGGAAACCATGCCAATAAACGTTAAATCGCGCAGAATTCGGGAATCCCGGCTTCTGCGCCGTTTAAAATTCGAACAATCAATTCTTAAACTCGAATTATTCTGTTAATCCAAAAATTCATGTTCCGTGCCCCGTGCCATCATGGAGTAGGAATAAACAGCGCCGAAATTGCGCCACTGCCAAAATCCACTTGATCTTCTTCTCCATCCCATTCATTAAACCATCCGACGATGTAGTATTTATATGTTCCGGCTGAGGTTACTGAAGCAACAGCAGTGACCGCACAAGGCACCTGATAATATCCACCTACAAGATTTTCATGCAATAGCCAAACAGTTTGTGACAGTACATCCTCAAAATTAGTACTGCGCCGGATTGCTGAAATGCCAATGTAAACCCAGGTATTACCATTGTAAGTGTGCGAGGAATTGAGACATCCTGTCACGTTCAACAAAACAGATCCGGGTCCCGGAGCCACCACAGAAACGCTGTCCAGTGGGCCCCACGATTCCATTGTCGTAATGTTTTTAGGCCACCCAGTATTCGAATTCTTATAAAATACTCTGGGGCTGTTCGTGATTTTCACTGCACCGGCGAAAAGGGTATCCTTCACTTGGGCGCTGCCATTGACATGCAGTTTCTTAGCCGGAGAGGTAGTGCCGATCCCCACATTGCCGCTTACATAGAACTTTCCCCCGTCAAAATAGCCCGAATATCCCGTGGCAGAGGTAACCTGTCCGAATATGCCTTTCCCGGTTGCCAAATCAGATTTTCCATACACTCCTTGATTGGAGCCTTCTCCCCAGACCCCCGTACTGCTGCTGTTCGTGGCAAGCCCCATCACGCCAATGCTGCTGGTACCCGTGGCTTCCCCCATGACGGCGCGCCCTTTATAACCTTCCGCCAGACCGTAAACGCCATAGGCCGAACCGGCAGTTGAAGCGGCCACTCCCTTCACTGCTGATAATCCCTCACTTGTCTGATTCAGTACCACATGCAGCTTTTCAGTCGGGGCAAGGGTTCCGATACCCACCCTTTTATTCGCGTTATCAAATTTGATCCATGTTGCATCCCCGAACCGGCCGAAGGTAATATCTTCGGTGGTCAGCATGCTAAGGTCTTCTGCCACGAGCCGCAGGTCGCCTCCGGTTAAACCGGTTATCCGGGTTTTATCACTTCCGAAGTATATATTGGAGAGCAGATTCAATCCGATATCACCTCCGACGTTTAATTTACCTAGCCGGAGAATGTTTCCGATCTGCACGGAATCTGCTGCTGTACTTAGCCTTACAATCGATCCGTCATCGGTCCAGCCGCTGGCCGACCCTCCGGTGGCATCAGCAGCCGGGGCCCAGGTGGTGCCGCTCCATTTGAGCACCTGCCCACTGGTGGCGCCGGACTGAGCAATTTTTGCTCCTGTGACTGCCCCGGCATTGATTTTATCGGTGGTCACTGCATTCGCTGCCAGCTTGTCGCTGGTGACAGCACCTGCACCCAGCTTATCAGCCGTGACCGCCCCGTTTTGCATCTTGTCAGCACTGACGGCCAGGCTCCCCAGTTTGTCGGTGGTGACGGTGGAATTGGCCAGGTCGGCGGTGGCAATGGCTCCGTCGGCGATCTTCAGGGTAGTCACCGCATTGTCGGCCAAGTCGGCATTCGAAATGGTCCCGTCCAAGATTTTAGCTGAGTTAACCTTTCCGGTTCCGATCAGCGGATCGGGATAGGTGCCTGAAAGGTCCCCTCCTGCCGGCCCGGTGGGAGTACTTCCCCCGCTGCCGGTTGCATCGGCGGCAGGTTTCCAGGTTGTACCATCCCACTTCAGCACCTGTCCGCTGGTGGCAGCCTGCTGGGCGATCTTCAAAGGCGTTGCTGTGGTTCCATTACCTGCCAGGGTGGCATCGGTCACCACCGCTTGTGTTCCCCAGTTGTCGCCTCCGCCGGATAAAGGAAGAGTTACCGTTCCTCCCCCTTTGCTGAGAGAAAGCACTGTGCCGCTGAGGCTCATTACCTGAATCTCATTCGTCTGATCGGCATCTCCATCGTCCACATTGTCGATACCGTCCATAAATCCAGCAGGCACGTTCAGCAAGTTATTCCATGCGGGGGTAAGCGCCGCTTGGACCACTCCCAGCGGAGTTGCAGGCGTCCCTTCTCCGGTCAGGGTGGAATTGGTCTTCACGGTTTGCGTGCCCCAGTTGTCCCCCGAAGTACCGCCGGAGGGAAGCGTTACCGATCCGCCGCTCTTGTCCAGGGTAAGGATCGTGCCACTGATGGTGAGCTTCTGTAACTCATTAGTAGCATCGGCATCCCCGTCCGCATTGTTTTCCACATCCCGGGCAAAAAGAGCATAGGGAACACTCAGCAGTTGGCTGGACCCCATGGATTGCCAGGCAGATCCCCCGTTCGGGTCCATCTCCACCTTCAGAAAATAGTCGTTGGTTCCCCAGGTAATCCCTGCAAAAGTGCCGGTGACCGGAGTTCCCTTTCCGATTTCCAGGTCGACCAGTCCGAATCCATTGGTGGTTTTTCCGGTATGTGTCTCGGTATAGACGGCAGTACCTGTGGCACTTCCGCTGAGGATGCCAATCCGGAAACTAACTGATTTGTTCGCCAGCACTTCACCTGTGGTGTTGCGCGCCACCGCCTGGTACTTGAACGCCTGTGGTGCCTGGGCGACCGTGTTCAGCCTTAGCATACTAAAAAAAATAAGGATCACTATTGTTTTCATTTCCGTTGGTTTTAATCAGAAGAATATACGAATTTTTATGCTTATTTCCAATTAATTAAGCTCATATAAACGTCTATGAGTACGATGCATATAATGAACATAAAGAAATTTTCCCGCTTTACGTAACAGGTAAGGATATGGAGTTAAAATATCCTGAACTGTTGGAGACACCATTATATTAGTTTATATTCAGAACTTCCGAATGATCAGAATATAATCACATCACTGGCCCATGAGCAACATGAAAGATAAAATAATAAACCTGTTAAGGGAAGAGGCCGAATCGCAGGATTTACCCCTGGAGGAGTTGATTGCCAGCCTCACCCTGAAAACTGAATCCTCAACCGGGAGCACAGCCCTCAAAAAAAGTGACCACGGGGATTTCTCCATTGAAAAATACGGGGAGATACCTATTGATGAAGAAACCGACCGGAAGATCAGGGAGCTGAAGGCCATTACGGACAACATTCCGGCGAGGCTTTTACCGGAACAGGAATTCAAGCCTGAGAAAAAATACCGGATCGACTATGCCGGTGATTTGAATCCCCAACAGCTGGCAGCTGTTCTGGCAGTGCACTTTCCACTTCTCGTGATTGCAGGTGCCGGAAGCGGGAAAACCCGGGTAATCACTTATAAAGTAAGCTGGCTCATCGAGAATGGCCTCAACCCGGCCCAGATCCTCCTTTTAACCTTCACGCGGAAGGCGGCCCACGAGATGCTGGAGCGCGTCGAGAAGCTTCTGGGGGACAAACCGGTCAGCAGCAACGTCATGGGAGGCACCTTTCACGGCTTCTCCAACAGTGTGCTGAGACAGTACAGCAACCTGACGGGAATCCCTTCCAACTTCTCGATTATCGACGACAAGGATGGGGAAGACATCATCGACCTGCTGAAAAATGAACTAAGACTGGCCAAACAGAAAAAGGAACGCCCCTTTCCGAAGAAGGACCTTGTACAGGAAATCATTTCCAAATCAAGAAATCACGAACTCTCCATCGCCGACACCCTGGTGAGGTATTTCGACGGATACGTTAGTTTCCTCTCTGAACTGGAAATCTTGAACCGGGCTTATGAAGCCTACAAAAAAGCTTCGAACCTGATGGATTACGACGACCTGATGTCGGTACTCAGGGATAAGCTCCGCGACAACGAAGTGTTCCGCAACAAGCTCCGGGAAAGGATCAGCTATGTCCTGGTCGACGAGTTCCAGGACATCAACAATATCCAACGGGAGATTGTGGAGCTGCTGTGCCGGGGAAAAAGCAACGTGACCGTGGTGGGTGACGATGCTCAGAGCATATACTCCTTCCGTGGCGCCAATTTCGAAAATATCCTCCGTTTTCCGGCATCGTTCCCCGATTGCCGCATCGTGAAGATCGAACAGAATTACCGCAGCGGACAGGGAATCCTTGATTTTGCCAACAACGTGATCGGCAATGCCCGGATAGGATTCAAAAAGCGGCTTTTCTCCACGATTCCTTCCCACAAAAAACCGGTGGTTTCACGTTTTGCCGATGGAATTGAAGAGGCTGAATATATCGTGGAGAAAATTCTGGAGATCAGGGGAAACGACTTGTATTTCTCCGAATTTGCCGTGCTGACCCGTGCATCCTGGCAGAGCAACTATGTGCAGGCAGAGCTCATGAAGCGCCAGATCCCCTTTGTGGTGGTGGGAGGCATCAAATTCAGCGAAAGACGCCATGTGAAAGACATCGTCGCTTTTCTGAAGATCACACAGAATCCTTTGGATGCTGTGGCGTGGCACAGGATCCTCCAGTTGAACGAAGGAATCGGAAAGGTCAGGGCCAGCGAGATCGTTACCCTTCTGCATGCCAGCGCGGGTAAGATCAACTTTGACCGTTTCCGGGGAAAGAAATATTACGAAGAGCTGGAAAAAATCGATCAGCTGTACTCTAAGCTGAATGAAGACGGGTTGTCGCCGGTGCAGATGCTCGACATCCTTTACCCCTATTATATTCCCCGTCTCAAACAACTCGAAGACGACTACGAAGTCAGGGTCAGGGATCTGGAGACCTTCCGGATCATTGCAGCCAAATACAATGATCTGCAAAAGTTCCTGGCTGATTTTACGCTGGAGCCCCCCTCAAACCGCTACCAGCAACAGAATACCCCGCTGTTGAATGTGGACGAGAAGCCGGTGGTGGTTTCCACGATCCACTCCGCCAAAGGACTCGAATGGCACACCGTCTTTATCCCCCATGCCCTGGACGGATTGTTGCCTTCGGTGCGGTCTATGGAAACCATTCAGGAACTGGAAGAGGAGCGCAGGCTCTTTTATGTGGCTTCTAGCCGCGCAAAGGAGAACCTGTTCATCACCATGCCTTCCTATATCCAGTCCTGGGATGCCGTTTTTAACCGCCCCTCCCGGTTCCTGGCGGAAGTGGAAAAGGGGAAGTACGAACTAACTTAGAAAATACATCTTTGTTATCACGATAACTGTTACATACTTAACAAAACCGGAATATACCAAAAAAGCCACGATAAACCATGGATTTTGTCATGATGCAGCCAGAACCCGCTTAATCGTTTCCTGCATGGCGAGTTTAAACGCGTCATCCTTTGATAATAACCGGTAAAGATCAAGTTCATTTTTTCGCTGACGCGCCATTACATCATCAAAGATTTTTCTGAAAGCAATTTCCCTGTTCTGGGAATCGTTATTCTCTTCATACTTCTCTTTGAAATCGGGATGAATTCTCATGTGATGGGCCAGATTTACAAACTTTACCCGCTGTTCATCGGGAGTGGCATCCCATCCCTGAAACCAGCGCTCGTTAAAGCTTCGAATAATCAGGTCCAGGGGATCCTCCTCGTCACCGCCTCCATGAGCACCACGGGGATTCGGATTTTGAGGGTCAATTTCAGTTTCAGCGGCATCCAGCCCAATGGAGGCATTCAGTTTTACCCGCTCAAGTCCGTAAGTAGAGAGGTCGACCGCATGGAGGAGTTCATCCAGGGTATCCCTGTCAGGATCCTCAATATTCAGCTTTGGAATTAAGAATTTGAGAAACCAGAACAACTTTTCCCAGTTAATAACCTCATATGGAAGTATCGCCGCTATCTGTCCGTAGATTTTCACGAACTGCTTGGCTTTGATCTTGAAATCAGCTTTTTCATCTTCATTTAATCCAAGCTCTGAATTAAACCTCGCTGCTGCGGTATCGATAACAGGACTCAGCTCCTGGGCATCGGCATTCCGGAAGTACTTCCCGATAAAGAATTCCACCTCACTCCAGAAGTATACCTCCACCTCATCAAGCTGAGCCTTAAGTTCATGAAGTACGTTGACATCCGTGGCACTACTCAAAGTCGTGGAGGTATAAAATGGATCAAAAGAGGCTTTGATATCTTCGGCACTGTTATAAAAGTCAAGGATAAAGATGTCTTCCGTTTTCTTGCCAAGTTTAACATCCGACCGGTTGGGCCGCGACAAGGCCTGGACGGCCTGAACATCCTGAAGTTTCTTGTCAATATACATAGCAGTCAACTTAGGTTGATCAAAACCGGTCAGGTATTTATTGGCCACCACCATCAATCTGTATTCATCCGTATCAAACTGATCTCTGGTATCCCTTTCCGGGAATCCGTTCATGTTATCTTCCGTATATTCCACCCCACCTACTGACTTTTTGCCTGAAAACGCAATCAGCACCTTAAATGGATTCCCCATTTCCTTCAGTAATTTCCTGATTGCGAAGTAATAATGGATCGCAGAATCAATACTTTGGGTTGCCACCAACCCTTTCGCCCTGCCTCTGAGCTTTTTTGCATTAAAAACCTTGGAGACGAAATGATCAAGGATGATTTCGGCTTTGATATTAATGGTCAGTTCATTTTGCTCAACAAATCGGCGCAGTTTCTTCTGCGCTTTTGCAGTATTAAAAAGCGGATTTTCCTGAATCGATTTCTGAATTTCATAATAACTACGGTAGGTTGTATAGTTGGCAAGCACATCCAGGATAAAACCCTCTTCAATGGCTTGCTTCATGGAATAAAGGTGGAACGGTCTGAACTTTCCATCTTCGGCACGAACACCGAATTTTTCCAGCGTAATATTTTTCGGGGTGGCAGTGAATGCAAAGTAGGAGGCATTGCCTCTCATTCGCCGCGACTTCATGGCCTCCAGAATAAGATCCTGGACATCCTGTTCTTCTTCCTGATCCCCCTCCTTCCTTCCCATTGCCTGGTTCATATGGTCTGATGCCGATCCGCTCTGCGAACTGTGCGCTTCATCAATGATCACCGCAAAGTTTCTTTCGCTCAAATCAGCAATGCCATCCACAATAAACGGGAATTTCTGGATGGTCGTAATAATGATCTTTTTCCCGTTTTCAAGGTTTTCCTTTAATTCTTTTGAGGAGTAGGCAGGCGCCACAATATTTCTTACCTGGGAGAATTCCCTGATGTTTTCCCTCAGTTGCTTGTCCAGTAACCTCCGGTCGGTGACCACTATGACCGAATCAAACAAGGGATGATCAATTCCCTTGTTTCCCCTGGCAGTTACAGAAGCAGGATATGCTTCAATCAACTGATAAGCTGCCCAGGTGATGGAATTTGATTTCCCTGAACCCGCGGAATGCTGGATCAGGTAGGTCTGGCCCACACCTTTAACAGCCACATCCGCCATGATCTTGCGCACCACATCGAGTTGATGGTACCGGGGGAAAAACAGGTTCTTTTTGGGCAGGGAGTCGCCATCTTTCCCGTCAAACCGGACAAAGTGTTGTATGATATTGGCCAGACTCTGCCGGGTGAAGATCTCCTCCCACAAATAGGCAGTTTTATGTCCCAGGGGATTCACAGGATTGCCCTTACCATAGTTGTTTCCCAGATTAAAGGGAAGAAAAACCGTGGAAGCACCGTTCAGTTTAGTAGTCATATACACTTCATCGGTATCGAGCGTAAAATGAACGATGCAACGGCCAAACTGAAGCAGGGGCTGTGTGATGTCACGACTGCTTTTATACTGATGCTGTCCGTGTGTTCGGGCATTCTGTCCGGTCCAGGGGTTCTTCAGCTCCATAGTTGCAATGGGCAATCCGTTGACAAAAAGCACCATGTCAATTTCTTCCCCGGGATTGGTCAATGAATACCTGACCTGTCTGGTGCAGCTGAACTCATTTTTCTCAAATCTTTTTTTCACTGCTTCGCTGCTCGATGCAAGAGGTAAGGCATAAAACAGGGTGAAATGGGCATCATCAATATCGAAACCTTTCCTGAGAAGGCGGATAATTCCATATTTTTTAATCATCCGGTCAAGCCGGTCCAGTATTTTGGCCTTATATCCAGGCTCTCTTTTCAACTTACCCAATTCTTCATTTTGCGTGGTTTCCAGGAAATGCCAGAATCGATTTTCATCAATGGCGTACCGTGGATTAAAATCCTTGGGTATCCCCAGGTAAAAGGCATGGCCGGAACGATAATGCTCACCAGGATCAATCGAAGAAAATCCATCTCCCCGGGCAACAATTTCCTCCAGATTGGTACCCGTAAGCCTTTTCTGGATGATGGCCTCCAGCGCTTGTTCGGTGGTATTGCTCGTCATTGTCTTGCCTCCAGTCTTTTTTTCAGTTCCTGCCCTTTCACAGTCAAACGATACTGTTGATTGGGACTATTGGGTTTGTCAGGGATGGTCATTTCAAGGTAACCCTCATTCATCGAGGGGATCAGGTAATTATCCCTGAAGTATTCCCTGTGTTTCAGCCCCAAGGCATCCTGAATTTCACTGCTTTTCATGTCACCGAAGATTACCAGGATCACTCTTCTGATTCCCTCCTCAACTTGTCCACTAGCTTGTCCACTAACTTGTCCACTAACTTGTCCAGTAGCTTGTCCACTAACTTGTCCAGTAGCTTGTCCAGTAGCTTGTCCAGTAACTTGGTCGGTTACTTGGTCGGT
>CAZMMX010000024.1:0-1354 GCA_964567485.1 uncultured Prolixibacteraceae bacterium | reverse complement strand
ACTTGGTCGGTTACTTGGTCGGTAAGCCGGAGGAGACCCTTATATTTATCAGGAACCTGACTCCACGTAGCATTGGGCCGCCAGAGGATTACCCTGAAACCTTCTTCCAGGTCGATTATCGGCTCAATCAATCCTGCTTCTCTAGACAAACGGAAAATCTCACCGGTTCCGGTACCAAACCGCTCAATATATCCAGCCTGATAAAGGCATTCAGCCAGTCGGGGATTGGTGGGATAGCTGCTGTGTTCTATCTTAAGTTTGGTAATACTCAATTCCGGCGCTAACCTGCCAGGATTGGAAACCTCCAGCCGGTTACTAAAAAGCATCACCTGCACGCTGCCATTGCTTTGGTAATCACGGTGGGCAACCGCATTCACAATGGCTTCTGCCACAGCAGCACGGGGAATTTCATACATCACAGGAGCCTGGTTGCTTTCATTCCGGGTTCCGACCGACACATTGATTTTCGACATGACAAAATCAACGGCCTGGTCCACCTGTTCAAAAACATCCCCCTGAAAAACCTTGTGGTCGGGAATGGGCTTAACCACATCCAAACCATGAAAATGGGCACATTTCACAATGGCAGCCGGAAAATAGTGTTGGGGCTTGAAACCAAAAACCAGCAACGCACTGTTGATTAATTGATTATCCTGCGACAGATTAAGGTGGGCCAGTACTTTCCCCACTGAATTCCCCAGTCTCACGGGAAATCCCCTGCGTGACCTGGCAACAGATACAAACATTTCAATTTTCTCCGGATCGATATCGGGTATTCCGGCGAAGGGATGTAAAGAATCATCGAAGGAGCGGAATTGGATCAATCCTTTATCCTTTAACAGCTGGATCAGCGCACGGCTGACTTCTGACAACAACTCTTCCGTATTTTCAAAACGTTTATAGGTTACGTCATTCTGAATCTTTCCAATAAACATCGCCTCTTTGGGATGTCTTTCCAATGCAGGGGTCCCTTTCAGAAAAGCCAGCCGGTTCAACTGCAGTCTTGTTGCATGATTGTATTCATGTTCCGTAGGTGAAACGCCATACTCATCCTCATAACCATACAATTGGCCGGCAATCACCAGATAAACCTGTGAACGGGCCACTTCATCCAGGTATACTTTATTGGGAGCCTGCACATTCGCCGGAAGCTTTTCAAACATCACCGGTTCAAAGAATTCACTTAACATCGCATCCGTTTTCAGATGCTGCCAGAGTCTTTCCCGTTCAACGGAAAATTCCGACTGCACACTGCTTATAAACAGGATCAATTTAGTCATAGCTATACTTTTATCTTACCGGTAACTACACTGTTGATCAGGGTGGATTTAAACTCCTTCAGTTTTTCAATTTC
>CAZMMX010000023.1:0-45373 GCA_964567485.1 uncultured Prolixibacteraceae bacterium | reverse complement strand
AACCTTATCTTTGAATGAGCAGTTTATGATTTTCCGACCATTTTTCCGACTTAAGTTCTACCAGGTAAATGCCATTCTTCATTCCATTGACTGAAATAGACTGGTTTTGTTGATGCTTTTTTGAGATGATCAATTTACCCATGCTGTCAAAAATATTGATTTCTAAAACTTCGTTATGTGCATCTTTGATATTTATCTCTTCAGAAGCAGGATTAGGAAATATACGCACTTCTGCTTTAGCCATTCGATGGTCATTTATTCCAGTGGCGATATCGGTATTTTTAATAATCAGTCCGGCAGAACCAACGGCACATTTTAAAGAGGGAGTGAGGGCCGTAATATATTCGTCAAGCCACGTAGGTAATACGGTATAGGCTTTACATGCATATGAATAACCGAATCCCCGAATATGTGCATCTTGTGTAATTTTAGCCGCATCTGTTGCCTTGTTAACATTATAGGCGACCACTAAAAGACGACTTGCAAATGGAAGTTCTTCTTCTGTAGGGATTCTTGCTCCTCCATATTGCTCATCTGACATCAGGAAATCGCAATGGCTCATTAACCAGGGATCGAAGACCGACCATCCCGTATTGAGAATCAATTTTAGCCCCTGTGCCCGACATTCATTGAAAATTGTAGAAATGTACGTTTTGCTATTATCATTAAGAACGCTACTCACCTCATCCAGAAAAACACCAGTGGCTTTATCCGCAGCAATGGCCCCAACACGGGCAACATTGTCACTCAGATTATCTTCTGATGTTTTGTATTTTGTTCCTTCATAGCCACCCGTAATATATGAAAACACTTGAATGCCCAGTGGGGTATATTCTGACGCCACCGTGGGGGAATGCCAGTAACCACCGGGAGTGTTATCAATCAGAATCTCAGGTCGGATAGCTTTAATGGCAGTCATATCTGCATTTGGGGTACTATCATCATGATAGTGATAATTGATCATACAAATATTAGCCCGGCTTGGTAAATGAAAGGACCACACGGGCTCGGTTGAAGGAATGGTCTCTGAAGACCAGGTATCTCCGCTATTGGTTGTTTTGTATATTTTTCCAATCGATTCATTTACTGAAGTAACGTAACCTGTAGTCTCATTAATAAAATAGACACAGGTTAATGTCTCCGTTCCAAATGGCGACGAGGCCGTCCATGTGATGCCACCATCGCTTGTTTTCAGAAATGTGCCCCCTTTCCCAACGGCGAATCCGGTAACATCAGTAGTGAAAAAAGTGGAATGTAAGGGTTGGTTCACACCTGAACTCAATTCATTCCAATGGGTACCTCCATCTGTTGTTTTTAAGATAACTGCTGTCCCATTCCCTTCACCAACAGCAAATCCAGTATTCAGATTCGGAAAATTGACGGAATTGATCTGAGAATTAGTCCCTGATACCTGAGCCACCCATGTTAAGCCACCATCTGTTGTTTTTTTAATAGTGCCACCATCTCCAACGGCATATCCCGTAATAACATCAGTAAAATGTAAGCAGCGCACTGTATTAGAAAAGTCAAATGTTACGGGTAGCCATGTCTTGCCGCCATCGGTAGTCCTGATCATTGTGCCGAGATCCCCTGCGGCAACCCCGGTTGTGGGACTGACAAAATAAACGGCGTGCAGGGAATTTGGGGTATTTGATGGCTGAAGTGCCCATCGACCTCCTCCATTGATTGATTTTAAGATAACCCCTCCATCGCCGACGGCCCAGCCGATCTTAGCATCAACAAAAAATACACTGTTCAAGACGCTGGAAACATTTGATTCCTGTCTTGCCCATTGAGCTTGTGAAAAATGGCAGACAAAAACCAGGATGATCAAAATGAGTTTTTTTTTCATTGGATTAGATTATTGATGACATGGTTTATTTTATGAGACAGCTGTAATTGGTTTATCCATAATTTGTTGCACCTTCATTTTTCTGGGTTATTGACCTTTGGACGATGTGCAAGTCCTGACTTTGACGGTTCTTCGTTGTATTATTTTTTTGTTCTGATTTTGTATCCATACATTGCGAAATAAAGGATAAAGGCGTAGGCAGGCAGAAATATCCAATAGGCATTCTGGTAGTCTTTCACCGACGACATTTCGCCGGTTTTAAAAATGTCCACCAGAACCCCAAAAATCAGAGGAATTATGGCTCCGCCCACGATACCCATAACCAAAAACGAAGAACCTGACTTGGTAAACCTCCCCAGATCTGAAATAGCGAGCGGCCATATGGCACCCCACATAATAGAATTGGCAAAACCAATAACCGCCAGGCTGTAAATCGCCATTTCTCCAGGAAGGAAAATAACGCACAACGAGGCCACAATACCAATAACAGCAAATAACCTCAGGGCATTGGTTTGTGATATTTTTCTAGGGATCATTGTGACTCCAAAGAGATAACCTATAAACATCCCTATGGGGACATATTTCGCATACCCTTCCGGATTGGCCATATTCTCACCAAATACCGTCTTGGCAAAGCCAATAATCGAAGCCATGGGTAATGTTTCAACTCCGACATAAAGAAAAAGTGCGATACCTCCCAAAACCAGATGTGGCATTTTCAGCACATTCGTTTTTCCCGCAGCGTAAGATCCCGCTGAACTTTCGTCACTCTCATCCTCTCCGGCAGCTTTTACTTCAGGAAGTGGAGCTAAATACATGAATATTCCTAAGGAAACCAGAATAAATGTCACAATGTAAAAGGGGAGGGAGATCTGACTTAATTGTACATTTTTCAGATCTAAAAACAATCCCAAGAAAACAGGCCCCATCCACCATGCAAGTTTATTCATAATGCCCATCAAGCACATACGCATGGCAGCGCTTTCATGTGGCCCAATGATGGTTACATAAGGATTTACTGCAGCTTGCAGCAAAGTATTTCCAATTCCTCCAATAAACAAGGCAACCAAAAAAATCGGGAAACTGGATAATTGAGCAGAGGGTACAAAGAGGATCATTCCAAGAGCCATAATGAAAAAGGAGATTAGCATACTCATTTTATAGCCCAGCTTTTTGATAATCCACCCTGCTGGTGCGCCAAACACTAGAAATGCTGAAAAAATCGCAGCAGTCACTAAATAGGATTCAGTAACTGAAAGGTTTAAGGCATCCTTTAGAAACGGCGTGAGATACCCACTGATGCCAACTCCAAATCCGATGACAAAAAATAAAACACCTACTATGAGTAACGGAATGATGAGCGTATTCCTTTTTTGAGAAGTTTGTTCTTTATTCATTGTATTGATGAGATTTCCGATGCGTAATGCTTCTGTTTTGAAATTTATGTTTGATCCACTAATCCTGATGTTTGGCGGCCAACAAATAGGCTTCAGCCTCTATCGACCATAATCCCTGATGACGGTCGCAGATTTCAGCTAATCTGGCAAATAACGGTTCTTCCCTCCCTTTTTCCTGAAAATCTGCGATTGCGGTTAGAGCCATGTCGAGATGAGTATAAATCAGCTTTTTACCCCCTGGAATTTGTGGAAGATTCAGGGTCGTCTCAACCACTGCATTTAGTCCTCCAATATGGGTGACAAGTCCGGCAGGATCCAACCCTTTTGTCATCACTTCCAACGCTTCTTTCATATCGTTGGTATTTCCTCCTGACGTTCCAACAATATGAGTGTATGCATAATGAACATTGTAGAAATTCATTTTGGCACTTAACCCCGGATCAGATGGCCCGGCAAAGAAGTTGAGGCAACCATCGAAAGCAAGAATTGCATCACCTTGTTCAATGACTGCGGGCACTGGTGCAAACACAAATACATCGTTGTATCCCGATCCACCCGATAAACGTCTGAGTTCTTCCACCGGATTATTGACCCCGGTATTCAGGTAAACCAACTCAATACCACGTTTTGCTGCTTCTTCAACGGTGAAAATTGAGGCAGCACGATCAAGCCTGGCTTGATCGATGTCAGTAACCACACACAAACTTGGATTACAACCATCGCGATGAATGACGTAATTGATGGCAGCCAGTCCCATTGGACCAACACCAGCAAGGATTGCCATTTTCCCTTTGTCCACAATTTCCATGTTGTGTTCGTAAGAACCAGGGGTGGTGTGGTAGTTCGCATGCATGGTACCAATCACGCATGAGAGTGGTTCTGCCAAAGATGCAGGATAGAAGCCCGGACCATCATAAGACAGCAAACAATTCTGAACCAAAACATCCTTGGGAATGATAATATATGTTGCATCACCTCCAATAAAAGGATAGGAATAACCCGGAGCACTCATCACTCCTACAGGACCATCTTTAAAATAGAGTGCTGGCTGTATTGAGAATTTCTGACCAGGCTTAAACTTGTGTTTCCAGTTTGAGCCGATTTCAACCAGTTCGCCACTAAACTCATGACCTATAATAGTAGGCTTTTCAGCCACATCTGCCGGAATGCGTTTGTGATTGATCCCCTGTTGGACTGCTTTGTACGTCGACATGCAAATACTGTCGGAAATCACTTTCGCAAGGATTTCGTCGTCATGGATTGCCGGAAGTTCAAACTCCTCCAATCGTAAATCCTTCTTCCCGTATAATCGTACTGCTTTTGTTTTCAACTTTATGATTTATTTTGCTATAGAGATTTAGCCTTCAATAAATTATCGAGACAGATCGCTTCGCTAATCACCTCGGAGTCCGTAATTTCACTAAACCCACAGATGGATTCCAATACCGCTTTTATTCCTTTTGCATAAATTGATCTGAATTCAATATCAGAGGGTAGAATTTGCCCACCTTCATCAGTGGCTCTAAAATGACACCCGCAGACCAAGGATGTTAAGATCAAATCGTAGGGAAGGTGAAATTCACGGGCAAGATGAATAGCCCCAGCAATTCTGTCCCCGGCGCTAAGTTTACGCTGTAAGTCACATCCCACCCTGTAGAGGGTATCCCCTAGTGCTTTATTCTGGAAACGATACAATAAATCATCAATGTGCCCGGTGAGCGATTCAAGAGTAAATTCGCCGGGGTATTTCATAATCAGAATATTGGCTGACTGTAACATGGTGTTCCTTACTCTCTCCTTTAACTGGCCATCTGAAAGTACTTCATATAAATAGTTGTAAGAAGGGTGTGCATAAAACCCCAAGTATGCAGATGTCGCATGTCCCAGATTATGAATAAATAACTTACGGTCAACCCAGGCTTTCATATTCTCTTTTGGGGCAACTCCTTCAATAAGCGGAATCGGATTCTTAAACGCCAGTTTGTCAAGAATCAGGGTGTTATAGGATTCAGCAAAAACCTGGAGGATATCTTCTTCCATATCCTTTTTGAGCATTATAGGCACCATTTTCCCAATACTGGTTTCAATCAAACCAACTCTTTCTTCGAGAGGATACCCTTTTGGCAAGTGCTCATTAAGTTCCTGCCTCACAAATTCAGCTGCATTTCGGAGATTTTCAGCAATTATAATATCAAGTGGTAAGGCTTCTATGTTCTGATATCGTTGTATTAAACCTTTTGCAATAAGCGGAATACTTGTTTTTAACCCTTTTAGTCCTACCGAAACAGCGACAATCCGGGCTGTGGCAACCTCTTGTGCAACTTTCGCCACATCACCGGCAAACACGCCCCGTACATTCTGAACGTTGATAATAGAATCCACCTCCCCTTTAATCACCACATTGTAGTTACCTCTGAGGTTGAGTTCGTCAATGACTGATTTATCGATATCGATAAAGACAACCTCATAATCTCCCCTGCTAAATAGCTGACCGATGAAAGAACGTCCAATTTTGCCAGCGCCAAAAAGAACCAGCTTATTTTGATTTTCCTTTGTCACAATAGAAAGTTTTACTAAACAGATAATTGAAGTTCCTTCAATGCAGGATATAACTTCTTGTAAAGATTAAATCTGGTGTTATAATACTCCTGATGCTTAGGTTCAACTTTAGAAATGGGCTTCACCCAATGCTTCGCTATGTCGCTTACGTTTTGATTTGAATGGTAAGCTTTTGCTAACATCGCCACTCCCATGCACCCCGCCTCGGTCACATCAAGTACGGTTATTGGTTTACCAATTACATTGGCTTTTAACTGGATGAGCGTTTGAGATCTTGCTCCACCTCCAATGGCCCTTAATTCATTTACCTCATATCCTGATTGCTGAAGGATATCCAGGTTTAGTTTCATCTCAAATGCTACACCTTCCAGAAGGGCTTTCAAAATTTCTCCTCGGGTTGTGGTGAGATCAAGTCCGGTAATCGCACCTTTGACAGAAACATCAAAATAGGGTGTGCCTGATGATGTAAAATAGGGGAGAACAAGAAGGCTGGAAGGTTCTTCTGGGATCAGTCTCATTAAGAGATCATAGGCATTGTTGTTTGTTATTCTCGCCAGCTCAATTTCCGATTCCCCGAAAATATCTCTGAACCATTTCAGAACATTCCCTCCGGTAAGACTGAAGGCTACCGTGGCATATAACCCGGGCACTGAGTGATCGTAAGTGCACAAATTGCTCTCATAGAGTTCTTTGGTAAATATGGGTTTACTAAAAGCTGGGGTAATGCATTCTACTGTTCCTGAATTATAAACGGCAATTCCAGATTCAATAGCACCGGCACCCAGAGCCGAGCATGGCTGATCGTGGCCTCCTGTTACCACAAAGGCATTTTTTGCAAGGTTAAGTTCCCTGCAAAGGTTTTCATTTACAAACCCTGCATGGCTCCCTGATTGTAACGGAATAGAGAGTTGTTCTTTCCTCAATCCGAGGGTATCCAGTATTTCCTCATTCCAAGTATGCTTAGTTACATCAAAAAGCATGGTCCTTCCGGCCAAAGGCCAACCCATTGAAGGATTGTTTATTCCCAATCTGTATTGGAGGAGGTCTTCAAAACATAAAATCCGATCTGTCTTCCTCCAAATTTCAGGAGAGTTTTCTCTTATCCAGAGTAGCTTGAACAATGAGAACATAGGATGAGGCGTATGCCCCGTAATGTGGTATAGCTTTTCTTTCCCAAATTTCTCAGTCCAAGGCTCAATCAAATCATTCGCCCTGATGTCAGAAGATACGAGGGCATTACAAAGTGATTTTCCTTCATTATCAATCAATGTAAATGCTTCACCCTGACTGGATATTCCCAACCCAACCACAGAACCTGCCTCAAGTTGAGATGTCGATGTTTTGATAACCTGGAAACATCTCTTTATGACTTCGTCAGTATCCAGCTCTGCCCACCCAGGATGTTCTGAAATCAGGTTATACTCATGATAAGCCATTGAGACCTGTTGTCCATTTTCATCAAAAACAACAGCCTTGCACCCACTGGTCCCTATATCAATCCCCAAATAATGTATCATAATGTTTTCTTCTTAAACATACCATAGCTTGAGGTACTCAAGAACAATTCTCTTCATTTCCCCGAACACAATGTTTTGACGGTAAGCAGTGGTAAAATGGGAAAGTGACGCTCTGGCTGATCTGCTTGCATTATTGCCTAACAATCCAGATGCAATCATGGTCTCAGTCATTTCTGTTCCAATTACACTCGAAGCATTTTTAACCATATCCTTAAATAGTACGGGAGAGCTGTCCCGTTCCAGGATGGTCCAGATATTCACTTTTGCGATGCCGTCATTAAACAGGTCTTTTACCTGGTTATTACTCACAGACGAGGTCCCGTGTAGTACGAGCTTCGGTCCGGTCAATTTACTGATCTGCTGTGCCAAATCACCATGATATTTCAGGTTGGCGCTGCTTGCCCGATGTTCAGTGCCGAGATTGGCCACAATAAAATCGGCCTTTGTTTGAGTCAGATATCTTATGGCTTGCTCCGGTGTAGTAAGGCCGCTTTTATCATCGCCTGTAGCATCAGCAATCTCATCACAGGCCCCTTCAATGACGATTTTATCTCCATTCTTAGCGACAAATTCCGCTGTCAATCTGATGTTCTCTTCAAAGGGGAGGGCAGATGCATCATACATGATCATTGAAAACAAATTCATATCCCAATCAAGCAATGGCTTATCGGTATCCCATTGGGTGTGGTCAAGATGAATCAATACATTGAGGTGTTCATAAGGAGAACCTTTGCTAGTCAGAACGTTAATATCGGCCAGAAACAACTTAAGGCCAATATCCCAGCGTCGGGTATGGGTATAATATACCGATTGGCTACGATGACTATACTGATTTGTGATTCCAATGGATATGGGAAGACCGGGGTCATTGATCAGTTGGCTGTATTCAAGTGTTGCAGCGAGAATGGCTTCCGTTGTAGTGAGATTTTCCGTGTTAAAAGTGGGAATTACCCATTTTTTCTTCGCTGCTTCATGATACACTTCAAGGACTTTTTTCCTATCGAGAATAAGTGACATAATGCAAATATTTAAAAGGTAGATAATAAAAGATGATGATTATAAATGAGATCGATTGATCATTGAGAAAGCAACACAATTGAAATGGATGCAAATACCAATCCTGCAAGCAAAACTCCTCCCGGGATTACCGAATAGATGATTAAGGACAAAATCACGGTAATTACAGGGGCCAGACCGGTTAAAGGGGCCACAACAATGGCTTTCCCATAGCGGAGGGCATATACCAGCGTAAGTGCTCCTATAGCATTAAGAATTTGTATCATGGCTGTAAGCCAGAGCCCATTAAAACCCCAATTAACAGGAACCGAGAAATCGGTCATATATAGGGCAATCGGGATGAAAAGAAATGATGTTAGCGTCATGTAAAAGAAGATACTTTCAGACTTCATCGTTTCATTTGAAATTTTCAGCACATAAGCCTGGGCCCCCCACATCACAAAAACAAGGAATGCCAGAACGAGCCATCCGATTCCATCTGATTTTACAGGATTAACCTGAGGATTGGAGAGAAGGAACATGGCAATCAAGCATAGAACAATCCCAATCCATTGTTTCAAACAAGCGCGCTCCTTAAGTAATATAAGGGACATAAAAATGGTAAGTACAGGATAGAGTGATACTATTGGAAAAACAATGTAGGCTGGTCCTTGCCTTAATGCTTGAAACAGAATAATCTGCCCTCCACAGCCAAGTATTCCCGCTGCTGTACCATTAATGACAGAACGAAGGTCATGATCAGGTCTCCATTTGATGCGGTGCAAAGCATATAATGCCACCGGAATCATAGTAAATGACCAAACAACATACCCCAATGTCGTGGGGAACCCTGATTTTTCAGGAATTTCGATAAAGGCACCCCATATTCCCCAGAATGTTACGGTGACTAACGCATAAATCAACCAAGACCGGTTTTCTTTCATAACACGATTATTTGATATAAGTTGCTCTTCGTAAACGCAATAAGTAAATATCAATCAATCCTTTGGGCTTCTATAAGCAGATATTTACTGAAGGAGACCTTAAGGAATGGATTACTACTGTTTATTATGCCCAGGTCTATTAAATGGATATAGTCATACACCCGATAATTGCCATTTTTCAGACCACGCAATTCTATTTCTCCATCCCAATGGGGGCTATAAAATGCATAATACAGCGTGTCTGCTTTTTGGATCACATGTGTTTCAGGTTTATCATAACCTATATCGTATAGTCCTCCCAAATAGGTTTCTTTTGAAATCATTTTCTGATTGTAGATGTCGATCCATTTTTTCCATATCTTCTCTTTCTGTGGGGTCAAAACAAAATGGCCTTCCGAAACATAAGGATTGTCCTTTGGCCATGTGAATTTTGTGCCTATCACAGCCCCGACTCCCACCTGGCTGGCAAAGTCGTCTCCACCTGTACTCAATTCAATATGGTCCCCATAATAGGCCGTTTTTCCCAGTAAAGCCTTATAAGTCTTTCCTTTCAACCTAATCTGCCAGCTTGATTTCGGATCGGAAGCTACCGTTTGATTTACCCATGGCATGTTAAAAAACGACATCGCACAACCACAAGGGCAATTCTGTAATACGGCATGTGGTTTATAGCTTCTCGCTGTTTCGTAAACCATTTTAAAGAACTCAGGAAGAGTTTCACTGGATTGTTCTGGATAACTCAAGTTGTGTTCCGGGTTATAATCAGGAGGAACACAATTTATATGCATCCCATCCATTTTGAGTCCGTCAAAATCCCACTCTTCCAGAAATAATTTCAGCGTTTCCTTTGTGTGTTGAATTGTTTTTTCATAGGCAGGCGACATATAATAGCTGTTCCAGAAGGTAATGAACTGAGGTACATAATCAATGTTAAGGAGCTGTATGTCAGGATCATTGGCGAGTAATTGAGAATTTGGATCCACGGTAAGTGGTGCCCACCATAGCTTGGCTTTCAACCCCATGGCGTGAATACTATTCACCATATTCCGCATATCAGTGCTCCCATGGGGAAATTTTGACCGGTCAGGGCTCCAATCTCCCAAAGCCTGCTGGAATCCATAGTCAATGTCGATCCATTTTATTCCCAGCTCCTTTACTTTTTTTAAGGTGGTCATTATTTCATCGACAGTAAATCGTTGTTCATATCCCCATCCGCACCATACCGCCTCGTATGCTTCTGGTTCAACCGGAGCAAGTTGTATTCCTGAAGCCTGCATAAACTTGGAATAAGCCTGTAGAGAGTTAAAGCAATCGCCTGTATGCACAGCCACAAAGGTCGTCACTGTTTTCAGGGTGTCTCCGTGAGCAAATTCCATGGGTTGACTAAGGTCGTACTCCAAACCCATTTGTGCCCAATCATCGTACTTGTCTTTTTCAATTGGGAGGGAAACTAAGCGAGGAATCAATTCATTATGACCAATGGAGATCCCGCCATCCTTCCGCCAAAGATCAACCATTGGAATACCCCCGCCATAGTCTGAATTATTCATCCCTAAAAAATTGCTCTGGGAAAAAGCTGAGTCAACAGGTAAAATCCAATCCTTACGCTCATTTGTCGAACTCCCCTGAAACGACCAAAAAGCAGGTGTATCGCCTGCACTTGTTATACGATATGAATTATTTACCCATTTTTCAACTTCGATATCTCTTTCCCCAATGTTTACATACTGGAGCCTGTAAAAAGCCATGTCAGGGAACGAGTCATACACCGAAATTTCCAGTATTTTCTCGATGGAATACTCATCCTGCTTAAATATTCCTTTAAAAACTCTCCTCATTCCTCCGCCTCGTACATCTGAAAATGGCTCTGAAAATGCGCTCTTTTGTGAAAACAGTTTAGCCTCGAATTTTTTACATTCCAGATATTCTGAAGCGACATAATGATCCATCAGTGGTTTTGTGCCGGAATACAAAGAGGTAATTTTGGTTTCTAAATTATGATTAATCTCAATTTGCAGTTTCCCGCTGGTGATCGTATACGATTTACTACATGAAGCAAAGAGCGTCAAAAAGAGTGAAATAGCAGGCAATATTAAGGCTCTCATTATAGTCTATCGTTAAAAGTGAGAATATCAAGAGTTCACTGTTCCGATGATTACAGTAGAATCTCAAACAATAGATAATCAATTAAATTCAGTTAAAACTCTTACGAAAGCAGATAGATTTTGCCATTTATAATGGAGGAGCTTCATTGCACTAATGAAATTCCTCCATTATAACCTCGTCCTTATCGTATTATCAATTAAAGACACAATTTGAGGAAGAGCGAGTTTTTACTCGTCTGGCAATCTCAATTATTTTGTCAAATCCATAACAATTCTATCCTTCCCGTTAAAAGTGAATGAGCCAAATGGGGTCCAATTACTTTGAGCAAAATCTAATCTAAAGGCGAAGGTTGGCTTATTAATGTTCCAAACTTCACGCGAGATAGCAAACTCGAATTGTACGGTTTCGCCATCAACTTTTGAAAAGCCTGACTTAACAGCATTGGGCTTTGAATAATCTCCCCAGGACCAGTCGCCTTGAGCCGCACCTGTAAATAAGAGTGGATAATCAGGATTCACCTCATCTTTGATATTCCCCTCAAACAGATATTCGGCACCAATTACTGCACTATACCCGGTAGTAATATCCCCATCACTATCCAAATATAAATCCATCACATGGTTGTCTAAATTCCCAAGGCCATCTAAGCCTGTAGTCACATATTCCACAAAGAAGTAGATATATAGTGGATCGAAATCGATTTTTCCTTTAACCACATTCCCTGAGCCTTCCATGATGAAATCGGGGTCTATAACAAAATCCCAGTCCGCAAAAGAATTGTCGTTCAGTCTTACCTTAGATCCCTTGGCAACATTGATTACCGTATGGTAAGTGTAAGTGACGCCATCTTTATCCCCAGTCATGGTCACCAGGTAATTGCCATAACTATCAAAGATATGCGTTACAGTCTCGCCAGTAGCCGTGGTATTTGAATCCCCAAAAGTCCAGGTAATGTTAGTTACTCCAGGTGCATCGTTTTTAAATACAACGGTGTGCCCATCAGGGTCAGTGGAGAATGATATCGGTGGTGTTTCGGTAAGAAGATAATTGCCTTCCTCTTTGCATGAAACAATAGTAAGCATCAAAAGGACAACAAGAAAGTAATGGATAGTATTAATGAATTTCATAGCTTTCAATATTATTTATTAGGTTCACAAAGGCTATTTGTAGTAATTTCACTCGAAGGAATAGGATATATAACCCTGGGATCATCAGAATGAAACAATACCCCACCAACATTTAAGCCTGGATCATTGTCGCCGGGTACCCCATTATAGGTATCAAGATGGTAGCCCCAATAGTTGCGGACAATATCCTTGCCGTTACGCAAAAGGTCAAAGATACGATGACCTTCAAATGCAAGTTCAATTCTTCTTTCTTTCAATACAACGTCAACAAGATCAGCAGAAGAAATGTTATTATCATATGAGTAATCTGAGAAATCCATTCCTTCGGGGATGACCGTACGATTTTCGAGTAATGTATTCAAATCAGTTACGACATTGGCAACATCGCCCTTCTTTGCGTAGGCTTCTGCTCTGTTAAGATAGACTTCGGCAAGGCGCAGAAATACAGGCGAACTTAAGGTAGGCGATCCATCCTGCCCTGAGAACTTCGTGATATAATACATTTCAATGCCATTCTTAACCGGAGCATCCAGGGTAATGATATATTTCCAGCGCTGATCAACAGTATCAACCCCATCAATACCCTTGCTCATATCTTTCATCAATGAGGGAGTAGCTCCTTCTTCGCCCCAACAGTTGAGACCATTATATATCATGGATGCCACAGATCCCCCAACCATATCATCGACAGGATTAAAGGCAATTAGCCAGATCGTTTCGGATCCCGATTTTGCATTGGCAAAATAATAGGGATAATCTTCTGCAGTTTCCAATGAAAGTCCTGAATCAATCACCTTGTTCGAATACATAATGCAACTATCCAATTCCCCCTTGTATAAATAGACCCGGGATAGCAGAGCCCAAACCGCAGCTTTGTTAGCGAACTTGTGGCTAGAGTTATTCCTTTCAGCAAGTTCGGTGTCACTCATGAGCGTTTCCGCCGTTCTTAAGCTGTTCGTAATGTAGTTATAGGTTTCCTCAAGAGTGGCCCTGGCCTTTATCGTATTATCGGTATAATCTGTCCGGATAATAACGCCGGGTTCCATTTTATTCGCCTCGTTATAGGGTTTGGCAAAAAAGCGAACCAGATTATGAGTGGCAAAAGCCCTCAGAAAATAACTTTCCCCTTTAAGCTGATTTGTCAGAGCATCTGAACCTTTCTCATCGGCCAGTGAAATAGCGACATTGGAGCCATAAATAATTTTATAGGAGATTTCCCAGAAATAATTAATATTCGATTTTTCGGCACTCCTGTCATTATACCTAAAACTATTGGTAAGGTCATCCTCTGATTTGTATGCACATACGATATCATCGCTGGCAAAATCGCTCATTTGGTAGAATTGACGGATGTAACTGTGACTCCCCCATGATGCCGTTGCCGTAAAACTTGCATAAATCCCATTAACCAAGCCAGGTAATCCATCCGAGGTGGTTTTCATCTGGGTCCCAGTGAGTGCATCCGCTGGAATCACGTCCATCTCACACCTTATCAGAGTAAGTGATAATAGAATAAAGCCGAAATATATAAGTATCTTTTTCATATTTAACATTTTATTAGATTAAAAATGAATAACCAAACTTCCAACTAACTGCCTGCTATTTGGATATTTAAAATCAATATACCCAGGGATGAATACTGTTTCATCATCAGGATTTGTACGATCAGTATATCTCGTAACTGAAACTTCCGGATCCTGGCCCCAGAAATTTGTGAAGGTATAAACGTTATCTGCAGAAAGAGATACGGTCATCTCTTTTACATTTATCTTCGACACCAGGCTTTGTGGTAATTTATAGGAAAGGGTAATATTGCGCACTTTCAAATAGCTCCCATCTTCAATGGCACGGGTCGAAGGATCAAATGAGTTCCTGGAGTTCTGCGGCAGTGGTTTGGTCGCGATATCTCCTGGTTTCTGCCACAATACATAGTCTTCTCTAGGCATCATTGCATTGAACAGTGTTTCGTTCAAGTCGTGATCAGCATATCTTCTGAAGTAATTATATAGCTTATTTCCTGTCAGATAGGAGAAGGTGCCCCGGAGGGAGAATGACTTATAAGTGATTTCTGTGGCAAAACCTCCCTGTATCTTTGGCAATGCCGATCCTGCTTCAACTTGTCGGGCATCCCGATATTCATGAGTCTGATTCCCGTCCTTGTCAATCCACAGCATCGAACCATCAGCAGGGTCTATCCCGTAATACTCCTTCGCATACCAGGTATAAAGCGATGCTCCATCATGATAAACCTGAGTTATCCCATAATTGTTTGTGGTCAGGATGGTATCTCCGCCAAAGCCCGACAGCTTATTCTTATTGTACCCAAGCGAGAAGTCCATGGACCAGTTGAAATCTTCTGTTTTTACAATGGCCGCGTTTAAGCTAACCTCAAATCCACTGTTTAAGTCTTTACCTATATTCTGCCATTGAGATCTGAATCCGCCTGAAGGGGCCAACGCTCTTTTGACCAACAGATCTTTGGTGGTATTATAGTAATAATCCAATTCGAGATCAATCCTATTAAATAAACCAATTTCAAGTCCGGCATTCATCTGATTTGTTTGCTCCCAGGTTAAATTGGGATTTGCCATTTGCGTAGGAACAGCAGCGGATTCTCCATCATACTGTGAGGTATAACTGAATCTTTCCATGTACCGATATGACCCGATATCTTTCATCCCTGTTAAACCCCAGCTTGCCTTTAGCTTAAGATTTGAAATAGCCGTTGTGTTTTTCAAAAAATCTTCTCTGTTCAACAACCATGCGGCTGAAGCAGAAGGAAACCTTGCTGTTCTTTTATTTTGCGCAAACAGCGACGATTGGTCAATACGGAAGGATCCAGATAAGAAATATTTGCCCAGATAATTATAGTTCGCCTGTGAAATAAAGGATTGCATGACCGTACTTGAAGGAGCTCCTTTTACAATTTGTTGCGATGAAGCTACCGATACAGAATTAAGTCCTTCAGGAAGTCCGGTTCCTGATGCAAGGGTAAAATCGTAGAAACTTTTTGCCCCTTCAACACCAACGAGTCCACTGAATGAGTGCTTTTTACCTTCGAAATTTACTTTAAACAGATTTGTAGTAATCCCGCCATAATCGAGTTCACTCAGTGATTGCACAAACCCCAGTCCATAATACGAAATATTGTCAGCACTCTTTTCATAGTTCGTATAGCCCATCGCCGAACCGGCACTTATTCGATTGGAACTGGAAAAAGAGAGCCAGTCCAGAATATTTACATTTAAAGAAAAATCGTAATCTACGGCAAAGTATTTACTGCTGAGCTCTGAATGCTCGGCTGCCTGTAAAGGGTTGACTTTATCCTTTGACCAAATACCGGTAGTCTCAGGGGACTTAAAACTTCTGATGTTGCCATCATTATCATAAGGATCATCCCACGGCATGCTTGTGTAGGCATAATACAAGCTCATGAAATCAGCATTCCGGTTCTTCGATCCACTTAGGGATATGTTATTGGTCAAAGAGACTTTATTGGAAAATTTATAGGTTGTATTTGCCCGAAGGTTAACACGTTGAAAGTCTGTTTTAATAAAAGTTCCTTCTTCGTTATATAAGCTACCTCCCAAATAATAAGACAATTTACCTGAACGGCCTGCTGCCGATAAATAGTAGTTTTGAGTCTGGGCCGGCTTAAATGTTTCACCGAGCCAATCAGTATTCACATCCATTACTGATGCAGGTCTGAAAATGGCAAATTTCTTATCGTCAATAACATAATGCACATTATCCCGGAATATCTCTCTTTGATAGTTATATAATGTTTTGCTGTCCATCATATTAACTCTACCATGATCAGCAATTTTTGTCCCAACAACAGCCTTGAATTCGAACTGAGGGATATCGGATTTCGCCTTTTTTGTGGTTACTACCAGAACCCCGCCATTTGCTTGCGAACCGTACATGCCCGTAGCTCCTGCATCCTTCAAAACAGTAATGGTCTCTATATCATTCGGATCAAAGACTCCTCCAATAATACCATCAACTACATACAGAGGTCCTTGAGGGGCACTAAAAGAGGAGGTTCCTCTTACCCTGACTTCAGCCGCTGCCCCAGGGGCTCCTGAACTATTAATGACCTGAATCCCTGCAACTTTTCCCTGAAGTAAGGAACCAATATCGCTGGAAGTAACATCCATTAACTTTCTGGAAGATACCGTTGTCACAGCACTGGTAATTTCGCTCTTCTTTTTTGTGCTGTATCCTAACACAACCAATGTCTCCAGTTCATTGATGTTAGCTGGCATTATCAGATCAATAACCGTACGGTCTCCGACAGTCACCTCCTGGGTAACATATCCAATGTAGCTGAAAACTAAGATATCCGAGCTGTCTTTTACATTGATAACATAATTTCCTTCATTATTGGAAATCACGCCATTGGTGCTCCCTTTAACAAAGATGTTTACACCGAGTAAAGGTTTTTTGTCATCGTCGGCCAGAACTCTGCCTTTCACAGTGATCTGTCCAATTGCAGCGTAAGATGTAATGAACAGAGCTAATAGTAGGTAGAACATTCTAAATTTTAAGAAAATAACTTTCATAAATTTCAGGTTTATAAAATTTAACAATAAACTAAATCATAACAAACATCTTAATACAAAGACTTCATCAATATTTCTATATCAGTACCAACGATTTCATTATCGCTTTTTAATATCCCATTCAATTTGCCAGGAAAGGGATTTGTCAGCCTCAACACTCAGGTATGAACCATCTTTGAAAGACTTGGACAAGGTGCTGCAACTCCCCGGTACGGGTTCGAATGCACATTCATTTCGTCTCAAACCTTCTTCTTCCGGATAGCCGGTATTATTCCACCATATTCCAAGAGTGGGAAAAAGCTTGATGTCAAAACTCATTTGCAGAGAAAAACCCTTTTGAAAGTGCAAGACAACAGTGTCGGAATCTATTTCTTCCAGAAATAGCATTTCGTATCTGCCAGATGGGATAGCCAGAAGATGATCCCCTAATTGTTGGGGGCTGTCCAGGCATAGGTTAACGGAATTAATGTCATCAACACATTTAGAAAACGCTGGTAATTCTATGGATTGGATTTGATCCAGTGGCATCAGAGGATGCATTACATGGAGAAATGCAAGTTCCTCCATTGAAGAGTTAGCCACCTCGAAACTCCAGATTAGCCTGTCCCCGGCAAACTCAAGTATTCTTTTAAAGCTAACCTTTGGATGGAGACAATTTGTTGAACAGACTAATTTGTTATCCTCAATATGCACTTGCCATCCCAACCAGCATAATTCGCCATGATCCCTGTATTCAATGGATCCATCAAGCGATAAGCAAGATCCTACAGTGGGAAAACAATCATCATACCCATAAACTGGTCGGACTTCATATTCACCATAGAATTTTTCTGGTGCTTTGAATGAAGGCGGATTTGTTGTTAGCAAATCCTGACCTTCATATCGAAGTACCGAAATTCTTGCTCCATCATCTGGAAGACATTGAATAAACCACTTCCCAATATTGGCTTCAAGAGTATTCATTATAATGCAATAGCTTTTATTCCCGTTAGTTCACAAAAGGCTTTCAACTCCTCGTACAGATGTTTACCATATCCAAGGCAGGCATATTCATTATTCCAGGATTGCAATAACATATCGATATCACATTCTGCTTTTACAAAACCATGAGGCCAGAATGGGATGCCGCATTCATTTTTTCTCTTTTCGATAGTACTGGCATCTGGTTCGAAAATAGTGCAACGGGTAATAACCATTTCGAAATTTCCGTTGTTTCGGCCAAGTCGGGCAAGAACACCTTCTCCAACTTTACACACCAATTTTATGGAAATTCCCCCTGCTTCTCCCTCAGTTGGGATTCCGTGTTCGGCAAATCCGGCAGGGCCAAGTTTACTGGCCAAAGAAGGCGGACATGCCCCATCCCCAATGATTTTAATCTCATTGTTAGACTTGTCGATGTGCTGTAAATCTCCATAATAAACAGGTTCATCCCCCATGTCAGTCAAACACTTAACCGTTAGGGCTGTATTGAAATCTCCCAGAGTTGAGGTACCCATTCCATCTTCGAGCATCATACTCTGAGCGAAACAGGTTGCACTATATTCGTCGCCTAAGCCAGGGAAAGACTGGATCGTATAAAAATCCCATTCGTTTTTCTTTACCAGTTTTTTTATAGCCAAATAGAGTCTGATAGAACGTTCTGCCTGATCATTATCCGGAATTGGTTCAGAAAAGAGCTTTTGTATTCTTTCAATGGCATCAGCAATTTCTTGTTTGGTAATCTTTTTAGCCGTGTCAAGTAATTCTGAGGTCTCTCTTGAATCAATGTCCGTCCCAAAAGTTCTCATCCATTGCGAAGGATCGGCAGCACCACACGTTTGTCCCATACCCCTGCCTCCAAAAGTTCCAATTGTGCTCATGTTCAATGATTTTTTCATGGCACTCGCACGGCAATAAGAAGTAATTTTCTCGATTTCATTTGGATCTTCAAAACTGCCATACACAAACCGGTGCTTTAGCCCGATCTCCTTAAAAGCACCCTGCATAACCAACCCCCCAACAGGTCTCCATCCCTGGCTGCCAGGATTAGTCCAGAGTACGATCCCTTTCCCTGTGGTGGCGAAATCACGGATTGCACCAATCATGTGAGAAGCCCAAACCCAGGTTCCTGAAAACAAAACGATTGCATCGATGTCATTCATTTTTTTGAAAGCATCCATACAATCCCTGGCTTCCTTCTTGGTCGCAATCACCAAATCGTATTCTACAAGCTCAAGTCCACTGTTTTTTAGGGCCTGTTTTGCTCCGGCTACAATTTTGGAATCAATAAATGGCGTCCCCATCGGATCTTCTAACCCGTCTTTGTGCACACCATAGACAATAAATCCAACTTTCGTTTTAATCATTTTGTAATTCTTTAATTTCTGGGTAAATATTCTTTTAAATCCTCTTTCAGTGAAGGAATAATCTTTAAGATATTCTCATAATATATTTTACTTAGGACCTCTTTCGGCAGACCAATTCCGCAAATTGGCCAGCGCGCCCGATCAAATGTGCCATCATAATCAGGCGCATAAAACGATTCGTCATAAGTTTCAAGAAATCTGAAGTAACTTCGGTACATTTCAGCTGAACATTCGAGGTTGGCTGGCATGTCTGCCCCAAAAATGATCCTGTCCTGGTGTTTTATAAAAAGCTCTCTTGTCCTGTAGGGTTGTCTTCCAAGTTCATCCATTCTTGCAGAGAAGTCAATGTATATATTCTGATTTTCGTCCAAAAGATTGGATACATAGGAAATATTCTCGGCGTAGTTGGCTACATGAGGTAGAATAAACGTTGTGTTGGGGTGCTGCTTAATGAGGTCATCACGCCGTTCGAGCAATTCATGCTTTCTTGGATACTTTGGATCAGCAAAGCTCCATGACGGATATTTCTGAAGAGAGTCGTAATGTTCGTTTTCAGGAGTTGCCTCATGGAAAAATCCTGAAGGATCAGCCTGATGAATTAAAACGGGAATCTTCAGTCTTCCTGCTTCCTCCCAGATGGGTGCAAGCCTGGAGTCATTGACATTAATTAGTTTTCCGTCAGAATCGCAATAGTGAAGCCCCAATTCTTTCAATACTTTCAGTCCTTTCGCCCCTTGCTTGACATGGTCGTTCAATGTTTCAATACACTCCTCAACAAAACGCTTTGAATCATAAAAAAGCGGTTTGTTTGCCGGTTGGGCAAAATTCGACATGGTAAAACAATAAAACTTACCCGGATATTGGTTGGCACAATTCTCCAGGAAATCGGAAATTCTCCCGGGAGTAATTACATATCCGCCGTTAGCAAATTCGATGTGTACATTTCCTGTAAGATCACAATAGCTTATAATACCCACTTCATCCATTGCTTTGAGAACATTGTCAACCAGCCAGTTGCCCCAAAGGTGATTATGTGCATCGATTACCGGAAAAGCAGCTTTGTTTATTACGGTTGGATTAGTTACTAAGTAGTTCTTCTTTGTCATATTATGTTACATATGGTAGAAATTGTTATTTCTAGGTTTTGTTTCAAACAAATATAGACTTGCATCAATTACTTATATGCTACATTTGTATTTTAAAATAACACAATTTTGACATGGAGCCGAACCTTGAAAAGATCGAATCTGACATTAATCATTCCTTTCATGTCAGCCATTTGAAGGTGGATTATTTCCCCTCAATGCGACATTATCATTCCGAAGTCGAAATCCTGCTTGTGGTCAAGGGAACCGGAACCCGATATGTGGGAAATTCTATTGAGCCTTTTGTCCCTGATGATCTTGTGATGATTGGGCCCAATGTACCCCATGAATGGTGTAGTGACAGAAATTCAGGATCAGGCTATTCCGAGGCGATCTATATCCTTTTTAATACCGAAATATTGGGTAAGGATTTTTGGAATTTGCCGGAATCCAAAATAATCCTGAAAATTATCCAACAATCTGAAAGAGGGATAAAATTGGCAGGAAAGACCCGCGACGAGGTGGCCTCATTAATGAGGACCATTGACACATCCTACGGATTTATCAGGATTGTGCTACTTTTATCAATTCTCGAATTGATTGCTTTCAGCAATGAATACCAATACTTGGCCAGTCCAAACCTACAGAATACGATTAATGATCGGGATTCAGAAAGATTTAAAAAAGTCTATAAGTATATTATTGAGAATATTCATCAAAACATAACTCTTGATGATGCTGCTTCCATTGCCAATCTTTCTAATGCAGCCTTTTGCCGGTATTTCCGGAAAAGGGAGAATAAATCTTTTGTTCAGTTTGTGAATGAAATAAGGATCGGTCAAGCCTGCAGGTGTCTGATCAATGAAAATTCTTCTGTTGCAGAAATAGGCTATGACTGCGGATATAATAACACCTCTTATTTTATTCGGCAATTCAAAAAAGTAACCGGATTTACACCGCTCGACTATCGGAAGAAATTTGGAGATTGAATTCCAGATGGTGAGAAGATAAAAGAAGTGGGGAAAGAGCTTCCGGGGAACTGGGGGGGAGACGATCCCTCCCTGCTGAACGAAAGCAGGGGAAAGACGTAGATGATGATTGATCAGTTGTTCAGGATAGTTGGCAGGGAAGGAGTGAAACCCAGAACTTACCGGAAGAAAATCCGTCAGAATGGCTGTCATACAACAATAATATGAACAAAAGCGAAAAACAGATCCGCAAAATCAAGCGTGTCCTACTTGAAGCCGTAGCCAGGAATATTGAGCACATTGATGATTTACAGGGACCATACAGCGGAAGCAAGGGATGGCATTCCCTCAACCGGCAAAAACACAGAAACTTTTGTGGGTGATCCGCATGGTTTATGACCAGCAATTGATGATGTTCCACAAAAATGTAAAAAGCTGTCCCTACCGGATTGTCAACATCTACCTGCCCCATGTTCGCCCCATACCCCGCAGAAAAGCCAAGGCCAGGAGTGAGTTCGGATCGAAACTGGGTGTGTCTTGATGATGGAATGGTCAGGATCGATACTTTCAGTTGGGATGCGTACAATGAATCAATTGATTTGATAAAGCAAGTGGATCAGAGCGAGACTAAAATAAACATCGGAAAGCGGGGTGTCCTGTATCTTATATATAATGAACCTGTTGGAGATGGCAGGTCATTAAACTTTTTCATACTTACTGGCCATGTAAAACCAAATGGACCGGGAAGTTAAAAATCTATTGAGTCGTATGGGGGATTTCGAATGGGTAACTCTACCATCATTTATACCCATCAATCAGCCCAAGATGAATGTGATTTATTATAGGAAATTAGTTTTTAGCAAACCATATTATAAAACTTTATTAAATGTCCTTAAAATAGGACGTAAAAAAGCTTTGAAAATGGTATTTTTTGCATATCTTGATTATGCAAACCAAAATACAAACAGGACGCATTATTAGAATACTTCAGACCATACATTCTGTGGTTATGGATAATCTTATTCAGATAGGACAAAACAAGTTGGTCTAGAAGCCTCCCCTGGATTCATGATGCAATTTTGTTCCCGGCCCGGGGAGGCCAATTTGCTGTGTGCAGACAGGCAGTTTTGAAAGACGCCCACGCAAAACTAGAATACGGGAACGGCTTTTGCATATGGCAACTGCAAGAGTGGGCATAGCCGGATTTATACCTTTCATATTTCATATTAAAAACGCCAATGAAAAGACATGCCATAAAAATCATAGTTATTTTAACTCTACTTGTTTTTTCCGGATTGCCGTCAAGTGCAAAATTCATCGGTAATGATGTGACCTGTACCGACACTCCGGTGGATGGTCTCCCCGGAGAGTGTATCAGAACATGCAAATACACGCTTTATATTTTATGGATTCCAATATCCACTGGTTATTCGTATGAATTTACGATTTGCTGATTATGTTAAAATAACCGGAGCGGTTAAAAGCCGCTCCGCTAAAATCCATGAAATGAAAAGGGTTTTTTCTTTGATTGTTCTTTTGTCAGTCAGTCTTTCTGCTTTTCCACAGCCATCGTTTTTACTGAAGGTCGTTGACATATCATCTCAAAAACCTGTCGAATTTCCGGTTATCCTGACCGATTTGAAAAAAGTGCTATATGGGGATAATCACGGGATATTTACTTTGAACCGGAAAGATATTCTGAAACATGTTACCATCTCCTGCATGGGGTATGTTTCTGATATCATTGACATTTCCGGAGTAAACACTGATACTGTCGTCTATCTTGAACAAGCCATTTATGAATTACCTACGGTTATGGTAAGTAATCGGCGGCGACCATTGATAAAAGCAGCCACAACAAAAGGACATCTTAATGCTACTTTTTCTACATCTAGCAAAACTGTTTACTTATCAGAAGTACATTTTCCTTCAATGAAAGAGTGTACTATTAAATCTGTGACATTCAAGTTCAATGTTGATAAATTTTACTCAGGATTTGGTCTTCGCGATGATGTTGTTATGCGTTTGCATATTTATGAGAAGGACAGGATAACCGGGTTACCCGGAAAATCTTTGATGAAAGAGAATTATGTATTTAAGGTTCAAAAGAAATTTAGTAATTACCTCAGATTAGATTCTTTTCAAAAGATAGTGAGAGTAGACCAACCTACTATTTATATCGGATTTGAATATATCGGACTTGTCAATCAAACGAATATAGAGTTGAGACCTTTTAATATTCAATGTTTATCGGAAGAAACTGGCAGACTATACTATAAAACCCTTAATCAGGATAAATGGCATTTTATGACCGGAACTAACCTATACATTAAAGTTGAATATGAAGAGTCGTAATTCTACACGATCTTACCTGATAAACATCCACTATTAGTTCGGTTTGACAATAATGACCTGGTAGAGATACATTCCAGATATAGAGTAAGTTATCAATGTGGGTATATATTTGGTTCCCCATGCAATAAAAAAAAGTCAGGCTGAAATGCATCAACCTGACTTTTTTTGTGTCGGGGTGACTGGACTTGAACCAGCGGCCTCGTCGTCCCGAACGACGCGCGCTACCAACTGCGCCACACCCCGGTGCCTCCCTCTGATTGCCGGAGAGTCTCCTCACCACCAGCTGCTCAAAGTCCCGACATTTACTTCTGCCGGTCATTTGTTTCAGGCGCCACAAAAATAATATTTTCACCGATTCAAACTCCAATTATTTTTTGTTTTTCGCCAAATGGCGTAATTTGGGCCTTTATTAAATTTTTACATTATGTACCGTACTTTTAAGACCCTTTCAGCAATAGTTCTCTTCACCCTTTGCTCCCTGGCGGCATCGGCCATCAGCGATGCCCGCCTCCTGCGCTTTCCCGATATCCGCCACGACCTGGTGGCTTTCGTCTATGCCGGGGATATCTGGACCGTCAGCGTCAATGGCGGCGACGCCCGCAGGCTCACCTCCGACGAGGGACTGGAACTCTTCCCCAAAATTTCTCCCGATGGGAAATGGATAGCCTTCTCAGGTGAATATTCGGGAAGCCGTCAGATCTTCGTCATGCCCGTCGATGGCGGCACTCCCCGCCAGCTCACCTGGTATAACTCCGTGGGCATGATGCCTCCCCGCGGGGGATACGACCATGTGGTCCTCGACTGGACCCCCGACAGCAAACAGATACTGATCCGCGCCAACCGCACCACCTTTGGCGACCGCAATGGTAAATACTTCCTGGTTTCGCTCGACGGAGGCCTCGAACAACCCCTGCCCATTGTCAATGGAGGTTTCGCCGTCCTCTCCCCCGACGCCTCGAAAATCGTCTTTACCCCGGTGGACCGGGAATTCCGCACCTGGAAACGCTACAAGGGGGGCAGGGCTTCTGACCTCTGGATCTACGACCTGAAGAACAACTCCTCAGAACAGATCACCGATTTCAAGGGCACCGACCAGATTCCCGTATGGTCAGGCGACGATATCTTCTTCGCCTCTGACCGCGACCTGAAACTCAACATCTGGAAATACAACGTCAACACCCGTGCGACCTCCCAGGTGACCACCCATAAAGATTTCGATGTCATGTGGCCCTCGGGGGGCGACGGCTGGCTGGCCTACGAAAACGGCGGGTTTCTCTATACACTCAACCTGGCAACAGGCGTCAGCACGAAACTGACGGTCAACATCCACTTCGACAATCCCAACCTGCTGCCTTTCTGGAAGAACGTGAAGGACGACGTCCACAGTGCTTCTGTCTCTCCCACGGGCAAGAGGGCTCTTTTCGACGCCCGTGGCGACATCTTCTCGGTACCCGCCGAAAACGGCATCATCGAGAACCTCACCGAAACCCAGGGCATCAGGGAGATCTTCCCCACCTGGTCCCCCGACGGCAGGACCATCTCCTACATCTCTGACCAGACCGGGGAATACGAAATTTACCTTCTGGAAAATAAAAAGGGCGCCACCCCGCGTCAGGTGACCTTTAACTCGTCGGCCTGGAAATACCAGCCCCTCTGGTCGCCCGACAGCCGTTATCTCCTCTTCTCTGACCGCACCCTGAAACTCCAGCTCCTGGACGTGGCCTCGGGAAAAATCACCGACATCGACAAGGCTACCCAGAACGAAATACGCACTTACGACATCTCACCCGATTCGCGCTGGGTGGCCTATACCCGCGAGGGCTCCAACAGCCAGCCTGCCATATGGGTATATGACATCACCACCGGTCAGAAACGGCAGCTCACCGACGGCACCTTCAGCGATGACGAACCGGTCTTCTCGCTCTGTGGAAATTATCTCTTTTTCACCTCGAACCGCGACTTCAACCTGGCCTTTTCAAGTTTCGAATTCGACTACCTCTACAACCGGGCCACCCGCATCTATGCCCTGACCCTGAAATCAGGGGGGCCGGGACTCGTCAAGGATAAGAACGACGTGGAACCTGTGAAGGAAGCCTCCACCACTTCAGAAAACGGAAGTGCTTCCGCAGGAAAAACCCCGAAAAAGGCCGACGCCAAAAAGGAGGGGGGAACTGCTGAGGCCGCCCCGGGAAAGAAAACCGTAAAGGTGGAGATCAGCTTCGAAGGGATCAACAACCGCATCGCCGCACTCCCGGAGGCTCCCGGTGACTATCGCATGGCCGGTGCTGTGGAGGGAGGTATTCTTTTTACTTCCGGAGGGAAACTGATGAAATATAACATCGAAGCAGAAAAGAGCGAGGAGATCCTCGACAGGGCCATGATGGCCATGGTGTCGGCCGACGGGAAGATGGTGATGTACCGCTCGGGTGCCGACTATGGCATCGTCAAGGTGGCTCCCAACCAAAAGAGTGGGGCTGGCAAAATCGACCTCGACGCCATGGAGATGAAAATCGACCCCCGCAAGGAGTGGAACCAGATCTATGCCGACGGATGGCGCATCTTCCGCGATTACTTCTATGTCGACAACCTCCATGGAGTCGACTGGAAAGGGGTGAAGGAGCGTTACAGCGCCCTGCTGCCCTTTGTGAGCCACCGTGCCGACCTCGACTATATCCTCAATGAGATCGTCTCGGAGAGCAACGCCGGCCACTCCTATGTCGACTGGGGCGATTTCGAAAAGGTGAAAAGGGTGGAAGGAGGCCTCCTCGGAGCTTCCCTGGTACCCGATCCCGCTGCCGGGCGCTACCGCATCACCGGCATCCTCAAGGGCGAAAACTGGAATCCCGCACGCCGCTCGCCCCTCACTGAAAACGGCGTCGACGTGAAAGAGGGCGACTACCTGCTGCGCATCAACGGCAAGGAGGTCACCCTGGCCGACAACCCCTACCTCTTTCTGGAAAACAGCGCCGGCAAAAAGGTGGAGATCACCGTCAGCGGAAAAGCCGACCTGAAGGATCCCCGCAGTTATACCATCAAACCCATCACCAGCGAGCTGGAACTGATGGCCTTGAACTGGGTCGAAGAACGCCGGAAAATGGTAGACTCGCTCTCGGGAGGCAGAATCGGATATATCTATGTGCCCAACACCTCCACCGATGGTAACCGGGAACTCTTCCGCGGAATGTACGCCTACCACGACAAGGAAGCCCTGATCATCGACGACCGTTACAATGGCGGGGGATTTATCCCCGACAGGATGGCCGACCTGCTCGACCGTAAAACCCTGGTATACTGGCACCGCAACGGAATGGAACCCACCAAGGCCCCTGGCGTGGCCCACGATGGCCCCAAGGTGATGCTCATCAACGGCTACTCCTCCTCAGGGGGGGATGCCTTCCCTTACTTCTTTAAGAAACTGGGACTGGGAAAACTGATCGGCACCCGCACCTGGGGCGGACTGGTGGGCATCTCCGGAAACGCCGGCCTGGTCGATGGCGGTTATATTTCGGTACCGCGCTTCGGCATTTTCGACGTTTCGGGGGACTGGATTATAGAAGGGATTGGCGTCTATCCCGATATCGAAGTGGTCGACCGGCCGGAACAACTGGCCAAGGGTGTGGATCCCGGAATTCAAAAGGCCGTGGAGGAACTTCTGAAAGAACTTGAGAAAAACCCGGTGAAAAAACCACAATCCCCGCGCGCTCCCGACCGTTCAGGATGGATCGAAAAGGAGATCCGATAGGTTAAAGTTCGGATTGGAAAAATACAAAAGCCGGCATTGGAGATTCCATGTGCCGGCTTTTTCTTATCCGGGCTGCGTCATCATCGTTTTCCGATTTCCAGAACCGGGCATCCCTGATCCGGTTTTCCTCTCCGGCTAAAGATCCTCAGCCCACCGTTCTCCGGGATCCTTGGGCAGGGGAGCTGTTTCCCACGAGAATTTGAGAACTCTTGGCTGGACAAGTCGCTCAAAGTCGTCATACTTCATCTTTATAATGTCCTTGTGGGAACCTGCATTAAAGGCGATTTCCCTGTCTGCTGCCAGAGTTTCTGCCACGTAGACCTCCAGTCCGTACAGGTTTCCGAAGGGAGGCATGGCGCCCGGCTCACAATCGGGAAAGAGCCTGATGAATTCAGCTTCAGACGCCAGTTTGATCTCCTTACCCCTGAAAATCTCCCTGAGCAGGCCAAAATCAATCTGGTAACTGGCGGGCAACACCGCCATGGCCATCTTTCCTTCAATTTCGATCATAACCGTTTTGGCGAATTCCCTACCCGAAACATGCACTGAAGCTGCGACCTCCTGTGTCGTAAAGGCTGGGGAATGCCTGATCACGACATATCTGACCCCGTTCTGGTCCAGAAATGCTTTTAGTTTTTCGACTGGCATAACGATGAATATTAAATTGTAAAACAATACCCATTAACGAAAAAATAGGTACAATCTCTTCGTCGTTTATTAATACACCCTCTCGTTTTAAAATGTTACATGGGAAGAAGGGTTTCCCATACGAAAAAGTTCCCCTGCTTTCCAATTCCATGAATCCTCATCTCTGGGGTAAAAACGTGATCTTCATGGTGAAACCCCTGCGATTGATGCTTTCCCGGCCATACTGTGGCCATTTCTGGCTTACTTAGGAGCTTTCCTGACCCCGGAAAAAAAGAAGCCCTGATCCTTGACTCTGAATTTCAGAGATCAATGATCAAGGCTTCTCTTCAATTGCCATATTAAAACTCCGGATTCCGGATTCCGGATTCCAGACTCAAGATTAAAGACTTAGGAGTCCCGACTCAAGATTCCAGATACCAGGCTTCATATTTCCGATTCTAATCGTCTTATTCCTCAGCCTTCTCAATGGTGATCAGTTCCCTGAACAGCTCCTTGTTCTCCCTGATTTTGGATTCGCTGCCGTAGACGCAGTAGTTGTTCTGTGCCAGCACGTCGCCCACCATTTTGCTCATTCCGCGGATATCCTCATCTGTCGTGGAGAGGATCTCGCGGCGTTCATTCTTCAGCATGTCGGCGGTGGTCTTCTCCAGGAAATACTGCATGGCCGTGCGGCCTTTCTGTGAGGCGGTGAGCGGCTGGTCGATCCTCGCAATGGTTCCGATGATATACCTGGTCATTGCCTGTTTGTCGGCCTTGAAATTCTCAAGGTAGACCGCCGTGGAGTCATAGTTGACCAGCGTTTCCTTCAGGTTGGGGTCGCGGTACGACATAAAGTAGAACCCTCCGGCAGGAGCGATGGAGGAATACCCCCCGTAGGCGCCTCCCATGACGCGGATGCGGGTCTGAAGCCAATCGGTGCTGACGATCTGGTTCAGAACGCTCATCTTACCGTTCCATGCATACCCCAGTTTTTTGAAGTTGTAGGCTTTGATGACATACTGCACCTTCGAGGCCGAAAGGAGGGCTTCATTGCCCTGGTTCAGCGGCAGTTCCCAGATGTTGAGCTCTGCCGTTCCCTCCGGGAAATCAGCGGCTGTACGTTCCAGTTCTTTGGTAAAGACGGGGAATTCCACAGGGGAACAGGTCACCGAGGCCAGGAGGTTCTTCCGGTTGAAGAGAAGGGCTGCTGTTTCCTCAAGGTTCTTGCTGATTTCCGGGTTGAGTTCATCGAAACGGGTCACCAGTTGGGTCAGGAAGCGGTAATAGTCGAGTCCTCCCGTGAGTTCGTTGAACTTGCCGCTCTGTGAGTAGTAAGAGGCAGCCCTGAGCCTGGCGTAGTTGAGGCCGTTTTGCTTGATGTCGCTGTCGACGTTGGAGAAGTGGCGTGTCAGCACGGCTTTGAGGCGAAGGGTGTCACGATAGTCGGAACGCAACAGGATCTCGGCCAGAAGGTCAGCCATTTTACCGGCTTTTGCGGCAGTCGACTTGGCCGACACGATCATACGCGGCTGCATGCCGGCATCATCACGGTTTTCGAGGAAAGTCGACACCTCACTGCTGAAACCTCCGGTGTGGATGTTCAGCTGGTTTTCCAACTCCCCGAAGCTGTAGTTTTCGGTATTCATCTTTCCCAGTATCGACGTCAACAGGGCGGCATACGGGATTTTATCCTGCGGAAGAGCCCTCAGGTCAAAATAGTAACCGGCATATACGATGCCATTGGTGAACTGGTCGCAGTGCATCACGGGGATACCGGCGGTTTCTGAAGGGGAGAGGGTGTAGAATTCGGCTTCCGTGGGGATGTCATACAATTCGAGCATCGGCACCGTCGCCAGGGCTTCAGGGGTATCCTCACGCTGCTGGAACGCCATCAGCACCTGGGTCTCCTTGATGATGGAGTCAAGCTGGGCCTCCGACATCGAGGCTTTCAGCGCCGCCAGTTCCTTTTCTACCTCCGTATCACGGCGGGACTGAAGTCCCGGATCGGGTTTCAGGGTCAGCAACATGGCGTGACTGTTATTCACAAGATATTGATCCACCAGCGATTCCAGCAGGTTGCTCTCCAAAGCTTTCCTGACATCGGCCAGGGGTTTCTCAAATTCCAGGCCCAGGAACGGATCGCCCGAGTAGATCCAGGGTTGCTGGTTCCTGAAGGTATACATCAATCCCTTCTGCGGGGTGTTGCCTTCCCTGAGGTTAAACTCCGTGCGGTTGAGGAGTCCCTCAATCATGGTCTTGTCAAACCCTTCGGCCACCACTTTCTTCATGGTCTCCATGACGACCTCGCGGAAACGGTCACGGTCCTCGGGATTGGCATTCTGAACCACCACGGCAAAGACGTTCTGCTGCATTTCAATGAACCATCCCTGAACCTCATGACCGATGCCTGCCTCCTGAAGGGCCAGGCGCAAAGGGGCCGACTCGTGGTTCACCAGGGCGTTGGCGATGAAATCAAAAGCCATCGAAGTGCTCCTGTCGGTGTTGAGGTTAGTCACAAAACTCATGGCCAGGTAGGTGTTGTCCTTCACCGGACTCCCTTCGGGCACCGCATAGCTCTCTTCCACCACCTTCATCTCGGGGAAGGGCTTCTGCATGGGAATTTCGGTAATCTCTTCCGACACTTCGTAGTTGCTGAGGTATTCGTTGTTGATAAATTCCAGCTCCCGGCTCAGGTCGGCATCGCCATAAAGGGTGATGTAACTGTTCGAGGGATGGTAGAATTTATGGTGAAAGGCGGTGAAGTACTCCTGGGTCAGCCCCGGAATGGCGCTGGGATGGCCCCCTGACTCCTTACCGTAGGTATTGTCAGGAAAGAGATTCTTGCCGATCTGGTAGTACAGTTCTGTCATGGGGTCAGAGTATGCCCCCTTCATCTCGTTGTAAACCACTCCTTTGTAAACCAGCGGACTGCTTTTGTCGGTCAGCTCCAAATGCCACCCTTCCTGTTTCAGCACCCTGGAATCCTCCAGCATGACCGGATTAAAGACGGCATCGAGGTAAACGTGCATCAGGTTGAAAAAGTCCTTTTCATTCATGCTGGCCACCGGATAAGTGGTGAAATCAGAACTGGTCATGGCATTCAGAAAGGTGTTCAGCGATCCTTTCAAAAGCACATCAAAGGGACTCTTCACCGGGAAGTTTTTGGAGCCGTTGAGTACCGAATGTTCCAGGACGTGCGGGGTTCCGAAATCATTCTCAGGAACGGTTTTGAAGGCGATGTTGAAAAGTTTGTTGGGGTCGTCGGCGGCAATCTTCAGCAAGTGGGCGCCGCTCTTTTCATGCACGAAATAGAGACATTCGGCATTCACTTCCTTGACAAACCTCTTCTCTACCAATTTGAAACCATGGTAGACTTCATTGACTCTATACTTCCCCTGCTGATCACAGGAGGTGATGATCGTCGCCAGGGCGATCAGTAAAATCGTCGGAAAATTTTTATTCATATCGTTCAAAATTGTGATTTTTGTAATAGTTCCGAAAAAAGGCTGAAAATTACATAAAAATTTGAATACTGCCGGAATTTGTCCACATTTGCGGAACAGAACCCTACGAAGATGGCACTGAATTACCTCTTTGTTTTCTTTTTCCTGATTGCCTTTGTCATTGGGCTGGCCAAACTCCTCTTTTTGGGGGATACCGAAGTCTTTAATCTGATGGTCAGCGCTACCTTCGACAATGCCAAAACAGGGTTTGAAATCTCCCTGGGTCTCACCGGGGTGCTGACCTTGTGGATGGGAATTATGAAGGTGGGCGAAAAGGGTGGGGTGGTCAGGCTTTTTGCCCGGGCGCTGGCTCCCTTTTTCCACAAGATTTTCCCTGCCCTGGGGAAGGACCATCCGGCTCACGGATCCATTGTCCTGAACATCGCCGCCAACATGCTGAACCTCGACAATGCCGCGACACCCGTAGGCCTCCAGGCCATGAAGGAGATGCAGGAGACCAATCCTCAAAAAGAGACCGCCAGTGACCCGATGATCATGTTTCTGGTACTCAACACCTCGGGACTGACCATCATCCCGGTGAGTATCATGGTCTACCGGGCACAACTGGGAGCTGCCAATCCCGCCGATATCTTCCTGCCCATCCTGATTGCCACCTATTTCTCGACCATCGTCGGACTGATCGCTGTTTCCCTCTACCAGAAAATCAACCTTCTCAACAAGGTCGTCCTGGCCTATCTGGGATCACTTACCCTGGTCGTCGGCGCCCTGATCTGGTATTTCTCAACGCTCGAACAGGAGCAGATCACCACCGTCAGCGCCCTGGTAAGCAACGTGATCCTTTTTTCGATCATCACGGGGTTTATCCTCTCGGGATTCATCAAAAGAATTAACGTATACGAGGCTTTCATTGAAGGGGCGGTCGATGGCTTTAAGACGGCCGTCAAGATCATCCCGTATCTGGTGGCCATCCTGGTGGCCATCGGGGTCTTCAGGGCTTCGGGAGCCATGGACTGGCTCCTCTCTGGATTTTCCTGGGCCATGGCTCAGCTGGGACTCAATACCGATTTTATCCCCGCCATGCCCACGGCATTCATGAAACCCCTCAGTGGCAGCGGGGCACGCGGCATGATGGTCGACGCCATGACCACCTACGGCGCCGATTCCTTTGTCGGAAGGCTCGCCTCCATCTTCCAGGGGGCTACCGATACCACCTTCTATATCCTCGCCGTCTATTTCGGCGCGGTGGGCATCAAAAACACCCGGTATGCCGTGATATGCGGACTCCTTGCCGACCTGGCAGGAATCCTCGCCGCCATCTTCCTGGGGTACCTCTTCTTTCATTAATAAGCAGCAGGATATCACCAGGAACAAATCTTCATTTCAATGGACAAGCCTGTTTCGGAAACAGGTACCAAAGCCCTGATTGATCTCAGCCGTGGGGAGGAGTGTTTTAAGGCGTATCAATCCCTGATTCTTCGGCCTTTTCCTTTCTCACGGAGGTCACATCCCAGGCACAGTCGGTGTCGTGGATGGAAAACTCCCGCTCGGTCTGCAGGGTCTCCTTCAGCTGTTCCGAGAAACGGCGTGACTCTCTGATAAAGTGGGTTTCGTCTTTCAGCCAATGCTCATAGAGCTCTTTCATAATGCCGGTTTCGTGGTGTTTGAAGGTCAGTCCGGCCCGGTAGGACTGGTACCTGTTGAATCCCAGGTAATGGAGGGAGCGGCTGCCCAGTTCGATGGCCGAGTTAAAGGTCTCGCGCTGGACCATCTCCACCCCCAGCTTATAAAATTCAAACTCATGGAAGGTATCCCTGGCCCGGGCGGCGATCTTCAGGTTGGGGTAGTTTTTCTTCAGCCATGCGGCGATTTTCAGGGCTTCGTCATCTTCTGCCATGGTGAGCACCAGCAGACGAGCATCCTTCACGCCCGCCGCCTCGAGCATCTCGGGACGGGTGACATCGCCGTAGAAGAGCTTGAAGCCATATTTGCGGAGAATCTCTACGTTGGAAGGGTTACTGTCGAGGATGGTCACCTTGAAGCCGTTGGCCATCAGCAACCTTCCCACCACCAGACCGAAGCGCCCGAACCCGGCCAGGATGATCTTATTCCCCGATTCAGGGATCTGGTCGGGGACCTCCTTGTTCCTGCGGCGGATGTAGTGTGGCCTGACCATTTTTTCATTGATGACCAACAGCAGGGGCGTGAGTGCCATACTGAAGATGATGACGATGATCATCAGCGAGGTGGTCTCCGGGTCAAAGATCCGCAGGGTATCGGAGAAGGAGACCAGGACAAACCCGAATTCGCTGGCCTGGGCGAGCGCCAGGGCAAAGAGGATATGGCGGCCGTGGCGGAGCCCGAAGGTGCGGGCCGTCACCCAAAGCGCCCCGAATTTCAGGAGGATGAGCAGCACCACAAGAACCAGAATCAACAGCGGCTTCTGGAAGAAAAGAACAAAATTGATGCCTACCCCCACCGAGATGAAGAAGAGTCCCAGCAACAGTCCCTTGATGGGCTCTATAGTGACCTCCAGTTCATGACGGTATTCGTTCTCTGCCAAAACGACGCCGGCGATGAAGGTCCCCAGGGCCGGGGAAAGGCCAATCTTCGCCGTTCCGTAGGCACTGCCGATGACCAGCAGCAGTACCGAGGCCGTGAAGACCTCCTTCATTCCCGAGCTGGCCACAAACCGGAAAATGTGGCGCGCCACGAACCTGCCGGCAAGGATGACGGCCAGACCCACGGTGACGATCAGCAGAAGCTGCAGCACCCCGGGGAGGGCGGCAAAACCCTCTTCCGGGGGAGGCACCTGGCTTTTGACCCTCGTGATGCCTCCCAGGACAGCCAGCAGCGGCAGCAATGCCAGGATGGGGATGACGGCGATGTCCTGGAAGAGTAACACCGAGAGGGCCGAACGCCCCCCGCTGTTCTTCAGTAATCCCTTTTCAGAGAGGGTTTGTAAAACGATGGCCGTGGAGGAGAGGGAGAGGATGAGCCCCATGGCTGCCGCCTGGTTCACCCGGAACCCCATGAGCATAGCCGCCCCGCCGATCACCAGGGTGGTGAGGAGCACCTGCATCCCTCCCATCCCGAAAATCGAATGGCGTGTTTTCCAAAGCAGCGATGGCTGCATCTCCAGGCCGATCAGGAAAAGCATCAACACGACTCCGAATTCGGCAAAATGCATCACCTTTTCGCTCTCCTGGCCGACCCATCCCAAAACAAAAGGGCCAATGATCACCCCGGCCAGGAGATACCCGGCTACCGACCCCAGACCTGTCCTTTTGGCCAGCGGAACAGTGATCACCGCCGCCAGCAGGTAGATCATCGCCTGAAGAAAAAAGTCCTGGTTGTACATACGTGTTAATTTCCGGGGGGGATATAAGGGTTGATGGTTTCGGCATCCTGGAGGTGGAGGTCGGGGAAGGTGTCGTCGCGCAGGGCGGTCAACAGTCTGTGGTAGTCGCGGGAATAATGGCTGATTTCCTCATCGCTGAGAAGGTGAGAGCCGAAAACCGCGAACGGGGGCAGGTAGTCCATGCCACAGAGACGGGCCATCTGGTGAAAGGGCGCCAGAAATTGCCTGATGGTGTAGTGGTGGTCTTCCTTCCGGGTATAAACGGCTTCGCTGCCCCCGGTGCTGATCACCGACAGGGCCTTCTTGCCATGCAGGGAAGTCCCCTTACGACCATAGGCGAAGTTGTGCTCCAAAACCAGGTCGATCCATTCCTTCATCAACGAGGGACAACTGTACCAGTAAAAGGGGTGCTGCCAGATGAGAATGTCGTGTTCCAGCAATAGCTGCTGTTCCTGGTTGACCTGGATGAAAAAATCGGGATAGCTGTCGTAAAGATTATGGAAGGTGACCCCGTCAACGGAGCGTGCAGCATCAGCCAGACCTTTGTGGATCCGGGATTTATGGAAGGCAGGATGCGCAAACAGGACGAGGATCTTCTTCATAGGCAGCACCGGAATGGGTTACCCGGTTTTTCTGCCTGAAAGATAAAAAAATCCCGCTAAAAAAATCCCCCTGCAGAAGCGTAGGGATAAGGTTTTTTCACCTCGGGGGTGTTGGTGTCGGCACCACGGGCCGTGATCAGCGTGCTGATGGTCCATGCTTTCATGGCTTCTTCCGGAAACGGGGTCATCAGGGAGGTCACCGCCTCGCGTGACAGCGCCGGATCGAGCCATCTCTCTTCGTTTCCGGGAGGGAGGATCAGTGGCATCCGCTTTTTGGAGTTGTGGATTCCGGCCATCAGAGGATTGGCATCGGTGGTGAGGATCGAAAAGGTATGGAGAGGTTCTTCTCCCGGAACTTCCCAGGTTTCCCAGATGCCGCCAAAGGAGAAGAGCTCCTTCTCCTTCAGGGTGATAAACCAGGGAATTTTACGGTTGTTCACACTCTGCCATTCGAAAAAGCCGTCAGAGGGGACCAGGCAACGATGTGAGGCGATGGCTTTCCGGAAAGAGGGTTTCTCAAAAGCCGATTCGGAACGGGCGTTCAGGGTCATCGTCCTGATCTCCCTGGCCTGCTCCCGGTCACGGGTCCACGCGGGTACCAGTCCCCACTGCACAAGCCTCAACGCGCGCCCGTGATATTCGAGAACCACCGGCATCAGGGGAAAGTTAAAGCCGTTGACATGGTGACGCGGGGTATAGCTGGCCGCGCCGCTAAAGGGGGCGTTGTAACGGTTTTCCAGGTTTTGGGCCACCTGGCTCATGGAGTAGTGAAAGCACACTTTTTCTGGTTTTAATGGATTTCAAACAGTTCGCTCCACCTGGTGGTGTATGCGGGGGAGAGGCGTTCCTGGCGAAGCCGCCATTTCCGGGTGGTGCCCTGGGTGGCGACCTGCAGGGTTTCGCGGCCATAGCGGAGGTTCACCTGGTCGAGAGATGCCATCAGTTTACGCTGTTTCTCATTTCCCCCGGAAGAAAAGAGATCCTGTTGGACCTCCTGTTCCGGGACGAGGCCGGTGACGATCACGCCGGCTTTTTTATAGCTGTAACCCTCGCGGAAGATGGCATGTAGGGCATCTACGGCGGCGGTGACCAGTTCCAGCGTGTTGTTGGTGGGTGTCGGTAGGGTGACCGTTCTGTTTCGTGCATATTGGGGCTGGTCGGCTCTGAAGGCGTTGGTATGGATGAAAACCATGATCTGGGAGGCTGCCGACTTCTCCCTGCGCAGTTTGGCGGCGCAGGTGGTGGCAAAGGTGGCCACTGCCTCCGCCAGAGGCTCCGGGGCCGTCTGCGCTTTCCCGAAGGATCGCGAGGTGCAGATGGTCTGACGGGCAGGCGCCGCCTCTTCCAGGGAGATGCAGGAGAGGCCACACAACTCCTGACGGGTGCGCAATCCGTTTACCGTCAGCTGTTTACGCACCCACTCCTCCGGGGCCTGGCTCAGATCATAAGCCGTGACGATGCCATGACTCTCCAGCTTCGCGGCATATTGCCGGCCAATGCCCCAGACTTCCCTGACGGGAGTCTCCCGCAGGAGCGCCTCCACTTTCTCTTCCGTGTCGGGATAATAAACCGGAACCTGCATTCTCTTGGCCTTGTGGTTGGCAATCTTGGCCAGGGTCTTGGTGGGGGCCAGACCGATACCTACGGGAATCCCCGTGTTCTTCACCACCGTTCTTCTGATTTTTTGGGCCAGATCCATGGCTTCGGCAGGACGAACCCCGGTCAGATCTAAGAAAGCCTCATCGATGGAGTAGATCTCCATGGAAGGCACAAAGGAGGCCAGGGTACTCATGACTCTTGAGGAGAAATCCCCATACAGGGCATAGTTGGAGGAAAATACCGCCACCTGGTGGTCTGTCAGCAATCCCTCGATCTCAAATGCAGGGACCCCCATCTTTATCCCCAACTGCTTGGCCTCTTGTGACCGGGCGATCACACACCCGTCGTTATTCGAGAGCACCACCACCGGTCTGCACCGCAACGAGGGCTGAAATACCCGCTCACAGGAGGCATAGAAATTATTGCAGTCCACCAGGGCGAAGAGCCTGGAGACAGCTCCTTTGGGGCGGGCACTGTTTGACGTCATGATTGCAATAACCTATTGTATGTAATTTTAAAAGAGAGAATTATAATATTCCATGAGGATGATCAGATCCTCCTTTTTGCTGAATTTTGTTTTATTTTTCTTCATGAAGTCATCGACCTCATCAGGGATGGACCCCAGGATTTCCGTCATCTCCTTTTTGTTGCGGATCCTTTTGGCTTCGGCGGGTAATACCCTGATGTAGTAGTCGCTGTCGGTACGGCGGAATTGTGCCGGTACAGGCTCCTTATAGGCTCCTGCCGGTTCGGCAGGCCGCAGGGTCACATTTTTCTTCTCAAGAAGCTGGGCTTTTCCGTTGGCCAAAAGGGTGAAGTATCCCTTTTCAATTCTGTTGGCGATTTTAAAGGGGGAGTATATGAATCTCTCCTCTCCGATCAGGATATAGTCGATTAGTTCGGGGACCCCGATGAAGAAGGGTTTTCCTTCCTGATTGCGGAATTCTATCTCGTTGGCGTAAATATTCTGGCGCAGCGGAATTCCCGTATAGTGCTGGCGCGCGGTGGTGACGATTTCTCCGGGGGTAAACTCCACCCGGTCGTAAGGAGAACCTTCTACTTCAGAGACTTCCCCGACATTTTCGTTGTATTGGTACTTTTTGAATTCCCGGTAAAAGTCGTCGAGCGACATGTTCACGATTTGCTGGGCCAGAAGGGTAGGCCCTGCCAGCAGGAACACCAGGGAAAGGATGAAAATACGCTTCATGAACTCATTTTTAAATGATGGCACCTCAAAATTAGCTATTTTTCGGGAGCAAAAGCGTAGTTTTGAAGGTTTAAGATTGGGAATCATGAGCGGGCATACGCACGGGCATACGGAAGAGCAAACGGGAAACAGGCTGGCGATTACCATCTTCCTGAATATAGGAATCACCATAGCACAGGTTATCGGGGGTCTTATTTCGGGGAGTCTGGCGCTGATTTCTGATGCGTTGCACAATTTAAGCGATGCCCTGGCGGTGGTGCTGGCCTGGGTGGCCCATTACCTATCGGGAAAGCCCCGTACCGGCCGTTCCAGCTTCGGCCTTCAGCGTGCCGAGATCCTGGCCGCCTTTATCAACGCCCTGGTGCTGATGGCCCTGTCGGGATATCTCGTCATTGAGGCCATCCGCCGCTTCGTGCATCCCGAAACGGTAGATCCCCAATGGATGTTCTGGCTGGGACTTCTTGGGATAGTGGCCAACGGGGTGTCGGTGATGATTCTTCATGGCGGAAGAAAGCAGAATATCAACATGAAGGCCGCCTATCTCCACCTCCTGGGCGACACCCTCACCTCCGCAGCGGTGGTCGCCGGAGCTGGTGCCATCCATTTTCTGGGGTGGCATTGGGTAGACCCTCTGGTGACTCTGATCATCAGCATCTACCTGGCCGTTCACACCTGGTCAATCCTTCGCGAATCGGTGGAAATTTTGATGCAGATGTCACCGGCAGGCCTGGACCCGCAAAAGGTAAGTGATGCCCTTTCGGGGGTGGAGGGCGTCAGCTCGGTGCACCATATCCATATCTGGAAGCTCAACGATGCCCGGATCCATTTCGAAGCCCACGTGGTGCTGCCCGGCGATTTGCTGGTCTCAGCCACGGCGGAAATACACCACAGGGTCAAAGCCCTGCTGAAGAAGGAATTTGACATCAGCCACGTCACCCTTCAGTTTGAATACAAGAACAGGACAGAAGCCGACTGCAACTGCTGAAAATAGGAAAATCACCCCGGAAGTCCGTTACTTCCACACGCCGGCAACGGGGGTATTACAATAGCTGCATTTTCCCGTGGTGAGGTGATTGGATAGCTGGGTGAAGCCGCGGCGTTCCACGACTATTTTGCCGCAGCCGGGACACACCGTATTTTCAAACCCCTTGCCGGGAACATTCCCGATATAGACATACCGGAGTCCTTCTCCCAGGGCGATTTCACGGGCTTTCAACAGCGTTGAGAGGGGCGTGACCGGCAATTGCGTCAGTTTGTGCAGCGGCGTGAACCTGCTGAAATGGAGCGGCACCTCCCGGAATCCATTGGTGGAGAGCCACCGGCACATCTTCCCGATCATATCCAGGTCATCACTCCATGAGGGAACCACCAGGTTGGTGATTTCCAGCCAAACCTCACTTTTCTGCAGCGTCACCAGCGTGTCGAGGACAGGCTGCAGCTTCCCCCCGGTGAGCTTCAAATGCAGGGTGTTGTCAAAACACTTCAGGTCGATATTGGCGGCATCGAGATAGGGAATCAGGGCTTTCAGGGGCTCCGGGTTGATATAACCATTGGAGACCATCACGTTTTTGATGCCTGCATTCCGGGCAATCCTTGCCGTGTCAAACATGTATTCGTAAAAGGAGATGGGCTCGGAATAGGTATAGGCGATCGAGGCGCAATCGTTGCGGATGCAGTTGGCCACCACGGCATCGGGCATCAGGTCGGCATTGGCAGTCTTATCGGGACTGGTCTGGGAGATCTGCCAGTTCTGGCAGTTCAGGCAGGCGAAGTTACACCCTGCCGTGGCGATGGAAAAGGCGCGGCTCTGCGGCAGGAAATGAAAAAGCGGCTTCTTCTCAATGGGGTCGGCATGGATGGCGCAGGGATTGCCATAGGCGATGGAGTAAAGCTTATTCCCGATATTGACGCGGTTGTGGCATATGCTCACCTCGCCGGGACGGAGGGTACATTCGTTGGGACAGATCCCGCACACTACCCCACGGGGCGTGACGGTATACCAGATCGCCTCCCTGCTGAACCTGCCGGGATGCTTTTTGTCAGGCACCGAAAACCCGGAAACAGGACACAGCAATCCCCCGGCCCCCAGGGCCGAAAGTCTTAAAAACTCCCGTTTACTGATACGGTTCATCTGATAAAAATTTTATGTGGTGGTGATTTACCCCTGTCACTGGTGAAATTGTGAACCCTTAAATATACTAAATTTTCCGGGCAAACAGAAGGATGACTCCTCCGTTAACGGCGGCAAGGATCAGGGAAGTGGTGGTGATGCCAAAGACCGGGAGCATGATAAAGGTGACCAGGATGGCGCCGAGGGCCGATCCCCACAGGTCGGCGGCGTATACGGCAGCGGCGGCACGGGGGGCGGGGCCCTGGACATTGACGGTGGTGGCGACATAAAGGAATCCGGTGAGAAAGGCCGGAACCAAAAGGAAAGGAAGGAAAATGAGCCATGCCAGGAATCCCGACAGGGAGAGTTCCGTGGTACGCCACAGCAGGGGGAAGAGGAGCATGTAAAGGGCCAGGAGGAGCTGCCCCGCGATGAGCATGGCCTTACTCCCTTTCCTCCTGCGGGCTGCCAGGGAGCCCACGGCCAGCCCTCCCATGAACAGGGCAAAGATGAGTCCGAGGGTGGCATACAGGTTGCCGAAGAGGATCTGGAACCAGAAGATAAGCATGACCTCGACCGAGGAGGCCGTAAAGCCGGTGACATACATCCCCGCTGATACCGGGGTCAGCAACAGCAGGGGAAGCAGCAGGAGCACCAGGGGAAGGACCATGATCCAGTGGGGGGTGCCGGCATAGAGGGCGAGGAATTGCAGGGAGTGGTAAAACACCGGCAGGGGCTGACGGTCGCTGTTGACCAGGGGTGTGGCACTCACCGCCGCCCTGATGCCTTCCCCGCGGCTTACCAGGGAGGCATCGTCCATGTAGTCGGGATTGACATAGGAAGCCGTGATCCCTCTTTTACCGATGGTTTCCCCGATGGCCGCCGTGAGGGGCGCTTCCGAAGCGAGGTAGTAATCTCTTTCCCCGGGAATGATGAGCACCTGGCTGAAGTGCTTCTTCAGGGTGTGGTATAGGGAAGCCCCGATCTTCCCCTTTTCGGGAGTCATATAATTCCCCGAGGAGGAGAGGCCAAAGAGCACCACGGCATCATCGTGGAGTTTTCCTTTGAGAAGGCGCAGGAAGCCGTCGGTATAGTAGCGGTTGATCTGGAGGCTCGAAGGGTCGGGAACCGTAAAGATCACCACGTCATAACGATTCCGGGTATTCTGGATATACCGCCGTCCGTCGCCCCCGATGGTGTGAAGGCGGGGGTCTTCAGCCTCCCGGCGATAGTCACGCGCGATTTTTACCAGATCAGGGTTGAGTTCCACCACGTCGACCCCCGATACTTGGGGATATTTGAGGATCTCGGCGGTCATGCCGGCCATTCCCCCGGAAACCAGAAGAACATTTTCGGGGTTGGGATGCTGGACCATGGCAAAATGGACATACTCCTCGTTGAGCACCATGTCGCCCGTGGAGAAGAGGAGGTTTCCGTTTTCGAAGAAGTTATATTCCCCGCCGTTTTCCGTGACCGTGATGTTGCCGTAGGGGGTTTCCCGGGTTTCGACGACATGGTGGCCCGTAAGTGGCCACGATTTGATGGTGAGGTCAACAGGCAGGAGAAAGAAGAGCAGGGTGACGGCAAGAACCAGGAGGAGGGAGGCGATGATGTGCTTCCGGCGGGTGAAAATCAGAAGGAGGATATGAATGACGATGGCCGTAAGGAGGAGGGACTGGGCAATGGAGAACCACCGTGTCAGCAGGAAGGTGACGATGATGCCTCCGGTCAGGCTGCCTGCGGCTTCCAGGGCATAAATACGGGTGAAGCCCTTTTCCCGGTTCCCCGATAGGTGAACCATCAGGGCATAGACATATCCTGAGAGGAGACAGAGGGGGGCCAGCAGCAGCAGGACCACCAGAAGGAACCACAGGGGGTGGATGAGCTGTCCGGGAGAAAAGAGGAGGTGGCGGACGCCGTTCATGAGGATGAGTAGCAGGGGAGGGAGCCATGCCAGGAACAGGAAGAGGCGGAGGAGGGTGGGCGTGGCCAGGCCCGTTTTCGGTGCCCGTCCCGCAAAGGTGCCCATTCCGGTGAGGAACATCCAGATGGCCAGGGTCCATCCCATCATCAGCTCATTTCCCTGGAACACCGTGGTGATCTCCCTGATGAGCAGCACCTGCACCACCGTGGCGAAAAACCCGGCGCCCAGGATGAGAAGCGTCGGGACCTCCGGAACGGCGGCCGCTGTTTCCGCAGAAATGACAGCATCCCCTCTCTCGCTGCCATAACTTAAATTGGCGATTTCTTCTTTTTCGGAAGTGGTGTTCCGTTTGATCCCAGCCAGAAAATAGGCCCTGTGCCTGAGGAGATGGAAGAACGCGATGAGGCAGAGGACGATGCCGGTGTCGACATGCCAAGTCATCAGGGGGGTCAGAAAAGACCATTCCAACTGGTAGTTGACCCTGATCACCAGGAGAATCCCCAGGATTCCCGAACCCAGAAAGGAGACCAGCAGCAGGTAATTCCAGATTTTCCGGTGGAGGGGTTTGCTGAGGATCCCCGTATTTACAAGCAGCAGGCTAAGAAGATAAGCAGCCGTAAACAGGAGGACGAGGAGGATCAGATGGTAGGGGCCTTCCATTACCGGGGCTCTCCTTTTGTGGTTCCGGAAACTTCACCCTCGCTGAAGACCAGGGTCTGGTAGGTATAGAGTTCCGTATCCTTTTCCTTCCAGGCATCCCGTGGGAGTCCGGCTTTGTCGTGGCAGCAGTGTTCCAGGAATTCCGTGGTCGTCCACCCCGTCTCTTCGGCCACCTGGGGCAGGTAAGTCCCCGAGCGGGAGCCTCTGCGGATGTAAATGCCGTCATGGCCCAGCCGGAACTCGCTGACCGAGGAGATTCTCTTCAGGGGGGTGAGCAGGGAGATCTCGATCTCTATCTGGCTCATTTCGCCAATGGTGACGGGGGAAAACCGGGTGTCGCGGGTAGCGGCGGAAAGGGCCATTTCGCGTATCGTGAGCCAGAAGGGTTGCGCCGATGAGAAACTGCCGATACAGCCGCGGAGCTCCCCTTTTTTCCGGAGGGTGACAAAAGCCCCTCCTTTGGCGGTGATGGCCGGGGTGAGCTCTCTGGCGGCGACTTCCGGCAGCGGACGGTGGCGCAGGTGTGCCATAATGGTAGAGCGGGCCAGCTCCAGAAGCGTCATCTTTTCCCTCTCCGTCAGGGAAAAGACGCCCCCGTGGCCGGCCGGTGCTGTACTCCCCGCTTCCCGGGAGGCCGACAGGGCCCAGTAACCCACCACCTTGTCCTTATCGCCGTGGGGCGAATCCCCGCTGTTGCGGTACATCACCTTTCTAAAGACCAGCTGGTCGTCCCTTTCCGTGATTTTGAGTACGGTAAGCATGGGCATCCATCCGCAGGTGGCGGTGACCAGGTCGGGGGCATACCGGCTTTCATTTGCCTCCTTCACCTTCATGAATTCCCGGGAGTCGTTGGTTACGATGGCTGCGGCGGTGAGGTGGTCGGCTTTGCGCCCCGTGTCGTAATTGGGGTAGTGGGAGAAATCGGCACTGACGATAAATAGATTTTCTTCGGAATAATAGGGGGCCAGCAGGTTGGCGAGTTCGGTGGCGAAGGCTTCCGACTGACTGCCCACTAGGATGGGAACGATGGTAAAGGGCTTTTTCAGCCAGTACTGAAGAAAGGGAAGCTGCACCTCGATGCAGTGTTCCTGCCGGTGAAGGGAGGGATCGGTGCTGATTTTACGGCTTCGGGCTGCCAGTTCCGCCCCCAGAGGATCGGTGGGGACCCTCCCCAGAGGAGTGACGAAATCGCCGGCGGTATATATGGCGGCCCCGTTGATATAGCTCCGGTGGGCCGGACCGATGATGAAAATGTGACGGTAGCTCTTCTCACGGGGAAGGAATTTATAGGCCGCCGCAGCTACCTCTCCCGAAAAGATATACCCCGCATGGGGAACCACCAGCACCATGGGATCTCCTGACTCCTTCACCCCTTCCGCCGGAAAGAAAAGCCCCAGCATGGCCATCAGTGGCTGCCGGTCGGAAGGGTAGAAACTCCCGGCCACCGCAGGCTGACGATCGCTCTTCTCCCTGGTGGCTTCCTGTCCTTTTATGCCCTCCGGAATCAGGACCGCAAGAAAAAGCACCGCCATGGTCCACATGAGGGAAAATGGTTTCCTCAAAAGGGAAGATGGTTTCTTAAAACAGGAATGGATTTTCCAAAGCAGGGGGTTCCCCTTCCCCTTGGATTCCGGTGAGCGCATTCCTCGCCGGCCCTGCTGCGGGGTTAGCGAAACTATAGCATGCCCTGACGGAATCGGATTCCTCGCAGGCTCTGCCACGAGGAGTGTCAATTGTCCGGTTACCCGATGTCTGTCCTCCGGATTTATCATCACGAATCTTTCCTTTACGTGTTGTCATAAAGATAGGTAAAAATGATGAATTTGTCATGGGTAAAAGGTCACACTTCCGGGTACTGGAGTTGTGCATTCAACGGAAATGGTTATTTTTAGGGTTTAAAAGAAATATTATGGACAACAATCGCAGGGATTTTCTGAAAACAGCGGCACTTGCTGCCACAGGTGCCGCGATGGTGGCGACGGTGCCAGGGTGTGCCCCCAAAACGGAGCAAACAGCAACCCCCTCCACTCCGTCACGGCCTTCGAACCGGATCGGGGTTTCCACCTATTCCTTCTGGCAGTTCAACGGGCCCAAGGAGAATGTTCCCATCGAAATGTGCATCGAGAAAGCCGCGGAAATGGGCTTCGACGGCATCGAATTCCTGCTGATGCAGATGACTTCCGAGGAGAATGGCTACCTCCAGATGCTTAAGCGGAAAGCCTTCCATGCCGGCCTCGACATCATGGGATTCAGCACCCACCAGG
>CAZMMX010000022.1:0-46124 GCA_964567485.1 uncultured Prolixibacteraceae bacterium | reverse complement strand
GCCATTTCCAGGGCGCTTTCCATTTCCAGACCGTGTTCTGCCGCCACGATGAGTCCGGCGATGATGAGGTGGATATCGGCGCTGCCGTCGGGGACCCTGAATTCAAAGGTTTGCTTGCTCCCGTTCGTGGGAACCTCTGGCGGATTCACCGGGTTGGCGGTGGCCGCCATGGCGATGTTTCCCGTCCACCCCAGGGGTACGCGCACCAGTGCCGAGCGGTTGCGGGCGCCCCAGCAGATGTTTGTAGGGGCCTCCTGGTGGGGCACCAGCCGCAGATAGGAGGGGGGGATGGTATTCCCGAAGGCCGTCAGGGCGTCGGCCACGGCGAGGATGCCGGCAATGGCCCTTTTCGACAGGTCGCTGATCTTCCCGTTCTCGAGCACCACATTTTTCCCTTCCTTTTCGAGGAGCATGTGGAAGTGAAGTCCGCTTCCGGCTTTTCCCGAGGTGATTTTCGGGGCAAAGCTGATTTCGACGCCCATCCGCTTGGCCAACATGCGGAGGACCCATTTCCCAATGATCAACTGATTGGCGGCCTCTTCAGGATCGGTGGGCAGAAACTCAATTTCATGTTGCTCAAAGGATTCCTCCTCCTTGATAAAATTGCCCACCTCCGAATGACCGTATTTGACCTGTCCGCCACAGGCGGCGATCAGCCTCAGGGCCTCCTTGCGCATCTCCTCAAATTTGGCAAAAGGATCAGACTCGTGGTACCCTTTCTGGTCGGTGGCCTGGAAAAACCCGGTGGACTTGCTGTTCACGTAGTACTCCAGTTCCCCCATGCATTTGAAATTGAAACCCGTGTTTTTACGGAATTCCCTGATGGCTTTCTGCAGGATATATTCAGGAGAGAGTTCCAGGGGTTCTCCGCGGTGGTCGAAGAAGGAACAGAGGATTTCCAGCGCCGGCTCTTCCGAAAAGGGATTCAGGAATGCGGTGCGGTAGCGGGGCACCACATAAAGGTCGCTGTTGCCCGTTTCCATAAAGGGGAAGAGGCTCGAGCCGTCGACCCGTTCCCCATACGTGAGGATATCATAAAGGTGTTCCCGGCCGCTGATTACAAAATTGAGGGTTTTCAGCCGCCCGTCGCCGGCCACATATCTGAAGTTGACCATGCCAATCCGCCGCTCTTCCACAAAACGGATGAGGTCTTCACGGGTGAACTGTGCGGCAGGCTTGCCCAGATGCCTGACCAGGGGGTGGGGATGAAGATCATAAGTTGTATTCATCTGCTTAAAATATTACGTGGTAATGGTACATTCCGTGAAACAGATGTAATATCCATGTGGCTTAATCATTGCGGTTGGTGCATAATAATCAAATGGATATTTCATATTCAATGTGTTTCCTTGTTTATTGGTCCTTATGTGGCTGCGAACATACCATTTATTAACATCAGAAAAGCTGATTAACATCATGGGGACCTGTGTGTTCAGCGGGTCAAAAAGAGAGACTCCATTAAGTCGCCTTTTTTTTTGCTATCTTGGCCCCATCATTCACGGTTTCAGAAATACTTGACAGCCATGAGAAAACTTTTCCTGATAGCCGCACTGCTGATCTTCACGCTTTTACTTTCCGCTCAGGACGGTAACCGGTTTTTCCCCCCGTCGCAGCTGACCACCGTGGGGGCCTATTACTATCCCGAACACTGGGATTCTTCACAGTGGGAGAGGGATATTAGGACAATGGCCGAGATGGGTTTTGAGTTCACCCATTTCGCGGAGTTTGCCTGGGCCCAGCTGGAGCCCGAAGAGGGGAGGTATGATTTTGCCTGGCTTGACAGGGCGGTGGCCCTGGCGGCCAAATATAACCTGGGGGTGGTCCTGTGCACCTCCACGGCCACGCCTCCCGTGTGGCTGACCCGGAAACACCCGGAAATCCTGCTACAGAACGAGGACGGCACCCTGTATGACCACGGGGCACGCCAGCATGCCACCTTCAGCAGCAACTACTACAGGAGCTATTCCCTGAAAATGGTGGAGGAACTGGCCCGCCGTTACGGACAGGATGCCCGCATCATCGGATGGCAGCTCGACAACGAGCCCCGAAAATTCCATGATTTCGGGGATGATGCCCACCAGCGCTTCCGCCTGTGGCTGAAAGAAAAATACAAAACCATCGACGCCCTGAACAAAGCCTGGGGAACCAGCTTCTGGAGCGCTGTATACAGCAGTTTTGATCAGATCAATATCCCCCGGCCTTCCCAGTGGGGGACCAACTACCACCAAAGGCTCGACCACAGCCGTTTTGCCGACCAGGAGACCTCCTCTTTTCTGGATGACCAGGCACGCGTCATCAGAAAACATGCTTCGAAAACCCAGTGGATCACTTCCAACTATATCCCCATGTATGATGTCGGATACATCGGCCAGAGCAGAGAACTCGACTTTGTCTCCTATACCCGCTATATGGTGTATGGGGGAGACCGCGGCATCGGGCGGAAGGGATACCGCCTGGGTGAGTATACCAGGATTGGCATGGCCAATGACTTTTTCAGACCCATGAAAGGCTATTACGGGGTGATGGAATTGCAACCCGGACAGGTGAACTGGGGTACCGTTAATTCGCAACCGCTGCCGGGGGCCGTTACCCTGTGGCTCTGGCATGTCTTCGCGGGAGGAAGTAAATTCACCTGTACTTACCGCTTCAGGGCCCCCATTTACGGATACGAACAGTACCACTACGGCATCGTGGGTCCCGATGGGGTTACCCCCACGCCGGGAGGACTGGAATTTTCCCTTTTTACCCGGGAGGTCGAAAAACTGCGGAAAAACTACGACCCCAAGGCCCAGTTGCCCGCCCGCTATACCAAAAGAAAGGCCGCCCTTCTCTTTGATGCCGACAACGTGATGGCCATCAACATGAACCGGCAGACCAACGAATGGAACAGCGAAGGCCATTTTCTCAAATACTATAAAGCCCTGAAATCGTTTGGCGCACCTGTCGATTTTGTCAGGGATACCGCCCGGTTTGAGGATTATCCCGTGCTGATCGTTCCGGCGCTTCAGCAGGTGGATGTGGCGGTCCTGGAAAAACTGAAGGCTTACGCTGCCGGAGGTGGAAACCTGGTGATGACGGTGCGCACGGGGCACCAGGACAAAAACGGGCACTTCTGGGAGGCCCCTTTTGCCGCTCCTACCCGTGATCTCATGGGGGCGGAAATCGAATATTATGACCTCCTGCCTTCCCATGCCCCCGATTCTGTGGTCTTCAACCGGAAGAAATATGCCTGGACCAGCTGGGGAGAGATCCTCAAACCCCACAGCGGCACCGAAACCTGGGCCACCTTCAGCGGTGATTTCTATTCCGGGAAAGCTGCCGTGACCCACCATCGCCTGGGCAAGGGAACCGTCACTTACATCGGCGTGGACAGCCGCAGCGGAGAGCTGGAAAAGGAACTGCTGCTGAAACTCTACCGTCAGCTGAAGATTCCCGTGGAGAACTATCCCCCCGGCGTGACCGTGGAATACCGCGACGGCTTTGGCATAGCGCTTAACTACAGCGATAAACCCTATGAAATGAAACTAGGCGAACAAGCCGTCATTATGACCGGCACCCGGGTGATCAACTCCGGAGGTGTGTTGGTGTGGAAAGAATGAAAAATGAAGTAAATCCCTTCCTCATGGAAAAAAAAGAAAAAAGCCGCCGTTTTAAACCTTCCCGGGATCCGGCATTCACCGTCAGCACGGCTTGTGAACTGATGCCCTTTTTGCTGGAGCAGATGCCCCACAAGAACAGGGACAACATAAAAAGCTACCTCCGGAACCGCCAGGTGGTGGTCGACGGAAATCCGGTTTCCCAGTTCGACCTTCCCCTGCTCCCTGGGCAGAAAGTGACCGTTTCGCGGAATAAAATCTCTCCGGGAAAGAACTACCGCGGAATTACCATTATTTACGAGGACAGCGACATCATTGTGATTGACAAACATGCGGGAGTTCTTTCGGTGGCCACCGGCAACAAGGAGAAGTTTACGGCCTACAGCCTGCTTTACGATCATGTGAAGAGCAACCAGCCCGATGGGAAGATTTTCATCGTTCACCGTTTGGACAGGGAGACTTCAGGGCTGCTGATATTCTCCAAGAGTGCCCGTGTGCAGAAGATCCTTCAGAAGTCGTGGAATGACATCATCCTGGAAAGGAGTTATGTGGCCCTGGCCGAGGGAGTCGTGGATCCTCCATCAGGAAAAGTCACCTCCTACCTGAAGGAGAGCACTGCACGCGTGGTGTATTCCTCCCAGGAAGAGGGGGATGGCCGCTGGTCGGTGACCCATTATGAAACCCTGAAACAGGTTCCGGGGTACACCCTGCTGAAGTGCACCTTGCTTACCGGCCGGAAAAACCAGATCAGAGTGCACCTTGGCGATATCGGTCACCCCGTGGCTGGGGACAAAAAATACGGGGCAGCTACCAATCCGTTGGGAAGGCTGGGGCTGCATGCCTCGGTGCTGGCCTTCCTCCATCCGGTTTCCGGAAGGGAGATGCGTTTTGAATTGCCGGTTCCCCGGAAATTTCATGAGGTGGTCTGAAAGCCCCGGACAAAGGAATAGCATGGGTGAGATGTGACAGTTGTTCATGAAAAATTGTCGGTAAATGGAAATGGCAGGACCAGGAAGAGTGGTGGTGGTGACTGGTGGAGCCCAGGGTATCGGGCGCGTCGTGGCTGATGCCCTTCTTGCAGAAGGTTTCAAGGTGTCTGTGTGGGAGCATGACCGGGAAGCCCTGGAGGAGGAGCGGCAGAGGCATTCGGGCCATGGGGGCTATATGGCCCTGCCGTGTGATGTCTCTTCTGAGGAAGAGGTAGAAAGGGCGTTGGCGGAGACGCTGGCGGTGCTGGGCAGGATTGATGTGCTGGTCAACAATGCCGCCATTCATGCCAACAAACCCCTGGCCGATCTGCAGCCCGCGGAGTGGCGCCGTGTTCTGGAGGTCAACCTCACGGGGCCGTTTCTTACGGCACGCGCCTGCCAGCAGGAACTCCGGAAACGCCAGGGAGCCATCATCAATTTCTGCTCCACACGGGCTTTTCAGTCGGAGGCCCATACCGAAGCCTATTCAGCTTCCAAGGGGGGCGTCTACGCCCTCTCCCATGCCCTGGCTATCAGTATGGGGCCAGGGATCAGGGTCAACTCCATATCCCCGGGGTGGATCGACGTTTCAGCCCTCCGGAAAAGCTCCACAGCCCGCCAGGAACCACTGAGCCCCGAAGATCATGCCCAGCACCCCGCGGGAAGGGTGGGCAACGGTGAAGATATCGCACGCTTGATTCTCTTCCTGTGCGACCCCAAAAATGACTTTATTACCGGTCAAAACTTCGTGATCGACGGAGGAATGACCCGGAAAATGATCTACGTGTGAAATTTAAAAAGTGAAGTAAACACGGGTGCCTATGCCTTTCGTGCTTTCAGCCCAGAGGCGTCCTCCGGCAATCTTGACAAAATCACGGCATAGGATCAGACCAAAGCCGTTTCCGTAATTCTCAGGAACCGTTTGCCCGGGAATGGGTTTCTCTTCAGAAAAGAGAAGCTCCACCTGCCGGCTGGTCATCCCCACGCCACTGTCGGTGATGCAAAACTCCCACTCCTGCTCCTTTCTTAGGGCCGAAACGATGATCTTCCCCCCTTCATGGCACGATTTAATGGCATTGGCCAGAAGATTCCTGAAGACTGCATTGAACATATTCACATCCCCTTCAAGTGGAATTTCCCCGGAAACTTCATTCTTAAGGAGGATCTTTTTCCACCGCACCTTTCTGCTGACGGCCTCAAGAAGGGTGGCGATTTCCCGACCTGCATCAAACATCTTTTTTTCGGGTTCTGAAAAAGAACTGACTTTTCTGCTCCAGTCAAGTAATTCGGTAAGTAGTTTAAGGGCTGAATCTGAGGTATCCCTGATATCGTTCAGAATATCCTTTTTTTCAGCTTCGTTGAAATCTTCCCAGTTGGTGGCCAGAATATCGGAAATCCCGGAAATGGAGGTCAGGGGATCCTTCAGATCATGAGCAATAATGGGGAGGATTTTGTTTGTGGTTAATTTCATTTTCAGTTGGTTTTTTTACCCCGCACCAAAATTAGGAAATCTTTATTGATTATTGATCACCTGTTCCTAAAGGGAGTGTTTTTTTTGTTTAATTGTCGGGGAATAAGCAGGAGCGCGGCATTGGTAATGAAGGCTGTAAGGATGATCAGCTGGCCTCCGTATCCCGGCCAGGATTCGTTGATGATTTTCCCGGCCAGGGCGAGGGTTCCTCCTGCGATCATAGCGGCGAAGACACGGTGGCGGTTAACTTTCCACCCGGCGAGACCCGCCACTACAGGGAGGATAAAAGCCCCGGAGAAGAAGGAGAGGGCGAAGAGCAGGGCGCTCAGGATGGAGGTGACTTTCAGGGCGATCACCATAGCCACCACACCCAGCAGCAGGATGAATAAACGGGTGATGGTCAGGGATCCTTTTTTATCGAGATCGCCGATGGTGAGTTCCGTGAGGATGACCGATGAGGTGAGCAGGGTGGTGTCGGCTGAGGACATTACGGCGGAGAGAAGGGCCGCGGCCAGCAATCCCAGGGCCCAGGGAGGCAGGAACGAACTTCCGGGAAGGATGAATTTTCCGGTTTCTACACCTGCTGAGGCGGCAGCGGTGATTCCCAGAAAGGTGAGGGCCAGTGCCACAGGAACCACCAGCAGGGCGGTCAGCAGTACGCTGCGCCGGGCCACCCGTTCATCACGGGCGCAGAAGATGCGCGTGTAGATGTCGGGACCCACCACGAAGGTCACCGAATAGGTGATCAGGAGAAAAAAGAGATCGGCAAAGGTGAAGTTTTCGTTGAATAAGGCCGCAGGACGAAGAGGCGGCATCTCCAGATTTTCCATGTGGCGAAGGCGGAGAATCACCATGGTGAATATTCCCGCCAGGATGATCAGTGCCTGGATGAAGTCGGTTTTAAGGATGCTCTTTTGGCCTCCGAGCAGGGTGTACAGGATAAACGCCGTTCCGCAGAGTAAAGCCCCGGGGGTGTAACTCATGAGCCCTAATCCCGTCAGTATTTTTGCACCTGCGATCATCTGGGCCGCGATGATTCCCAGCCAGGCCAGGGGAATCATCAGTGACGCCGTGCGTTCGGCTTTTTCGCCGTAAAAGAGTTTAATCATCTCGGGCAGGGTATAGTGCCCCAAACGGCTGACCTTTCCGGCAATGAGCGCCAACACAAAAAGCCCCAACGCCGCACTGAAGAGAAACCAGAAGGCGGCCCATCCGGCTTTCTGGCTCAGCTCGATGGTCCCCAGTATGGCTGACCCTCCCATAATGGTGGCAAAAAGACTCCCTGAGACCTGTCCTATACTTCCTCTTTTCCCGGAAATGTAATAATCGGGAAGTCCCTTGATCCGGAAAAAGGAGTAAATGCCAATCCCGGTCATCAGCAGGAAATATCCTGTCAATATCAGAATGATCTGTGTCATTGTGATGGCAAATATGAGAATTTTTCTGCAAGCCTGGCAATGGATGGGAATTTCCGTTTTGCTGCCGGAATAAATTACTATTTTTGAGGGCAGGCGCAGGATATGCCCCAAAAATGCCTGGTGATGAACCCCGATCGTGGGATTATGTTCATGGGTTTTAGTTCCGGGCGTGGAGAGTTAGTAGTTACGCATTCAATAACAGACCTAAAAATAGTAGACATGGACCGACGTCTTTTTATCAGGAACACTTCGTTAGGTGCGGCAGCCCTATCGGTGGGCGGAGTATCGACAGGAATGAGTGCCAAAAGTTATTCCCGGATCATCGGGGCCAATGACCGTATTTTTGTGGCTATTGCCGGCCTGGGAAGGCGCCTGGATGCTTTTACCGAACCCATATCTTTGAAATCCTCGAATGTCGAGCTTCTCTATCTCTGTGATGTGATGGCCCGTCAGCGGGAGAAGGCGGCCGTGCGTTTCGGAAAGCTTCTCGATTACAAACCCCGCCTGGAGAACGATATCCGTAAGGTTTTGGAAGACCCGCATGTGGATGCCCTGTTCAATGCCACCCCTGACCATTGGCATGCTCCCGGAACCTGGATGGCCCTGAAGGCGGGCAAGCACGTTTATGTGGAGAAGCCCTGCAGCCACAATCCCCGGGAGGGTGAGTTACTGACGGCCTTCCAGGAAAAATACGGAAAGCAGGTGCAGATGGGCAACCAGCAGCGGTCGGCCCCGGAATCCATTGAAATCATCGGGGAAATCCACCGGGGGGTGATCGGCACTCCCTATAAGGCTGTGGCTTTTTATACCAATGTGCGGGGAGAGGTTCCCGTGGCCACGCCGGCGCCGGTGCCTGAAGGACTGGACTGGGAGCTTTTCCAGGGGCCTGCACCCCGGAAACCCTACATGCATGATACCTGGGATTACAACTGGCACTGGTATGGCTGGGATTACGGCACCGCAGAAACGGGGAACAATGCCACCCATGAGCTGGATATCGCCCGGTGGGCCCTTCAGGTGAAATACCCCGAACGGGTGGAAACAGAAGCCGCGAAACGCCATTTCACCAACGATGGATGGACCATGTATGACACCATGGAGACCACCATGACTTTCCCGGGGAACAAGGTGATCCAGTGGGATGGCAAGTCCCGCTCGGGATACAAAACTTACGGCACTGACCGGGGAACCATCATATATGGGTCTGAGGGGACGGTCTATGTGGATCGCGACGGCTACCGCCTTTATGACCGTGCGGGTAAGCTGGTCAGGGAAAGGAAAAGCGGGGGTTCTGAGGCCGGCAATGCCCTGGGGGGCGGCGGCGATATGACCACCCTGCACGTGGTGAACTTCTTCGATGCCATCAGGGGCCAGGCAACGCTGCGGTCGCCCATTAGCGACGGGGCCATCAGCCAGATGCTGACCCATTATCCCAATATCTCTTCCCGGATTGGACGACCCTTTGAGGTGGATACGGAAACAGGCCGCATTTATGACAGGGAGGCCATGCGTTTGTGGAGCCGGGAGTACGAACCCGGATGGGAACCCGTGTTGTAGTTGTTTTGAGGGCATCCCGGGCGGGAAGACGACCCCGGGAATGGCCCATATAATGATCATATTTATATTGGAATCAAATATGGAAGAATCACGCAGGTCATTTATCAGGAAGAGTGCCCTGGGAACGGCGGCGGTCGCCCTGGGAAGCAGGGTGCTGGCGGGATCGCCACAGGGGGGTATCCCGGGGGTCTCTGCCCGGAGTTATAACAGGATCGCCGGTGCCAACGACAGGGTACGCGTCGGCGTGGTCGGTTTTTCTGACCGCTTCCGGCAATCCCTGTTTCCTGGTTTTATGGACCATGCCCAAAAGCAGAATTTTGAGATCGTGGCCCTCTCTGATCTCTGGAACCGCCGCCGGGAGGAGGGCGTGGCCTTCCTGAAGGAAAAGGGAGGATTTGATGCCGCCCTTTGCCGCAATAATGAGGAACTTTATGGACGCAGGGATATTGATGCCGTCATCATCAGCACGGCGGATTTCCAGCATGCCCTTCATCTGGCTGAGGCCGCGCGTGCCGGTAAGGATGCCTATTGTGAGAAGCCTTTTGCCGAAACCATGGACGATGCCAATGAAGCCCTGAAGGCCGTGCATCAGGCCGGCGTGGTGGTCCAGATAGGATCCCAGCGGCGTAGCGCCCCCAACTACATGGCGGCCAACGACTATATACGGTCGGGAAAATTCGGGGAGATCGTTATGGTAGAGATGACGTGGAATGTCAACCAGCCCGGAAGATGGCGGCGTCCCGACCTGTGTGCCTCCATCCGCGAAAGCGATACCGACTGGAGCCGCTACCAGATGAACCGCCCCAAAACGGCCTGGGACCCCCGGAAATACCTGGAATACCGTCTTTTCTGGCCTTATTCATCGGGCATCCCCGGACAGTGGATGAGCCATCAGATTGATACAGTGCACTGGTTTACGGGGCTTTCTTATCCGCGGAGCGTGGTGGCCAATGGAGGTATTTACCAGTGGAAAGACGGCCGCACCAATGCCGACACCCTTACCGCCGTTTTTGATTATGGTCCCGCAGGTGACCTCTCCACAGGATTCCAGGTGGTTTACTCGTCACGGTTCAGTAATTCCGCAGGGGGGACCAAAGAGCTCTATTATTCCAACGGGGGAATGCTCAACCTCGACACCAACCGGGTGACTCCCGAAGGAGGACTGCGTGACCGGGAAGCCGTGGCCATGAAGTTGCCGGCCAACATGCTGGCCGAATACGAACTTCCGAAGGTTTATGTGGAAACCGCCGCCAATACCAGCGGTGATTCCATGACTTCAGCGCATATGATCAATTGGATGGATTGCATCAGGAGTCGCAAGGAGACCCATGCCCCCGTGGAGGCGGGCTATAACCACGCCATCGCCTGCATCATGGCCAATGCCGCCTTTCGCACCGGACTTCCCGTGACCTTTGATCCCCGTTCCAAACAGGTAAAAGCCGGCAGAAAGGTCTTCAAATATTAAAAGTATTCGTCCCCGAAAGAGATGATTTTCTTGCTTTTTAGGATGTTGACGATGACCTCCACAATCTGGTCATCGGAGAGGCTGGCATAGTTGAAGATGATGTCGAAATCGTTGTTATCGTAAGTTCTCCCGATGACCGATTCTGTGAATTTATTCCTTTTTTCGTCTGACTTCAGGATGTACTCCTCTGCTTCGAGGTGGCTGAGGTTTTTCATTTGGGCGACTCTGTTGATGCGCCATTCGAGGGGAGCCTCCAGCCTGATGCTCAGTTTATTGGGGAGATCGGCCAGTAAAGTGGTTGCCCCCCGCCCCAGGATGATGTACCTTCCCTGGATGGCCAGTTTTACGATGACGTCCTTCAGAATGGTCAGGGAGTTCTCGTCGACTTCTCCTTCAAATTTCTCCTTGGTAAAGGCTCTGTCCACCATCTGCAGACTCTCGAGCATTTCGGGGTTGTTGATGTTACGGGCCACCATCTCATCTTCCACCTCCTTGATGGTCTGCCTGAACGTATCCTTATCGGCCCACAGCCACTCTTTTTCGGTTTTGGTATCGGACATATAGCTGTACCCGGTCAGTATTTTGGACAGTTTAATGGCGATTCGCCTGGCCGAACAACCGGTCTGCCGCGAAATGGTCACCACAGGTCCTGCAAAGTCTCCTGTTTCCAGGTTACCCGATTTGACGTATTTCAGATAATTCCTCAAAAACTCCTTCATGGGTGTATCCGTTATTGATTTCGTTCAAGAAACGAATTTACGGCCAAAATGCCAGATTCCCTCCCTGAGGGAAGGAATTGTACAACATTCTGCGAATGTTATAAAACAATCTTTTCCAGCATACCGGTGGCAGGGGGAGCCCTTCTTTAATCTGATCAGCTTGTTCTTTAACTGGTCAGTTGGGCGTAGAGTTCCCTGAGTTTCCTGTCGTAGATGGTTTCGATCTCTTTTTCGAATTCGCCGATGGGTTTGACAGGGATGAGGTCTATGACTTCCGCGGCCTCCATTCCTGAGCTGAAGAGGGTTTCGAGGGATCCATACATGCACTGTAGAACAGCCTCTTTTGATTCGTTATGTTCCAATCCGAACTCCTTTCCCAGTTCCACCAGTTTTTTCCATTGAAACCAGAAATAGGTGGGGGCCATGGCAGATATGACCGCATAGGCTTCCAGTTTTTTCTCTTCCACTTCGAGGGTGGTTCCCAGGAAATCGAGCATCTGGAATACCGTTTCTTTAACGTCGGAGGGGAAATCGGGGGCGAACCATATGGGGTTGAAGCCTTCGTTGATCACCGACGGGGCTATGGGGATGAGCCTGACCAGTCTGGTCACCTGGGGAAGCCTGGAGGTGATCATGGTGCTGGTGATCTTCGGGGCCAGGGAGGCAAACACCGTTTTTGAGGTCACGACCGGGGCGATTTTCTCAAGGGTCTCCATGATCACCGGCGGATGAAGGGCCAGAATGACCACCTGCTGTGCCGCCACCTCTTCCAGGGACCCGATGCGGATGTCGGGAAACCTTTGCTTCAGCAGCCTGATGACTTCAGGATCTTTATCATAAACCGAGGCTTGCAGAAGATTGATCTTCTTGTTGGCAAAGGCTTGCAGTAAAATGCGGGTGACTCTTCCTCCCCCAATGAATCCGATGGATGGCGTTTTCATAATTTAGTTTTTGGTTTTGTTGTTCTATTTCAATGCACTCTCTATGGCATCTTTCAGCCTGGCAAACTCTTCCTTATTAAAACCAACGGAAGAGTATACAATTTTCCCTTGTTTGTCGATCAGGAAGTTTCGCGGGATATTCTGCGCTGCGAACAGCGAAAAGATCTTTCTTTCGGGATCGGGAAAGAGAGGCATGGTAAAATGCTGTTCTTTTTTGAATTTCTCAACTGTGGGCCAGTCATGCTCTCTGCCAAAGACAAGGAGGACCAGGTCGCTGCTGGCAGAATAGCGGCCATAAATTTCACTGTCGATGAGGGGAAGCTCCTGCCTGCAGGGGCCGCACCAGGTAGCAAAGAAGGTGATCAGTACCACCTTGCCTCGATACCCGGTGATTGGTACCCTCTTCCCGGGAGAAGTCTCAAAAGTAAATTCCGGAGCCATGCTACCCTTGGACAGACGGGTGGCTTCGTCCTGTCCGACAGCTCCAAGGGACCAAATAAGAAGGAATATGAAAACCGCACTTTTCTTCACAGGTAAATGCTTTAGTAACAAAATGTGGCTGTCGTTTATGAGTTGGTTTCCAGGAAATGCAGGACGTTTTTTTCAATCCTGGCAGACATCTCCGATAGGTCAGACCGTACAAAGGAGTGACCCGTGATGTTTTCAAATAACTCAATATATCGCTCCGAAACAGAGGCGACAAATTCGTCTGACATGAAAGGGATTTTTTCTCCCTCGCGCCCCTGAAAGCCGTTTTCAATCAGCCATTGTCTGACGAATTCCTTGGAAAGCTGTTTCTGTGGCTCCCCGTTGCGGAGTCTCTCGCTGTATCCTTCGGCATAAAAATAGCGGGAGGAGTCGGGGGTGTGGATTTCGTCGATGAGGAGTATTTTCCCCTCTTTTTTTCCGAATTCATATTTGGTATCTACCAGAATAAGTCCTTTGGAGGCGGCCATTTCTGAGCCCCTGTTGAACAGCCTGCGGGTGTATTCTTCGAGTTGGGCATACTCCTTCTCCGTGACCAGTCCTGTGGCTATGATCTCTTCCCTGGAGATATCCTCATCGTGCCCTTCGGCGGCCTTGGTGGTGGGGGTGATGATAGGTTCCGCGAACTTCTGGTTTTCAACCATTCCTTCCGGAAGGAGAATCCCGCAGAGTTCCCTGTGCCCGGCTTTGTATTGTCTCCAGGCATGCCCGGTCAGGTATCCGCGGATGACCATTTCGACCTTATAGGGTTCACAGAGGAGCCCGATGGTGACGTTGGGGTCGGGGGAGGCCCCCTTCCAGTTGGGGACGATGTCGGAGGTGGCATCCAGAAATGTCAATGCAATCTGGTTGAGCACCTGCCCCTTAAAGGGGATGCCCCGGGGAAGCACGACATCGAAGGCCGAAATACGGTCGGTGGCTATCATCACCAGCAATTCGTCTCCTATGGTGTATACGTCCCGCACCTTCCCGTGATATACGCTCTTTTGTCCCGGAAACTGAAAATCTGTTTTTGTCAGGGCATTATCCATATGTTATTCTTTTTTAAGTGATTCAAAAATAGTATTTATCCCTGAATATCCTTCGTTTCTGAGGTTACTTCCCCATTTTTCGTTTCAGGGGAGGCTTGGTGGGAGATCCCCCTCTTTTTCTTCTCTTCCGACCAGTTGTCGTAAGCTTCGACGATATCGCGCACCAGTTTATGCCTGAGAATATCCTTTTTGTCGAACATGACTATGCTGATACCTTCGATGTTTTTGAGAATTTTCATAGCCTGTACCAATCCCGACTGGTTTCTGTCGTCCAGGTCGATTTGGGTGATATCGCCGGTGACCACAAATTTGGTATTGAGGCCCATGCGGGTGAGGAACATCTTGAGTTGGTTGATGGTGGTATTCTGGGCTTCGTCGAGGATGACAAAGGCGTTATTAAGGGTACGGCCTCTCATGAAGGCCAGGGGGGCAATCTGGATGGTTCCGTCTCTCATGAATTCCTCGAGTTTTTTGGCGGGGATCATATCCATAAGGGCGTCATAAAGGGGTTGCAGGTAAGGGTCTATTTTTTCCTTAAGGTCACCGGGCAAGAACCCCAGTCTTTCTCCCGCTTCCACGGCGGGACGGCTCAGGATGATCCTTTTGATTTCCCTGTTTTTCAGGGCCCTGACTGCCAGGGCGATGGCGGTATAAGTCTTGCCGGTACCCGCAGGACCGATGGCGAAGACCAGGTCATTATCGCGGGTTTTATCGACCAGAATACGCTGATTCGGCGTTCTGGCACGTACGGGCTTCCCCGAAATACTATAGGCCAGTATATCGGGTTCCTCGTCCTGAGATCCATTCCCTCCGTCATACTCATTGAGCATGATTTGTCCGATGATCTCTCCGGTGAGAATGTTGAACTGGTAGTAGTGATCGAGCAGAAAGGTGAGCTTCTTCTCAAAGGTGTCGAGCTCCTTTTCTTCACCCTGCAGGTAAAGGGAATTCCCCCTGGCAGTGATCCTGATCTTGGGGAAATAGGTCTTGATCAGGTTGATCTTGGCATTGTTGATCCCGTAAAATTCCAGCGGGTCAATGCCTTCCAGAATAATTTGCTTTTCCAAATGGTCACAGTTTTCTGCCTCAAAATTATAAAAAAAAGAAGAAGGTTGATTCTCCGTCATGATTCTGCGGCGGGGCTACGGAAAATAAGGGCATCGCCAGAAAAATGGATGGAGCTGGGAGGATTTCGGATCTAAATTGGTACTTTCGTTGCTTTCATGCGGAAACCCCGGAAAGGTGATTCCCGCAGAATCGTAAGGATATGGCAGTTATTGCATTGGACCTGGGAGGTACCAAGGTCTCGGGTGCGTTGCTCGATGATCGCGGGGAAGTCGTGGCTCGTCTGATGCGGCTTCTTGAAGGGCGGAGCCATGGGGCTGCCGGGGAATTGGTGGCCGCGGTAGCTTCGGAACTGGCGGGTAAGGCTGCGGAGGATGCTTCCGGGGAACTCCTGATGGGGGTTTGTGTTCCGGGGATCGCCTGGTCAGAGAAGGGTACCGTATGGGCTCCCAACATCGCCGGATGGGATAACTTCCCTCTCAGGGATTTCCTGGTGCGGGCATTTCCGCAGAGAAGAACTGAAGTATTCCTCGCCAGTGACCGTACCTGTCATATGCTGGGAGAGGTGTGGAAGGGAAATGCCCGGGGATGCTCCGACGTGGTTTACATGGCCATTGGCACCGGAATTGGGGTGGGTATCCTCAGTGGGGGGAGGATACTGCACGGCAGTGGTGACATAGCGGGAGCTGCGGGCTGGATGGCCGTGGAGTCTTCCTGGAAGGCGGGTTACCGCCGTTGCGGATGTTTGGAGTATTATGCCTCGGGATCGGGCATGGCTGCCCGTGCCGGGGATATGCTGCGTGATCATCCCTCCATGGAAAGCCGCCTGCGCAACATCCCCGCCGGTTCCATCACAGCCAGGGATCTCTTCAGTGCCCTGGAAACGGAGGATTCCGTGGCCTCGGCGGTGGTTGCCGATGCTGTCAGATACTGGGGCATGGCTGCCGCTAACCTGGTCAGCCTCCTCAATCCTCAGAAAATCATATGGGGCGGGGGAGTATTCGGTCCCGCCCTGCGGCTGCTGGACCAGATCCGCAAAGAAGCCTCCCGGTGGGCGCAGCCCCTGGCATTTGAAGACGTCACCTTTGAACCCTCCGTTCTACAGGAGGATGCCGGACTGGCAGGGGCAGGTTTTCTGGCCCTGCAGGGCCGGGAAACCAAAAAATAGACCCGGAAACATGTTATTTATTAATCCTAAAATTCAGAGAATATGTTAGCATTGGAATGGCTGGGCAACGCCAGGAGTGTCATGGAAAAGATTGAGAATACCCAAATGGAGAATATCAGGAAGGCGGCGCTGATCATGGCCGATACCATTGAGGCAGGCCGCTGGGTCCACACCTTTGGCTGCGGGCATGCCACCATCCCCGTGGAGGAGATGTATCCCCGTATCGGGGGATTTGTGGGGTTTCACCCCATGGTGGAACTCCCCCTCACCTTTTTTACCCGAATCACCGGGGAAATGGGTGTTCACCAGTTCCTTTTTCTGGAACGTGCCGAAGGGTATGGTGTGGAAATCATGAAAGGCTACGATTTTGACGCCCGGGATACCATGTGGATCTTCTCCCATACTGGTATCAACAACGTTAATATTGACGTGGCCCTGGAAGCCAAAAAGCGCGGTATGAAGCTGATTGTGTGTGGTTCTGCTGCCGAATCTCAGGGCAAGCAGACCCGTCACTCCTGTGGCAAGACCATTTTTGAACTGGGGGATGTCGTGGTGGACTCGTGTGTCCCCCTGGTGGATGCCTCGGTGCCCCTGAAAAACCATTTTGACAAGGTAGGCCCTGTCTCTACCATGGGATTCGTCACCCTGGTGTGGATGATGGTGACCACGGTGGCTGAAATCCTGGCCGACAGAGGGGTTCACCTCTATATCCACCCGTCGCATAACGTCCCCGGGGATACCACAGCCCGCCAACGTCTCGACGACGCCCTGGCCGAGTATAAATCAAGGGTAAAAGTACTGTAGGATGGAGAAAGCACTGCAGGAGTTCCGCCGGTTGCTGGAAATCATGGACGAACTGAGGGAGAAATGTCCCTGGGACAGCGCCCAGACCCCAGAGTCCCTCCGGAAGCTGACCATTGAGGAGACTTATGAACTGGGGGATGCCATCCTGAGAAATGACCTCCGGGATATACGCAAGGAGCTGGGTGACCTGATGCTCCACATCGTTTTTTATGCAAAGATCGGTTCGGAACGGGACTCCTTCGATATGGGAGATGTTCTGGAAGGCATCAACCAGAAGCTGATCTACCGCCATCCCCATGTCTTTGGGGAAGTGAATGTGACAGGGGCCCGCGAAGTCGAGGAGAACTGGGAAGCGCTGAAGCTCACTGAAAAGGGGAGGAACAACAGGGTGCTGGAAGGCGTTCCCATGTCCCTTCCGGCCTTGGTCAAGGCCAACCGCATCCAGGAAAAGGCCTCTGGTGTAGGCTTTGACTGGGAAAAAAGAGAGCAGGTGTGGGAAAAAGTCAAGGAGGAGATTTCTGAACTGGAGGAAGAGATAGACGGGAACAGCCAGGAACGCATGGAGGCGGAGTTCGGGGATCTCTTTTTTGCCCTGGTCAATGCTGCCCGGTTGTACAACGTGGACCCCGAGTCGGCCCTGGAAAGAACCAACAGGGAGTTCATCAGACGGTTCAACTATCTGGAGAGCCAGACCATGCTTAAAGGAAAAAGCCTGAAATCGATGACCCTCGCCGAAATGGATGTTTATTGGGAAGAGGCAAAAAGGAGGAAATGAAGTTTTTTCTCCCTCTTTTTTTTCTCCTGATGGTGATCCGGGGAGGTGCCCAGGAGGATTCGGTGCGGCTGGACAGGGATTTTCTTCGTCATGTGGCTACTGACGGGAGGGATTATTTCCTCTCTCCGGGACGATGGGAAAGGAGGGAGTGGCTGACCGCGGCTGCCGTGACCGGTGGAATTTTACTGGTTACGCTGGCCGATGAGCCCATCTCCGGTTTTTTCAGGGACCATCGGGGATCTTTTGCCGACGGCCTTTCGGAACATGTGGGAGAGCCCCTGGGGTCGGAGGTCGCATTTCTCATCGCCGGGGGATTTCTCGTTGCCGGGGAGCTGGGAAATCATGGGGTGGCCCGTTCTACAGGTTACCTGGCTGCCGAGAGCATGCTGCTGAGCGGATTGCTGGTCAGGATTCCCAAGGTGCTTCTGGGCCGCCAGCGCCCCGATGCCTGGCCCTCTGCCACCCCCTATGACCTGAAAGGACCGTTCCGGGGAAGCAGCTTCCCCTCGGGACATACTACCCTGGCTTTTTCCCTGGCTTCGGTCGTCGCTTCACAGTACCGTTCGGTGAAATGGGTTCCTGTGCTTTCCTATACGCTTGCCGGGGCGGCCGGGGTTTCCAGGATCTATGACCAGCGTCACTGGGCCAGTGATGTCGTCGCCGGTGCTGTAATTGGCATCGTCACAGGTCGTTATGTCACCGGAAGATACTCCTCAGGGGGAATCTCCCTGACTCCCTCTTCCGTGGATGGAATTCCCGCTGTTACCCTGACCTGCCGGTGGTGATCATCTGATGGGAATACTCCAGAACCCCGGGCTGCTTTAGCCTGGCGATAATTTTTTGGGCTTCTCCTGCTTTCTTACCAGCATGACCCTGATCCCGTCAATCAGGGCATATCCCTGGTCGTAACAGTAATAGTAAGTCCGGCCATTGTGGCTGGTCACAAGGTGGGTGAAATAGGCGAAGTTGAACTCCTTTTTCAGAAGATCTTCCCTTAAAACTGTCGCCCTTCCCTTTTTGTTATAACCACTGAGAACCGTGAAGTTCTTTTTCAGGATCCGGTTGATCCGCCGCATTGAATTGTAGGTTTCTCCCGCCTGTCTGTTGTTATAGACATTTCTGCACTGATCACAACAAAACTTCTTGTCTGAACGGCCATGTAAAATGTCACCGCATTCAAGACATCGCCTTTCTGGTAACATTGGTTTTTTTTTTTGGGTTTATAATGTGTTTAGTCCTTTGGTTAAACGTTTGATATGCGTCCGTTGAACGACAATCAAATATACGATATATTGTTCATACTGTTGTAAATAAAGAGGGGAAAAATTTTCGTTTTGTTCAAAAATTTTCCCCCTTTCAGACATGAGATCAGTAGTTAGGCAGTATTTTAGAACCGCTGCCACGCCGGTACATGGTTTATTTGACAAAAGGGTCGAGTCCCAGGTAACCTTCCAGGCTTTTCAGATATTCTGTTGATTTGAGGAATTTGAGTTTCTCTTCGGCTGTTTTTACCTTTTCGTGGATTTCCTTTTCCTGTTCTTCGTCCATATTGAGGGAGGTGACCAGGTAGTTTTTGAGGTATTTGACATGTTTCTGGAAGAGGGCGATATCACTCAGTTGTTTATTGAGGAGTCTTTCGTGGTACCAGTCACTGGACATGAGGGATTCCCTGGTGAAGAGGTTTCTGATTTCCGGGTCAGCGGCATTTTTCCCTTCGTAGTGGCCATGGGCCATGATGTGCAGGAGGGCCTTCAGGGGGGGACAGGCCCCCTCAATGGTGCCATCGTTAAAATAGCTCAGGGCTACCCTCTGCTGGGCTTCCACGATATTTTCGATCCCATCGGCGAAGACCTCCATATCCTGGAGTTCCGGTTTGAGCATCTCCTCATTGAAAACGGCATTGGGATTTTCGAAGACCCTGCCGAAATATGTACGCACGAATTTTCCGGTGATGCGGTATCCCAGGCGAGAAGCCAGTACTTTTCGGTTGTTGAGGTCGAAGTCCTCGAGTTTTTCGAGCATCCCGTTGCTGATCATAAATGCGGGGTCGGTTTCTTCGGGGCGCAGGCGGCTCCACAGTTCGGGTACCAGCAAGCTGATGTCATGGTCGACGCGGTATTTGGGACCGACGTATCCGGCTGCGGTGGTGAACCCCGGGTACCCTGTCAGGATAAAGGAGACCAGGGCATTATTCAGGTCGGTCACCGGACTCAGGGCGTTAAATGGTCCCTTGGTCAGGGCTCCTTCTGTTCCGGCGCCCGTGGTGGAGGGTGACTTTCCGGTGAGGCTGCAGACAAAATCCATAAAGAGTTCCGGCAATTCCTGATAATGGATGGGATTGTAAACCGCCAGCGACCTGATGCCCTTTTCCGGGGGGTTGTTCCTGCGGCCTGCCAGCACGGCATTCACCGGAAATAAAAGAGATTCTCCCTCCGGCACCTTCCTGAATAGCCGCGTGCCCGTCTCGGCGATATATTTCTCCATATGCCTGACGATGTCGGGGCGGTTCTGGAGATAACGCATGTTTTTGGAGGGTTTCCCCTCAAAAATGCGGGGATGGCTGGAAGAGACAAAATAGGTGCAATCCTTTTTCGTGGCCACTTCCGTGATCAGCCTCTTGATGGGAAGCGTGTATTTGTCAAATTCTATGGCATCTTCCATGATGGACACGGCTTCTGGGACCGTCAGGGGCTGGAAGTTGGAGATAAAGGTGCTGGGGGTGGCCAGGTCAGCCTCTGCCTGCTTGTCATATCCCCGGTTAATCGCTTCGTCGGGGCGCTGAAAGAAACGGTACTCACAGTTATAAGTGAACTTCAGGGCCGGCTCGTGATGGTCGGGGGAGAGATTTTTCAGCTTCCCGGCAGGAACGACCGTGGAGGCTGTAATGTCATCTTCCATCTGCAGTTTATACGCCGCCAGAAAATCCTGCCTCAGCTTGAAAGTCCGCCAGGCTTTGTCATTCATCAGACCGATCCGGAGATAACTGGCGACCAGCTTCCGGTTCTTGAATTTCAGCTCATTGCCGAATTTGCCGTCGATAATGTCCACGGTGAAGAATTTCCTCCAGTCGTTGCCCCATTCGGGTTTGTAGAACCTCTTGACGATATGGACCAGCCCCTTGATGTAATGGGGAATGCTCTCCAGCCACTGGTTATATTCGTCGGTATACATGGTCGGGGAGGGGGTGAGCAGCTTGATCACCGACCCCAGGGAGCGGGCGGGACTCAGCAAAGGTCTGCTTTCTCTTATGTTGAGCTGTTCATCCCTGAATTTCTTGTTATAATCCTTGTTGATGATCTCCTCCACGATTTGAAAATCTTTTTCAAAGTCGGCGGTAAAGAAGGGGCCATAGATAACGGCATCGTTAATCGATTTGGAAATTTCAGATTTTCCCCCGCCCGATACCGTACAGGGTTTATGGCAGAAGGTCCCTTCGGCGGCGATGCCCACCAGGCGCCATGAGGGAACCCAGGGGTTCTTCTCCATCTTGATTTTGTATCCTGAAGGGAGAAGGTAGGTGCAGGCAGGGTCAAGACGCAAAGCTTTCTTTTCTCCCTTCTTTTCCCAGGTGATTTTCTGTTCGGCGAGGCTGAAGAGGGCATCTTGTGGAACGTAAATCACTTCAGGGTATTTTTTGTCGACGGCGTAACCGTCGGCGTGGACCTCCATGATGGATCCATACATACCGGCCATGTCTTCAAAGGTCAGTCCGTTATCTCTGATCTGGCTGTCCTGGCGGAATTCATCGCCCAAATTATAGCTGGGAAACGCGATGGCGCCACCTGCGTGTTCTTCTTCGGCATTTCCGAAGAGATTGGCGGAATAGCTGATCTGGGTTTTGACCTCTTTCTTGGAATAGCCGAAGTAGTTGTCGGCGATGATGGTGACGATGATCCCTTCCTCGGTGCGCGCGGTGATTTTAAAGGCATTCCCGTTGTTGTACCTTTCGTTTTCATCTTTCCAGAACATACCGTCTCTGACCTGCAGGGGGGTGGCCTCTTCGAGGCGGGGCAACCCCAGCTCTTTCTTGGTCAGAGTGACCAGGTGAGGGGCCAGAATAATGCAGCCGGTATGGCCTGTCCACCCTTCAATATCAAGGGCTGAATCGTTTTCGGGCAGGAAGGGGTCGCCTCCGTTGCCAAAGATCGACTCTACGAAGTCAAGGTTGCTCACCAGGTTCCCCGGGGCGAAAAAACGGACTTCCATTCTTTTCTGCGGGGAGACTCCCGGGACCCCCGGGGCCACCACCGGTTTGAGAAGCAGGGAGACAAAGACTTCGGCCTTCTCTTCCTGGGTGGAGGTGAAGGGCAGCTGCATCAGCTCCTTCGGGGGGTGCAGGGCGGCATTCAGTAAGAGCCCAAAAGTCAGTTTGGGGACCGATTTCTTGTCGTCGGGGATGGGCAATCCTCCCTCGGCTATATGAAAGACTCCCTCGGTGGTGCGTCTGTCATTTTTCGGATTGTGGAGGACTCCCTGCTTGATGCGGTAGGAGTTGATGATGTCGGAGACAAAGATGTCCTTGTCGGGGGGGAGGGAAAGGGCCCTGGCAATGCCATGGCTGTCGATGATAAAGGTGTGGGCCGGAAGCCTGGGGTGCACCTTGTCGCTATATTCCAGGAGGTAGCTGTCGAGGAAGGTCTGGATCCGCTGGTCGGCGGGACAAAGGTAGGCCGACAGAAGACGGTTCTTTTCCCGGTGATTTCTGATCAGGTCGTGGGCCAGCTCAAGGAACTCATTTCCTGAGTGCTTGACGATGGGCTGTCCCAGGGCGGCAAGTTTCAGGTTAATGTATTCATTCAGCTTTTTTGGGCGGGGAATTTCGTTGACTCCCTCCTTGCCAATTCCGAAAGATTTTTTGAGATCCATATTATCGTTTTTGGTTAACCGGTTCTTTTTAGGATTTCACCACGCCCATCATCAGGAAAAAGATGAGGATGGCGAATATTCCGGTGATGATTTTCAGTGGGGCGGCGGCATTTTTGCGGGATAGCTCCGCGGCCATGGCGGCCAGGGCCAGGATGCCGTTGATGACCATGCCCCAATAGTGGGGAAGCAGGCGCCCTTCAACGGGAAGCTCTTCAGGGGAGAAAAGCACTCCGTCGCCCATGGGATCGGCGGCATCCAGTACCCCGGCAGGCACCAGACTCCCGGAAAAGACGATCCAGGCGGCATAGAGCCCCAGTAAAACCAGAATCCCGGAACCGATGATGCCAAATATCCTTTTCTTTTCGGCCCAGCCGTATATCATCACGGTGATCCCTGCAAATATCGCCCACTGAGGAACGGTAATTATCGTGTAGTTACTGATCATACTTTCAAATTCTTCCTTATTCCCCAAAATTAACCCAAAAAATGACCCGTTTCGATAGTGAGGTAAAGATTGTTAATTTTGCAGGTCGAATTAATGCTTTGTAAATAAATTGTTTTGGAAAAATTAAGAATTGACCCGGCGGCCAGGGGGCTTATTTTTGACCTGGACGGCACCATTGCTGATACCATGCCGGTTCACTATGTGGCCTACCGGAATATCCTGAAACAAAACGGTATCGACTTCCCTGTGGAGTTGTTCAATGCCATGGCGGGAATCCCTGCCATAAAGACCATTATGGAGATCAATGCCATTTTCGGGACTTCCATGGATCCTGAGACCATAGGCATCAGGAAGGAGGAGGAATATGAGAAGCTGATGCACCTGATGAAGCCTGTGGAACCCGTGGTGGAGGTGATTCGTGAGAATTTCGGGCGGCTGCCCATGGCGGTGGGCACTGGCGGATATCGCCGGCTGGCCTGGAAAACCTTGGAAATACTGGACCTGAAGAGATATTTTACCATTCTGGTGTCCTCTGAGGATGTGCAAAGACACAAGCCTTACCCCGACACGTTTCTGAAATGTGCTGAGCTGATGGGAGTGGAGCCACAATATTGTCAGGTTTTTGAAGATGGACGCCTGGGCATGGAGGCTGCCCGCAGCGGAGGGATGATGGCCGTCGATGTTACGGAATACTATGAGGTGACCACAGGAAAACAGCTCACCCAGGATCCGGATTGATGCTGCTATGAAAGCAAGAGAAATGACGATGAATCTGCAGTTCCGGCTCCTCCTGCCGTTGCTCTTTGCATTAGTGCTGCTGGACGGCTGTCGTCCTTCTTCCCGGAAACACCAGGAGGTGCAGGACGGCATGGTGACCTTTGCCTTTTACAATGTGGAGAATCTTTTCGATACCCATGACGATCCCCGATTGGGTGGCGATAATGAATTCCTGCCCTCAGGAAGGAAAATGTGGGATGAAGGCAGATACCGGGAGAAGATTACGGGGCTCTCGGAAGCCCTCAGGGACCTGGGGAGGGGAGATCTCTCCCGACAGAACCTATGTGGGGGATAAATACACCGGGGGAATCAGCGACCACTTCCCCGTATATTTCACAATAATAGAGTGAGGGCGTGTTAAAGGGGAGAATACCGTAAGATAGGAAAAAGGAGGCAGTGCCCAAAGGGAGAATGCCGGAGGATGAGAAAAGGGTGTTTTTTGGGAAATGTTGAACGAGTCATTGCTGAGTCATGGAATTGCGTGTAGTATCGGATTACAAGCCAACGGGAGATCAGCCCGAGGCGATCAGGCAGCTGACCGAAGGGGTGGTCAACGGGGAGAAATATCAGACTCTGCTGGGGGTCACCGGTTCCGGGAAGACCTTCACCATGGCCAATGTTATTGAGAAAGTACAGCGGCCGACGCTGGTCCTGAGCCATAACAAAACCCTGGCGGCACAGCTGTACAGTGAAATGAAGCAGTTCTTTCCTGACAATGCCGTGGAGTACTTTGTTTCGTATTATGATTATTACCAGCCTGAGGCTTACATTCCCACCACCGATACCTATATTGAGAAGGACTTGTCCATTAATAAGGATATCGAAAAACTGAGGCTGAGTACGACGTCTTCCCTTTTATCGGGCCGCAGGGATGTCATCGTGGTTTCTTCCGTCTCCTGTCTATACGGAATCGGGAATCCTGAAGATTTCCATGCCCATGTGATCAACCTATCAAAGGGGCAGGCCCTGAGCCGCAACGGACTGCTTCACCGTCTTGTGGATGCCCTGTACTCCCGCAGTGAGGTGGATTTTCAGCGGGGTAACTTCAGGGTCAGGGGGGATACTATCGATATTTTTCCAGCTTATGCCGATATGGCCCTCAGGGTGGTCTTCTGGGGTGATGAGGTGGAAGAGCTCTCCCTTTTTGATCCCCTGACGGGAATGGTGACCGCGACCCAGGAAGAAGCGGTGGTTTATCCTGCCAATATTTTTGTAACGACGAAGGAGCGGATGAATCAGTCCGTCAGGCAGATCCAGGATGATCTGATGGCTCAGGTCGAATTTTTCAGGGAGAACGGAAAACCCCTGGAGGCCAAGAGGATCCAGGAACGGGTGGAGTACGACCTGGAAATGATGAAGGAGCTGGGGTACTGTCCGGGTATCGAGAATTACTCCCGCTATTTTGACGGGCGGCTTCCGGGGACGCGCCCCTTCTGTTTGCTCGATTATTTCCCCGATGATTTTCTGACCATCATCGACGAGAGTCATGTGACGCTTCCGCAGATCAGGGCGATGTTCGGGGGAGACCGGTCGCGCAAGGTCACCCTGGTAGATTTTGGTTTTCGCCTGCCTGCCGCCATTGATAACCGGCCTCTCACCTTTGAGGAGTTTGAATCCCTGGTGGGGCAGATTGTCTATGTGAGTGCCACTCCTGCGGACTATGAGCTCTCCCGATGCGAGGGGGTGGTGGTGGAGCAGCTGATCCGTCCCACCGGATTGCTGGACCCCATCATAGAGGTACGTCCCTCACGCAACCAGGTCGACGACCTGATGCATGAGATCAGCCTGCGGTCGGCCAGGAACGAAAGAACCCTGGTGACCACCCTGACCAAGCGGATGGCCGAGGAGCTGAGCCGCTATCTTGCCGACAACGGGGTGAAGACCCGCTATATCCATTCCGACGTGGAAACGATGGAAAGGGTGGAGATCATGGAGCAGCTGAGAAGGGGGATTTTTGATGTTTTGGTGGGCATTAACCTGCTCAGGGAGGGCCTTGACCTGCCGGAAGTCTCCCTGGTGGCCATCCTCGACGCCGACAAGGAGGGGTTTCTCCGCTCTGAGAGGTCGCTAACCCAGACCGCCGGAAGGGCGGCGCGTAATCTCCACGGCATGGTCATCATGTATGCCTCGACCATCACCGGGTCAATGCGCAGAACCATTGACGCCACCAACTACCGCAGAGAAAAACAGCTCAGATACAACCAGGAGAACAATATCACCCCGCAGCAGATCATCAAGCCTACCAGGGAGATCATCGGCTATGAATTCAGGAGTGACCGCCAGGGGGAGATGGCCTACTCGGGAGGCGCCGAACACCAGGATGTCGCCGCAGACCCTGTGGTGCAGTTCATGACCCCCGAAGCCCTCAGAAAAACAATCGCCGCCACAAAAAAGGAGATGCAGGCCGCGGCAAAACAACTGGACTTTCTCGAAGCCGCCCGCCTGCGCGACGAAATGTACCGCCTTCAGGAGCTTCTGAAAGAAAAGGAAAAAGGAACCTTCAAACCTGTCAGATCGTGAAAATCCTCATTTCTTCCTATAAACTCCCCGAATTTACTTATTTTTGCGCTCCCTTCCCCGGAATGTAAGCGGTAAAGGGAAAATGCCATGGCCCAACAGCAGAATAACATCGTGATCAAGAACAAAAAGGCTTTCTTCGAGTATGAGATTCTCGAGAGCCTCGATGCGGGTATTCAGCTGGTGGGGACCGAAATCAAGTCCATTCGCAACGGAAAAGCCAACCTCACCGATTCCTACTGTCAGTTTTTTAAAAATGAATTGTACGTGCGGAACCTGCACATTTCGGAGTACGAAATGGGAACCTGCAATAACCACATCGCGAAGAGGGACCGGAAACTGCTGCTTCAAAAAAGGGAATTGCTAAAATGGCAGCGCAAGATCAAAGAGACGGGACTTACCATTGTCCCTCTGAAGCTCTTCCTCAACGATAAGGGGATGGCCAAGCTGGAGATTGCCCTCTGCCGGGGCAAGAAGATCTATGACAAGCGCGAGAGCATCCGCGAAAAGGATACCCGGCGCGATATGGAGAGAAGCTCCAAATATTAAACCCCACAAGGTTCCCCACCAGGTTCCCCACAAGGTTCCCCATCAGGTTCCGCGGCGTGGCTCTGCTGCCTGGTTTTCCCCTCTGTCAGATGGCCGAAGCACTGTGGATGGCATGTTTTCCGAATTTTTGACGTATGGTGTCGAGGCTTTGGTAGAGCCTGATCATTTCCGGGGCATCTTCGAAGAGGTCCATCTGGTAAGTGCCGCTGATCAGCCGGCTCATTTTAACCCCCACCAGCCTGATCAGCATCCGCCGGTTATAGAGCTGTCTGAAGAGGGCTTTGGAGATCTCCTTTAGGGTATGGTCAAAGGAGGTGTAGGGAATCATTTTCTGGAGGGTGTGGGTATCAAAATTGGAATAGCGGATTTTCACGGTGACGCAGGAAGTCATTTTCTGCCTGGTGCGCAATTCAAAGGCCAGCTCTTCTGTCATCCTGATGATGCACCTTTCGAGTTGTTGCACGTCAGTGGTATCCTGCTCAAACGTCCTCTCGGAGCTCATGGATTTTTGTGCGCTCCAGGGTTGGACGGGGGAGGGATCGATGCCGTTGGCCTTCTTCCAGATGGAAATCCCGTTTTGTCCCAGCACCCTTTCCATCATTTCGGGAGGAATGGAGCTCAGGGTTCCGATGGTAATGATTCCCATGGAACGGAGCAGCTTATAGCTCTGCGGTCCCAGCATGGGGATCTTGCGGATGGAGAGGGGATTCAGGAAGGGCTGCACCACAGGGGTGGGGACGTTGCGCATGCCGTTGGGTTTGGCTTCGCCGGTGGCGATCTTGGAAACTGTCTTGTTGACGGAAAGTCCCAACGATACCGGTAGCCCTGTTTCCCTGATGATCCTGAGCCGCAGTTCGGTACTCCACTTCTGGCAACCGAAAAAGTGGTCGAGACCCGTAATGTCGATATAATGCTCATCGATAGAGGCTTTTTCACAGAGAGGCGCCGCCTCGGTGATAATATCGGTCACCATCCCCGAATATTTGGTGTACTGCTCCATATCCCCCCTGATGGTGACGGCATCACTGCACAACTGGCGGGCCATCTTCACAGGCATCCCCGAATGAACGCCGAAAGCCCGCGCTTCATAGCTGCACCCCGCCACGACCCCCCGGTCAGAACTCCCTCCTACAATCACAGGCTTCCCGATCAGCCGGGGATTGATCAACCGCTCTACCGACACAAAAAATGTGTCCATATCCAAATGTGCTATGCTCCTCTCCATCACCACGGGTGAAATTATTTCGGGCTGTAAAAAAATCGGCTCGTTGTGCAAATGATTAAAAAATGATCATTATATTCGTCGGTAATTTAATCAATTTCACGATATGTTGTTTGCAAGGAATATTAAATTTTTGCGTAAGCGGAAGAACCGAACGCAGGATGAGGTGGCGGAAGTGCTGGGGATGAAGCGGCCGACGCTGAGCGGATATGAGAATGAGGTGGCTATGCCCAATATCCAGGCGCTGATACAGTTTTCACAGTATTACAATATGGCCATTGATACCCTGGTCAAGGTCGATCTGGCCGCCCTTACCGGTCATCAGCTTTACATGCTGGAGCATGGCGAAGATGTTTTCCTGAAGGGAGGGAAACTACGGGTGCTGGCCACGACCGTTGACCGGGAGAACCGGGAGAACATAGAGCTGGTGCCCGAAAAGGCCAAGGCTGGCTATACGCGGGGTTTCTTTGACCCTGAGTATATCAGCGAGCTTCCCCGCTACCAGTTGCCTTTTCTTCCTGGCGACAGGAAATACCGCACCTTTCAGGTGAGCGGAGATTCCATGCTTCCCGTTCCCGACGGAGCCTGGGTCACCGGGGAGTTTGTACAGGACTGGCTTTCCCTTTCCAACAGGGTGGCCTGTATCGTGCTGACCCTCGACGAGGGGATTGTTTTCAAGATCGTGGAGAACCAATTGCGCGAAAAGGGAACCCTGCGGCTTATCTCCCTGAACACGGCCTATGAGCCTTACACCGTCAGCGGATCCTCCATCAGGGAGATCTGGCGGTTTGTCAACTATACCAGTGCCGAGATCCCCGTGGGTAACCTTTCCGGGGAGATGATCGGCAGGGCTCTCTCGGGCATCCAGTCCGACCTGCGGGAAATCAAGGGCAAGCTTCTCTGACGTACTTTTTTTATAGAAAAGGAGAGTAGTGTGCCACATTCGGCGATGAGATGTCGTCATTGAACCAGAAAACAATGCAGAATTGGAAGCGGAATACCAGAATATTCACCAGTCATTGATCGACGGATGCCGGACGGGGGACCGCCGGGCACAGGAGGAGATTTACCGGATTTACTACCGGAGCATGTACAATGTGAGTCTCCGGATTACCGGCAACAGCGCTGATGCCGAAGATGTGATGCAGGAGTCTTTTCTGAGTGCCTTCCGGAAGATCAGTTCCTATCAGGGCAAGGTGAGTTTCGGGGCTTGGCTGCGAAAAATCGTGATCAACCGTTCTTTGGATTGTCTGAAGAAACGTAAGGTGAAGTTTGAAGAGGTCACCGAGCGGAATGCGGGTGCTGATGATGTGGCGCGATCTTCCGGGGAAGTGGACCTGTCGCGGATCAAAAAGGCCATGGCGGCTCTGCCCGACGGGTACCGGGTGGTGCTCAGCCTTCACCTGATCGAAGGTTACGGCCATGAGGAAATTGGCAAAATGCTGAATATCAGCCACTCCGCGATCCGTACCCAGTATATGAGGGCCAAAAACCGGCTCAGGGAGTTGCTGAAAAATGAGGATTTGTACATCTACAATTAAAGGACATGGAAAAGCGGGATTATATAGAAGAGCTCATCGTAGCGAACCGGACAAGGTTAGACGATGCTGAACCCCCGGAAGGCCATTTTGACCGTTTCCGGAAGCGGTTGGAAAAGGAGGAGCCTCACCGCAGCTTCTCCTGGAATACCGTGTGGAAGGTGGCGGCAGCAGTGGTCTTTATTTTCCTTGCGGTAAACCAGGCCCGCATATGGATGAAACCTGCGGAACCAGGAACCGTGGCGCTTTCCTCCATCTCTCCGGAACTGGCCGAAGTCGAATACTATTATACCCATGCCATTAACACCGGTATGGATAACCTCGCCATGCTCGCCAGGAGCGGTGTGATCCCCGCGAAAGAGAATGAAATCATGTTGCAGGAGTTCGCGGAATTTGAAAAGAGATATGAGGCACTGCAGGAAGAACTCAACGCCCATCCCCATGACGAAAGAATTATCAATGCTATGATAGAGTATTACCAGGCCCGGCTGAATGTCATCACCATGGTCCTGCAGAAACTCGAGGAAGTGAAACAAACAAATACCAAAAGCCATGCAAAAGAAGCTTAACATTTTGATTCTCATGGCCCTGTTGCTGGTGTCCACCCTGGTGGCACAAGCGGAAGAGGGCACGCGCAGGTTCAGTAAAAGCTGGCCCGCTACGGAAGTGGAAACCCTGATGATCACCAATAAATTTGGGGAGGTGGCCATCAACAGCAACGGCGGTAACATGGTTACCGTAGAAGTCGTCGTGACCGTTCGGGGGAATTCTTCCCGCGACCGGGAATTGCTGGAGGCCATCAGGGTGACCTTCGGCAAAAACGGCCCCACTGCCTCGGCTGTAACGGAAATTGAAGGACTCATGAAGACTAAAAGTAATTTTAGCATCGACTACTCCGTCAATATTCCGGCTGAGAAAAACCTGGTCGTCAACAACAAATTCGGGAATGTGGTGATTAACAAGCTGACGGGGCAGGGTGAATTTGACATTGCTTACGGCAATTTTACCGCTACGGAGCTGGCGGGCAACAGTCTGGCCCTCAAACTGGAGTATGGAAAAGGCGATATCGGCACTCTTCGTGATGCCCTGATCTCCCTCTCCTACGGAAAGCTTTTCTTCGGAACTGCAGGGAGGATAAAAATGGACTCCAAGTACTCCACGGTCACCGGGGATAAGGTGCGGGATTTTCTCCTCGATTCCAAGTACGATACCTTTAATTTTGGTGAGGTGTTCACCCTGGAAGGGGAGAGCAAGTTTACCAATTACCGGATTGGCAGGCTTAACAAGCGGCTGAAACTGGAATCGGGGTATGGTACCGTAAAGGTCGATCGTATCCCAGCTGGTTTTGAACTGCTGGAGGTCAGTTCCAGCTATGCCCAGGTGTCGCTGGGGATTGAGGAGGGTGCCGCTTACGATATGGAGGCTTCCTGTGAGTTCTGCAGCATTACCTATCCGTCAGACGCATTCCGGGGCAACCGTCAGAAAGAGAATACCCGGGAGTCGCTACGGGGAAAAGTGGCCGGCGGAGCTTCCGGCAAAGTGCTGGTCATCAGCAAATACGGCAATATCAGGCTCATGGAATAGCCGGCAGGAACGGCCCATCTTTCCTGTTGAATTCCGGTGAGCGCATTCTCCGCCGGCTCTGCCGCGGGGAGTTACAACACGGCGTCACTGCGACGGAGCCTTTTCTGCCAGAGAACACAGGGTGCCGGTCCGGTAAAGGTCAAAAAGCAGCAGGGAGGGGTGGGGGCCGGTCAGGTTTTTCCGCAGCAGGGATTCACTCCCCCTGAACAGGGAGGCCGCAATTCCCCGGAGCCCGTATCTCTTCATACGATCCACCATTCTGAGAAGCCCTGAAGCTTCGTTAAAATGAGGATCCCGGATCAGTTCCCGGGAGATGAACCAGAGGTTGCCGACGGCAGCCTTTGTTTTTTCCAGATAGTCGGCAGAACTCTCCAGTCCGGTATGAAACACGGGGTTGTCGGTGTGGCAGACGGGAATGCCAGCCTGCCGGAGGTCATATCCCAGGACCGTATCCTCATGGCCGTAGCCCCTGATGCTCTCCCGGAAGGGATGGTTCAGGAAAACCTCCCTTTTTATCAGGAAGTTGTTGGCGGTAATGGCGAATTTTCCCTCTTTCTCCCTTTGCCGTGCCGTCCGTTGTTCTCTTTTCCGGCCGTATCGCCAGCGCAGGAGCTGCCGGGGATCGTCAGGAGGAGTGGGGGAGTATACGGTGCCTCCGCAAATCACGGGACCACGCTCCATGGCTGCTGCATACTGCTCCAGCATTTGAAGAGAGGCCGGCAATGAGTCGGCATCGAGAAAGAGAAGCCAGGGATAACGGGCGGCCCTGGCCAGGTGGTTTCTGATGGCTCCCCTGCCCAGGTTCTTTTCCATACGCCGGTAAACGACACCCCTCAAAGCCGCGGTTTCCCGGTTCCCCTCGTGCCACGAAAGTGCCGAAAAATCATCGAAGAACAGAATTTCTGCAGAAAAGGAAGCCCGCTCTGCCATGACGGAGAGCTGAAAGGCCAGAGGCCTGACATCTGTATTGTATACCGGGACACATATTGAAATCATCGGCGTATGGAAAAAACAGCTATTTGGAAAATTCCCTGAAATTAACCGAAATTCAGGAATAAATATTGTACTGTTCCCGTAAAACTGCAACAGTTTTACGGGTTGCAGTATTATTTTTGCCTCAGGCAAAACAAGACTATACGCGATTATGAGGAAAATACTGCTTCTTATCCTTCTGCTCGGGATCTCGCTCTTTCCCCTCTACGGAAAGGGACACAGGATTACGGTACACCTTGGCGGGGCTCCCTCTGCACAGGTTTTTCTGGCCGCTTATTATGGAGCGAACGTATACCTTAAGGATACCACATTCACCGATGAGAAAGGAAAAGGGGTCTTTGAACGGGATACCCTGTTGCCTCAGGGACTCTACAAAATATACCTCGATAAGGATCGTCATTTTGACTTTTTGCTGGGGGAAGATCAGACCCTGAACATCACCAATCCCGGTTTTTCTCTCGACGGATTGGAGGTGGATGGGGCTGTAGAGAGCAGTGAATTTTTGAATTATATGCTTTGGTTACGTGACCGGCAGAAGATGCTGGCGCGCCTGGATTCGGCCCTGCGACAGGCGGCAGGGGCCGAAAAGGAAGAGATCTCCCGGCAGATCAGGGAGCTGTCGGCGGGCGTTGCCGCTTACTGGAAGGAGACGGCCGCGCACTACCCCGGCACTATGCTGGCCGCTTTCCTTATGGCCAATTATACCGAAGAGCTGAAACCTGAAGATATCCCTGCAGAGTATAATGCCAGTGACTCCCTCAGATGGGTCTATGAATACACCTTCAGGAAAAACCATTTCTTTGACCACCTCGACCTGTCGGATGAGCGGATGCTGAATACCCCGCTTCTGAAAAGCCGTTTGGATACCTATCTTGAGAAGGTGCTGCTTCAGATGTATGATTCGGTGAAACCTGCTGCTTACGACCTGATCAGGCGCTCTTCGGCCAATCCCGGAACCTACCGGTTTGTAACCTCCACGCTGCTGAATTTCTCGCTGGCCAGCAGGGTGATGGGGATGGACGCCCTTTTTGTGGATATCGCCAGGGATTATTACCTCCAGGGGAAAACGGCCTGGGCCGATTCCGCCACACTGGCGAAAATCAGGGAAAACGTCATTTTCATGGAGCATAACCTGATCGGCATGCCCGCCAGGGATCTCACCATGGAAACCATGAGCGGGGAACCCTATCGCTTTTCCCAGCACAGCAACACATTCACCATCTTGGTCTTTTATGAGCCTAACTGCTCCCACTGCAACGAATTTGTACCCCGCCTATACCGGGAAATCTACCTTCCTTTCCGTGATAAAGGCCTTGAAGTGTTGGCGGTATATACCATGGATAAAAAAGAAGAGTGGCAGGATTTCGTCGAAAAGCACCATCTGACAGACTGGACCAACCTGTGGGATCCTCACCATCTCTCGCGCTTCAAGATCATCTACGATACGCGCACCACCCCTTCGGTATACCTGCTTGACAAGGAGCGGAAAATCATCGCCAAGAAGTTCTCTATCGAGTTCCTGGAAAACACCCTGGGGCATGCTCTGGGAAAGGATTAAGCGGACAGGTGTTCTAAATTACAGCCCAGTTACTTTAAGTAGAATAGCTTTAAATAAGCCGGGGGTTTCCAAAAAAAGGAGGATTCTCATTTTGTCCCTATCCCGAAATATGTAGTTTTGCTTTTTGAATTTTACGGAAAGAATGGATGAAATAAGGCATAGCGGGGTTGTTACAGCAATAAACGCAGATAACCTTATCGTGACCATCATCAGTCAGTCGGCATGTTCGGGCTGCCATGCCCGGGGGGGATGTCTGGCTTCCGATATGAAAGAAAAGGAGATTGAGGTCTCCCGGCCTGCGGGGAATTACACCGTGGGTCAGCGGGTGACCGTAGTGTTGCAGGAATCCATGGGGGTCAGGGCCCTGGCCTACGGATACCTTTTCCCCTTTGTCCTATTGATCGTAACCCTGGTGGTTGTTCTGGGCATCACCGGGAGTGAGTTATGGGGCGGGGTGGCAGCCGTGGCTATACTGGTCCCCTATTATGCGGGGCTTTATTTTTTCCGCGACAGGATGAAAAAATCTTTTAGCTTTACCATTGATGAACATCAATAGAAACTTCCTATGAGTGCATCGATTATTTATACCATTGTCACTCTTGGCAGCATTGGAACTGCGGCGGCTGTGATCTTGTATTTTGTGGCGCAGAAGTTCAGGGTGTATGAGGATCCTCGGATCGACACCGTGGAGAAGGCCCTGCCGGGGGCGAATTGCGGGGGGTGTGGTTATGCCGGATGCCGTGCGTTTGCCGAAGCCTGTGTCAGGGAGAATGATCTCTCCCATCTCTTCTGTCCTGTGGGTGGAAATGACGGCATGGAGGGAGTGGCCAAAATCCTGGGTCTCGAGGCGGTGAAGAAGGATCCCCGGGTGGCGGTGGTCCGCTGCAATGGCACCTGTGAGTTCCGCCCGCGCATCAACAAGTATGACGGGGTGATGACCTGCGCCATCATCCATAACCTCTACAGCGGGGAGACCGGCTGTCAGTACGGCTGTTTGGGATGCGGGGATTGCTGTGTGGTGTGCGACTTTGACGCCATTCACATGAACCCGGTGACCGGCCTGCCTGAGGTGGACGACGCCAAGTGCACGGCCTGCGGGGCCTGTGTGATTGCCTGTCCCAAGAATCTCATCGAACTGCGGAAGAAAAACGTAAAAGACCGCAAAATTTACGTGGCCTGCCGGAATGAGGAAAAGGGGGGCATCGCCAGAAAGTCATGCCAGGTGGCCTGCATCGGCTGCGGCAAGTGTTTTGATGTCTGTGCCTATGAGGCCATAACCATGGGTAAGAATTTGGCGTTCATTGATTCCGACAAGTGCAAGCTATGCCGCAAATGCGTGGAGGTATGTCCCACCCATGCCATCATCGAAGTGGGCTTTCCCCCGCGGAAGGTAAAACCTGCGGAGACCGAAACCACAACTGTTAATCAATAATCGGGAACAACGTGTTGAAAACATTCAGACTCGGGGGCATTCATCCTCCGGAAAACAAATTCTCGGCTGCTGAGCAGATCCGGGAACTGCCGCTTCCCCCGGTGGTTTTCATCCCTGTGGGGCAGCATATCGGCGCTCCGGCCACTCCGGTGGTCCAGAAGGGCGACAAGGTCAAAACCGGTCAGCTGATCGCTAAAAGTTCGGGTTTTGTTTCTGCCGGCATCCACTCTTCCGTGTCGGGAACGGTGACCAAAATTGACCAGGTCACCGATGCCTCGGGGTATCCCCGGACCAGCATCGTGATCAAGGTAGAGGGCGATGAGTGGGATGAACAGATCGACAGCTCCCCTGAACTGGTGAAGGAGTTTTCCCTGAGCGGTCCCGAAATTGTCGAAAAAATCATGGCTGCCGGCATTGTGGGCATGGGAGGGGCTACTTTTCCCACCCACGTCAAGCTGGTGCCTCCCAAGGGCAGTAAGGCCGACCTGCTGATTATCAACGGCGTGGAGTGCGAGCCTTATCTCACTGCTGACAACCGGCTGATGATTGAGAAGAGCCGTGAAATTGCCGTGGGCACGCAACTGCTCATGAAGGCGCTGGGTGTGGACAAAGCCTGCATAGGCATTGAGAACAACAAGCCGGAAGCCATCAGGCAAATGCGGGAGGTGGTGGCAGGGATTCCCGGCATTTCTGTAGAGGTGTTGAAAGTTAAGTACCCTCAGGGGGGGGAGAAACAGCTGATCAAGGCCATCACCGGACGTGAGGTTCCCTCCGGTGCATTGCCCGTAGCGGTAGGGTGTGTGGTCAGCAATGTAGGCTCTGCTTTTGCCGTTTATGAAGCCGTACAGAAGAATAAACCCCTCTTTGAAAGGGTGGTCACGGTCACCGGCAGCCAGGTGAAGAGCCCCTGTAACGTGAAGGTGAGGATAGGTACTCCCCTGTCGGCATTGGTGGATTTTGCCGGTGGGCTCCCCGAAGATACCGGGAAGATCATCAGCGGTGGTCCCATGATGGGAAAAGCCGTGGCTTCCCTCGATGTTCCCGTGACCAAGGGAACCTCGGGGGTGTTGCTGATTCCCGGGGAGAAAGCCCTGCGGGAACCACCGCTCTCCTGTATCCGCTGTTCCCGGTGTGCCAGCGCCTGTCCCATGGGACTGGAACCTTACCTGCTGATGACCCTGACGGCGAAGGAGTTGTGGGACAGGGTGGAAAAGGAGAAAGTCCTCGATTGCATAGAATGCGGAAGCTGCAGTTATTCTTGTCCTGCCAGCAGGCCCCTGCTCGATTATATCCGCTTTGGGAAGGCTAAAGTGGGACAGATCGTCCGCTCACGGAAAAATTAACTTGAAATAAACCTGGAAATGAACAGAATGATAACCATATCTCCTTCGCCGCATATCCATACCGATGATTCGGTGAAGAAGATCATGTACCGGGTGATTCTGGCGCTGCTGCCGGCGTTCCTCTGGTCGGTTTTTGTCTTTGGCTGGGATGCGGTGAGGGTCACCCTGATCGCCGTGGTAGCCTGCATGGCCACTGAATACCTGTTACAGCGCTTTGTGCTGAAGGTCACCCCCACCATCACCGACGGCTCCGCGGCACTCACCGGACTGCTGCTGGCTTTTAATGTGCCGGCATCCATTCCCTGGTGGATTATCATCATGGGGGCCCTCTTCGCCATCGCCATCGCCAAGGTCTCCTTTGGCGGACTGGGAGCCAATATTTTCAATCCGGCCCTGGCAGGGCGTGTTTTCATGCTGATCTCCTTCCCGGTGCATATGACTTCGTGGCCTGTGGGGCGGGGAGCCGCACCCGATGCCGTGACCGCCGCCACCCCGCTGGGAATCCTCAAAGAGGGCATCATCAGCGGAACTCCCCTGAGCCAGATCCAGGGAAGCCTTCCTGACACCATGGAGCTTTTCCTGGGGACCATGGGGGGATCTTTGGGCGAGATCTCAGCAGCCCTGCTCATTCTGGGTGGAATTTACCTCCTCTGGAAAAAGATCATCACCTGGCATATCCCCGTTTCTATACTTGTCACCATGCTCGTGTACAGCGCGATATTCTGGTTGATCAATCCCGGGCAATATATGGACCCCCTGTTCCATATCCTTGCCGGTGGCGCCATCCTCGGTTCTGTATACATGGCCACAGATATGGTGACCTCCCCCATGACCCGGACCGCCCAGCTCATTTACGGTGCAGGCATCGGCATCATCACCATGACTATCCGCCTCTTCGGGGCCTATCCTGAAGGCATCTCTTTTGCCATCCTGATCATGAATGCCTTCACCCCCCTGCTTAATAATATGGTCAAACCCCAAAGGTTCGGAGGGCTCAAAAAATGAAACAGCGTGAATCGACATTTGTGAATATGGTGGCTGTCCTGCTCCTGGTGACCCTTCTCTCGGGAGCCCTCCTGGGCTTCGTCCATCAGATGACCAGCGACACCATTGAAATTTCCAGGGTAAAGGCCCAAACCGATGCCATCGCCAGCGTACTCCCGGAATTTGAGCTGGTAAAACCGTCTGTAAAAGTGCTGGTGGACGGTGAATCAGATTCCCTGGAGATCTTTCCCGCCTACAGGGAGAATCAACTGGTGGGCATTGCCGTAAAGAGCTTTTCTAACAATGGCTTCAACGGATTGATCTCGGTCATGGTCGGCCTGGATACCTTGGGAAGTTTTACGGGCTATGAGGTCCTTGAGCACAAGGAAACGCCGGGATTGGGATCCAAGATGACGGAGTGGTTCCGGAATCCCGAAAAGGAGCGGCAGAACGTCATCGGGAAAAATCCCGCACAGGTAAAAATCAAGGTCAGCAAAGATGGAGGGGACATCGATGCCATTACGGCATCCACGATCACTTCCCGTGCATTTCTGGAGGCCCTGAACAGGGCCCACGCAGGGCTGGAGAAATTTTCAGAGTTGGCAGCCCCCGAAATGGTTCACCCCGTACAATAAAAGAAGAGCGTTATGAATCAGATGAAAAATTTCACAAAGGGGTTTCTCAGGGAGAATCCTATTCTGGTGTTGATCCTGGGAACCTGCCCCACCCTGGGGGTGACCTCTTCTGCGGCCAACGGACTGGGGATGGGGTTGGCCACTACTTTTGTGCTGATGATGTCGAACCTGGTGATCTCCCTGGTGAAGAGCCAAATCCCCGATAAGGTGAGGATTCCCTCCTTTATCGTGATCATTGCCGCTTTTGTGACCGTGGTGGAACTGGTGATGCAGGCCTATACCCCCGGGTTGTTCAAAAGCCTGGGTATTTTCATTCCCCTGATTGTGGTGAACTGCATCGTTCTGGGCAGGGCGGAAGCCTTTGCCTCGAAGAATGATCCGCTCTCATCGATGATCGACGGTTTGGGAATGGGGTTGGGATTCACGGGAGCCCTCGTAGTTCTGGGGAGTATTCGCGAGTTGCTGGGCAATGGGACCCTTTTCAATTTCCGTTTATATTCCGAGAATTATACCACCCTTCTCTTTGTATTGGCCCCCGGCGCCTTTATCGTGCTCGGGTACCTGATTGCCATTGTTCAGAAGATTAACAAATCCCAAAAATAGCCGTCATGAGTTACCTGGTGATATTTATTTCAGCCGTACTGGTCAACAATATCGTTTTGACGCAGTTTCTGGGGATTTGCCCATTCCTGGGGGTCTCCCGGCGTATTTCCACGGCTGCGGGAATGGCCGCCGCCGTGGCCTTTGTACTGGTGCTGGCCACCATGGTCACTTACCTGGTCCAGAAAATGGTGCTCGATCCCTTCGGCATTGGTTATTTGCAGACCATCGCCTTTATCTTGATCATCGCGGCTTTGGTGCAGCTCATCGAAATCATCCTGAAGAAGGTGAGTCCCTCGCTTTACCAGGCGCTGGGGATATACCTGCCTCTGATTACCACGAACTGCGCCATCCTGGGGGTGGCCATCCTGACCATCCAAAAGGATTTCAACCTTCTGGAAGGGGTGGTCTTTGCCTTTTCCAACGCGATGGGTTTTGGCCTGGCCCTGGTCTTGTTTGCCGGCATCAGGGAGCATCTCGACCTGATGGAAGTGCCTTCAGGACTCAAGGGAACTCCCATCGCCCTGGTCACCGCGGGCATCCTGGCCATGGCTTTCATGGGTTTCTCGGGCCTTATCTGATGAACCAACAGTAACTCCGTGAATGATCTGAAGAAAGTAAAGCGCACCATCGGGAAAAAGCCGGCATCCCCACGCAGGAGCGGAAAATTCCGCTGGGTTCCTTTTTTTCTGAAGCTCTTCGCCACCGGGGCACTCCTTCTTTTCCTGCTGTTTTTTACCGTATACCTGGGGTTCACCGGCAAGGTGCCCTCGAAGGAAGAACTGCTCAGGGTGCAGACCCCCCTGGCCAGCGAGGTCTTTTCGGCCGACGGGAAACTCCTGGGGCGGTACTATACCGAGAACAGAAGCTACGCCTCCTATGACGAAATATCGCCCCATATCATCCAGGCATTGGTGGCCACTGAAGACGCCCGTTTTTTCAAACACCGGGGCATCGACGAGATCGCCCTATTCAGGGTTCTTTTCAAGACCATCATTCAATCAGACCGCAGCCAGGGCGGGGGCAGCACCCTGAGTCAGCAGATCGCCAAGAACCTCTTTCCGCGCGGTAATTACGGGGTGCTCTCCCTTCCCGTCAACAAAATCAGGGAGGCCATCATCGCCTATCGTCTTGAGCGGATCTATACCAAGGAGGAGATTCTTACCCTTTATTTGAATACCGTGCCTTTTGGCGAGAATATCTTTGGTATTGAGGTGGCGGCGGAGCGTTTTTTCAGTAAGTCCCCCGCCGAGATCACCATTCCTGAGGCGGCGGTGCTGGTGGGCATCCTGAAGGGCAACAATCTCTTTAACCCACGGTTGCACCCCGACCGTTCCGTGGAGAGGCGCAACCGGGTGATCGACCAGATGGTGAAGGAGGAGTTCCTGACCCCTCCCGAAGGGGAGAAGTACAAGGGAGAACCCCTGAATCTCCGCTATAGCCTGATTACCTATAACCAGGGGCCGGCACCCTATTTTCTGGAGTATATCCGTCCGGCGATGACCGATTGGTGCCTTAGTCATACCAAGGCCAACGGGGAACCCTACGATCTGTATACCGATGGGCTGAAGATCCATACCACCATTGACTATACCATGCAGCGGCATGCCCGGCAGGCCGTCAGTGAGCAGATGATGCAGATGCAGGCGCTCTTTGACGAACACTGGAAGGGCAGGGTTCCCTGGGGAAACGACGCTTCGGTTTTGGAGAGGGCCATACGCCGCAGCGACCGCTACCGCCGGGCCATTGCCGCCGGGAAAAGCCGTAAGGAGATCATGGCGGAGTTCTCAGCTCCCATAGAGACCACGTTATTTACCTGGAACGGACTGAAAGCCATGAAAACCACGCCGCTTGATTCCGTGAAGCACTACCTGTCGATGTTGAATGCCGGTTTTGTGGTCATGGAGAATGAAAGCGGCGCCATCAAAGCCTGGGTGGGAGGCATCGATTTCCGGTTTTTCAAGTATGACCACATTCTGGCCTCCCGGCAGGCAGGGTCGACCTTCAAACCTGTGGTTTTTCTGGCAGCGCTGGAGCGGGGCTTTGACCCCGTGGATTATTATTCCGCGGAGACCCAGAGTTACGAGGAGTATGATGGCTGGACCCCCGGAAATGCCAGTAACCGGTATTTTGGATACTATACCATGAAGGCCGCCCTGGCCAAGTCGATCAATACGGTGACCGTGGATATCATGATGCAGACAGGTGTGGATGCCGTGGTCAGGACTGCCCGGGATCTGGGAATCCGTTCTGATTTGCCGGAGGTCCCTTCGCTGGCCCTGGGGTCGGCATCGCTGCCCCTGCTCGAGATGGTGACGGCTTATGCCACCATTGCCAACGAGGGAAAACCCCTGAAGCCCCATGCCCTCCTTTATATTGAGGATAGCCGGGGTCAACAGCTCGATGTTTTTGAGGTCGTCAGACCGGGAAAAAGCAAGGTAGACCCTGAGAATTGCCGGATCCTGACCGAGATGCTGCGTGCTGCCGTGGATGAGGGCACCGGCCTTGCCATCCGCACGAAATTCCAGGTTCCCGGTGATTTTGCAGGAAAAACAGGAACCACCCAGGAGAATGCCGACGGTTGGTTTATCGGCTACAGCCCTGACTACACGGCAGGGTGCCGTGTGGGTGCCGACGACCCGGCCATCCACTTCCGGAGTATGACTTATGGCCAGGGATCGTATTCTGCCCTTCCTGTCGTGGGACGCTTTTTTAGCCAGACATATGCCGAGAGCCGCTTCCGGAAACTGGCGGAGAGTAAGTTCTCTTCCCCTGATTCCCTGACCCTGGCCGAAATAAAAGCCACCCCCGACCATGTCGAAGAAGTCGAGGAAGATTTTGGATTTTTCGATATCTTTAGGAAGAAGGAGGGCAAAACGCCTTCAAAGGAGGAGGGAGACGACCGGAAAACCCAGGGTGATTCCCGTGATAACCGGGAACCCGCATGGGAGATCATCAAGAAGATCTTTAAAAAGAAAGAGAACTGATTTTGCAGAGACGGTAAAAAGTTGCACCTTTCGGGGGATGTTAAAGAGATGGATTGCACTTCTGGGACGAAAGCAGGAAGCCTGGTTCGACGGGTTGCTTTCATGGCGCAGCGCCCATATCAGCGAGCGTAATTTTATTTATATTCTCAGTCTGGTCGTGGGGCTGGCCAGCGGAGTGTCGGCACTTGCGCTGAAAAAGCTGATCCACCTGATGGAACTCCTTCTCACCAATATGTTCCCCTCCAACACCTTCAACCTGTTGTTTCTGGCCTATCCTCTGCTGGGCATTACCATCACCACCCTTTTTGTGCGTTATGTTGTAAAGGATGATATCAACCACGGGGTTTCCAAGATTTTGTGGTCTATTTCGCGGAAGAGCGGGCGCATCAAACGGCATAACACATGGAGTTCCATGGTGGCCAGCAGTATGACCATTGCCCTGGGGGGGTCGGTGGGGGCTGAGGCTCCCATCGTTCTGACGGGGGCAGCCATTGGTTCCAACCTGGCCCGGCTTTTCAGGATGAACTACAAATATGTCATCCTGATGATCGGATGTGGCGCCGCGGGATCCATCGCGGGCATTTTTAAGGCTCCCATCGCGGGACTGGTTTTCACCCTGGAAGTGCTGATGCTGGATCTTACCATGGCCTACCTGGTTCCCCTGCTCATCGCCTCGGTCACCGCCGCCTCCCTCTCCCATATCTTCATGGGCAGTGCCATGGTCCTTCAGTTCGACCTTGTAGATGCCTTTTCGACCCGGAATATCGGTTTTTATATCCTTCTGGGCGTCTTTGCCGGGGTGGTCTCCCTCTATCTCATCCGTGCCGTCATGTGGCAGGAGAAACAGTTCAAAAAGATAGAAAGCCCTTTGGTCAGGCTGCTCACGGGGGGCGTGATTCTCAGCCTTCTGGTATTTCTCTTTCCACCACTCTGGGGAGAGGGGTATACGAGCATCACCAAAATCTTCAGCGGTCAGGGAGTGGAAATTCTCAACAATTCGGCCTTCTTTGGTTGGAGGGAGGATCCCCGTTTGCTGGTGGTTTTCATCGTGGTCATCCTTCTTTTTAAGGTGGTGGCCACAGCGGCGACCACCGGGGGTGGGGGTATCGGGGGGATTTTCGCACCCACCCTGTTCATGGGGGCGATTACCGGCTATGGCCTGGCGCTGGCCATGAATACTTTTTTCGGTCTCGACCTCCCCGAGGAGAATTTTGCCCTGGCGGGGATGGCCGGACTCATGGCCGGAGTCATGCATGCCCCCCTGACGGCCATCTTCCTCACAGCGGAAGTGACAGGAGGCTACGGCCTCTTTATTCCCCTGATGATCGCCTCCACGATCTCCTACCTGACCATCATGCGCTTCGAACCTCACTCTATTTACACCAAAAGACTGGCAGAACGGGGCCATCTGATCACCCATCACAAGGACAAGGCCACCCTGTTGCTGATGAATGTCCGTGACCTGATAGAAACCGACTTTGAAGTTCTCAGACCCGGAGCCACGCTCCGTGACCTGGTCGAGGCCATTTCCCGTTCCCACAGGAACCTTTTTCCTGTGGTCGACGAAAACGGCGTGATGAGGGGCATGGTCAAGCTCAGCGAAACCCGCTCCCTGATCTTCCAAACCCATTTGTACGATACCGTGAAGATCAGGGACCTGATGTACATGCCCAAGTACTACGTCTCCCCCCGCGATAGTATGGAAGAGGTGGTCAGAATTTTTGAAACGTCGCAGAGATATAACCTGGCGGTGATTGACGAAGGGAAATATGTCGGCTTCTTGTCGCGTGCCACGGTCTTTTCCGATTACCGCGACAATGTACGGGAGTTTTCGAGTGAGTGACCCCGCAAATTCAGGAAACTGATGGCGTACCCGGTGATGAAAAGAAGGGTGAAGATGGTAATGAAGGAAGAAAAAGCCTCTTTCCCCAGCCAGAGGAGGGGAAGAAGGTAAATGGCTGCCTGGGCCAGGGTGTAGAGGAAGAAGCCGGTACTCCTGAGGTTCCACATCCTGTAAACCCCCCACAGGGAGAGGAGATGGAACCCTCCCAACAGCGAAAAATAGAGGGGGGAGAGTTCTGCGGTCTCTTCAGTGGAGGTGAGATGAGAAATCAGCCCTACCGCATCATCGAAGAAGATGGCCGCCAGGAGATAAAGCAGGAGATCCATGGTGCTTCCGGCAAAGGAAAGCAGGCAGAGCGCTTCCAGTAATACAGTTTTCTTTTTCATTTCATGGGTGATTCAGAGATCATGGCTAATTCATCCTGACTTTAAAAATAGTCATTTATGGCTGTCAGTGTTATAACCCGCAGGGAAAAAAGTGTACTTTTGGGCTGATTGAAGTCATTGTGACGGATGCCTCCTGCAGGCGATGAATTCCGGTGAGCGCATTCCCCGCCGGCTTTGCCGCGGGGTTAGCGAACAAGACACTAAAGAATGCCTTGACGGAATCGGATTCCTCGCCGGCTCTGCCGTGAGGAGTTACAATTGACAGCCGCTTTACAGGTGTCGCCATTTGGGCAATGAATCAGGGCTCAGACCTTGTGTGTTTGGTGTTCAGGAATGAAGGATCCTGTGGAGCCAGATGATCAAACGGAAGAATAGGAATTAAGAATTAAAAAACATAACAGGCAATGGAAAGAGATGTGATTGTTTTTGATATTATCAGGAAGGAGCATGAGCGTCAGCTCAGCGGGATTGAGCTGATTGCCTCCGAGAATTTCGTGAGTGACCAGGTATTGGAGGCCATGGGTTCTGTGATGACCAACAAGTATGCCGAAGGGTATCCGGGCAAGCGGTATTATGGGGGTTGCCAATTTGTGGATATGACAGAGCAGCTGGCCATTGACCGGATCAGGGAGCTTTTCGGGGCTGAATGGGCCAATGTGCAGCCTCATTCGGGGGCACAGGCTAACCAGGCGGTGCTGAGTGTTGTTCTCAAGCCCGGGGATACTTTTCTGGGGCTTAATCTGGCTCACGGGGGACACCTGTCGCACGGTTCTCCTGTCAATTCCTCGGGGATTCTTTACCGTCCCGTGGCCTATCACGTAAAAGAAGATACGGGTTTGGTGGATTATGACATGATGGAGGAGCTGGCGCTGCAGGAGAAGCCTAAGCTGATCATTGGCGGGGCGTCGGCCTACAGCCGGGATTGGGATTATGCCCGTATGAGGGCGATCGCTGACAGGGTGGGGGCACTCCTGATGATTGACATGGCCCACCCGGCGGGGCTCATCGCCGCGGGGTTGCTGAACAATCCCCTGGAATATGCCCATATCGTGACCTCTACCACCCACAAAACCCTGAGGGGACCCCGCGGGGGGATCATCCTCATAGGTAAGGATTTTGAAAATCCCTGGGGCATCGCCACCAAGAAGGGGGAAATCAGGAGTATGTCGTCGCTGCTTGATTCAGCCGTGTTCCCGGGGCAACAAGGGGGGCCGCTGGAGCATGTCATTGCGGCTAAGGCGGTGGCCTTCGGGGAGGCCCTCGATCCCTCGTTCACGGAATACCAGGAGCAGGTCAGGAAAAACGCCGCTGCCCTTGCCGGGGCATTTACAGAGATGGGCTACAAGGTCGTTTCAGGAGGTACCGACAACCACTCCATGCTGATTGACCTGCGGACCAAATATCCCGATATCAACGGAAAACAGGCCGAAGCGATCCTGGGTGTCGCCGACATCACCATCAACAAAAATATGGTTCCCTTCGACAGCCGTTCACCCTTTCAGACCTCGGGAATCAGGGTGGGTACCCCGGCCATTACCACCAGGGGGGTCACCGGGGAGTTGATGCCGGTGATTGCCGGACTGATCGACGACGTCATTGCCCATACTGGTGATGAAGCCTATGCTGCGAAAGTCAGGGGACAAGTCAACCAGCTTATGAAGGATTACCCGCTCTTTGCCTGGTAAAACGGAATAGTATGATCATAAGGAGCATTTCCGCCATTGGGGGAAATGCTTTTTTTATGACAGGGCCCACGAGCCGTAATTGATAAAGGGTCTCACGTCGGTGATGATCATTCCTGCCTGGCGTGCGGCCTCCATTCCGAGGATGCCGTCTTCGAAGACCTGGCAGGCGGAAGGTTTCACCTCCATCAGGCGGGCGCATTCCAGAAAGGTGTCGGGATCTGGTTTATGGCGCGTTACATCATCGGCGGTGATGATAAAGTCGAAGTAAGGTGTCAGTCCCAGTTCATCGAGCTGAAGGGTGGCGCTTCTGCGGCTGGCTCCGGTACCCACCGACATGGGGAGTTTTCCATGGTAACTCTTGACGATAGCGACCACCTGGTCAATGGGTTTGACCAGATGCACGGCATCCCAGAAGGCCTCCTGCTTCAATTTGACCAGTTCCCCGGGGGATAATCGCAGACCGTTCTCTTCGATGATCCTGCGGGCAAAGGCGATGGTGGGCATTCCCGTCATTTCATGGACCAGCCTTTCGTCGAAGACAAAACCAATGGAGCTGCCTACCTTGTTCCAGGTAGCCATGTGAACGGGCAGCGAATCAGAGAGTGTCCCGTCCAGATCAAAAATCAGCCCTTCGGCTTTCGGATCGACATATAACCCCATGCGTCTCATTTTGGGGCAAAGGTAACAATTTGCCGATACCCCAAAATCAGGTGAAT
>CAZMMX010000021.1:9206-47254 GCA_964567485.1 uncultured Prolixibacteraceae bacterium | reverse complement strand
CAACCCACAGCATAACAGGAAGGCCAGAGAGATTGTATCGATCAATGAGCCGTTTACCACTTGTAATTGGCTCATAATTTTGTTATATTTGAGCCGGAAAAAGAAAACAGCGGCTCATGCTTCCGTACAACTGGCAACAAAAGGGGTGGCCTCATTTTACCTGGGATGAAGGGAATATCGAAGAGGAGCTTTACCGGTTTCTGGATAAAGCTGGTAGGGTATCGGGTATGTACGCCGCGTTCCCCCCGGATGTCCGGCAAGAGGCACTGATCGGATTAGTGGTATCAGAAGCCATGAAGACTTCTTCCATTGAGGGCGAATTCCTCAGCCGGGAAGATGTTATCTCTTCTGTGAGGAAAAATCTCGGAATACTTCCCCTGACAGAAACAAAAGATAAAAGGGTACAGGGCATCAGTACCTTAATGTTGGATGTCAGGAATACTTTTAAAGATCCTCTTAGTGAAGAAACGCTCTTAAAATGGCATTCATTATTGTTCACTCATCTGAAGAGTGATGAAACTGGTCACTGGAGAAGTCATCCCGAACCCATGCAGGTGATTTCCGGAGCCTTCGGCAATATCAAGGTTCATTTTGAGGCGCCACCCTCCTCTGCTGTTCCCGCGGAAATGTGTCAATTTATAAAATGGTTCAACGACACGGCTCCGGGTGCAAAAAGCGAAATCAATAAAGCACCCGTGCGGTCGGCCGTGGCCCATCTCTATTTTGAATCCATCCATCCTTTTTCCGACGGAAACGGAAGAATCGGCAGGGCCATTGCCGAGAAAGCCCTTTCCCAGGGTCTGGACCGGCCCGTGCTGCTCAGCTTATCAAAAGCCATCGACCGTGACAAGAAAAGTTATTACAGTGCCTTGGAAAAAGCACAACATTCACTGGAACTGACCCCGTGGATACACTATTTCACAAAGACCATCCTGGCCGCCCAGACAGACGCCGAAAACGACATTGATTTCACCCTTCAGAAAGTGAGATTCTTCGATCTTTTCCGAAACAGGTTGAATAATCGCCAGATGAAAGCGGTCAGCAGGATGTGGGAAGAGGGGCCAGGCGGCTTTCAGGGAGGAATGAATGCCCGGAAATATATAGGCCTTTGCGGCGTTTCAAAAGCCACTGCTACCCGCGATCTGCAATACCTTGCGGAAATAGAAGCCCTCGCCGTAACTGGAAAAGGCCGGAATACCAGTTACCACCTCGCCCTGTAAAACAATCTAAAGAATCATAAGGTGGACATGCCTCAACCTGCTCACGAAAACATCAAGGCCAAAGCCAGGGAACTGGGATTTTTGGATTGCGCCGTGGTGCCTGCCGGAACCCTGGCGGAAGAGAAAACCTGCCTGACCCGCTGGACCGACGAGGGGATGCACGGCACCATGGACTACATGGCGCGTAACCTGGATAAGCGCCTCGACCCCCGTCTCCTGGTGGAAGACGCCCGCACCCTGATCATCGTCCTCCATAATTACTACTCCCCTGAGCTGCCCGCCGACCCTGAAGCTCCCATCATTTCGCGCTACGCCCGCGGAAAAGATTACCACCAGGTCATTAAACAAAAACTCGGGGAACTCCTCCGGTTTATCCAAACAGACATCACCCCCTGCCACGGCAGGGCCTTCACCGACTCGGCACCCGTTCTGGAAAGGGCTTGGGCACGCAGGGCCGGACTGGGGTGGATCGGCAAAAACAGTATGCTCATTTCCCCGGAACACGGCAGCTACTTCTTCATCGGGGAACTGATCATCGATGCGGAAATTCCTACGGACCCCATCACCGAGGTTCCCGACCGCTGCGGCACCTGTACCCGCTGCATCGACGCCTGTCCGACCCGCGCCATCATCACCCCACGCATCATCGACGCCCGCCACTGCATCTCCTACCAGACCATCGAACTCCGCGGCGACCAAAACCCCGCACTCACCCCCCTCTTCCGAAACCGCCTCTTCGGGTGCGATATCTGCCAGGAAGTCTGCCCCTGGAACCGCAAAGCCATCCCCCACCACGAGCCGGACTACCAACCCCTGCCCGGACTCCTCCAACTCACCAGGGAAGAGTGGCTAAACATGACAGAAGAACAATTCAACGCCCGATTCAGGGAATCCCCCCTGCGCAGAACAGGATATGCAGGAATCAGAAGAACCCTTTTGAATATTCAAAGACTGACACCCGCATCAACCACCTCTTTTACCGGCTCCGGCAGATGAAAGCCTGATTTTTTCTATTTTTGTATTCGTTGGGGTCCCCCACAACCGGGGACAGACCCCATCAACGAAAAATTTAAACATATGAACCACAAAATATTGATTTCGGCCCTCACCCTCAGTTTGTTATGGGCCATCACTTCCGGAGAAACCGCCAAGACCACCACGCCCTCAGGCTATTCCATTGCCGTCTATTTCGAAGGTTATGAGATCACCGATTCTCTCTTTATGGTGAAATACCGCGGCAGCCACACCGAACGCATCGGTAGCCAGCTCATGAAGGGAAGCAAGGCGCTGTTCCGCGGCGACCAGCCGCTGGCTCCGGGAATGTATGCCATTGAACTGAAGGACAAGGGAAACATCGCCTTTCTCATTTCGGAAGGGGCGCGCCAATTCTTCTCCCTCTCCGCCAATCCCGCCCGGCTTCCCGCCATGCTGCGCTTCGAGGGCTCCCCCGAAAACCAGGCCTTCGCCGACTACCAGCGCTTCATTGAAAAAACCCGCACGGACCAGGAAGCCCTGGAACTACGCCTCCGCAAAAGCCAGGACAACCCCGACTCGGCCATGGCCATCGGTGCCGCCTATAAAAAGCTGGAGGGTGAACGCCAACGCAAGGTGGAATCGATCGAAAAGGCCTTCCCCGGCTCCATGGTCAACCTCTTCACCATGGCCATCCACGAAGCCCCGATCCCAGAACCCGACTTCCCCGATTCCATCCCCAACCGGAATATACTGATCCGCGACTACTATACCACCTATACGAAGAGACACTTTTTCGACCATATATCATTTGCCGATCCGCGCATCACAGCCACCCCCCTGTTCGAGCAGAAACTCGATTATTACTTCAAACGGATGGTGCACCGCCACCCCGACTCGGTGATCACCCATGTGACCCCCCTGTTGGAAAAAGAGGGGATCCACCCCGCGGTCTTCAGCCAGGCCGCCGAATACCTCTATGAACTCTACCGGAATTCCGTCCTCCCCGAACACCGCCAGGTATGCATCCACATCGCCGAAAATCACATCCTCCCCCACAGGGAGCGCTTCAGCGATCCCGTGTTTCTGGCCCGAGTCGCCGACCGTACCGCCAGAGCCCGTCTGAACCCCGTAGGCTCCGTAGCCACCGACTTGCGCCTCCAAACCCCCGAGGGTAAGGAACTTAGCCTCTCGGAAGTGGAATCCCCCCTCACCGTCCTCTATTTCTTTAACCCCGGATGCTCGGCATGCCAGCCCATCACCGACCGTCTCATCCGGAATTACAACCTCTACAAATCACGCGGAATGGAGGTCTTTGCCGTCTACCTGGAACGCGACAAAGAGGTGTGGAACGACTATATCGTCTCCAAAAAACTCACCTGGATCAACGTCTTCGACCCCACCGGTCAGGAAATGGTCGAGGAGAAATACGACATCTACGCCCTGCCCATGATTTATGTGCTGGACCGCGACAAAAGGGTCATCGCCCGCGACGTCTCGGCGGAACGCCTCTCTAACTTCATCCTGGGGAGGGAGAGCACTATCCCAAAACAATAAAAGTCGTCAAAACAATACAAACCGCTCCTCCAACCAGGAAATTCCTCTCTTAACATTTGACGATACGTCAGTTATCCACTGTCTGTACTGAGTTAAACAACTCTTTCAGGGAAAAATCCGGTAGATATCCTTTCTATGTTCGCATGCAACGAAGTATACGGTGTCCCCAAGTATTTTAATCCCAATCCTGTAATCCTTGACTTTTATCCTGAAACAATGGTCATAACCTGATATTTTTTTCAGATTGGATATACTCCGGGGACCAGATGCTGATTCAACTTGGCAAATTACGGCAGCAATTTCTTTCTTGATGACTGAAGAGTCAATGCGCGTAATCCCCTTGTAAAATGAATTCTTAAATACAGTTTTCATTTTTCAAGTAGGTCCATCACTCTTTTGCGGCTCACATTACGGGTACTCATTCCCTCTTCAATCATCTCACCAAGGATTTTGTCTTCAAGAGAACCTGATTTTATGGCCCTTGCCCGGGTGCCTGTTTTTTTTGCCAGACTGAGCCAGAATTTTACATCGGCTTCATTCGTAGTTTCTATAACAACAGCTTCCATACCATAGATATTTCCACAAATTTAAAAAATAAAATTGAAGGGAATGGACAACAAAAAAACCGCCGGTCGTCAGTCAAAAAACCTGTTAGGGAAAATTCTGACGGCGATGAAGCCGAAAATGCCGGTGACCAGCACAATGGCCAGGTCTACACCATGACGCAGCAGGCTCTTCGCCATACCCCGTTCTTTACTCCTGCTGACCAGAAAGAGATGCAGCGCCACCAGCGCCAGACTGAGCCATATCCACCGCAGCACGGGATTCCCGTCATAACGGAACTTCAGGAAGTTGCTGGTCTCACTGGCGACATTCAATTCCCCGGGAAAGAGCCAGGTGAAGGCCTTCCCCTCGGGCTGCTCCATCTTCGGCACCCAGGTTTCCTGGTATTCATCGACCTTGTTGAACTCCTTGTCGAGCACGGCAATGCGGATAAACCCCTCGCCATTGACGATCACATGGTAGTTGAACAGGTCCCCGTAAATGCGGAGATCCTCGCTTTCCGGACGGAAAGAGCCTGCCGGAAGTTTCACCATCTGGTAATCCTCCTGCGTCAGAATCCAGATCTCCCCGCCCTTATCTACCAGATAAGCATAATAGAGCTTATCACGGAAGTCGACACAGGCGATATGCTCAAACCGCAACCCCTCGGGAAGCTCCACCTTCTGCACATAGGGCTTTCCCTGCACCATCTTGACATGGAACAGCTGTTCCGCGGCATCGGTGATCAGGTATCCCTCATCACACGATTTCCGCGTGGTCGGAAGTCCCGCGATGCGCGTGGCCGGAAACTGGAAGCCGTAGTGGTAAAGGGCTGCCGAATATCGCTGGCTCTTCTCCTCGTCGACTTTGTTGCTTTTGGCATCGGTGAATTCCATCCTCCAGGTGATGCGGAAGAAGTCCTTCGGCATTTCGAGGTTGGCACGCCCCGATTCCGACTCAAAAAGCGGATAAAGCCCCGGATCAGGGGTATACCGGTCGGTGGGCGTATAGCGGAAGAAAGAACGCGTCATATTGATATCATGGGCATCCATGGCCACCCCCCTGATGGTGTCGAGCATGGTCCCCGAAAGCATCAGCTGACGCATGTAAAGCAGGGGCAGCTTCTCCTCATACTCCTCACGGGTATACTGGTTCCCACGGGTGTCTTCCCTGACCATGGGCTCCCCGCTGCGCTGAATCATAAAATCCTCATCGACACAACTGTACATGATAAAGGGAGCCCTCACCGGCTTCTCAAAAACCATCCAGTACAACTGCGGAAGCGTGGCTGCCGCGGCCATCACAGCCACCAGCACCAATACATATCGGCTTATCCTGACCATCATCACATTTCTCCTTTCCTGAAACGGTATCCTGAAAACAATAACGACACACTCAGCAGACAGGTCATCAGAAAGAGGACCAGAATCGCCGGAGCATACCCCCCCGGCACGCTGTTTTTAATAAAGAAGGGGACAAAGGCTGCAGCTACCAGGAAGTAAAGGATGCGCCGCAGCCACACAGGTTCCAGGATGATCAGCGCCCCCAGATAATAGGCAGCGAAGCCTCCCAGAAACCACGGAGTCACCGACACCACCGCCGACCAGATGATCTCCTTCGGAAACCACACCAGCGACAACCCCAGGAAAAGCAGGAAAACCACCAGAAAAGAGGCCAGCAAACAGAGGGTGCCGAACTGCATCATCATCAGCAGACTCCTGTTTTCTTCCACCGGAAGATGAAAGGTGAGCTTGATGCGCTTGTTCACCGTTTCGGGGAAGTACTGCGCCACCGCCAGGGCCATACCGCCCAACAGGGGAAGGTACATCAGGTATTTGAACCAGTTGTAGCCCTGGAAGAGAATCGTGTACCAGAAATTCTCAGCCTCATTGAAGGTGAAGTTATACCTCACCCTGACAAATATGTACCCCACCGCCAGCAAAGCCAGAAGGGTGTACAGAAGCAGCATCCACCGCACCTTGATCCACTCCTTATAAACCATCGATTTTATCATATCTCTTTATTTTGTTTTACTCAAGACTCCGAACTCAATATTCCTTCATTCAAGACTCTAGATTTCCACATTCAAAACTCAGGGATTTTCAGTATTTCCCTGTAAGTCCGATGAACGCATCCTCGAGGCCCATCTCCTGCCTCCGGAATCCCCTGACGGCGATGCCCTGTTCGTGCAGGAAAGCACGGACCTTATCCTCCGTCTCATAGGTATAGAGTTCCACCTTGTCCTTTACTCTTTCGAGGTTGGCGATGAGTCCGTTCCGCGGAATGTCGGCCTTTTCGTCCTCCAGCTCGAAGCAGAACTGCTTGAATTCACGCATGAACTCGGCCACGGGACGCTGTGTGAGCACCCGGTTGTAGTCCATGATGAGCACGTCGTCGATGAGCCGTTCCATATCCTGCACGATGTGCGAGGTGGTGAAGATCGTCTTATTGCGCGATTTGGCATACTCCCTGAGGTAGTCAATGAAGAGCCTCCGGTAGCCGGGGTCGAGGCCCATCGAGAAGTCGTCGAGGATGAGCAGGTCGGGATCCTGCGCCAGGATGAGCCCCAGGGCCACCTGCGACCGCTGTCCGCACGACATCGTTGAGATCTTCTGATGCGGCGTCACCTTAAGCTTCGACATCAGCTCCCAGTAAGGCTCGCGGTTCCACTTCGGGTAAAACCCGGCATAGAACTTCTCGATCTGGTGGATATCCATAAAGGCATACTGGATATGCCCCTCGATCAGAAAGCCGATGCGCGCCTTATTAGTTGGCGACAGCTGCTGGCTGTCCTCCCCGTAAATGAGACACCTCCCGCTGCGGGGCTGCAAGAAGCCGTTCAGGATGTTGATGGTCGTGGTCTTCCCCGACCCGTTCTTCCCCAGAAGCCCCAGGATCGTCCCCTCAGGAACATGAAAATTGAGGTTTTCATACACCAGCTTCTTCCCGTAGTAATGGGTCAGATTGATACATTCAATGGCATTATTCATATGTTTAATTTATTTTGTTATCCTGGGTAATCATGCGAAACAGATGTAATACCCTGTGGTTAATCATCGTGGTTGGTGCTTAATCGTGCATGGATATTTCATTCGTAAATCGCATCAAACTGGAAATTCTCCGGTTGTTTAATCATCACTAAAAATTTATGCCGGCATTCAGGTGGATGAACTCCCTTGTCGCGGTTTCCCGGAAGTCGGCGTTCACCCTGCGGTACCCGGCTTCCACGAAAAACTGGAAAGGAGTGCGGCCACCCCGGAATTCCCTGCCGTAGTGGGCGGTCACCCCCGCTTCCCAGCGGTCAGAAGTCTGGTAGTCATAGTCATGCTCCAGAAATTCCTGGTGTACCTGACGACGCAACACGGGCTCTTCCACGACTTCCAGAATATGAGAGGGTGATGTGCGGTAGGCGCCCCTGAGGGCCACCACCAACTCATTCCGCCCCGACAGGAAACCCTTCTCGAGGGAGGCATCGACGGTGACCACCTCCATTTTCTGGCGGTTGTATTCCGGCACGAAATAATAGGTCGTTGTTTCCTCCCGGAACTCTCCCGACAGGGTGGCACCCCAGTGGATATGGTGGCTGTCCTTGACCCGGTAAAAGGCGTACTGTCCTCCCCAGAGGTGGGATTCATGCCAGTAAAGGGTGTATTTCGCCGCCGTCGACCACTGCCAGGAGATCTCCTCGAGCCGGGGCTCCACCACCGGTTCCTCGCCATAGCTCTTCCCCTGCGACATCCACAGCTTCAGACGACGGATGTCTTTCTCTTCCGGAAGGAAAAGAAAGACAGAGGAGGCCTCCACGGTGGTGTGATCGAGAAAGACCACCTGGAGGGGATAGGTGCTCCCCCGCTTAATCCCCGTGGTCTGCCGACCGAAATCGACGGAGGTGAGGTTGCTGAACAGCCGCCCGCTATAGCCGCCCTGAAGACCACCGCCCAGGATTTCCGATTCGGTATAGCGGCCGTCATCGTCCATGGTGGTGGAATAAGCTCCCAATCCCCGGAAGTAGAAGAGATCGAACTTATTGCCCGTCACCGAGGTGAACTCAATGTCTTCCTTTCCCGTGCCATAGCGGAAATGGCCTCCCCATTTCCACCGTCCCGAGTTCCAAATCAGGGCCGGAGAAATGTCAAAGGCGGTGATGGTATTCTCGGGCCGGGGGTCCTTGCGCTTGGTGCCCACGCCAGCCTTGTATTTCACGTCGATGCCGAAGTCCAGGCTTTTCCAGAGGGGAACGGCAGCCTTTCCTTCCATCTGGAAATACTCACGGCTGTAGTCGCCGCCGATGGAGTCCCCCACCGTATAGGGATTGCCATTGTAAGGCTCGATGACGCTGACCCAGCGGGTGCCCCCACTGGCTTCGTTATAATAGCTGAAATTGCCGTAAAAACGCCACAGTCCCACCGCCGACCATCCGTGGGTGTAAAAACCATAGCGGCCGGTCTCTTCGGCCTCCTGGAAGAGGCGGTAGTCGCCCGAAGCATGGCTGTAGCCCATCCAGGCACTGGCCACCCGGTCACGACAGTCGAGACATAGCAACGCCGCGGCATTCGCCGATTCCGACCAGGGACACCGCTGCTCCATGATCTTCCCGGTGGAGACCGACGTGCACGAAGTAAGCGGCGCTTGATCTGCCTCCTGCATCACCGTGTCTCTCTGACCCCGGGAACCCGGCACATACGCCATATCCCCCGGGTCCTGGGCCCCTGTCTGCCCTGCCCCGGAAATGAGCGCCCAGCACAACATTATGAATAGTATGGTTTTCCTCCTTCCCATCCTCACGGATATTGATTATTCAATATTGGTCATTCCTTATTTCATTGCTTTTGTATCACTCCGGGCTCGGGAAGCACATTGGTCAAAAAGTCTTCCGTCGAGTTATTGGTATCTTTATATATGGTGCGGCCCTCGACCACCTTCAGCACTTTGCGGCGGATGGCCACTTTTTCCTGCGATCCGCGGTGCTGGATATAACCGACGTCGATCATATCGGGAAGCCGCTTATAGACCCCGCGGTCGTCGAGACGGGGATTCTCGACCCCGTCGACCACCCATCCCCAGGGCACCATGAAGCAGTTGAAGGTCCCTCCGGGCTGCACCATGAAATTGTCGGGATCGGTAAAGATCGACTGGAGCTCTCCGGGAGGCAGCCGAAAGAGAATGGTCACCTGTCCGCGCACGTCGAAAATCATGGCCGTTCCCGCGGTGATGCGCTGCATCAGGATATTGGGCACCGCCGGCACGTCGACATACATGCCATCCTCAACATAGAGCTCCCAGGCGGCATGCGACAGGTCAATGGAATTGGGGTTTCCGTTGGGGTCGTCACGGTGGTTGAGACCCGACAGGGCCACCACAAAGGAGGTCCCCGGAGCAATCGGGTGTTCTTCTCCCGATCCCGGCACGATGGCCACGAAACTCCACAGCGGAATGCGGTCCATCAGGCTCCCGTCGGGATTCACCCAGGGCGTGGGCTGGTAGGTGGTGGTGCTGTGGACCACCCCGATGCACAACCCATCGGCATAGAGCACCCGGTCGGTATTGTTATAGATCTCCACGAACTTGTCAGCTTGGTAGCTCTTCCCTTCCGGAGTCTTGCACCCCGAGGTGTAAAGCTCCTTGATGATGAACCCTTCACTCTCCACGGAATAGCCCAGCACCAGGCTGAAGCTTCCCCCGGAAGCAGTGACCAGTTGTCCGGGCAGAGCCCCATTGAAGAGCACTGTCTTCTCAACCGGATAACCTTCCACCACCACTTCCCGCTCTTCGGAAAGGGAGACCACAATATTGTAGTTGCCACCCCTGACCTCGAAGTGTGCTCTGCCGTCACTTCCGGTGACCGCCAGATAATCTCTGCCAGTCTGGATGTTGGTCACCCTGACCTCCACCCCGGAGACCGGTCCCCCCTGGCTGAATTCCGCAGGATAGGACACCATCACCTCCATGTCGTAGGTCTGCGGCACCTCATACTCGGTACAGCCTACCAACAGTGCCACTAACAAAACAAGAACATGCACTGCAATCACCAGCCGGGACAGCTTTTCCACCCTTTTATTATTTATATATAAAGTTCTTACTAACATTCCTTTATAAAGACTCATTTCACTATCCCATCATACACAGTATTTACTCATTCCTCGTTCCCGACTCCAGCCTCCAGACTCCGGAATCGCGGCTCCTGACTCCTGACTTATCATTCCCGATCCCAGACTTCTCATTCCAGACTACTGCTCCTCATTCCCGATTCCGCTTAAAAGTTCATGGTCAGGTCGGCTCCGAAGAAGGGTTTTTCGTTCCTCCGGTCATAGCGGCCACTTCGCTTGTCGAGGTGCAGCGGTCTGATGTTCAGAAAATTGTTGGCATAGAAGGAAAGCCGGAACCTGTTGGCGATGTCCTTGCTGACCTTGATATTGCATAGCACCAGAGGCGGCATCACCCGTTCCGGGAACCAGGTGGCGATCAGCTTCTTCACCCCCAGTTGCGTCAGAGGATCGCTGAAACTCCCTACGGTCAGGGGATGCTCGACATCATCGTATCCCTTGCTGCTCACCGGCAGATAGTAATAGAGGTCCCCTTCCTTCTCGGTGCTGAACAGTCCGGGAAGTCCCAGGTACTCCCGCAGTCCGCTCAGGGTATACAGGTTGCCCTTCCAGGGGTATATCTCCCGATGGTTTTTCTCGAACCACACCACCTGGGTCGTCAGGGTGATGATCATCTTCAGCTCGGGGATATGGGTGTTGAGGCCCACATTGGTATTGAGGCGTTCGTCGACGGTGCCATAGCCATACTGGTCGGCGAATTTCACGGCATAAGACTCCTGCTTGCTGACGCCCTCTTCGAAAACGGTGTAGTTAACCCTTTCCCAGTAGGGAGCGTCGATGTTGTAGGATTCCGTGCGGAACCAGGCCCCCGTGATGTTGACGGAAGTACGCAGGGGTTCTATCTTTCCCAGGTCGAGGGAGTATTCGATCCCCTCCTTGATGCGTACGCTGCCGTTCATCGTGCGGGAGGTGCCGGCAAAACGCACATCCTCCTCGTAGCCCAGAGGAATGGGCTCTTCCGTGATTTGGTCATGGTAGAGGACCCCTGTTCCGGGCACATAATAAGGTTGGTACCCCGCCTCCAGCACATCGTAATCCCTGAAAAACTGGGGATAGAGGATATTGTCGGAGACAAAGCCCCCCTCGTGTTTCTCGGAGAAGAGGGTCACCCGGCCCTGCACCCCTCCGGCCGAAAAGTCGAGGCCCACCTCCTTCTTGGTGCTGTGGGCAGGCTTCAGCCCGGGATTCCGGGTGTCCTCCACCACGCTGGTGGTGACCACGATCAACTCGGGATAGTAATTAAAACTCACGATGTCGTTATAATCCTTGTCGGGATAGAGGTGGGTGAGCGTGGGGGCCTTGGTGGTCAGGCCAAAGCCCGCCCGAAGGCTCAGGTCCTTGAAGAAGCTGTTGTTTTTGTCGTGGAGCAGCTGGTAGCGGATGTTGATGCGCGGGTCGATACTGATGTTTCCGGCCGTGTTGAAAAGTCCGCGCGGCTGGATGTTGTCCATGCGTATGCCGGCCATCACATCGAGGTGGGTGCTCCACAGGGCGATGCTCATCTTGTCTTCGGCGAAGAGCGAGAACTGCTTGAGCGCGGGAATGTCGGTGAAGGGGCGCGGACGGGTGCCCAGACCCACGGGGGGACGTTCCGGATTAAAAACCCGTCCCTCGCCGTTATTCCCCGAGCTGGTGAGTTCCGTTCCCACCAAAAGGTTGTGGGTGACAGCTCCCGTTTTCCGGTAGGCCGTGGCCTTCAGCTTGAGGTAGAGATTATAGGGTCTTCCGTCGTAGGTCACCTCGGAATAGTAGGCCGAGGGGGCATAGTTGACCGGGAACTCCCCGTCGGTGGTCGAGGTGGCAAAGAAAGTGGCCCCCGAGGAGCTCCCCGCCCACTGTTTCTCAAATCCCTTCTGCCAGGTGCGCGAAAATCCCGCGTCGAAGGAGAGGTTCGACACCCATGGTTTGTTGAGGGACCACGACAGGGAGAGGGCACCACCCAGGTTCTGGTCGCGTGAGTAGTTCTCCTCGAGGAGCAGCATGTCGGGGTCCCACTTGTCGCCATCGAGGGTACTCCAATAAGAACCTTTGGCCTCGAGGGTCAGCGGCGATCGCTCCCTGAAGAAAGTCTGGCTATATTTCAGGGATCCGTTGGCCCGGTTAAAGAGGCTGGTGCGCCGCACGATATGGCCGTAGGAGCGCGTGTAGTCACCGTCGACGTTGAGCACCCCCCGGTCACCGGGGAGCAGATATCCCTTGCTGAAAAAACCCTGTTTGGTGCGGGGATCGGCCTTGACCTTAACGCTGTAAGGAGAGCCCCCAGCCTTGGTTTTGATGTGGACAGCCCCCGAGGTGAGGTTGCCATATTCCGCAGAGGGAATGCCCACATCAACGGTGATGGACTCGATGTTGTCGACAGAAATGGAGCGCATGTCGACTCCCGTGCCGGCCACCGATGCCATGGCATTGGTAGTGCTGATGCTCTGCTGCATATTGCCGTCGTTCGACATGGGAATGCCGTCGATGATGACCGCGGTACCCAGGGCACTGGTGCTGTTGGTGCCCACCTCACGAAGGGCAATCCGCGAGGGAGTGCTCAGGTTGGGATTCTCACTGAGGTTGCCGGGGATCAGCTGCAAGACATCGCGCAGACTGGAAGCCTGCACATGGCTGATGGCCTCACTGCGGATCTTCGACGACGTGGTACCCCCCTTGGAATTCTCGGCGGTGACGACCACCTCATCGAGACCCAGCGACTGCTGCCTCAGGGCGATGTTCCGGACCAGATGGCCGGTGATGGCGATCTCTGCCGAATACTCTTCGTACCCGATGTAGGTGACCACCAGGCGGTAACTCCCCGCCGGCACCCCACGCAACAGATACTCCCCCTTCTCGTTGGTGGAACTCCCCAGCATCAGGGGCTGCAATACCACATTGGCATACAACACCGCCTCCCCCGTGCCTGCATCGGTGATCTTTCCGCTCACCACATACCGCTCCTGGGCCGCAGCAGGCCCCAGCGCTCCTGTGCAGAAACATACTATTAATCCCAGGATGGCCAGGTTTTTAACCATTGCGTACCTCTGAGTCTGACAGTAAAAAATTACGGCATCACGATCTTATTGACGAACAGCTTGCCGCCAGCCATGGTGCGGGCGATGTAAACTCCCGGAACGAACTCTCCATAGGACAGACGGGTCCGGTTTGTGGCGGGTTGCGTGTCGCTCACCAGGCGTCCGGTGACCGAGTAAACCCTACAGCGGTCGATGGGCTTTTCCGGTGAGTAGAGTTCCACGGCTGACAGGCCATAGGCCACCGAAAGCTCATTTCCCCGGGGAAGCTGCTCCACGCGGGTCTGGAGGCCTTCGAGGGCGGTGCGGTACACCTTGCCCTGTCCCAGGGCGTAGATATATTCGTTCCAGGCACCCCCGATTTCATAGATGGTGGCGCCGGCACTGGCATTCACCCATGTGGTGGCGCCACCGTCATTCGTGAAGAGGGATTTGGAGGTGGTGCCCATGACTAACCAGGAGTCATTGTCAAAGCGCCAGAAGTCGTTGCCTCCTGTGACTCCCGCCACTTTGGCCCAGGTGGCACCTCCGTCGGGGGAATGCACCACTCCCGAGGTGCTGGTGATGAAAATCTCATCTCCTTCACCCAGGGTGATCGTGTTGATGAAATGGTCGGCACCCACGGCAGTTTTAAAATCCGGGTAGATATCGGTAAAGGTGACGCCGCCATCGGTCGATTTCTGCAAGATTTTGTTTCCGCCGAAATAACCTGTATTTCCCCGGAATTTGATATCCTGGATAAACGTACTTCCGAAGTCATCGGAGACGACGCTCCACTTTTTGCCTTTGTCGGTGGAACGGAAAACGCGGTTGTGTTCCGTCCTTTCGGCTGCGGAATAGTCATACCAACGGGCCCAGAGGAGGATGACGCCGTTGCCCAAATACTCAATTACCGAGGTGTTGAGGCCGTTGCACACGGCGAGCTGGGGATTCCGGGAGGGATCGTCGCCCTCCTCTTTTCCGATCAGGGCGGCGTCGAGGTCGCTCCAGGTCGTCCAGTTATCGGTGGTCATAAAGAGGCCCCCCTGGTAGTAGATGTCGGTTTTGTCTGATGTCGAGGGATAGTCGGCCAGGGGAAAGCGGTTCATGCAGGCCACGGCGGTATCCCCGATATTCCGGAGGCCGTTGAAATCGAGCAGGTCATGGGAAAATTCCGTTTCGGGCACCGTGAGTGCCGTCCAGGTCACCCCCTTGTCGGCCGTGCTCAGTAACGTCTGCCCCAGTCCGATCAGCAGGGCATGGCTGGCATCAAAAACCTCCATCTTGTGGATGTTGTTATCGGGACTCACCGTCTGGCTCACCCACGTCATGGTGCCGGCATTCAGATCGGCCAGACTGATCTTCAGAATGTCAGATTTGGCCAGCACCACCAGGGAGTCGTTGAAGATGCCTCCTACTTCCCAGAGCGTGGTAGTGGACAACCCGGCATCGCTCCAGGTAGCCCCGCCATCGTTCGAAAACTTCGATTTTCCCGATCCGGCAGCCATAAACAGTGTATTGTCGTCGACCTTGTAAATGTCGTTGCCTCCGGTGACGCCGGCGAATTTCGCAAAGGTGGCGCCCCCGTCGGTGGACTTAAAGACCCCGTGGGAAACGGTGATCACGTATAACTCACTGTCGCTGACGACGTGGAGATCGTTGATGTACCCATTTCCCGAGCTGTTCAGGTTGGCGAAAATAGTGGTCAGCACGTCGCTGTTGGCGCTGGTTTTGTAAAGTTCTTTGTTACCGGCGATGTAGCAGGCGGTGTCGCCGAAGATGATGGTCGAGATCACCATGCTGCCCAGGTCGCCGCTCAGGTTTTTCCAGGTGGCGCCTTTATCGCTGGTCTTGAAAATGCCGCTGTGGGTTTTGTACCGCGATGTCACCGTGGCGTCGTATTCCATCCAGCGGGCAAAGGCCACGACCACACTGTCGTTGGCACATCCCACCGACTGGAAGTCCACACCGAAATTGAGGAGCGCCAGGGGATTGAGGGCCGGATCATCACCCGTCCCCAGTCCCGTCAACGGCACGTTGGTCCACGTGGCCCCCGCATCACCGGAGGTCAGGATGACTCCGTGGGAATAGGAATCGGGAAGACCGTCGGCAATTTTGTTGCGGTTCGACACCAGATATCCCGTGTTTCCGCAGAAACTCATGTCGATGAAGTTATATTCCGGATATAGAAGGCCGATATCGTGCCAGGTGGCGCCGTTATCTTCCGACTGGACAAAAGTGCGGCCGAAACCTGCCACCACCGCCCGGTCCCCCGATACAGTCATCTTCTGCAGGTTGTTCTTCGGACTGATTTCAATGAAACCCCAGTTAAATACCGGTTGCGCCGCCAGGGCTCCGGCAAGGAGAAAAATCATAAAGAGAACGTAAACTTTTTTCATATTTTATTGATTTAATGCAACTTAAACAACTTACCATGAAGAACATATTTCACCTTGGGCAGGTCTGTCGTTCCTGACCGTGGCAAGGTCAGAAAGCCGCAATGGGCCGTCTGTTAAGGACGACAACCACATCTGGCCCTATTTTTTCACCACCTGTCCCTCTTCAGTGAAGCGGAACATGTTGCCGAACACCCTGACCGAGCCGTCGCTGTAGGTCACCTGCAGGGAATCGGCATTCAGGGCCTTGAAAATATTACCTCCGTTGGTGAGGGTATCGACGAAGAGGATATGGGCGACTTCCCGGTCGAGGGAATCGAGAAGGGTCTGGAACTCCACGATGCCGTCGTCATTCGACAGGTGACTCACCAAAAAGGAGAAGCGGTTCCGGAGTCCGGCATTTTTGCCCAGGGCGATCTCATACACACTCAGCACATCATCGCTGTAGTTCTCCCGGTCGTTGAAGTCCTGGCTAAAGGCCTGGAACAACATGCCGATGTATTCTTTGCGGCTTCGTTTTTCAAAGGTCAGGTCAGAAACCACCTCGTAGTTGAGCTTCACGGTATTTTTGGTTCCGTTGGTCTCATAGGTTAACTTCTCCGTTTCGAGTATCTCTGTTAACGCCTTCTCCTCGGGAACGGCATTGGCGGGGAAACAGATCATCACCACGGGAGGACATCCGAATTCCGACATCAGGCCCACCGCATCCGTTTTTTCGGCCAGCAGACGGTTGAGATAGGTGAAGTCGAGGGGATCGAAGAAATTCTCCAACCTCAGGGTCACGATGGTGACACTGTCGACATCCCTGGCGATGGGACTAACGGCCGTCTTGGCGGGGGTGAATATCACCGCCTGTATCTTCTCGGGATTCAGGCGTGCAGGATCGTACCACACCTTGATGCGGTGTTCTTTGACATAGGTGGCCACCCCCATGACGCCTTCCACCTTTCTCATCTGGTTGGCGAAAGCCGAGGAGCTGCCGAAACATTTGATGTTCTTAAGTCCCGCCTGTTCATACACCTCAGCGGTCGCCAGGGTCTCCTTGTCGGCCCATTTCTGGTCGATGGTGGGGAGTTCCCAAAGGGATCCCAGACTGAGGCCCGCCGCCACGAGGATCACCGTGGCGATGGGAGAAATCCACTTCAGGCTGTTGCGGCGGTTGATCTGCAGGGTGTCCTTCACCGGACAAGCCAGCACACAGTCGCCGCAGAGGTTGCAGTCGACATGGCGGACCACGTCGACCTTGTCGACATCAATGGCCTGAGGGCACTTTCTGGCGCACTTGCCGCAGTCAATACAGCTGGAGGCATTGCGCGTGATCTTCACTACCGGAACAAACCAGCTCTTCAGACGGGTGACCTCGATGAGGAACCCTCCGATACAGAGAATGGCCAGGGGCCACACATAGCTGATCTCAAGCCCTGCCGCCATGGCAATCAGATAAAGGGCCATGACGCCGATGAAAAAGGCCGCAAATTTGAAGATATTGGAGAGGGCCCCCAGGGGACAGAGATACTTGCACCAGAAAAGACGCACGAAGAAAGAGCCCAGAATCATAATGGCAATGGCGGCGATGCCCCACCAGAGTTCCACATCACTGTCGAAACCACTGGCCGCGGCATAATAAGGGTCGAATTTCTTGCAGAAGAGCTCACTCGACTGCAGGGTATAATAAAAGGTGATGAAGAGCAACGCGTATTTCAGAATGCGCAGTCCCAGGTCAGCCCATCCGGTGATGGTGAAACGCACCTTGAGTTTCTGCCCCATCTTGCCCAGCCACTCGCCCACGGTGCCCAGCGGACAGATAAAGGAGCAGAAGAGCTTGCTAAAGAGCAGCACCGCGGCAAAGAGGAGAATCCCCATGACGATTTGCGCCGTCGTCATCGTACACGCCAGGGTCTGGCTGATCAGGTAACTGCCTAATGCCTGCAATCCCCCGAAAGGACAGTAAGCCTCAAAATCGGCCACCAGGTCTTTTAAAACATAGTGCCTGAAGGCCAGGTAAAGCATGAAAACAATAACGCCCCACTGAATAATCAGTCGGGGCCAGTTGGTCGTTTTATTCCTTCTCATTTCTACTTAATTCTGAGACGCACAGGCCTCTGGGTTTAGTCACTTCTATGTATTGTTGCAGAAAATCTCCGTTTTTCCCGAGAGTGGGTGGTCAGGTTTTACCTAATTGGGAACGGGGTGCGGGGCAGACTGCGGGGCCTTCTCTTCACCGAATAAAATGCCCTTTTCGCGGAGCCAGGCCAGGGCTTCCTCGCGGGTCTTAAAAAGGTCATCCTCGGTCTCCCACCAGGTCTCACCACGGGAGATGCCCATCTTGGTGCACCCCTTGGCCTCGGCCAGACTCACCTTTTCCAAAGCCTTCATCTTGACACTGTCCTTCAGGATGGTAGTCACTTTCGACTTCACCGGCAAGCCGGTGACCATGCGTCCATGACTGTCGACCCCCACCACCAGACCATAACACACCATCCCCTCGGTGAGCCAGGGAATATGGGGATACTGCACCCCAATGGGTTGGACCTCACCGTCCTCCATGTAAGCGTAGTTTTTGACGTCGTCTGATTTCTTTTTGGAATTGCAGCCGATGAGAAGAAGGGATAATACCATCAGCAGCAGAAGGGGGCCTGCGAAAAATCGTTTCCAACCCATGGTCAAAAGTTTTAAATTTCTAGTATTCTCCTGGTAAAAATACCGAATTTCCCTTGAAAAAAAAAGCAATGCCGCAGCATTGCCTTAATTATTTCACAAGTAATAATTAATTAACATATTATTATTAATTTCAACACCCTCCCCTGACGGTCACCACTTCTCTCTTGACGGGGGCGGTGCGGGCTTTCATGGCGGTTTCCATTTCCAGCATCCGGCGAGCGGCGTCGGTACGGAAATTCCAGATGTTCAGTATTCTCTTGTCGGCGCCGGGAGCCAGGGTGTCGGCTTCGAAGAACAACTTCTTGAATTCCATGGCGCTCTCGCGAAGAATCATGTTGTCGGAGTTCCCGGCAAATTTGGCCTTCAGGCAGGCCATACGCACCAGGGTATCATCGTCAGCATAGAAAATATTGGTGCGCAGCTGTTGGTTGAAAATGGGAATATTCTGTCTTTCCAGCATCTGGTCAAAGGGGATATTGATGGCCAGGGGAAGATGCCAGGCCTCGAACTCCTCACGGGTACGCACATCGATCAGGTTAAGGGAGTAGAAGTTATTGACGATGTCGTTGGCCAGCCGGTCGGCAGGGACTTCTTTGAAGACACAGGTTTGCTGCCTTTTAGCCCGGGCAATCTGCATATAGATGATATCCTCCTTTCCCGGCAGGAAGGCCACGATGCCCAGCACCACAAAGAGGGCCCCTACGGCCAGGGCATATTTGTTCCTCACTCCTTTTTCCAGTTCCGGCTTTCTTTTGTTGACCCGGTTTTCGATCATCCAGGTCCCCACGAAAGCAGTCACGGCCACCACCGACAGAAGAATCCCGAACAGGATATCGCTTATCCCCAAATACTCCGAAATCCTGATCTGCCCCAGGTTGTTGGCCAGGTACATTTTCTCGAGTCCCGGGAAGAACTCCATGAAGGCGAAGACTCCCAGGAAGATACCTCCCACGAAGGCCATGGCGTCGATCTTGCCGATGGCTGCAGCACATACGCCGGTGCCTGGACAGAAGCCGCCGATGATGAATCCCACGCCCATAATAGCTCCTCCGATCAGGGCTGAGTTGATAAAAGCCGGATTGACATAAATGACGCTGGTGTCGAGGATGCCGTAGTGCCCCAACAGGAGAACTCCGGCCATGGCGGTGATGCCTGCGGTGAAAAAGACCCTCAAAACCGTGAAGTCGTAACCGTAGAAGAGGCCTACCAGTTTTTTGGTGGAGGAGAAGCCTCCCTGCTCGAGGACAAACCCAAAGGCAACGCCGATGGCCAGGGCGATGACCAGCCCGAATTCCTCACTGATGATATAAGGTACTAATGGTCCCATGGCGTTCTATTTAATCCAAAGTTTTCTGAAGAAAAAGGCCACGGCATATCCGGCACCAAAGATGGCCCCCATCGTCAGCAGTCCCCCCAGTGAGAGCACCGCCATACCACTCAGGGCCGCCCCGCTGGTGCATCCGCGGGCTATCTGCGAGCCAAAGCCAAACAGCGCACCCCCGAGGATGGCGGCGATGATCCGCACGGTATTGGTCACCCGCGGTCCCTTATCGAGTTTGAACCCCGCCCGGTTGCTGATCACCCCCGAGAAAAAAGCCCCCATTATGACTCCCGCCACCTGGAAAACTAAAAAATTCTTCCACGGTCCGCCGGGATTGTTCTCCTTAAAATCACGATAATAGGCGGTATTTTCCGCATGGGCAGGGGCGACGGCGTCGACCGCAGCGATGAGGGTATTCTTGAAGGCCCCGCTGGACCCCAGGCCACGCCCCGTAATGTATATCGTGGCCAGCAACACCAAACCCAGCAACACGCCGGCCAGGTATGGATTCATATATGGTTTTGGTTGCATATCCTCTCTTTATAGTTGGTTTGTACTCTTCTTTTCCGCACCGTCCGTGACATCCTCCGCAACATCGGCCCCGGCATCCTTCACGGCATCCTTCACGGCATCCTTCACGGCGTCCTTCCCGGCATCTTTCCCGGCATCCTCGACCTCTTCCTCTTCCTCCTCAAATTCGTAACCAGTGATCATCGCCCCGATATTAGAGGTGGGCGTGCGCCCTGTGGTGGTCATGTAAACATGGACCACCAGAAAGACCATCAACAGGAAAGCACCCAGGGTATGCCAGAAAGCTACCGATTCCAGGGGAATATCGCTGATCACCACCAGGTCGTTCTTGTCGATCGACTTGTGGAACATATAAATAATCCCCGAGATGACGGTCACGGGAATAAGCACCAGCTTAAATCCCAGGTAGGTAAGCCTTTGCAGGGGGTTAAGCTTCTGAAGCCCCGTCTTTTTCGTGGGGTGAGGCTCTCCCCGGAACATGCCCACGGCATAAAAACGGATCTGCTCGGCCAGCTTTTGCGTGGTGGGGATATACTGTTTCCATTCTCCCGTCACCATGTGCCAGAAGATGGCGAAAATAATGAGCCCGATGAGCATCCAGGAGGCCACACGGTGAAACATGGCCGCATGTTCAAATCCCAGCACATGGATCGATCCGTGCACCTCAAAGCCTGTGAAGGCCAGAAAAAGGATCAATCCCGCCTGCGACCAGTGCCAGAAACGTTCAAACCCCTTATATACATATACTCTCTTCATCTGTTTAATTAATTACGCGTTAATGGTTCATTCCCGGGAACAGAGGTCATATCCATGTGGTTATTTACACCGGTTGGGGCATAAATGAGGCATGGATATTTCATCATTCAGCACTTTTTTTTGGTGCACTGTAACTGTCCGCATGTTCCCCTTTTCTTTTCCTGTCGGCCCGGAAGCGCAGGATGGCATGCAGGATGACGCCTGCCAGGGCTGCAAAGAAGAGTAAACGCCCCGAGGCGTCGAGGGTTTTATTATAGTCACGACCCGGGAGGTAGAAGCCGTCGAGCTTTTCGAGTCTTCCGTCGTGTCGGGTATGGCATTCGGCACATCCCACCGACTGCTCCTTGGGGGCTACCATGTGGTTGATGGGCCAGTACATGATGGTCTCCACAAAATCATATTCCCCGCTGTAAGGAAGTCCCACCACCCTCATTCCGGCTGCCGAAGCGGTATTCCAGTCAAAATCTTTCCAATAGGCGCTGTCTCCCTTTTCCAGGGCGAAGAGCTTGGGCTGAATCAGCGTTTTATAGACCTTGTCGTAGATTTGGTCACCCGTGTTGATCTTCACGGGGAAGATCCTGGAGTTTTTGTCATCATGCGACCCGAAGAGGGTGTTCATTTTCACGGGCACCTCCCCGATGGTATCGCCCAGAAGATAGTGGTCGGCCGTTCCGTTGAACCAGAGATAATCGGGTTTTATATTTTTGGCCCAGTGGAAGGTTCCCTTGATCGAGAGGTACTCGACGGTGCTATCCAGGTTGAACTCGCGGTAGGGTTCTCCGTCGCGCAGCTTTCCGGCGTCGGACCATTTCCAGGCCATCTTGGTGGGGTTCTCCTTGGCATAAACGGGAATGTGGCAGGTCTGGCAGGCCACCTTAGCGTTATGCCGGTTCAGAAGTTCATCAAAATGGGGCGTGGAAGTGTGGCAATCCTCGCAGGTCGCCCGGTTATAGTTGACCGACGACACCGAGTAGAGCTTGCCCTTGATCTGGTGGTTCTCGGCGGTATGACAGGCCACGCAGGTCATGTTCATCCCGTTGGAGGCCATGTGCACGTCGACCTCTCTGTTGCACGCCACCTGCGCCATCTCCAGGTCGCCGTGTTTGACGTTGTTGCCGCCACCGCTGTAGAAGTGACAGCTCCCGCAGTTGATGCGGTTGGGAGTTCCGACACTCTGGGCCACCCTGGTCAGGTTGACACTCCGGTCGGGATACCCGGCCATCGAGGCCCCCTTGAGGTACTCCTCACTGTTGTCGTGGCATACCATGCAGTCGACATTCCGGGCATTGTTGAAATCGAAATGGTCGTCGTTCATGCCGAAGCCAATGTGGCAGGCCGCACAAGCCAGCTCATTAGACTGGGCCCCCAGACAGAAATTGTTCAACACGTTTTTCTTTCCGGCGGAAGCTACCCCCCTGCCCTCTACATAAGTCACCCGCTCCCAGTTCCAGTGGGCCGAGTTCATCACCTCGCGGTGCCGCTCGGTATGGCAACTGTTACAGGCTTCGGTAACCTCCTGTGGTGTGGCAAAGGCACGCTGCAGGGCTGGCAGTTTGCTGTGGTCCACTGATGGTACCGGAGTCACCGAATACTCCTGTTTGAGTTTCTCCAGCTTCAGGTTGTAATACTCCTCTTCGATACTGAACCACCTGATAAACGCCAGGAGAGCCACCACAAAGAGAATGATACCGATAATCGTTTTCTTCATCCCTCTTAGTTATTAGGTTCATTGGGTCACTAATGTACGCAAACGCAACGCCTGTAGGCTTCGTAAAAATACCCTAATCTATAACAATTCTCTCCTCCGAAAATATCTTTTACAACATATTCTCAAATCGAAAGAGGGATTGTTCCTCCGGAAATGGGGATGGGTGACCGGGACTACAACAGTGAATCCTGGCTCCCAAATAATCAAAATGAGACCTTTCCCTCCGGAAATGGGGAGGGTGACCGGGACTACTACGATGAATCTTATCGTCCTAACAGGAAAATGGCCGGTTGTTTGGTCAGGTCGGGGGGATTTTTCCGCCACTGGGCGACGGTCATGGTGCGGACCATCTCTTCCGGAGTGGTGAGGTTAGCGGCGATGCATAACAGGGTGGGTGGCTGGCAGCTTCGCAGCAGGTCGGCCAGAAAGGCGTTATTCCGGTAGGGCGTCTCTATAAAAATCTGGGTCTCCCCCAGGGTGGCAGCCGTGCGTTCCAACTGCTGGAGTTTACGGATCCGTTCCTGGGGTTTTACGGGAAGATACCCGTGGAAGGTAAACTGCTGCCCGTTAAATCCCGAGGCCATCAGGGCCAGCAATATCGAGGAGGGGCCTACCAGAGGGACCACTCCGATGCCGGCACGGTGAGCCAGTCTGACGATCAGGGCTCCGGGATCGGCGACCCCCGGGCACCCGGCCTCGGAGATCACCCCGGCGTCATTCCCTGCCAGCAGAAATTCCAGGAAACCGGCAGCCTCACGCTCCTCCGTCTCCTTATTCAGTACCGAAAAATGAAGAGCGTCGATATCGATCGCCGGATGCACCTTTTTGAGGAACCGTCGGGCTGTGCGCAGGTCTTCCACAAAGAAAAAACGAAGGCGTGCCATCACTTCAGGCACCGCCGCGGGAAGGACCAGCGGCCACGGGGTATCCCCCAGCAGGTTGGGTATCAGGTAGAGTTTTGCCATCGCCCAAATTTACGATAAAAGTGAATAATTCTGACGATTTTGTATTTTTGCCGCTTCACGACCAGCACATGCACCAACCACCAACCTTACAAATCACCTTTCTGGGCACCGGGACTTCCCAGGGAGTTCCCATCATCGGATGCGACTGTCCGGTGTGCCGCTCGGCCGACCCCCGCGACAAACGCCTGCGCACATCGGCGCTTCTGACCACCGCCGGCGAGAACTTCCTGATCGACGCAGGACCCGACTTCCGCCAGCAGATGCTCACCGCCGCGGTTAGCCGCCTCAGGGCCATCCTCCTCACCCATGAACATGTCGACCACATCTTCGGCCTCGACGACATCAGGGCTTTTAACTACATCCAGAAAAAAGCCGTCGACATATACGCCGAAAAACGCGTCCTGAACGCCATCCACCGCATCTTCCACTACGTCTTCGCCGCCGACCGCTACCCTGGCGTGCCCTCCATGGAACTCCACGAAATTTCTCACCTTCCGTTTACCATCGGGAGTACCCTATTCACCCCCATCCGCTGCTTTCACCATAAGCTGCCGGTGCTGGGATTCCGCTGCGGCGACCTGACTTACCTGACCGATATCAACGCCGTTCCCCCCGACGAGATGGAGAAAATCAGAGGAAGCCGCATTCTGGTGGTTAACGCCCTGCGGAAGGAAAAACACCTCTCCCACTTCAGCCTCGAAGAGGCCCTCCGCTTCTCGCAGGAAGTCAGCCCCGAAAAAACCTACCTCACCCATATCAGCCACGCCCTGGGATTCCACGAAGAGGTGCAGAAGAGCCTGCCCCCAGGCGTTTTCCTGGCCTACGACGGCCTTACCCTTCAGATCTGACCCCCAGGGTACTCCGTCACCACTGGCCCTCCATAAGGCCCCTCCGGAAATGACTGTTCTGACAGAACATTCTGGCCCTACCCTTCTGCCCCTGACTTTACAGAAACTTTCAAGTGCTATTATGAGCATTTTGATCACAAAAGAATATATTTGCCGACATTATATAACATATAAGGCATGCAACTCTACATTCCTAAAGATTACCACTCCCTGCTCGATGTGGCACAGACCGAGCAAGCGATCAAACTGGTGAAGGACTTTTTCCAGATCAACCTGGCCTCGGCCCTGCGGCTGCGCAGGGTGACGGCTCCCCTTTTCGTCAGAAAGGGCACGGGAATCAATGACGACCTGAACGGCGTCGAGCGTCCCGTCTCCTTTCCCATCAAGGAGATGAACGACGAAGAGGCGGAAATCGTCCAGTCGCTGGCCAAGTGGAAGAGAATGGCCCTGGCCGACATCGGCCTTTCCCCGGGGTATGGCATTTATACCGACATGAACGCCATCAGGCCCGACGAGGAACTCACCAATATCCATTCGTTGTATGTGGACCAGTGGGACTGGGAAAGAGTAATATCACCCGGAGACCGGCATCTGGAATACCTGAAAAACACGGTGAGGCAGATCTATTCCGCCATGGTGCGCACCGAAAACCTGGTCCAGGACTACTACCCCACGATCCTCCCCCGCCTTCCCGAGGAGATTACCTTTTTTCATGCCGAAGAGCTGGCAGAGAGATATCCCGGTTTATCGCCGCGCGACCGGGAAACCCACGTGGCCAGGGAATATGGGGCGGTCTTCATCATCGGCATCGGCGGCGTCATGCCCAACGGTGAGGTGCACGACGGCAGGGCCCCCGACTATGACGACTGGATCACCCCCACGGTGAAGGACTACCGGGGACTGAACGGCGATATCGTCATCTGGAATGAGGTACTCGACAGGGCCTTTGAGATCTCTTCCATGGGCATCAGGGTCGACCAGAAAGCCCTGCTTTCCCAGCTGAAAATCAGAAATATGGAAAACCGCGCCCGGCTCATGTGGCACCAGATGCTCCTCAACGGCAAACTGCCTCAGACCATCGGCGGGGGAATCGGCCAAAGCCGTCTCTGCATGTTCTTCCTCCGCAAAGCCCACATCGGCGAAATCCAATCCAGTATCTGGCCCTCTGAAATGGTCACCGGCTGCCGGAAAAACGGGATACACCTTTTATAATTTTATCCTATATTTGCACCGCGAAAAACAAGGATGCCCTGGTAGCTCAACTGGATAGAGCAGCGGCCTTCTAAGCCGCAGGTTATGGGTTCGAGCCCCGTCCAGGGTACTAAAAAGCCCTCTGAATCGTGATGACTCAGAGGGCTTTTTTATATCGCAACGGCCTGTCAGCCATTGCTATTCACCATCAGTTGGCGTCGGACTTGACCACCTTTTCGACCCACACCTCCATGATCAGCGTCGAGAACATGGGAACCCCCGAAGAGGTATTCTGCTCGTAAGCCAGTTCCGAAGGGATGATCAGGGTGGCGACTCCCCCCTGCTGCATGTACTGCACCCCTTCATTCAGCCCTTGGATCACCGAAGCTGAAACCCCGGTGGGGACAACACTGAAGGAGAGAGGATCATAATAACGGCCCAACGAGTCGATGTTCTGATCAAGCAGGGTGCTGTCAATTAACCAGGTCCGGTAATACACATGCACCAGGTCGTAGACCTTGACACTGTCCCCGGGTCCTTTCACCTTTTCAATATAGTAAAGTCCCGTTTTGGTGGGCGATACCGTAATATTATTATCCATGATGTACTGGTCGAGCAGTTCGAGCTCTTTTGCCCGGAGCTCCTTATAATTATTTTCCTCCTCGCAGGATATCAGGAGTACAGCGGCGACCAGGGTGAAAAGAAAGAGAATATTACGGATCTTCATATTGTTCTATTATTTAATATTTTGTGATTAATCTTTCAAAGCATTACTGTTTTTTGCGGACATCATCCATGACCGCGACAAACACCAGGGATGCGTAAGGCGGCACATAAAGGGCCCCCTGATCGCCGAAACCCAGATGGGAAGGGACCACGAACTCCACCTTGCTCCCTTTGTTCATCAGGGGCATCATTTCATCCCACCCCGGAATGTTGGTGATACTCCCCAGGGCGTATGTCCACACCGAGTCACCGGTATTGCGGAACGAACTGTCAAAAACGCTGTTGTCCATCAGGTACCCTATATACTTCACCGCAACGGTATCGCCGTTCTCCGGAAAGGGACCGCTGCCCTCCCTTTGGCGGACATAATAGACCCCCAGGGTAGTGGTATCCACGTCCAGTCCCTTGGTAACCAATCCGTCGATATATCGTTGAAGCAGTTCCAACTCCTTTTCGGGAGTATTCTTTTCCTGGTCGTCCAAAAAATTGAAGCAGGAAGAAAAGGTCATCATCATGAGGGCGATCAGCAGCACCGCCCCGGAAAAAATCTTTCGTTTCATCATCATTCTCATTTTAAGCAGCCCCTCCCGTTATTCGGTTACCGGTCTGCATTTTCCAATAGATGCAAATAACCGGGTAAAAGTTGCGTGAACTTCTCAATAACTTTTATGAGGTCGGCTTTTTCCTCACCTCCGGCGGCATTCACATGGCCCCCTCCGTTGAAATGGGACCCCGAAAAGGCGTTGACCGGAAAATTCCCCCGTGAGCGGAAAGAAGCCTTCACCAGGTTCTCCTTTTCAATAAACAGGGCGCTGAAAACAATATTGTTTATAGAAAGGGGAATATTGACAAAACCCTCGGTATCACCCGGAACAAAATTAAACATTTTTAATTCATCACGGGTGATGGAGATATAGGCAGTGCGGTACTCAGGGAGCACCACCATCTTATTCAGGAGGACATGGCCCATCAGGCGCATGCGGTCGGCCGAAAAGTTATCATAGACCCTGGCATGGATAGCTGCCGTATCGATGTTGCGGGTCATCAGGGCCGAAAGCACCCGGTAGAGCCCGGACCGTGAAGTGCTGTAGCTGAAAGAGCCGGTGTCGGTCATGATTCCTGTGTAGAGGGCTTCGGCGACCTTATGGTCGACAAATTCCTCCATTCCCAGGGCGGTCACCAGGTCATACACCAGCTCGGCAGTCGAACTGTAGGTGGGTTCCGACACCATCAGGTCACAAAACGGGATGGGATCGGGATGATGGTCGACCAGCACTTTGGTACCCCGGAAGGCGGCAACCTCCTTCTCCATTTCGTCGGTACGCCGGATATCGTTGAAATCGATGCAGAACATAATGGTGCTGCGCCTGATCACCGCCGTGGCCGCACCTCTCTTTTTCAGGTAATTGAGAATCTCCACGTCACCGTCGAGCCAGGCCAGAAACGATGGGTAATCATTGGGAGTCACGATTTTCACCTCCCTGCCGCTGTTTTTAAGCACCACCGCCAACCCGTAGGCGGCACCAATGGCATCACCGTCGGGATTGGAATGGGGAACCACCACTACCGGCCCCGGGGTTCCTTCCAGAAGGAGAGAAATCGCATTAATTATTTCATTTCCAGTATTTTCCAATTCTTCAGAAAAATTAAGGGGCAAAGATAAGAATTATGGCGGAGCCCCACGGCCGGGGGTGGTTAAATTTTGTTATTTTGCGCCTTGGTTCACCACATAAACAATTCTCGTATGGCTGGAAAATACACTTTAACTATGATCAAACCCGATGCGGTAGAAAGCAATTATATCGGAGGTATCCTGAAGATGATCAACGAAGCGGGGTTCCGCATTGTGGCCATGAAACTCACACATCTGACCCTTGAGCAGGCCATGAAGTTTTATGCCGTACACCGGGAGCGTCCCTTTTATGAATCCCTGGTGGCATTCATGAGCTCAGGCCCCATAGTGGCCGCCCTTCTGGAAAAAGAGGATGCCATAGCCAGCTTCAGGGAACTGATAGGTGCCACCAATCCCGCCAATGCCGCTCCCGGGACCATCAGGGCCCTTTATGCCCGCGACATGCAGCAGAATGCCGTCCACGGCTCCGACAGCGACGAAAACGCCATCATCGAAGGAGACTTCTTCTTCTCTAAACTGGAACGCTGCTGACCAGAAAAATTTCCTGACGCCCGGGCCAAATCAGCTTCAGGAGGATCTCAATCCATTCCGGCAGGTCATGGAGAGGAGAATGGCTCTATGCTTCGGCTGGACTGAAGGCTGGACTGGAGCCTGAACTGGAGGTTGGAGTTTCGGCTGGACTGAAGGCTGGACTGGAGCCTGAACTGGAGGTTGGAGTTTCGGCTGGACTGAAGGCTGGACTGAAGGCTGGAGGCTGATGATTTAGACTTCAGATTTTTTTCATCGGAAAACGATCTTTTTAATCAGGACCTCCCCTGCTCTTTCATTCAGGCGGCGGCGCAACTCCTCGCGGTTCATGAAAAGTTCCGATTTTACCACCGATGAGGAGACTTCCACATAGAGGACCCCCTTGTCGACCGAAATCTGGCGAATATATTTATCCATGGCTTCCCCCATCATTTCATGCCAGTGTCCGATGACGGCCACTTCCTTCAGGGGCTGTTCCAGGGGGGAGTTCCTGATGAAATCACCCAGGAGGTCCCCGAGGCGTGTGGTGGTGCTTCTTCTCATCTGATGACCTCCACTTTACCCTGGTCCACCATGAAAATGCGGTAATCGGGAGTTACCCGGTGCAATATTGCGTCGAGATGATCGCGGTTGGTATCGGTGATGAAGATTTGTCCGAAGCGGTCGCCCGCGGCCATGGTGACGATCTGCTCCACCCTGTCGCGGTCGAGTTTGTCGAAGATATCGTCGAGGAGCAACAGGGGGATGATCCCCGACCTCTGTCTGATAAATTCGAACTGCGCCAGTTTCAGCGCCACCAGGTACGTCTTTTGCTGGCCCTGCGATCCTGTCTTCTTCAGGGAGTACCCCCCCAGTGACAGTTGCAGGTCGTCCTTATGAATCCCCACTGTGGTGAATTGTGCCGCCCTGTCGGCCGGGAGGTTCTCCTGCAGAAGCTTCTCAAAATCGTGGCTGTTCAGGTCTGACTGGTAATGGAGTCCCACCTCTTCGCTTCCCCCGGAAATGGTGGTGTAGAACTCCTGGAAAACCGGTCTGAGTTCCTTTATGAACTCCCTGCGCAGATGGTGGAGGTTGGTGCCTGCCCTGACCAGCTCGCCATCGTAGACGTCGAGCATCGCGGCGCCTACCGCTTCTCCCGAGGCCATCTGCTTCAGCAGGGTGTTGCGCTGCAGCAGCACGCGGTTGTACCTCAGCAGGTCGTCGAGATAGGCAGGGTTGTACTGCGCCACCACGCCATCGAGAAACTTGCGCCGTTCGTCGCTGCCCCCCACGATAAGACTGGAATCGGAAGGCGACACCATCACCAGGGGGAAAAGCCCAATGTGGTCGGCCATCCTGCGGTAGAGCTTTCCATTGCGCTTGAGCTGCTTCTTCTGGCCGTTTTTGTATGCATACACCACCGTCTCCTCACCCGTCACATTTGAATATTTCCCCTGAAGCATAAACCATCCCTCACCATGGGTGACACTCATCTGGTCAGAGGGATTGAAGAAACTCTTGGAAAAAGAGAGCGAATAGAGGGCGTCCAGAAAATTGGTCTTCCCGGCACCATTGTTCCCAATGAAGGCGTTGAGCCGCGGGGAAAACTCCACCACCGCATCCCTGATATTCTTGAACTGAACCACCGAAAGTGTCCGCAGATACATGTCACCTTACTGTTAACACCACAAATCTAATGGAAAAAGGGAAATTCCGGGACGATATTAACGGAGGGTTGTTGAATAATCCTGAAAATAGTGGCGTTTCCTTCCCTCGGGATTTGGAAAAAATACTATTTTTGCGGCACAATTTATGAATCATTAAGAAATGGCAAGCAAGAAAACGCAGCAGCATGATAACCTGCAAGATATTGAAAGCGCACTGACCAAAACGGAACAGTTCATCGAAGACCACCAGAACAAGATTTTTATTGTCGTCGGGGCCATTGTGCTCATCGTGGTGGGTTATTTGGGAATCACCCGTTTGTATGTCGGTCCGCGCGAGAAAGAAGCCCAGGCCCAGATGTTCATGGCTGAGAATTATTTCGAGAAGGACTCTTTCAACCTGGCCCTGAATGGCGACGGCAACTATCTGGGATTCCTCGACATCATTGATGAATACGGAATTACGAAGCAGGCCAAGCTGGCCCGTTATTATGCCGGTCTCTCTTACCTGCACATGGGGCAGTTTAACGAGGCTGTCGACTACCTCAGCCGTTTCAAAACCAAGGATGTTCTGCTGGGGCCTGCCGCACAGGGAGCCATCGGCGATGCCTACCTCGAACTGGGGGAAAGGGATCATGCCCTGAAACAGTATGAAAAAGCCGCCTCCATGTCGGAGAATGACCTGACCACGCCCGTCTACCTCATGAAAGCAGGCACGCTTCTCGAGAGCATGGACCAGCCGGAAAAAGCCCTGAAGCACTATGAGCAGATCAAGAGCAAATATGCCGAAACCAATGAAGGCCGCATGATCGACAAATACATCGCCCGGGCCGGCGCTAAGAAGTAAACTATTCCTGTTTAAAATATAATCTCCTCCCCCTTGGGGGAGGTTTTTTTTTCTCCTATGGCCACAACAAATCTTTCAGAAATCCGCGGAAGTGCCCTTCCTTCCGTTGAAGGCATGCGTTTCGGCATTGCCGTTGCCGAGTGGAACCCGGAAATCACGGAGGCCCTCCTCCGGGGCGCCGTGGAAACGCTCATCTCTCATGGCGTGGCGGAACAGGATATCGAGACCGTTCATGTGCCGGGGAGTTTCGAACTTCCCCTGGCGGGACAGATGCTGGGCCGCACCGGCAGGTTCGACGCCGTCATTCTCCTGGGATGCGTCATCCAGGGGGAAACCCGCCATTTCGACTTCATCTGTCAGGGGGTGACCCAGGGCACCATGGAGCTTAACCTGAAATTTAACCTCCCCTTTATCTTCGGAATCCTCACCACCGAAAACCAACAGCAGGCCCTTGACCGTGCCGGTGGCCGGCTGGGCAACAAAGGCACCGAAGCCGCCATCACCGCCATCAAAATGGTAGGATTGAAGAACAACCTCTGACCCCAAAAGGCGAAGAAGAGCACCTCTCCTCATGCGGGGATAACTCCCTTCCCCGAAAGAAATACCCAGTAACCCGGAATATGACCCCGGTAACCAGAAGCTATAAATCCCTTATCGGGAAATGAAAGAGAGGGCTTCCGCAGATCGCCGGAAACCCTCTCTTTTTTTATCTCCCCGGCCATTCCGGGGGCGTGCGTCATCCGTTAGGGACGGCCACCCTGCATCATACGCTCGCGGCGCATCTTCGCCATCTCTTCCTTATAGACTTCGTACTGTTTGTATTGCTCTTCGGTGAACAGAGCCTTCAGTTCCTTGTCTTTTTCGGCATTCATCTCGTCCATTTTCGCACGGAATTCCTCACGCTGTTTGTCACTCATATCCCTGAAACTCCCCGGTTCCCCGCGCATCTCACGCATCTTGCCGGCATATTTCAGATTGATCTCGGTGACCTTGGCTTCCTGGCCTTCGGTGAAGGCCACGTACTCAGCAATCTGTTCGGTCTGAAATTTGGCCATCTCCTCGGGATTGAACTGCATCCGTCCGCCGGGGCCTCCGGGACCACGCTGAGGATCCTGAACTGCCGGAGCCTGATCTGCCGGCGCTGCACTCTGGGCCTGTTTTTTGCCCCCCTGTCCGCAACTGGTGGTGATCGCCAGCACGAAACCTAAACATAATAATCCGATTCGTTTCATCTGTTTAAAGCATTAAGTTGTAGTGGACCATTCCGTGAAACAGATGTAAATCCATGTGGTTATTCATCGCAGCCGATGCTTAATGGGTGCATGGATATTTCATCTGTATATCCGTTTTTTAAGTTTTGGGTTTGACTCCCTGATTTTGCAATAGTTTAATAGCCCATCAAAAAAAGATCACCTGAGAGAAGAAGCTTCCGGGCGTATGGACCTGCCTTTTTAAAATTCCCCCACCCGGTTATTTCTTCCTGTTGAGGGTCTTCGTCACCGGCGGTTTCGACGCTTGCGGTTTCTGGGGCTGATTCAGCTGAATACCCCGCTCCTTGGCAACCTGCTCCAAACGCTGCTGGAACTTCGATTTGGTCACCGTCTTCTTCTTATTCGAGAGCAGTTGTGCCCTGATCTTCTCCTCATCGACCATTCCCCTGACAATGTAAGTCTGCCCGATGGTGATCACGTTGGCCAGAAAGTAGTAGTAACTCAGTCCTGAGGAGTAGCTGTTCAGGATAAAAAGGAACATGACGGGCATCATGTACATCATGGTTTTCATGCCGGGCATGGTATTTCCAGCCGTGGCCTGTGAGTTGAGATGCGTGGAGATAATGGTGGTGATGGTCATCAGCAGACACCAGAGGCTCACATGGTCGCCATAAAACGGAATATTGAAGGGCAGGTTGAGGATCGAGTCGTAGGTCGACAGGTCAGTGGCCCAGAGGAATCCCTGTTGCCTCAGTTCTATCGACGTCGGGAAGAAAAAGAACATGGCGATCAGGATGGGCATCTGCAACAACATAGGCAGGCATCCGCCCATGGGATTGACCCCGGCTTTTTTGTAAAGCGCCATGGTGGCCTGCTGTTTCTCCATCGGCTTGTCACTGCCGAATTTCTCGTTGATCTCATCCATTTCGGGTTTCAGCACCCTCATCTTGGCCTGTGAGATGTAAGACTTATAGGTGAAGGGGAAGAGGATGAGCTTGATAAAGACGGTCAGCAGCAAGATGACGATCCCCATGTTGCCGATGTAATTCCGCAGGAAATTGAACACCGGGATGATCAGGTATCGGTTCACCGGCCTGACGATGGAATACCCCAGGTTGACCTGGCTTTCGAGGTCTATCTTATACTGCCTGAGGGTATGGAAATGGTTGGGGCCGAAATAAAACTGCATGCCGAACTCTTCCGAGGGCTTTCCATCCCAGGGCAGGGAAATAGCCGCGGAGAAGTTGGCCAGGTATTTCGCATCGTCACCCATGCGGGTACTGCGCACCTGTGCCAGGGGAAAAGCATCGCCGGCGATGATGGTCGAGGTAAAGAAGAGCTGTTTCATACCGATCCACTTGGTCCGGGTCGTCAGGTTCTCCTCGTCCGACTTGTTGGCGTTCAGCTTGTCCACCTCATCTTCGAAGTACTTGTAATAAATATTGGTATAGCGGTCTTCGCCGTACTGTGATTTCACTTCCTGGCGGGGAACGTCAAAACTCCAGAGGAAATTGAGGTAGGGCTGGTTGGCCGCCACCAGGTTGTTCATGCCCTTCATCCTGACATTGAAGCCAGCCATGTAAGTATTGTAGCTCAGGGAGTAAGCCTGCTCGATATAAACACCCGGCTGCACCTCAAGCCTGAAAACGATGGAATCGCTCTTTCCCGGGTTCTCCGTATTGTATTTCTCATCTCCTTTGTCGCCGGTGCGAAGTTCCGGTCCCGTGATGGTCACCGAGGGCGACGAACTGGTGGTATAAAAGAGCTGGTCGGTTTGGATATTCCGGTTCTGCGAGAAAAAGTTAAAGGCGAACTTGGTGTTGTCGCCCTCGAAAAGGATCAGCGGTTTACCATCGTGGGTTTTGTATTCTTTGAGTTCTACCGAGGTGATGCGACCTCCCTTGTTCGACAGGGTAATCCTGACGAGGTTATTTTCAAGGGTATAAAGCTGTTCTTCTCCGGTGGCGAAGGCTGCGAAATTGCCAAGCTGGTCGGCCTGTAAGCGCAGGGACTGCTCAGCCTGCAGGGAATCAGCGATCAGCTCCTCACTGGTGGGCATCAGGGCTTGCTGCTGTTCCGCCGCCAGCTGTCTGGCTGCTTCCACCTTCTGAATGGAGTCCTGACGCGCCCGCATTTTCTCGACCTGCTCCTTCGAAGGCTTGTTGATGACGGAAAAAACGACAAGGACTATGAAGATCAAAATGATCCCAATAATTGAATTCTTATCCATATAAGATTACGCTAATACGTTTCTGATAAAACTTACAAACAGAGGGTGCGGGTTGAGGACGGTACTCCGGTATTCGGGGTGGAACTGAACGCCGACAAACCAGCGGTGGTCGGGGATTTCTACGATTTCCACCAGGTCGGTGTCGGGGTTGAAGCCCACGGCTTTCATGCCTGCCTTTTCAAACTGTGCCAGGTAGGCATTGTTGAACTCGAAACGATGGCGGTGGCGTTCCCTGATGGTCAGTTTATTATAGGCCTCAAAGACCTTCGAACGTTTGGATATCAGCCGGCAGTCGTAGGCTCCCAGCCGCATGGTTCCCCCGAAATCGGTCACCTCCTTCTGCTGTTCCATCAAGTCGATCACCGGAAAGGGCGTTCCGGGGTTTATTTCCGTGGAATCGGCGTCGTCGAGATGCAGAACATTCCTGGCAAACTCAATGACGGCAATCTGCATACCCAGACAAATCCCGAAATAGGGGATATTGTTTTCCCGGGCATAGCGGGCAGCCAGGATTTTCCCTTTGATTCCCCGGTGGCCGAAACCGGGAGCCACCAGAATACCTCCGGCGTTCTTCAGCTTCTTCTCGATGTTGGTCTCATTGAGACTTTCGGAGTGCACCCAGCGGATTTGCACCCGTGTGTTGTTGGCCGCACCGGCGTGGACCAGGGCCTCGCTGATCGACTTGTAGGCATCGTGGAGTTCCACATATTTACCTACCAGGGCAATCTCCACGACGTGTTCCGGATTCTTCATCCGGTGAAGGAAAGCCTTCCACTCTTCCAGGTCAGAGGGTTCCCTGACTGCCAGGTCGAGCTTTCGGAGGACCGTGATGTCGAGTTTCTCCTCGAGCATACGCATGGGCACTTCGTAGATGGTCGGAACATCGACCGACTGCACCACGGCATCGATCGAAACATTGGTGAACAGGGCCACCTTGGCACGAATCTGCTGGTCGATATGATGCTCGGTGCGCAACACCAGCACATCGGGCTGCACCCCATTCTCCAGAAGCTGCTTCACCGAATGCTGCGTGGGCTTGGTCTTCAGCTCTCCCGTGGCTGAGAGGTAGGGCACCAGGGTCAGATGAATCACCATGGCCTTACTCCCCATCTCCCATTTCAGCTGACGCACCGACTCGATGTAGGGCAGCGACTCGATGTCGCCCACCGTACCCCCGATCTCGGTGATGACAATGTCATACTTCCCTTTGGATCCCAGGATTTTGATCCTTCGCTTGATCTCATCGGTGATATGGGGGATGATCTGCACGGTTTTTCCCAGATAATCACCATGCCGCTCCTTGCTGATTACCGTCTGGTATATCTTCCCTGTCGTCACATTGTTGGCCTGAGAGGTGGGGATGTTCAGAAACCGCTCGTAGTGGCCCAGGTCAAGATCGGTCTCGGCACCGTCTTCCGTCACATAACACTCCCCGTGTTCGTAGGGATTTAGGGTCCCCGGATCTACGTTGATGTAAGGATCCAGTTTCTGCAGGGCTACAGCATACCCGCGTGACTGCAGGAGCTTGGCCAGTGACGAAGCCAATATGCCTTTCCCCAGGGAGGAGGTCACCCCTCCCGTCACAAAAATATAACGACAGTCTGACACTTTTAATATTCTGATTTATCGAGGTCGTCGATGATTCTTATTTTTGCCTTCAGCTGTTCGATCTTTTCCCGGGTATCCTGGATTTTCTGGTTGACATCGGCGATCAGGGCCTGGGCATTCTTGGAATTGGCAAAGAACCCGATGTTATTATCGAGAAGGGTCAGGTCGGTCTCCAGCTGTTTGAGCTTGATCATATATTTCTCCCTCTCGGAACGCACCTTGGAGAGTCCACGGGCGTTGTCGGTCAACGACTCGATCTTATTCCTGAAATTGAAGGTATTCCGGTTGGAGTTGTCGATGTTCAGATCGTCGAAATGTTTATCGATGGCTTCGCGGAATCGACGCTGTATAACCTCCTTGTTCCTGATGGGTACGTGTCCGATTTCGGTCCACCGCCGCTGGAAATCCCTGAGGATCTTCAGCGAAGCCGAAGGATCTCCCCCTGCCTGGAAATTCTCCACCTCCTCAATCAGCTGTTCCTTCAGTTTCAGGTTCTCAACCTGCTCTCCGTCGATGTCACTGAAATGAAGCGACTTCTTCTCAAAGAAATAGTCGCAGGCTGCCCTGAAGCGCTTCCACACGGCATCGGAACTCTTCCGCGGAATGGGCCCTATTTCCTTCCACCTCTTCTGGATGTCGATGAACTGCTGGGTGGCCTTCTTCCAGTCGCTACTGTCCTTGAGGGTCTCGGCCTCGAGACAAAGATCGATCTTCATCTGCAGGTTGACCTGCTGAATATCCTTATTGCGGGAATAAAACTCCCTCTTGTTAACGAAAAACTTGTCACAAGCACTCCGGAAACGCTCATAGACCTTGTTATTATCGCGTTTCGGGGCAAAACCGATGGTCTTCCATACCTTCTGTAACTCTACCAGCTCCCTGGACTTCTCATCCCAATCGCGATGGTTGTCGGGAGTGGCTTCAGCGATTTCCTCGGCTTTTTCACACAGGGCAATCTTGGCGTCGTAATTCTTCTTCTGGTCGAGTTTCCTCTTTTCGAAATAGTCCTGGTGTTTCAGGTTGATCTTCGAAGTGGCAGCCTTGAAGCGCTCCCAAATGTCGTCTTTCTTGTCAGAAGGTACGGGTCCCGTTTCACGCCACTCTTCGTGGAGTTTCTGAAGGGTATTGAAGGCCTTGATCACCGACGGTTCCACCAGCAGCTCCTCGGCTTTTTCACAAATTTCGATCTTGGCTTCAAAGTTCTTCTTCAGGTCCAGATCGCGGAGTTCCTTGTTGATCTTGATATAATCGTAGAAATTCTCTACATGGAAATGGTAGGTATCCCAAAGATCCTTCATCTTAGCCTGGGGCACCTGCCCTATCTCATACCACTTCTTCTGAAGTTCACGAAACTCCTGGAAGGTGCGGTTGATCGACTCTTCTTTGTTCAGGAGAGCTTTGATCTCCTCGATGATTTCATATTTCCGCCGAAGATTGATATCCTTCTCGGCGTCGAGTTTTTTACCCTGTTCGAAGCGTTTCTGCCGGTGTTTTCTGACCAGTTCTTTCACTTCTGCACCATAGGGGTCTTCCTCGGCCACATATTCGGCGGGGTCTCCCCCCTCTTCGAGGAACTGGCGTTTGTGGGCGTCGGCGGCTTCTTTTAATTTCCGGTAGTATACGACAATGATGATGTCGGCATTATGCACCGGCGTCTCACTTTCGCTTTCCACCACATCACGTAACAGGTTGAGAAGCTCTACCTGCGTCATGTCTTTATAATCATCGGCAACCGGCTGGTCCACAGAGGCGTACTCCTCTTCTTCGTTTTCCTCTCCGGTGCCTGCTTCGTCTTCGGAGTTGGCACTCTTCTCTTCTTCGGGAAGAGCTGCGGCAACGGCCTCTTCCCCCACTTCCGC
>CAZMMX010000021.1:0-9106 GCA_964567485.1 uncultured Prolixibacteraceae bacterium | reverse complement strand
GCGGCTTCGGCAACGGCCTCTTCCACTACTTCCGCTACGGGTTCAGCGGGTTCAGCAACTTCCGCCACCGCTTCCTCAACAGATTCAGCGGGTTCAGCGGGTTCAGCAGCTCCGGCGGTCACTTCGGTGGCATCGGCAGCTTCATGCTGCATCTGGTCAGATAATTCAGCATCGTTACTGGACGTAACTTTTAACTCTTCAGAGTTTTTCAGATCTTTAGGCTCCATGTACTATTTGTTTTACCGGCAAGATATCTCAATATTGCCAAGATTGCACGAAAATAGATTATTGCGCAAAAATACTCAAAGTTTTCTGATAAATTTACATTTTTTGGCCGCTCTGTCAATGCCCCTACCATTTCTACAACACATTTATAATGTTTTTTTTATTATTCGTTTTCCAGAGTAATCCATTTTTCGTAAATTTTGAGCCTCAATCAACTACGACCAGACTATGAAGATTCTTTTCCTGAGCCAAAGCAATTCCTGCCGCTCTCAAATCGCCGAATCCATTCTCCGGCACATGGATGGGAAGCTCGAGATATATTCTGCCGGACTGAAACCGGTCACGCACATTGAACCTATCGCCATTGAGGTGATGGCGGAAATCGGCATTAAAATAGAGGAGAAAAAACCCGAGAAGTTTGAGAAGTATGCTGACATGGAGTTTGATTTCCTGATCACCGTGGGCGACGGAACTCCTGAGGAGTTGAATTTGCCGAAAGTCAGGGCTAAAAGGAAAATGCACCTGGGATTTGTCAATCCCTTTAAGAACACCCGTAACCCCCAAAAAATCAAAGATCTCTGCCGGGAAATCCGTGACGAGATCTTTGTGGAGCTGGACTATTTCTACAACAGGATTGTTAAAATACAGATGGAAAAGGAGAAAGCCTCCTCCGCATAACGTAGCAGCAGTCGGGTGTTATTTCTTTCCAGAGGCGATTTCCGACACCTCATCAGGATCGATGGGTATGCGTTTCCCCAAGATGCGGGCTCCCTGGGGAGTAACCAGGATATCATCCTCAAGCCTGATTCCGCCGAATCCTTTATATTGTTCGGCCACATCATAGTTGATAAACTGGGTATGGAGTTTTTCGCTGCGCCATTTGTCGATCAGAGCGGGAATGAAATAGACTCCCGGCTCATTGGTAAGGACGAATCCCGGTTGGAGACGTCTGCCGAGCCTGAGGGAGCGGGTGCCGAATTGCGATGAAGGCCTGATTTCGTCATCGTAGCCGACGTAAATCTGTCCGAGGTCTTCCATATCATGCACATCGAGTCCCATCATATGTCCCAATCCGTGCGGGAAGAAAAGAGCATGAGCTCCAGCGGCCACGGCTTCCGCAACGTCGCCTTTCATCAACCCCACCTCTTTGAGTCCTGAGGCTATCACCATGGCCACTTCCAGGTGGACCGACAGGTAGGTCACCCCGGGCCGGATCAGTTCGGTGGCTTTGTTATTGGCAGCCAGAACGATGTCATAGATATCACGCTGCTTCCGTGTGAATTCCCCACCTACGGGGGTGGTACGCGTGAAGTCCGAAGCATAGTGGAGCGGCGATTCGGCGCCGGCATCGACGATCATCAGCCTTCCCTTTTCCAGGATCTGGGAGTGGTCGTGGTTGTGCAGGGTGTCGCCGTTCTGCGAGAGGATAATGGGAAAAGAGATGTAATTCCCCCCCGAGGCGGCGATTCCTTCAATGCGCCCGGCGATTTTCTGTTCCCACACTCCGGGCTTTGCCATCTTCATGGCCTTGACATGCATTTTGTATCCCGTGGCACAGGCTTTCTCAATCTCCGCAATTTCCCCCTCTTCCTTTACTGACCTGAGGGCTACCACCGCCTGAATCAGCTCCAGGGAAGCCCCGGCCAACTGGCGGTCTATCTCCATGCCAGTGAGCTCTTGTAGGAGGATTTTGTTTTCGCCACGGTACTGGGGCAGAAAATGGATCTTCCGCCCCTGCCTGATGGCTTGGGCGAGCACCTCTCCCAAACGGTCAAAAGGCCGGGTCGTGGCCACGCCCACCTGTGCCGCGCGGGAAGCCATACTCTCTTGGGGCCCCATCCATATGATGTCGTCGATATCGACGTCATTGCCGAAAATCATCTCCTCCCCACTGGCACCATCAATGACCCCGGCAAGTCCGGGATGATCGAGACCGAAAAAATAGAGGAAGTTACTGTCCTGCCGGTAATGATAGGTATTATCGGGATAATTCATGGGCGATTCACCGTTTCCCAGGATCAGGATCAGGCAGTTTTCCATCTTTTCCGCCAGCCTCTTCCGGCGGTTGATATAGATTTCTTTTGCAAACATAAGATGTATCTTTTAAGAATAAATCCCGAAATTAGCGGTTTTTGCCGGGCTAAACAAGGGGTCGGGAAAATTCGTCACATTTTGGGGAATGTTCAAAAAATAACATAAATTTTTCGTCTCCGGAAAGGGAACCCCCGGGAAAAATTTTGCGTAATAAATGATAAAAACCTTCGTCACCATGGGAAACACACTGATAACCTATCTCAATAAACGGCTGACCCTGGGGGCTCCCCGCATCGAGGTGGACAAGCCGCCGGGTCCGGTAATCACGATTTCACGTGAGGTGGGATGTTCGGGACTTGAGTTGGCCTATGCCCTGGAGGAAAGGCTCAACAAGACCACCTTCTTTGAGGGGTGGAAAGTCGTAAGCAAGGAGATCCTGTCCCATAGTGCCAAAGAACTGGACCTCGCCCCCGAAAGGGTGGCCAAAATATTCAGGCAGACCGACCGCACCACCTTTGACGAAATCCTCAATGCCTTCGGGGAGAAAAGGTACAAAAGCGACAAAAAAATAAGGAAGACCGTGGTCGATGTGATCAGGAGTTTCGCCGAAGACGGCTTTTGCATTATCGTGGGGCGGGCCAGCAACGTCATCGCCGCCGATATCCGCAACGCCCTGCACATCAGGATGGTAGCCCCCCTCGAAGACCGCATCATCAGCATCATGAACAAAAATAGCTGGACCCGCGAGGAGTCGGTCAGGTTTATCGACCGGGTCGAGAAAGAACGGTATGCCTACCGTCATATGGTCATGCAGGGAACTCCCGACGAACCCGAAATCTTCGATATCACCTTCAACCGATCTCATTTCACTAATGAAATGCTCGTTGACGTGATCATGCTGGCCATCGAAGAGAAGAAAATACTGGAAGGATACAAGCAGAAAATCAACTTTTTCTGACGATCACGAAGAGGCCCTCTTCGGGCCGTTTTTCCTACACGGCGGCATTCAAGGCCTGCTCGACCACCCTTCTGATCTCGTCGGCAGGGCGCACCCCCGAAGCCGACCACAGAGTCTGGCCGCGATGGAACATCATCAGCGTGGGCACGCTGCGGATGCCGTATCTGCCGGCAATGGAGGGGTTGTGGTCCACATCGACCTTGATGATGCGCACATTCTCACGGAGCGATTCCTTGACCTGCTTCAGAATGGGCGTCATGGCCTTGCACGGTCCGCACCACTCGGCGTAGAAATCTACCAACACCGGCTTCTCCGAGTTGATGATATGTTCAAACTTCCCCAACATCTTTCTTTTTTTTGCGACGGTTGATCAGGTCCTGCACAAAATCACCCACCAGGTATCCTGCCGCAGCACCCCAGAGCGTACTCCAATACCAGACCGACTGTATGGGACAGCTGCCCAAGGTACAGCCCACAAAACGCCAATAGAGAAATCCGGCAACCGCCCCTGCCAGTAAACCCGTCAGGGCCCATTTATGTCGTGTAATAAACCTCTTCATATTTTTTTCTCTGAAACGGCCAACACCCGAAATGGTTCACTCCCCCTCTCTGTTTCTCTGAAAATATCGTATTTTTAGGCCATAAAACATAATGACTCAAGATTTCAAACGCATGAAAACAAAAAAACGGTTTATGGCTTTACCCCTGTTACTGCTTTTTGCAACTACCTCTTCTGGTTTGATGGCCGGGGAACGCTTCAGCGTGGAGTACGAGAAGTATACCCTGCCGAACGGGTTGGATGTGATTCTTCACCAGGACAAATCGGATCCTATAGTGGCAGTGGCCATCCAGTACCACGTGGGTTCGAACCGTGAAAAACCCGGCAAAACGGGATTTGCCCACCTCTTTGAGCATATGATGTTCCAGGAGTCGGAGAATGTTCCACAGGACCAGTTTTTCCGCAAGATTCAGAATGCCGGGGGGACCCTGAACGGAGGCACCAACAAAGACGGCACCGTTTACTATGAGGTGGTCCCCAAAAATGCCGTGGAAATGGTCCTCTGGATGGAGGCCGACCGCATGGGCTACCTCATCAACACGGTGACCAGGGAGGCTTTCGCCAACCAGCAGAACGTGGTCCAGAATGAAAAACGGCAGAATTACGACAACCGGCCATATGGTCATGCCGGATATGTCATGGACCGGAATTTCTATCCCGAGGGTCACCCTTACAGCTGGCAGGTGATCGGCGAGATGAAGGATCTCCTCAACGCCACCATTGAAGACGTAAAGGAATTCCACGCCTCGTGGTATGTCCCCAACAATGCCACCCTGGTGATCGCCGGCGATTTCGACCCTGCCGGCATCAAAGGCATGGTGGAGCGTTATTTCGGTGAGATTCCCCGCGGCAACAACGTCGAAGACATGAAGCCCGTGCCGGTGACCCTTCCCAGTACCAAAAAATTCTACCACGAAGACAACTTCGCCACCACCGGTCAGCTCACCATGGCGTGGGCCACGCCTGAGCAGTACACCGCCGACAGCTATGCCCTGAGTTTCCTGGGACAGCTGCTGAGCAACGGCAAAAAGGCCCCCCTGTATAAGGTGTTGGTCCGCGACAAACAGCTCACCTCGCGGGTGGGGGCTTACAACAGCGCCCAGGAACTCGCCGGCCGCTTCCAAATCTCGGTCACTGCCAACAGCGGCGTCAGCCTGGCAGAGGTGGAAAAGGCCATCTTTGAAGGCTTCGCCCTTTTCGAAAAGGAGGGCATCGCAGAGAATGATATCGAAAGAATCAAGGCCTCCCTGGAAACCTCCTTTTACAACCAGGTCAGCTCTGTGCTGAGCAAGTCATTCCAGCTGGCACGCTACAACGAATATGCCGGAGACCCGGGGTTCATCACCCGTGACCTGGCCAACATACAGGCGGTAACGGCCAGTGATGTCATGAGGGTCTACGAAAAATATGTCAAAAACCAGCCCTACATCGCCACCTCCTTTGTTCCCAAGGGAGAGGCGGGACTGATCGCTGAGGGTTCCGTTAAGGCTGGGGTGGTTGAAGAAAAGGTCACGGAAGCTGCCGAGGTAAAACTGGATCCCTCGGTAGCCACGGAGAAGGTGGTGCGCACCCCTTCCGTGATCGACCGTTCTGTGGAGCCTGCTGCAGGACCTGACCCTGTGGTCACACTTCCCCGCATATGGGAGGGCAGTCTGGCCAACGGCATCAGACTCCATGGTATCGACAACAAAGAGCTTCCGCTGGTCAACTACACCCTGACGCTCGAGGGGGGTCATCTGCTCGACCCTGCCGATAAACCGGGAGTGGCGGCTTTCGTGGCAGCCATGATGACTGAAGGGACCCGCCTGCGTACCCCCGAGGAGCTCGAAGAGGTCATTGACCTGCTGGGAGCCCGCATTTCCGTGGATGCAGGAACCGAAGACATCACCATCAGCGTGAACACCCTGGCCCGTAACCTGGCGAAAACCATGGCCCTGGTCGAAGAGATCATCCTGGAACCACGATGGGATGAACAGCAGTTTACCCTGGTAAAAACCAGGATGATCAACAACCTGCGCCGAAATGCCGCCAACCCTTCCTACCTCGCCAATACCGCCTTTAAAAAACTGGTTTACGGCGAAGGCCATCCCCTGGCCAGTGACGTCGAGGGAACCCCCGAATCGGTGGCTTCCATCACCCTCGACGACCTGAAAGCCTATTACAAAAAGGCCTTCTCACCGTCGGTAGCCTCCCTGAATATCGCCGGCGACGCCTCTGCCAAAGAGGTCAGAAAAGCCGCCAAAAACCTGGTAAAGCAGTGGAAACCCTTTCCGGTGAGCATTCCTGCGGTGACCCTTCCCGAACCACCGGCAGCGTCGAAGATTTACTTCGTCGACATTCCGGGGGCCAAACAGTCGGTCATCCAGATCGGCGGCCCCGCCATGCCGCGGACCAGCCCCGATTTCTTCCCCGCCACCGTGGTCAACTATAAACTCGGAGGCTCCTTTAACGGCATCCTGAACCTGATCCTCCGCGAAGAAAAAGGATTCACCTACGGCGCCCGATCCTCCTTTTCCGGGGAGAAGAACTACGGAGAATTCATAGCCTCCTCGAGCGTGCGCTCCACGGCCACCCTGGAATCGGTGGAGATCTTCAAAAATGAGATGGAGAAATACCTGCGTTCCATTTCTGCCGAAGACCTCCAGTTCACCAAAAACGCCCTGATCAAGTCCAACGCTCTCAATTTCGAAACCCTCAGGGCCAAACTCAGCATGCTCTCTGACATCAGCGGCTACAATAAACCCTTCGATTATGTCAGGACCGAGGAAGAGTTTATCCGTGCCCTCACTCCGGAAACACACCGTGACCTGGCACAGCGGCTTATCCGCCCGGGAAACCTCTACTTCGTGGTAGCCGGCGATGCAGAAACACAGCTGAAAGAAATGGCCAAAGCCGGACTGGGAGAACCTGTGCTTCTGACCAAATAACAAACCGTTTCAGAAAAGCGGGTTCCGTAAGGAGCCCCTTCCCTGCCAAAAATCCCCGGAAATATTCCGGGGATTTTTTTGTTTATCTGCGCTCTTCTCCCTAACTTGTATGTGATTTAGAATCCTAATACACAGGATAATCAGATAATGACCGGTGCATTCTCCCTGTAATTTCCCTTCAGGAACGGTTTAACACACCCTAAAAAAAGAGAAAGATGTACTACGACATTCACAATCACTTATTCAACAAACATTTCCTGGCCAAAGAACTGCTATACCGGCTCATGAAGGAGATGAGGAACCAATTGGGAATCGACGGGGTGAGAAGCCGGGGGGAAGCCGGCACTTCCCGCGGGTTAAAAAGCAGCATCCGTACACTCCGCAGATATACCCATGCCATCAGAATTTTCGGAAAGAGAAATTCCGCAGCGATCTATGACGTGCTGGATAAAACATACCGGGGGGAGTTCATTCTCACCCCGCTCACCTTTGACCTGACCTGGTGTTTTGCCCCCACAGCCGACCGCGAAATGGTCCCTTCGCCGGAGACTACGGCGGCGCGGGATTTCAAGAGAGAGAGCGACCACTATTTCAGAAGCGTAGAGTCCAGGTTAAAGGCCTTTCCCGGCATGGAAAAACCTGAAGACGACGAAGAAGCCAGGCTCCTCGGGAAATATAAAAAGGAGAAGGAGCGGTTCCTGGAAGCTGCCGGGACCATGCTGGCGGCAGAGAGGTCAGTCACCCTTCTCCCCGATTCTGAGTGGGGATGGAAGGAACAGATCAGGCAACTGGAAGAGATGAAGGAAAACCCCCGGTACCACGACCGTATCTTTCCTTTCCTGGCCGTGGATCCGCGACGCCGGGGAATTCTGGAGTATGCCCGGGAACATGTGGGCCGGGGCAGACTCTTCACAGGCATCAAACTATACTGTCCCAACGGCTACTCCCCTACCGACCCCCTCCTGTTCGGCCACGACGGTCACCGCGACGGCATCTATGCCTTCTGCGAAGATAACGGCATTCCCGTGACGGCGCACAATTCCCTGGGAGGCTTCGCCACCTTTGCCAAGAGTGTCGTCGTCACCGGCGATATCTACAAAGAGGGAAAACTGGTCGCTATCAATGAGGAAACCGTAAAATTCAGAGATTCCTTCTTCGGAAGTGAAGGGGTTTATGAAAGGGCCATGACCCTGAACCATCCCCTGATCTGGGAAAAAGTGGTGGCACACTACCCCGGGCTTATCCTGAACCTGGCCCACTTCGGAGGGGCCGCCGAACTGTCAAAAGCCCTCGACAACCCCGGGGATTCCTCACTCTGGTCAGGCAGGATCATCGCCCTTCTCCGCGACACAAGAACCCACGTGTTTACCGACCTCTCCTGCTTCACCGAATTCAGAACCCTCCACAAGCTGATCAACAGCCCGCTATATCCTCTGATCAGACACAAGATTCTCTTCGGCTCTGATTACACCCTTTTGCTCCTCTTTGAGAATAATTTCAATGCCAACATCCGTAAATTCAAGGAATACTTCGGTGATGATTTCGACATCATCGCCGGCGAAAATCCGCGGGAGTTTCTGCGGCATGTGGTCTGATACCCAAAAGGGAGGCTCAATAGCCTCCCCCTGAAAATTTACAAACCTCACCTTAACCAATAAAATGTGAAGTAGATAAATATACGAAAAATATCTATACGGGCGGGGTGTGCTGGCCAAATTTTACTAATATTGGAGCCCGGAAAATGCCATCATCTCACGTATTACAGAAAATCATGGAATCCAGCCGCCACTCCGGTTTTGACAATGAAAAATACCTCCGGGAACAGACCTCTTCCATCCTTGAAAGGGTGCATTGTTTTCAGGATAAGCTATACCTCGAATTCGGGGGTAAGATTATGCACGATTTTCATGCGGCACGGGTATTGCCGGGATTCGACCCCAACGTAAAGATGAGGTTGCTGCAACTGCTCAAGGATAAGATCGACGTGATCCTCTGCATTCATGCCGGGGCCATCGAACAGAAAAAGATCAGGGCCGATTTCGGGATCACCTATGATGCCGATGCTCTCAGGACCATTGACGATTTCCGGCAGTGGGGCATTGACATCAGTGCGGTGGTCATCACGCGTTACGAGGGACAGGCGCCGGCGCGGGCCTTCCGTAACAAGCTGGAGATGCGCGGCGTCAAGGTATATGTCCACCATCCCCTTCCCGGATATCCCGCCAATGTAGAGCAAATCGTCAGTGACGAAGGATATGGCGCCAATGAATATATTCCCACTGAAAAACCCATCGTGGTGGTGACTGGTCCGGGCCCTGGCAGCGGCAAACTGGGCACCTGTTTATGCAATCTCTACCACGATTACAAAAACGGCATCAAGGCAGGATATGCCAAGTTCGAGAC
>CAZMMX010000020.1:39913-47480 GCA_964567485.1 uncultured Prolixibacteraceae bacterium | reverse complement strand
CCAGGGTGCCGTGCTGAAATATTTCGGGGCCAATGCCAAAAAATGGCTGGCCTATTCCGTGGCTTCCGTGTCGGGGACCATCCTGGCGGTTTGTTCCTGCACCATCCTGCCGCTCTTCTCGAGCATTCACAAACGGGGTGCCGGACTGGGACCCGCGATTGCTTTTCTATACTCAGGACCGGCCATTAACATCCTGGCTATCATCCTGACGGCCCGCATCCTGGGTTTTGAAATGGGTATGGCCCGAACCATCGGAGCGGTGGTTTTTGCTGTCGTCATCGGCTCCATCATGTCGATTATCTACAGAAAGGAGGAAAAAGCCAAAAAAGAGGAGCAGATGAATTTCGAAGCTCCCCCCGAAAAACGGCCCATGTGGCAAACTTCCCTTCACTTTTTCACGCTGGTGCTGATCCTGGTTTTCGCCAACTGGGGAGCTCCATCTTCGGAAGAGACCACCGGCGCCTGGTATTTTATCTGGACCAACAAATGGGTTATTACCGCCTTCTTCGGTCTGGTGCTGGGTTATTCCCTTATTTACATTCTGAAAATCAAATGGCAGTGGGTGGTGGCAGCCATCGTGGCCACAGGTATATCCGCGGTACTGGCCTTTTCGCTGATCGAAAATGCTAAACTGGCCCCGCTGGTACCCATGATGGTGGCCATCGCCGCACTGAGCATCATCACCCTGCGCGACCAGAACGATCCCGAAAATAAAGAATGGACTCTTTCGGCCTGGGATTTTGCCAAGCAGATCATGCCCCTGCTGGCCTTTGGGGTGGTGATCGCAGGTTTCCTGCTGGGATCGACCCACGATGGGATTTCTATTGCCGGGGTTATCCCCAATGAGTGGATATCAGCGCTGGTGGGTGGCAATTCGGTGTTTTCCAACCTCTTCGCTTCAGTGGTCGGCGCTTTTATGTATTTCGCCACCCTGACGGAAGTTCCCATTTTGCAGGGATTAATGGCTTCAGGCATGGGAAAGGGGCCGGCCCTGGCCCTGCTGTTGGCCGGTCCGTCGCTCTCCCTGCCCAACATGCTGGTAATCCGAGGCATCATCGGAACTCAAAAAACCGCCGTATACGTGGTGCTGGTGATCATCATGGCCACCATTTCCGGATTGATCTTCGGCGCACTCTGAATCTCGATGACCTGATTATCCTCTCATGCCAGAATAAAATTCAGATTAAATTAAAGAGATATGAAAGTACTTATTTTATGTACCGGCAACAGTTGCCGCAGTCAGATGGCGCATGGATTTCTGCAGTCGTTTGATCCCAGGCTGGAAGTCTTCTCGGCAGGCACCGAAGCCTCCGGAAAACTGAATCCCAAGGCAGTGGAAGTGATGAAGGAAATTGGTATCGATATCAGCCATCACTCCTCTGATCAGGTAGATTTGTATCTGGGTGAAGAATGGGATTATGTCATTACTGTCTGCGGCGGTGCCAATGAAAATTGCCCGGTTTTTATGGGCAAGGTGAAACACCGCCTCCATATGGGGTACGACGATCCTTCCCACGCCACCGGAACGCCGGAATTCATCCAAAGTGAATATTATCGCGTCAGAGATGAAATCAGGGAGGGATTCTGGAACCTTTACCAGGAGCGATTGAAATAGCGAATGCTGCAAATCACAAACAATCAGAGATCGTTATCCCTGTTTCGGCCCTTGGAAACTCCCTTTCCCCCGAGGAAATCAGAAATTTCAAGGAGGGGGGAACAGGGATCTTCAACATCACTGTAAGTGGTTCAAGAATGAGATAATCTTCTGCTTTTTCAACACCATAGATTGAAAAGAGATGTTCATCCATGCCGACAAAGTCCCTGTTTAAAATTTGTCTCAAGTTGATTGAATCTTCTATTCCAAAGATGCGATCCCTTGACTAGAGTTTCGAGGAAAATGCCTTTAAGTGCACTTTAGACGCTGCAAGCAAATTGGTGTATACCGTTTTGACTGACGGATTGATAACCGTTAATAGCTGTGCTTCAAGGTCTTCAATGTCAACTTCTTCAATCAGAACACCCACTTCCAGGGCTGCCTTGAGGGAAGCCTTTCCCTTTGCAGTTAATTCGGTATACAAGGCAGCTAATTCTGCATTAACAAATTCACCAGCTCCTTTCTCAAGAATTTCTCCATCTTCAACTTTGAACCCTAGAATCAGATTCTTAACGGCATTCATGTGCGCCTGTTCGCTTTTGGTGATATTACGGAATACAGGCAGCGTGTAAAGCGTCGCAAAATAAGCATAAACATCACGGGCCATTTTTTCCTCCTCATACATGAACAACAACCCGGCTGCTTCTGCTTCGGTTATCGCACCGGTTACAACACAACATCCGGTTCTCGTCGACGCACTTTTCAGTTCATCCATAGCCTCATCTGAGCCAGCAATCCCTTCGGAACAGGCCGTAGGAAAAACAAGCGCTCCGAAAATCGCCAGCGCCAGAAATAGATTTTTTGCTTTCATTACATTCATTTTAAATGGTTAAACTTCATTGATGCGTAAATCGTTTTCTTCTTTGACAACGGAATGAAGAAATCCATGCGGTTCAAGAGGTTTTTTTTATATTTTACACTGGTGATTTCTTCCAGTTGGCTGGAGCAATAGATTCTAAAATGAAAAAACAGCGGATCATCTCCAAAACCGTATGGGTTCTTTCCCTGGTGAGCATGTTTGCTGACATTGCCAGCGAAATGCTCTACCCGGTGATTCCGGTTTACCTCCGGAATATCGGATTTTCGGTTTTCCTCATTGGTGTGCTGGAGGGAATCGCGGAAGCATCTGCCGGATTGAGCAAGGGCTTTTTTGGCAATTGGTCAGATCAAATCGGGAAAAGGATGCCCTTTGTACGCCTGGGCTATTTTCTGTCAGCGCTGTCAAAACCCATGATGGTCCTCCTGAAGGTTCCGTTATGGATTTTCTTCGCCCGTACGACAGACCGGCTGGGGAAAGGGGTGCGGACAGCCCCCCGCGATGCCCTTCTTTCGGCAGAGGCTACTCCGGAAACCAAAGCCAGCGTCTTCAGCTTTCACAGGGGGTGGGATACCCTGGGCGCCGTCGTCGGACCCCTGATCGCCCTGAGCTATTTGCACCTGCACCCTGGAAAAATGACCACCCTCTTTTATATTGCCTTTATACCGGGTATCATCGCCGTTCTCTTCACTTTCCTGGTCAGGGAACAGCCCCTTAAGGTGCCGGTCGAAAAACGGTCTGCCGGCTTTTTCTCCTATTTCCAATACTGGAAAAAAGCGCCTCCCCAATACCGGAAACTGCTTATTCCCCTTATCCTGTTTGCCTTGTTCAACAGTTCTGACATGCTGCTGGTCCTGAAGGTCCGGGAATCTACCGGCAATGAGAACCAAGCCATAATGGCTTATGTTTTTTTCAACCTTGTTTATGCAATGGCTGCGTACCCCATGGGCCGGTTGGCTGACAAACTCAATATGAAAAAGGTATTTTTGGGCGGAATGCTGTTGTTCTCGGCTACCTATTTTGGTATGGCAATAGCCGGATCCATGCCCGCCTTTTATCTTTTGTTCGGTTTTTACGGGATATATATGGCAGCGACAGAAGGGATTGCCAAAGCATGGATCACTAACCTGGTCAGAAAAGAAGAGACCGGGACCGCAATCGGGTTATTCGTCTCCCTGCAGAGTATTTCGCTGATGATCGCCAGTTCGGTGGCCGGACTAATCTGGAGCAAGTCAGGGGCCACACCGGCATTCTTATTGACGGCGTTAGTCAGTGTTTTTGTTTTTCTCTATGTCATGCTATTCGTCAAATCTCCTGGGAAAATGGTCAACGACTGACTGATTTGTGAGAATTGAAACTCCTCGCGGCAGAGCCGGCGGGGAGTTTCAATTAACTCATGATTTATGAAGTCTGTTATAAACCTGACTTTCTTGATGTTGTGCCTTTCCCCGGTTTCCTAAGCCAATCCCGCTTCTCATACCCTCACATCACACTTCTGAAAGTGAAAAATGGAAGGTGAAAATACCGAAACAAATCCTATATTTATTCACAAAAAAACGACATTATGAAATCAGTACTCCCGAAATCGATGGCGTTGTTTGCCCTGGGGGCAGGATTCGTATCCTGCAACAAGGAAAAGGAAACTCCTCCCCAGCGGCCCAACATTCTTTTTATCATGAGCGATGACCATGCCTACCAGGCCATCAGCGCCTATGGACACGGTCTGAACAATACGCCCCATATCGACCGGCTGGCCCGCGAAGGGGTGATCTTCAGCAGTGCCTGCGTGACCAATTCCATCTGCGCACCCAGCCGTGCCGTCATGCTCACCGGAAAATACAACCACCTCAACGGCAAGATCGATAACCTCAACGAATTCAACTGGGACCAGCCCAGCTTTCCGAAATTGCTGCAACAGTCGGGCTACCAGACCGCCCTGATCGGGAAAATACACCTCGACGGCACTCCCCAGGGATTCGACTACTGGAATGTGTTACCCGGACAAGGACAGTATTACAATCCCGACTTCATCGAAATGGGGGAGAAAAAACGAATTCCGGGGTATTGTACGGAACTGACCACCCAGTTTGCCCTCGACTGGCTCGAAAACAAGCGTGATAAGGAAAAACCCTTCTGCCTGCTCTTCCACCAGAAGGCCCCCCACCGCAACTGGCAACCGTCACCCAAATATGTTAACCTCTTCGACGACAAGACCTTTGATCCCCCTGCCAATTTCTTTGACGACTATTCGGGCAGGGGCCGTGCCGCCAAAGAGCAGGAAATGGAGATCGCCGGGCACGGCCAGTGGGGGCATGACTTCAAGTTTATCGTCGATCCCAACGGCGATTCCACGCACTTCATCCACGACCTGAACCGCATGGATGGCCAGCAACGGGCCACCTGGATGGACGCCTATGAGGGCGAAAACCAGGATTTCCTGAAGGCCAACCTCCAGGGTAAAGAATTGGCCCTCTGGAAATTCAACCGCTATATCAAAGATTACCTCCGCTGCATCCAGTCGGTCGACGACGGGGTGGGTGCGGTGCTCGACTACCTCGATAAAAACGGACTTGCAGAAAATACCATCGTCGTTTATACTTCCGACCAGGGCTTTTACCTGGGAGAACACGGATGGTTCGACAAACGGTTTATGTATGAACAGTCACTGCGCACCCCGCTGATTATCCGTTATCCAAAGGAGATCAAAGCCGGAAGCACCGACGACCATCTGGTCATGAACCTCGACTTTGCCCCCACCTTCCTCGACTATGCCGGTGTGGAAATCCCGGAAGATATGCAGGGAGAGTCGTTCCGCAGGTTGGTGTCGGGGGAATCCCCGGAATGGCGCGTTGCCATATACTACCACTATTATGAATTTCCTGCCGAACATATGGTGAAACGCCACTATGGGGTGCGCACCAACCGTTATAAGCTGATCCGTTTCTATTACGATAACGATGAATGGGAATTGTATGACCTCCAAGCCGATCCCGATGAGATGCAAAATGTTTATGGTGATCCTGCCTATGCTGAAGTCCGGGCCGACCTGCATGAAAAATTGACACAACTCCGCGCCAAATATGGCGATTCGGAAGAACTGGATCAGCAATACCTGAAACAGTTCCTGGAATGGCGGGAAAACAGAAAGTGAAAGGCAGAATATTAGAAGATTGGAAGATCAGGATATCAGAATGGCCGATTAAACCATAAATCTTGAACTTAACCTCAAGCTCAACCTTCATGTATGGTGCAGTTGTACGATAAAGTGTCGTTTGGAATCAGCAGGCTGATCACCCGGGAGTACAGCACTTCGTTCTCCTCGGCTGTCGGATTGCTGCCTGCCGATCTGCGGGAGGCCATCTTCAGCATATACGGATTCGTGAGATTGGCCGACGAGATCGTCGATACCTTCCATCAATTCGACAAACCGGCACTTCTCGAAAAATTCGAGAAGGATTATGATGAGGCTTTCGTCATGGGAATCAGTATGAACCCTGTTTTGCACGCTTTCCAGCTGACGGTGAAGAAGTATGGTATTGACGATGCCATGATCAGGGCATTTCTGAAAAGCATGAAAAGCGATCTGGTCAAACAGGATTATCTCACCGACGAAGAGTTGAAGGAGTATATCTACGGATCTGCCGATGTGGTGGGACTCATGTGTCTCAGGGTGTTTGTCAGGGGTGACCGGGCCCGCTACGAAGTGCTGGAGGCTCCTGCAATGCGCCTGGGAACCGCCTTCCAGAAGGTCAACTTCCTGCGCGACCTCAAAAGCGATACCCGCCAGTTGGGCCGTTCCTATTTCCCTCTTTACGAAGCCGGAAATTTCACGGAAGAGATCAAGGAAAAACTGGTCATGGAGATCAGGGAAGACTTCGCCGCCGCCCTGGCAGGAATCAGAAAACTCCCCGATGATGCCGGAGCTGCCGTCATGGTGGCCTACGCCTATTACAACGACCTGCTGAGGAAAATCAGCAAAACGCCCGCCCCAGTGCTCCACACCCGGCGAATCAGGGTCTCCAATGGCCGGAAATTCCTATTGATGCTGCGGAGCCTCGCCGGTTGGAAACTCTGGCCTTCAAACTCTCACTCCCCAAGGCTATGAAATGGCTCTATTTTTCCCTCCTGGCGGCAAGCCTCCTGATACCCCTCCTGTATACCTCCTCCCCGCAATTGAAATTTGCAAGGAAGTTGCCAGCGGTGCTCATCTCCCTGGTTATCGCAGGAGCCCCCTATATCTTTAAGGACATCCTCTTTACCCAAAGGGGAGTGTGGGGGTTTAATCCCGAATACTTCTCAGGAATTCTCATCGCCCGGCTCCCCTTGGAAGAGTGGCTTTTCTTCCTGGCGATTCCCTATGCCAGTGTTTTCCTCCATGAAACCGTGGTCTTCCTGAAACCCGGGTGGATTCTGACTCTCCGGACTACCCACATCATTTCGCTGCTTCTGGCCCTGGGCGCCCTGCTCATGATCATCCTTTACCACAACCGGATCTATACCTTCTTCAACGCCCTCTACCTTTTGGTGGTGCTGGCATGGGCACAACTCTCAGGATCACAGATCCTCAGGCGCTTTTACCTCACCTTTTTAGTGATCTTGATTCCCTTTCTGGTGGTGAACGGTATCCTTACGGGAAGCTTCATCCCCGGGGAGGTCGTATGGTATCATCCCGACCAGTTCATGGGCTTCAGGATCTTCACCATTCCTGTCGAAGATACCGGCTATGCCTTCAGCCTGATCCTCGCCAATATGCTTCTGGCCGAATGGCTGATGAAGAAATGGTTCCCCCAAAAATCAACGACGTGACGGAAATGGAAAAAGAGAGAACAAACCAGGCCCCTGCACAAAAAGAGGTCCCCGTGCACTTTGAGGTTCCCGGACGTGCAGGAGAATCAGAAAACAAAGGGGTCCCCGCGCATGAAAGTGTTCCCGGGCACAAGGAAGAATCAGGCCGTCAGCCGGAATCCGTGCAAGAAATTGTTCCCGGCCACAAAGGGGAACCTAAACGCGAACGGGCTCCCGGGCATATCAGGGAAGTGAGGGCCTTCTTCCTGCTTTTTTACAGTGTGGGCGTGGCCGGTCTCTTTTTTCCTGCT
>CAZMMX010000020.1:35225-39813 GCA_964567485.1 uncultured Prolixibacteraceae bacterium | reverse complement strand
GGCCTTCTTCCTGCTTTTTTACAGTGTGGGCGTGGCCGGTCTCTTTTTTCCTGCTACCCGCGATCTTTTCAGGGATCTGATCACTCCGGCCCTGCTGCTCAGCTTCGCGACCCTGTTGGTGTATCAGCCTTCCCTGCGGTCACGCCGGGTACTCCTCTTTTTTCTCTTTGTATGGACGGCGAGCTTCCTGCTGGAGATGGCAGGGGTCCACACCGGAAAGATCTTCGGCAGTTACCAGTACGGCAGCGGTCTGGGGTGGAAGATCAACGGCACACCCCTGATGATAGGCATTAACTGGCTGTTGCTTACCCTCTTCTTTGCCGACCTGGCCGGAAGAACCGGCCTGCAGGGGTGGGGAAGCCCCTTTCTGGCAGCCTTGGGAATGATCGTCTATGATCTCCTCCTCGAACAAGCCGCCCCCCAACTCGACTTGTGGCACTGGGCTCACGACACCATCCCCCTGCAAAACTATTTCTCCTGGTTCCTGCTGGCCCTGATCTTCCAGTTCCTCCTCAAAGCCTTCAGAATCCCTGTGCGCAATCCTTTGGCCCCCATCCTCCTGCTGTGCCAGTTCCTGTTTTTCCTGGTCCTGGTAATCCTGTTTAAATTTGCCTCCTAATGATTAAACCCCAGGTAAATATCATCATCTACCGTATCTTCGAATATTATGTCATCCTGAAGATCTGGTGCCGTTTTTCTTCGGTCACCATATGGGGTCAGTTTCACGATTCAGGAAAACCCATCCTTCTCATTTCCAATCATAACAGCTGGTGGGACGGCCTCTGGGCGAGCTACGTAAACACAAAAATCCTGGGAAGAAGGTTCCACTTCATGATTCTGGAGGAGCAGCTCAGGAAACATCCCTATTTCAAATATGTGGGAGGTTTTTCGGTGAACAAGGGAAGCCGCGATGTTCTGGAGACTCTTCGTTACATGCGGGAAATCCTCACCCATTCGCGGAATATGGTGCTTCTCTTTCCTCAGGGGAAGTTGCAATCGCTCTATATACGCGATTTCGTCTTTGAAAAGGGAGCTGCGGCACTGCTGAAAAGGACGGGGGAGAACATCCAGGTGGTCATGATGGCCACGATGGTCGATTACTTTTCGAAGGTTAAGCCCGGGCTCTATATTTACCTGGAGGAGTATTCCCCTGATTCTGCGGAGTCACTTGAAATGGCCTACAACCGCTTTTATCATACCAGTATGGAGGGACAACTGAAACGGGAGGAACCATGATGTGGTGGCTTGCCTCGATAGCCCTGGGACTGGCCCTGGTTCAGCTGGTCGTGGCCCTGGCCAACTTATGGTCGCGCCCGTGGCTTCCACGCTGCCTGGCGGAAACAGAACCCCTGGTGTCGGTGCTTATCCCCGCCCGCAACGAAGCCGCAAACATCGGTAACCTGCTGGGCGACCTTTCCCGTCTGCCCTATACAAACCTCGAAATTCTGGTTTTTGACGACCTCTCTGACGATGATACCGCTGCTATCGTCGAAGGGGCGGCTTCCGGAGATCCCCGAATCAGGTTACTGAGGTCGCCCGGACTGCCCGACGGGTGGACGGGCAAGAATTTTGGGTGTCATACCCTGGCCGCCGTGGCAGGGGGGGATTACTTCCTTTTCCTTGATGCCGATGTCCGCATCAGCGGTGATCTGGTGGGAAATGCCGTGGCTGCCGCCCAGCAATATCAAACCGGACTGATCTCCCTCTTCCCGCAGCAGGTCATGGTGACCATTGGGGAAAAGTGGTCCGTGCCTGTTATGAATTATATCCTGGTCACCCTGCTCCCCCTCATCCTGGTTCGTCTCTCACGGCGGCCTTCCCTGGCAGCCGCTAATGGCCAGATGATGTTCTTCACCGCTGCCATCTACCGCTCCCTGCAACCTCATTTCTCGGTGCGGCAGATCCGCGTTGAAGATATCACCATCGCCCGGATGTTGAAGAAAAAGGGGGTCGCCGTGGCCTGCCTCTTGGGTGACGAAAGAATCCGCTGCCGCATGTATCGCGGCTACAACGAGGCCGTCAGGGGTTTCTCACGCAGCGTGACCGCTTTCTTCGGGAATTCCTTCCTCGTGGCCTTCCTCTTCTGGCTTTTTACCTCCTTCGGATTCCTGCCCATCCTCCTGACCATGGGAATCCCCATGATGATCCTCTGGTTCATCCTCGGTATGGCCACCCGGCTTGCCGTCGCCCGCGTGAGCCGACAGATGGGCCTTCTTCACCTCACCGCATTCCCCATGCACCAGTTGTCCATGGGAATGTTTATCTTTAAAGCCTTTTGTAACAAAATGAAAAGGGAATTTGAATGGAAAGGAAGAAGAGTATCATAATCGCCTTTCTGGTGATGACCCTGGTGACGGCCGGCGGGGTCGCCACCCCGGCTCCCTCCATCAGGGAAACCATCTACAAAGCCTATGTCGACGGAAACATGGGGGTGTGGAAGGGCATCATCGACAAAATGGAAACAGCTCCCAACAAGGAACATTCCCGGCTTCTGGAACTGGTGAATTACCAGTATGGGTATATCGGCTACGCCATTGGTCGTAACGATAAGCAAACGGCTGCCCTGTACCTGGCCAAGGCCGAGAAAAATCTCGAGATCCTGGAAAAGGCCAAATTCCAGCCATCATTGACACATGCCTACCGTGCGGCGTTTTATGGCTTTCGCATCGGACTGAACACCTCCTCGGCACCGATTAACGGCCTCAGGAGTCTCAGGGCGTCCTCCCTGGCCGTATCGGCCGATGACCAAAACTGGTTCGCCCTGGTGCAGAAAGCCAATATACAGTTTTATATGCCCCCGGTGTTCGGCGGGTCGAAAAAGGAAGCCCTCGCTTATCTGCTGAAAGCCCAGGCACTGATGGAAAAAAACAAGACACTGGTGACCAGCAACTGGAATTACCTCAGCCTGCTCACCCTGATCGTCCAGACCTATGAAACCCTGGGTGACCTGCCTGCAGCAAAAAGATATTGTGAGCTGATCCTGGCGGTGGCCCCCGACTACTCCTGGGTCAGAGACGGCTTCTACCCGGGGATCCTGAAGAAGATGAACCCTCAAGAGTAACTCTTCGGATGATCCGGAAGGCTGATGAGCTATGGTCCCCCAACCTCATCACCTGAAGACGAGGTTGTGCTGTTTGATATTATGGGATAGAACGAGAATGCATTAAATTGTAATTAACAGTATGAAGAAACATGTTGTGGTAGCGGGTGCAGGACTGGGAGGTCTGGCCACGGCCCTTCGTTTGGCCAAATCGGGGTATAGTGTGGAAATCGTGGAAAAGAACAGCCAGCCCGGAGGCCGGCTGAACCAGCTGAAAAAGGATGGCTTCACCTTTGATACTGGTCCCAGCTTTTTCAGTATGTCTTACGAATTCAAACAGTTCGCCAGCGATTGCGGCATTGAGCTTCCCTTTCGCTTTGTGGAACTTGATCCGCTTTACACCGTTAACTTCAGCAACAGCCCCAAAACCTGGTACCTCTACAAAGACATCAAAAAGCTGGCTGCCCAGTTTGATGAGGTGGAACCCGGCTTTGAGGAGAAGATGACCCGCTACCTCGACAAGTGCGGAAGGATCTTTCACGATACCGTGGGCATCGTCATCAAACAGAACTTCGATTCCCTGCTCGATTTCGGTCTGGCCCTGATGCGCGTCAACCCCGTGCACCTTCCCGTGTTGTTCCGGAAGTTCAACCAGCAGGTGAACCATTATTTTGCCTCCCATGAGGCCCGGAGAATCATCTCCCTGGTCGCTTTTTTTCTGGGAAGGACTCCCTTTGACACCAGCTCGGTGTACACCCTTCTCTCATACACCGAATTTATGCATGACGGTTACTACAATGTGGAAGGGGGCATGTATGCCATCATAGAGGGATTGGTCCGCGAATTCGAAAAGGCTGGCGGAAAAATCACCTGCAACACCGAGATTAAAGGCTTTAAGGGGAGCAACAGGCGTTTGGAGGCTTTGATTGACCAACATGGCAAAGCGTGGAAGGGGGATATCTTCCTGGTTAACGCCGATGCCGCCGTTTTCCGGGGTACGGTCATGCAGCGGAAGGCCTTCTCCCCTGAAAAACTCGACCGTATGGAGTGGACCATGGGATACATGACCATTTATGTGGGCATCAGGGGTAAACTACCCCATGTCAACCACCATAACTACTTCCTGGGCGATAACTTCGAGGATTATGCCCGCGATGTCCAGAAAAACCCCGATACTCTTCAGAAACCTTACTATTACGTCAATGTCATCTCCCGGCATAACGACAGCTGTGCTCCCGAGGGGTGCGAAAGCCTCTTCTTCGTTTGCCCGGTTCCCGACCTCCGGACTAAACCCGACTGGTCGGATAAGGAGGAGATTGCCATGAGCATCATCAACGATTTTGGCAAACGGATCGGCCAGGATATCGTCCCCGACATCCTCACGAAAACCATTTATACCCCCCGGGACTGGCAGGAACAATTCAACTTACACAGGGGCAGCGGACTGGGCCTGTCCCACAAAATCATGCAGATCGGCGCCTTCCGCCCCAAAAACTTTGACGAGAAATTCTCCAACCTCTTTTACGTGGGAGCCTCCACCCATCCGGG
>CAZMMX010000020.1:0-35125 GCA_964567485.1 uncultured Prolixibacteraceae bacterium | reverse complement strand
ACTTTGACGAGAAATTCTCCAACCTCTTTTACGTGGGAGCCTCCACCCATCCGGGAGCCGGACTACCTATGGCCATCATCTCCGCTAACCTCGTTTACGAACGAATAAGCAAGTACAACGGATAAACCTGATTCCTGCGACTGAAAATAGCGACTTGCGAAGCAGGATTCCGGACTCCGGACACGGCTCCGGACTCCGGAGTTAGTCCGCCTAAACTCTTACTGCATTCCTCCCCTGCCAGGTATCCCTTTCTTCCAGAAGTTTTTCGACCATGGCGGTGAAGACGTAGTTTTTGATTCCCCAGGAGGGGGCGATCAGGAGCTCAGGGGGCGCCTGGCTGGTAAAGCGTTCTACGGAGATGGCGGGGTTAAGCCGCTCCAGGTAGTCCACGACCAGGGCGGCATACTCTTCAGCTCCAAAGAGCCCGAATCGTGAGGGATCCCTGCTGTATTGGCGGGCCATGACGGTACCCCGGTGGATCTGCATTTGGTGAAGCTTCAGGTTATCCACAGGAAGTTGTGAAATCACCCTGGCCTGGTCCAGAAAGTCGTCGTGACTCTCCCCGGGTAACCCCAGAATCATGTGGAGGGTGGTGCGTATCTTGCGTGCCGCAGCATTCTCCAGGGCTTTTACCGCCTCAGCGAAAGTGTGCCCTCTGTTGATCTCCTTCAGCGTGCGGTCGAGATGCGACTCTAATCCCACTTCCAGCATGACATAGGTTTGCTCCGACAGAGCAGCCAGTAAGTCGAGGACCTCAGCCCCCAAACAGTCGGGACGGGTGGCAATGACCAGTCCGGCTACCCCGGGGTATGCCAGCGCTTCGCCGTATAAGGCCCTGAGACGCTCCACGGGAGCATAGGTGTTGCTGTAGGACTGGAAATAAGCCAGGTATTTCATTCCCTGGTACTTATGGGAGAAAAAGCGGATTCCCTCTTCCAGCTGAAGGGTGACCCTCCGTTCACAGGTGGCGACTCCGCCAATGGCCTCCAGGGCTGGCGAAAAAGCCTCATTGTTACAATATGTGCATCCCCCCCTTCCGCGGCTGCCGTCACGGTTCGGACAGGTAAATCCCCCTTCGACGCTGATCTTCTGCACCTTCTCGCCTCCAAAAAAATCCCTGAAGAGGGGCCCGAAGCTGTTGTACCTGCCCTGATGCCGCCATGGAAATTCCTGCATGATCCTTTTTTTTTCCGCCAGAGTTCATTCCCGGCCCGGGCCACAAAATTATAAAAAAGGGTGAACCTCCTGAACCGGCCATCTGTTGAAAAAAAGGATAATAACTTTTTCAGGGTTTCCGCCCTATTGCGCCCCTTCCAACGGGAAATTTCCTACTTTTAAGGGAAAAATACGACACTTATGTTTACCTCAAAGGATAAAGAACAGATGATCGCCCGGGGCAGCCACCCCGAAGCGGTGATGGAGCAGATCGGCTATTTCCGCACGGGATTTCCCTTTCTGCCGGTGGTGGAAGCGGCTTCTCCCGGCCGTGGTATCATCAGCGTGGGGGAGGAGGAGATATCCCGCCTGGAAAAGCTCTACCGTGAGAAGTGCGGCACAGGAACTTCCGTGATGAAATTCGTGCCTGCCTCAGGGGCGGCCAGCAGGATGTTTAAAGCGCTCTTCACAGCCCTTGACGACCTGAAGTCCGGAAAAAGCGAGGAGGACGTCATGGCCACCAACAAGGACGCCCGTGAATTCTATGAGAGAATCGCGGACTTTGCCTTTGCCACAGAGCTGAAGGAAACCATCGCCAGGGCCGGTAAACCCCTCTCTTTCCTCACCCTGCTAGAATTCCTCCTCACTCCTGCCGGACTTAATTACGGCAGCCTGCCCAAGGGACTTCTCCTCTTCCATAAATATGAGGGTTACTGCCGCACTCCCTTTGAGGAGCACCTTGTCGAAGGGGCTCTCTATGCCCGCGATGCTGCTAATGTGGTCAGACTGCACTTTACCGTTTCTCCGGAACACGAAGGGGGTTTCCGCGATCTCCTGGGCCAGGTCAGGGAAAGGTATGAAAAACTCTTCGGGGTGACTTATGAAGTGGAATTCAGCCACCAGAAGCCCTCCACCGACACCATCGCCGTAGATATGAATAATGAGCCCTTCCGGGAAAGCGACGGATCTCTTCTTTTCCGTCCCGGCGGCCACGGCGCCCTCCTCGAAAACCTGAACGACCTGGATGCCGACCTGCTCTTCATCAAAAATATCGATAATGTAGTGCCTGACAGGATGAAAGCCCCCACGACGACCTATAAGGTAGTGCTGGCCGGACTGTTGCTGAAGACGCAGGAGAAGTTGTTCCGGTATCAGAAGGAGTTGAATGAGAAATATCCCCACTCGATAGAGAGCGGTTATCTGGCTGAAGTCTCCAGTTTCCTGGAGAATATCCTGAATACCAAGCCTGCCGGAAACCAGTATTATACCGAAAAGGAGGAGTTGGTCCTCTATCTCAGGGAGAAGCTGAACAGGCCTCTCAGGGTATGCGGGATGGTCCGCAATCTCGGGGAACCAGGAGGAGGGCCCTTCTGGGCACAAAACCAGGACGGCACCGTGTCACTGCAGATCGCGGAAAGCGTTCAGATCGACCAGAACCACCGGGGTCAAGCCGCCATTGCCGCCAATGCTACCCATTTCAATCCTGTAGACCTGGTGTGCGGCGTCAAAAACTACAAAGGTGAAAAATACGATTTGATGAAATTCAGGGATCCCCAAACGGGATTCATCTCCCAGAAGTCAAAGGATGGCAGGGAACTAAAGGCCCAGGAGCTTCCGGGTCTCTGGAACGGAGCCATGAGTGACTGGAATACCCTCTTCGTGGAAGTGCCCGTCGAAACCTTTAATCCGGTGAAGACCGTTAACGATTTGTTGAGGGAACAGCATCAATAGTTTATTTTGGGCTGAAGTCCAAACCTTTTTATACATTTGCACCATTATTTAATCAGGGATGAGCGACGACGCCGGAGATTATTATAACGAACAGGACGCACTGGCTGCTCTGGACAGGTTCAGGGAATCGCTCCATACAGGCAATATCCTTTACTTCGATGTTGTTGAATTCGAAGGGATTATCGATTACCTGATGGATGAGGGAGACTATGAGCTGGCCCATCGCGCCATCGAACAGGCCATGGAAATACACCCTTCCTCATGGCCCGTCAGGTTACGCTATGCCCAGTATCTGATCAACAAAAACCTCTTCCAGGAAGCCCTCGACGAGTTGACTTTTCTGGAACAACTCGAAAGTGACAATCCCGATGTTTATCTGATGCAGGGAACCAGTCATCTGATGATGGGCGACAAGCAGGAGGCAGAATCGCGTTTCCGTAAGGCGGTGGTTTTCGCCGGCGCTGAACTGGGCGACATCCTTTACCATATTGGCACCTCCTGGATCTCGGCGGGAAACCTCGACATGGCGGTGCTCTATTTCGAGCGTTCCTACAAGGTGGACCCCGAGAACGAAATGGTCCTTAACGATCTGGGCTATTTCTACGACCAGCTGGGATATCCTGAAAAGAGCATCCGCTTTTACAATCTTTACCTCGATATCGATCCTTTCAACCCGGCGGTTTGGTTTAATCTGGGCATTGCCTACAACCGCACGTCGCGCTTTGATAAAGCCCTGGAAGCTTACGATTATACGCTGGCCCTGAACGACAATTTCTATCATGCCATATTTAACAAGGCCAACTCCCTGGCCAATCTCGAAAGATACCGGGAAGCCATTGCCGCCTACCGTGAGTATCTGAAGATTGACGGTGAGAATGACGATGCCTGGTGTTACATGGGCGAATGTTACCTTAACCAGGGCAAGTTAAAGCTGGCTGAACGCTACTATAAAAAGGCACTCTCGATCAATCCCGTTAACGATATCGCCCTTTTCTCACACGGAATTATCCTGTGGGTATCGAAAAACTACAGTGCCAGTCTGCGGCTGATCCGCAAGGCCATCTCCCTGGAAGCGGAGATGCCCGATTACTGGTTCACCTATGCCCGGGTCCTGGCCGATGCCGGAAATACCAGGGAGGCCCGCAAAGCCTTCAGAAAAGCCGCATCCCTCAATCCCGGGAATTCCGAAATATGGATATATTTTGCGGAATTCCTGCACCAGAACGGACACCTGAACGAGGCCATCACCACCCTGAAAAGAGGAGTCCGTCACAATAAAAAGGACGCAGCCATCAAGTACCACCTGGCCGCTTACCTCTTCGAGACTAATGATGATAAGGAGGCCGCGCTGCTTCTCGAAAATGCCCTGAAACTCGACTTCAGCAGGCATGATGACTTCTTCAGGGTTTTCCCCAAGGCGGCCCAGAACGACTCGGTGCGCAAACTGATCAAGTCCTACACTCCCCTTAAGTAAACGGGGATGAGAACCTACGGACTGATAGGTTTTCCCCTGGGACACTCCTTTTCGCGAAACTACTTTAGCGAGAAGTTCGCCAGGGAACAAAAAGAGGAGCAATATCTCAATTTTGAACTGGAAGATATCAATGGGTTGCCGGGGATCCTCCATACCCAGCCTGAGCTGGCAGGCTTCAATGTGACCATTCCCCACAAGCAGAAAATCATTCCCTTTCTTGACCGCCTCGATCCTGTGGCTTCTGCCGCCGGGGCCGTTAATACGGTAAGGGTTGTCAGAAAGAAGAGCACGATAATTCTGGAAGGCTTTAATACCGATGTTCATGGTTTTTGGGGCAGCATCGCCCCTCTGATGAAGCCCGGTCAGCGGAAAGCCCTGATCCTGGGAAGCGGGGGAGCTTCCAGAGGGGTGGAATACGCCTTCCGGGAAGCAGGAATCACCACTCTTGTCGTTTCACGGTACCCCCATGCCCCCGGAATGATCTCCTATGAAGGGATTTCCGGGGAGATCATGGAAGAGTACCCCATCATCGTAAACACCACTCCCCTGGGGACCACTCCCCATGAGGAAACCTGTCCCCCCATTCCATACCACCTGGTGACTTCCCGGCATTTACTCTTCGACCTGGTCTACAACCCTCCGGAAACCCTTTTTCTGGCCCGTGGCCGTGCCCGGGGAGCCGCAACCTGCAATGGCTACGCCATGCTTCTCCTGCAGGCCGACAAGGCCTATGAAATCTGGAATTCTAATTCTCAACCCTGATCAGCGCCTGGCGGGTGCGCCCGTCCATCATCACTGTCAGGGGATTGTCGAACCTGACATGACGGATGTAACCCGCCGAGCGGATGACCTCCTGCTGTTCCAGAAGTTCCAGCCTGACAAATGAATGAGCGGAGTTGTGAGGTATGGAAAAGTACCCGACATTCATGGAGGTGACATTGTGGAAAAAATGGGACCCCAGGGATCCGTCAAGGGGGAAATCATGCATTCCGATTTCCACGATGACCCGGGCTTTGGAAATACCAGCCCAGGTGACCGGAATTCCCGTGAAGTGGTCATTGGTGCCCCAGCGCCCCGGGCCAATCAGGATGTATTCGGTCTTGGTCTCCTCAAAATATCTGTTGAATTCATTCACCTCCCGCGCAATTTCCTGGGTGACGACCGAGCTGAAGTGATGGGGTTCCACATATACCACATCCCTGATGTGATGGACGATCCCGTTGCCCATTCCCTTTTCGGCATACATCAGCAGATCGTTCTTGTCGTGTGAGAGAGGGTCGATGTCGATCTGTTCTTCCGACCTGATCAGTGGTTTGATCTGCAGAATGTAAAAGGTGGGCAGACCGCTATCGCCGGGTTTCAGGTCAATGGCATATTCCATTTCTACGGGCGATCCCATAGCTTCCCGGAAGAGCTTAAGGAGTACCTTAAGGGTATTGGAAAGAGGTATGGCGTTGTATTTGAGAATATTGCTGAAATCTACCACTCTGGGGCCGGGTATGTTCATCCCGGGAACCAGGTCATCATTTTCCATGATATAGGTGGAAACACAGAGGTCGAGAGTCCCGTCGGCTTCGGCTTCCTTCACGCGGTAACGACGAATGGCGGCATCTTCGCCCTGGGCTGCCAGGTCAAAGGTGGTTCGGCTCATGTCAATGGCATAGAAGTGACGTTGCGACTCCCTGATCTGGTCTCTGAGCGATACACTGTTGATAGAGGGATAACGGGGACAAAAACGATAGGCACTCTCACCTCCCGCCACGTACATTCCCAGTCCGACGGCGGTGACCGACACCCCGTCGTCGGGTTGCATGTAAGCCACGGGATAGTAATTATAGGAATGCGCCACCCCGGAAATGTGAGGGTAAAACTTGCCGTTGAATTCATGCCCCACCACCTCCTGGATGATGACCGCCATTTTCTCCTCCTCGATTTTGTAGTTGATGGCCTCGAAGTACATCTGAGCCGATTCGGTGAAGATGCTGGCGTATACCAGTTTAATAGCTGTGACCAGCTGGTCGAAGCGGACCATGAGGTCGGGGTGGTTGTTGGGGATCAGGAAGGTGGCATAGACGCCGGCAAAGGGCTGTAGCAGAGAGTCTTCGAAAAGCCCCGATGAACGGATGGCCAGGGGCCTGGTCATCACCTTCAGATAGCTGAGCAGCTGCTCATTCATGGCTTCATCGAACCGGGCTTCCAGAAACTGGCTCCTGATATGGTTGAAGTCATTGCTGCTGTATATGTCGCCATAGAGGTTGTTGTACTCGAGGAAACGGTCGAATTCATTAACCCCCACCACCGTCGTCGGGGGAATACGAATGTTGATTCCCGGGATAATCTTTCCAAAGTCTATGCTTTCGATGAAGTTGCTGATAAAGGCCATGCCGCGTCCTTTGCCTCCCAGGGAGCCCTTGCCGACACGGATCACAAAACGATTGGAGGTGACCAGGTCAGGCTCAAAACGGATGATCCTTCCCTGCAGCTTCTTCATGCGCACCATCCTGAAAACATCGAGACAAAACTGCCGCAACTCTTCGGTATCCTTGAAGTCGACGGTCTGGTAGGGTTTCAGCTGTTCCGCCATGTTGATTTCGCCGCGGGCCATCAGCCAGGTGCTGAAGGAGTTGCGGCTGCCGTGGTATTCGAGGGCAGCATCGGGAACGATACGGAACATCTCCTCGAATTCCTGCAGGTTGCGGGCTTCCATCAGGGGGGTGCCACTGGGATCCTTGAAGACAAAATTGCCGAATCCCAGTCTTCTGTATAGAAAATTGAGGATGTCGAGTGAAAGGCTTTCCGAGTTCTTGTCGATGAAATCGGCTCCCACCTGGCGGGCCTTTTCGGCATTGACGATATCGTGCGACTGCAACAGCAGGGGAATGGGAAAACGCATGACGCTGTTGGCATACTGCAGGAGTTTTACTCCTGCCTCCTCATCGTCGAAGCCGTTTTTCTCGAACTTGACATCGGAGATCACACACAACAGATATTCCCGGTAGGTATTGATGATTTCCACGGCTTCTTCATAGGTGCTCACCAGAATCACCTTGGGACGCGCCCTCATTTTCAGGATGATATGCAGTTCATCGCTGGAATCATCTTCCACCAGGTTTTGGGTCTGGCTCATGATCGTGGCATAGAGGGTGGGAAGGTATCTCGAATAGTACTGGATGCTGTCTTCCACCAGCAGTATCACCCTCACATTCCCCAACTGGGTGTCGGGGGCGATGTTCTTGCGGTCTTCCACATATTTGATCATCGCCAGGAAGACATTGCTGTTGCCGTTCCATACGAAAGTGCGGTCGATAAAGTCGATCTTCTGGACTTCTGTTTTGAAGTATTTCAGGTCGGCGTTGTTATTGGCCAAAAGCAGGATGGGGATGTTGGGTTTTTTGTCATATATGTCGCGGGCCACTTCCAGGGGTATGTTCTTGTCGACCCCCGCCATGACGATAACCAGGTCAAATTCTTTGAGATCCAGGGTCTGGAGGGCTTCTTCGCGGGTGTTGGCACTGGTAAAGCGGGGAGCAGCATAGAGGTTGAGTTGCAGGTATTCCCCGAAGATCTTATCGCTGAACTGGCCTTCTCTTACTATCGAGTATGAGTCGTACAGGGTGGCCACAAGAAGCACTTCCTTTATCTTGGTGGGCATCAGCTCATGGAAGATGTCACGGTCACTTTTCCTGTTTTTGTAGACAGCCGGCAGAGTGATTTTGTCCAGGTCGATCATAGACTCTTTTTTTGTGAAAATAGCAATAAAAGAAAAAACCTTGCCTGTCGGGCAAGGTTTTTTTTGGTGGGTCTCGGAAGAGTATCTTTGGAAAGCCTGTTGTTGGCCGGTCCCGTTCATGGTCAAATGTCCGGGTTTCCGCCGGGGCATGTCTTCTCTCCGTTCACGAAGCCGTTCTCTTTCACCTCCCAGGTATTTCCTGACTTGAGGAGGTCATCCATGCTGGTGATGGGGCTTTTTTTGCGCACTGCAGCGACCTGGAGCGCCATTTCCTGGTCGTAAACTGGTGCTTTGACGCTGCGGATCACGCCAAAGACCACTGGAAAGCCGGGAAGCTTCATGTTGATCAGGGCCAGGTGCAGCGAAGGATCCGGTTCTTCGGCGTCATGGACCAGGATATCGTCGGCGGTGACCCCGTTTTCGCCAATGGTCACCACCTTGAGTTTGCCTTTCTCAAAGACCAGCCCTTTCTGGTTATTTTCGCCAAAGAGCATGGGCTCTCCGTGTTTCAGCAACAGCTGACGTTCCTGACGAAATGCCGGGTCGGTGATCTGATCATGCACGCCGTTATTGAAAATCACGCAGTTCTGAAGGACTTCCACGATGGAAGTTCCGGCATGCCGGGCTGCCTCGCTGTATACTTCCTGGCTCATCTTCAGGTTAGTGTCAATGGTTCGGGCAAAAAAGGAGCCCCCGGCGCCAATGACCAGCTGCCCGGGCACAAAGGAATCCTCAATGGTCCCGAAGGGGGAGGTTTTGGTTTTGAAACCCCTGTCGGTGGTGGGGGAGTATTGTCCCTTGGTCAGTCCGTAAATTTTATTGTTGAAGATAATCACATTCAGGTCGATGTTCCGGCGTACCAGGTGGATGAAGTGATTTCCCCCGATGGCCATGGCGTCGCCGTCGCCGGTGATCACCCACACGCTGAGGGCGGGATTGGCGCACTTCACTCCCGAAGCCACAGCCGTGGCCCTGCCATGAATCGTGTGGAACCCATAGGTGCTCATGTAATAGGGCAGCCGCGAACTGCAGCCAATCCCTGAAATCACGGCATAATCTTCATGCCTGACCCCCAGGTCGGCCATGACCCGCTGAATGCCGTTCATGATGGCGTAGTCCCCACAGCCGGGGCACCAGCGTACCTCATTTTCACTCTTGAAATCCTTGACGGTATATTTTACTTCGTTCATTGCTTATGCCTCCAGATGTTTAATGACTGCATCCTCCAGTTCCTGCACCGTAAACGGCAATCCCTTGACCTTGTTGAACTGGTAGTAATTGTTTTCGGGAATTTTGTCGCGCAGGTAAGCGACAAATTGCCCCAGGTTGATTTCGCACACCAGGATCTTTTTAAACCTGCTGAAAACGGCGGCGGTGTTGGCTGGTAAAGGTTTGATATAGTTGAAGTGGGCCAGGCTCACTTTTTTCCCTTTTTTCCGGAGATCCCTGACGGCGTTGAAGGTGTGACCGAAAGTACCGCCCCAGCTGACCAAAAGGAGGTCTCCTTCAGGGTCGCCGCACACCTCCAGGTCGGGGATCATATCGGCGACTTTTTGCACCTTGGCTTCCCTGATTTCACAATTTCTCTGGTGGTTGTCGGGGTCATGGCTCACGTTTCCCGTCACGTTTTTCTCGAGGCCGCCAATTCTGTGGGCGAATCCCTCCATGCCGGGCCATGCCCATGAGCGGGCCAGGGTCTCACTGTCGCGGCGGTAGGGTTGGAAGTCCTCCTTGTTGAGGGCAATACGCGGCTTGATTTCCGGAAGTTCCGCCATGGAGGGGATCTTCCAGGGTTCACTGCCGTTGCCCAGGAATCCGTCGGTGAGAAGAATCACAGGGACCATTCTCTCCATGGCGATTTTTGCGGCTGTAAAGGCATACCAGAAACAGTCGGAGGGGGTGCTGGCCGCGATGACCACGGCGGGACTCTCGCCGCTTCTTCCGTAGAGGGCCTGGAGGAGGTCGGACTGTTCTGTTTTGGTGGGAAGGCCGGTGGAGGGTCCTCCGCGTTGTACGTTGACCACGACCAGGGGAAGTTCTGCCATCACGGCCAACCCGATGGCTTCCGATTTAAGGGCAAACCCGGGACCCGAGGTGGAGGTCACCGCCAGGTGTCCGGCAAAGGAAGCCCCCAGGGCTGTGGCAATCCCCGCAATTTCATCTTCTGCCTGAAAGGTTTTGGCTCCCAGTTCTTTGTGTTCCGCGAGTACCTGAAGGATCTCCGTGGCGGGGGTGATAGGGTAAGAGCCGGCAAACAGGGGCCTTCCCGATTTCTCGGAAGCCGCCAGCAAACCCCAGGCGGTAGCCTGGTTTCCGTTGATGTTGCGGTAGATCCCCGGTTCTATACGGGCGGGATTAACAATATACCTCGGCGTCATGTGCTGCAGGTTCATGCCATAGTTATACCCGGCATGCAACACCTTGAGATTTGACTCGGCTACCATGGGCTTGCGGCCAAATTTCGAGGCAATGTATTCCTCAATATAATCAAGGGGCCGGCCAAACATCCAGCACACCAGCCCGAGGGCAAACATGTTCTTGCTACGGAGAATACTCTTGTTGTCGAGTCCCATATCTTTCAGGCTCTCCTGGGTGAGCGCCGTGACGGGTACCGCAATTTTAACGTAGTCGATCAGGTTCAGTTCCGTAAAGGGATCATCGGTAGTGTAGCCGGCTTTCAGGAGATTTTTCTCGTTGAAAGTGTCCACATCATAGATAATGGTTCCTCCCGGTTTCATGAACCGCGCGTTGGCTTTTACGGCTGCGGGATTCATGGCCACCAGCACATGGGCGAAGTCCCCCGGGGTGTTGATTTCCCTCTGGCCGAACTGGACCTGAAACCCCGACACTCCGCCGACAGTCCCCTGGGGGGCCCTGATCTCTGCGGGATAATCGGGGAAAGTGGCGATGTCGTTGCCCATCAGGGCCGAAGCATCGGAGAAGAGTGTGCCTGTGAGCTGCATTCCGTCACCGGAGTCTCCTGAAAACCGGATGGCCACTTCATCCAGTTCTATGACTTTTGTTTCCTTCATGAAAATGGCGTTTTAATCGGCGTAAAAATAACCATTATTTGTAATGCCCACCCTGACGTAAGTTATTCTTTAGGGGTTTTGTATATTTGCCGGGAATTTACACAAATATCGAATATGGCTTTGATACGACCTCTTCAGGGCAAGATCCCGCAAATCGGAACCAACTGTTTTCTGGCCGAAACGGCCGTGGTCATCGGTGATGTGGTCATCGGTGATGATTGTACCATCTGGTATGGTGCCGTGATCCGCGGCGATGTTCACTCCATCACCATCGGCAACAACACCAATGTCCAGGACAATGCGGTCATTCATGCTACCTATCAGAAATCGCCTACCCACATCGGCAGTAACGTAACCATCGCCCACCAGGCCGTTGTCCACGGCTGTACCCTGCATGACAACGTCATGATCGGTATCGGGGCCGTGGTCCTTGATGATGTCGTCGTAGAGAGCAACAGCATCATCGCTGCCGGCGCCGTGGTCACCAAGGGAACCCGCATTCCCGGAGGCACCGTGTGGGCAGGGGTGCCCGCACGGAAGGTCAAGGAGATCGGCCCTGACCTCCTCGAAGGAGAGGTGAGGAGAATCGCCGCTGCCTATGGTAAATATGCAGGATGGTATAAGGAGTAGGTAAAAAACAGTTATATTCGCCCGAAGGGGATGTAATATAAGTAAGCAGGAACAACATATTCAGGAACAACATATCAAAGAACAGTAAACAAATGCAACCAACACTTGTCATCCTTGCTGCCGGAATGGGCAGCCGCTATGGCGGGCTCAAGCAACTCGACGAGATAGGCCCCAATGGCGAAGCCATCATCGATTATTCCCTCTTTGACGCCATCCGCGCCGGATTCGGAAAGGTGGTCTTTATCATCCGCACCGACTTTGCCGACCAGTTCAAAGCCCGTTTTGAACCCCGTTTGCGCGGGAGAATAGAGGTAGACTACGCTTACCAGTCGCTCGATAAAATCCCTCCGGGATTCACCCTGAACCCCGCACGTGAAAAACCCTGGGGTACCGCCCATGCGTTGTGGATGGCCGACGGACTGGTCCATGAGCCCATGGCCGTCATCAATGCCGACGACTTCTACGGTCGCGAAGCCTATGAGGTCATGGCCCGCTTCCTCACGGGCTCTGCCGACGACACAGAATATGCCATGATCGGCTACCGGGTCAGCAATACCCTGTCGGAACACGGTTCCGTGAGCCGTGGTGCATGTATCACCAACGATAGGGGTTACCTCACCGGCGTGGTCGAACGCACCAAAATTCAGCGCGATCCCGATGGAATTTACTATTATGAACCCGAAGGCCGGTTTCCCCTGGCTGAGGAGACTCCCGTCAGCATGAATTTCTGGGGCCTCAAACCCGGCGTGTTCGGGCTTCTCAGTGAAGGATTCGCCAACTTTTTGACAGAAAAGGGAGATGAACCCAAATCGGAATATTTCATTCCCCTGCTGATCAATGAGAATATCCAGAATAATAGTATTTCTACCAAAGTGCTCTCCTGTGACTCCCCCTGGTTCGGGGTGACCTACCGGGAAGATAAACCAGGGGCCCAAGCGAGCATCCGTGCGCTGATCGCCCGTGGTGTGTATCCTCCCGTGTTGTGGTAAGCCCTTACCTGGCCCGGGGTATACGCCCCGGCCGGGCGTCGATGAGCCCACCCGAATAATCACCCGGGTGCCGTAAAGTAACCTGGTTTTATAAATCTCTAATCACTATTTATGAACGAAAGTAAAATATTTGACCTCTTGTCGCGGTTCGGTATGGACGTCCCCGTGACCTCCTGGAAGCCTTTTGGTCATGGCCATATCAATGACACTTTTCTGGTCAGCACTCCGGAAAGGGTCCCCGATCTGATCCTTCAGCGGAAAAACCATCTGGTTTTTAAGAATGTGGCAGGGATGATGGACAACATCGTTAAGGTCACGGGACATATCCGCAAGAAACTGATGGCCGCCGGAGAGGCCGAAATCGACCGCAAGGTGATGCATTACATCGCGGCACCCGATGGTCGTTACTATGTCAATGATGACCAGGGCAATTTCTGGACACTTTTTCTCTTTGTCAGAGGCAGTACCAGCGTTGAAGAGGTGACGGAGAAGGGACAGGCTTACAGTGCAGGAAAGGCCTTCGGCCATTTCCAGCGTCAGCTCTCCAATCTGCCGGGGTCTTTGCTGGTCGAGACCATCCCCGGGTTTCACAACGGGATCTTGCGTTTTCAACAGTTCCGTGAGGCTATTGAACTGGACAAGGCCGGAAGAGTCGCTGGCATGAAAAGAGAGATCGACCGTTTGCTGGCGTTAAGCAGCGAGATGACCCGCCTCCAGGAGTGGCTCGACAATGGCGATATTCCCCTGCGCATTACCCATAATGATACCAAAATCAACAATGTCCTTTTCGATGAGCACGGAGAAATCCTCTGTATCATTGACCTGGATACCGTCATGCCGGGATCGTCGCTCTTTGACTTCGGGGATGCCATACGTACCCTGGGAAACACCGCCCCGGAAGACGAACCCGACACGCGTAAGATAGGCTTTAACCGTGAGTATTACGCCGCCTTTGCCGAAGGGTACCTCCTCGAAAGCCAGCGGTTCCTTACTCCTGTGGAAAAAAGCCACCTGGCCTTCGGTTGCCGCTATATGGTGTGGGAACAGACCATTCGCTTCCTTGCCGATTACCTTAACGGCGATACCTATTACAAAACGGCCTATCCCGAACACAATAAGGTCAGAACCCTGGCGCAGTTCCGGTATCTGGAGGTAATGGAGGAGAATTATGAGTTTATGCAAAATGTAACAGGATAGGGGAGCACTCCCCGGCCTGCCGACAGTGAGAAACATGGCACAGACGACCGAAAAATGGTTTATCATCGTTAATCCCAATGCCGGTAGGCAAAAGGGAAAACAGGACTGGAAAAGGATCTCCGGATTACTGGCGGAAGCAGGCCTTGATTCCATGAGTTTTTTTACCCGGCATCGGGGACATGCGATTGAACTCACCCGCAAATATATCAAAGCAGGGTTCCGGAAATTTATCGTGGTGGGGGGCGACGGTACCCTCAACGAAGTGGTCAATGGTATTTACACCCAACAACATGCCGATCCCTCCTCCATCATGCTGGGCATGATCCCCGTGGGTACCGGCAACGACTGGTGCCGGATGTTCGGAATCCCTTCCGATTACCGGAAAGCCATCGCCATGATTGTGAAGAGTGAAACCTTCGTCCAGGATGTAGGAATTCTCGATTACCATATCAACGACGGAAAAGCCGTTAGACGATATTTTGTGAACATCGCAGGAATGGGCTTTGACGCCATGGTGCTTGAAAAAGCCAATAAGGACAAGGAACAAGGAAAAGGGGGAACCCTTTCCTATTTCATGCATATTTTCACCAGCCTCTTTTCTTTCAGGACCACCCGGACCTCCATCACCACGGATAAGGAGATCCTCCATCCTGAGGTTTTCAGTATGACGGTCGCCATCGGGCAATACAATGGCGGAGGCATGAAACAAGCCCCTGCCGCCGTTGCCGACGACGGACTCTTTGATCTGACCATCATCCGTCCCATCGGAAAATTCAAGGTCATGCGCAATATCCTGAAACTTCTCGATGGATCCTATACGCGGCTGCCCGAGGTGATCTCCCTTAAGACCCGGAATATTCATATCGATTCCCAGCCGGCCCTTAACGTGGAAGCCGACGGCGAATCCCTCGGTCATTCCCCCTTTTCCTTTTCGATCATACCCCTGGGACTGAAAATTATCAGGGGTGACGATCTCGCTTTTTAGAATGCGTGGGGTGTGTCGAGATTTACCGTTTGGGCACTGACTGTTTTCCCCAGAAAAAGGGCCGCCCGCGACTCGAAGAGGCTTGCCGCTTCAGTGGTCTGAAAGAGGGTACTTCCCCCCTGTGATATCTGCCGGCTGATATCGGGATGGCGTTCGAGGTAATCGGTGAGTTTTGCCGCGACCACCGGACCCTGGTCAATAAGGGTGATGCCCTGAGGTACGAATTTCCGGATGCTTTTCAGCAGCAGGGGATAATGGGTGCATCCCAGGATAAGCGTGTCTATGGCGGGATCTTTTTCCAGCAGCTGCCTGATGTTTTTCTCCACGAACCAGTCGGTTCCGGGGGAGTCAAGTTCGTTGTTTTCGACCAGGGGAACCCACATGGGGCAGGCCTCCTGAACAGTCGATACCACTTTCCCTCCGGCCCATTTCTCCAGTTCTAAAGGGTAGGAGAGGGAGCTGACGGTTCCGGGGGTTCCTAAGATGCCCACATGGCCGTTGCGGGTCACTTCGGCCACCCTTTCCACGCTGGGGCGGATCACCCCGAGAACCCGCCGCCCCGGGGCGATTTGTTCGAGGTCCTGTTGCTGAATATTACGCAGTGCCTTGGCCGAGGCCGTGTTACAGGCCAGAATGATCAGCGGACATCCCTGTGCAAAGAGATAACGAACCGCTTCCAGGGTGTACTCATAGACCACCCTGAAGGAGCGCGTGCCATAGGGCGTGCGGGCGTTGTCGCCCAGGTAGAGAAGGTCGGGCCCGGGCAGGGCTTTTCGGATCTCCCGGAGGATGGTGAGTCCCCCATACCCCGAATCAAATACTCCAATCGGTGTTCGCATATTCTTGTGGCGGTAATGGGTAACAGGTCATCAGAGAGTCACCAGTGACCGGCGATCAATGACCGCTTCTCCTTTTACCTTTTCCCGGATTCCAGCTTAATGAATAAATATGTCACGATCCACTTATTGTGTCCATGTCACGCCAGCAGCGCTTTTTCGTAGGCCAGGTCGTAAAATTTACCCAGGTTGGTCCAGTCGAAATGGGGCGATGCGGCCTCACAATTGTTACGCATGGTGATGCGTTCACGGCGGTTCTGCTGCACAAACCGGAAGAGGATGTCGGCCAGCTGGCTGGCTGCCTGGTTGAAATCACGGTTTCTCCGTTCCACAATGAACATCCCTGCCTTGTCGTGATCGGGGAAGTTATTCATGATGTAATCCCCGAATCCGGAAAGGTCACTGGTCACCGACGGGATGCCACTGGCCAGGCTTTCCAGAGGGGTGTAACCCCAGGGCTCATAGTAACTGGGGAAAATGCCCAGGTGACAGCCCCTGACAAACTGGGAATAGTCCATCTTGAAGAGCGGATTGGAAGCCGTCACAAAATCGGGATGGTAGACCACTTTCACCTTGTCGTGCTGGTTATTGACCAGGTTGGCGGTGCGCAGGAAGTTGAGGACTTCATCTTTCTGGTCGTCGATGAGATTGTGGGTGACTACCTTGGGAAGCCTTTTTGATTTCCAGCTTTGTACGAAGCGGCGAAGTTTCAGTTTGTTGTAGTCATCGAGCAGTTCCGTCAGGTCGGGAAACTGGTAAGGACCACTGTCGGCAGTGATTTTACGGTAAAGTTTGTCGCCCAGCTGCACCTCGATTTCCTCACAGGCCCTGCGGATATCCTCGATCTGGGCCTTGGCTTCCAGCACTTCCGGGTTGAAGGAGTGGAAAGGCTGCTTGGTGATGAAGAAACAGACCACGGTGCGGTCAATTCCGGCATATTGCATTTTCCAGTTCAGGCGCGCCAGCGCCTCCAGGGTCAGGTCATACCCCTTGTTGTGATATTCATACCTTCCCGAAGTAAAGAAATAAATGGTCTTGTCCAGGTCAAAAGAGTAGCTCTGGAAAAAGTGGCCCATCACGAAATCGTGAATTTTGCTTTTGTTTTCGGCATGCAGGTTCTGGATCTGATGAAGGACTTCAAAACGGGTGATGTTGAGCCCGTTGGGAACGATCACCTCTGGTTCTCTGCCCAGGAGGTATTTGCACTCCCTGGCAGTCACGCTGCTGACGGTGGAGAAAACGTGCGCTCCATGGGCTGCGGCCCTTTCGATATCGACAATGGCCCGTACATTGAAAAAGTTGGCTTCCTTTTGCCAGTCATACATTTCCAGATGGTCATAAAAATCGGTGTCGTTCATGGCCAGGTATCGCCCCAGCAACGTGGCATGGGTGGTGAATACCGTTTTGATATTGAGGTTATCGCGACGGATTCCGGGAATCGGCAAACCAGCCATCCATTCATGGAAATGGGCGATGATTTTGTCATAGCAACCCCCGAGCTCGCACATGATCCTGAAGAACTCCTTGACCTGAAATCCGAAGGCCGCCACCTGGTTGAGCAACTGGTCGTTCTCGGGAATGGTAATGTGGTGGTGATCCCAAATGAAATATTTGATTTCTCCCAGCCTGTCAAAAACGGTAAAGGGATCGAAAAGCACCACCCTGGGGCGCCCCGAAACAATCCACTGACCGTAATGCACCTGGAAGCCCATTTCCCTCATCTTCATAACGGTCTGTCCTACCGGTCCTGAGTAATCGGTGCAGGGGTCAAAATTGGCCGCTGCCTGGTTCTCAAAATAAGGCCCCAGCAATACGTAATTCTCTTTTCCGCATTTCTCGATGACCGAGGGTACTTTGGATCTGATAACAGTGTAAATCCCTCCTACCTGGTTGCATACTTCCCAGGCAATTTCAAACAGCTTAACCCCCTGGTAAACGCTGCGCTCCTCATTATCCCTTGAATATGTGTCGCTTTGCATAGCAGTTCAGTTTAGTAAACACCGGCAATGAAAGTAGTTAAAAAAACGGAATATTGTTCTTGATATGTTTTACGACATTTGAACCATCGGGGGATTGACCTCTTCTCAGAACCATTGAGTGCAACTTCCCGGTTGTCGCGGTTAGCGCACCATACCTTCCCCTGGCCCGTCACTTCTGTGGTGGAAAAAGCAGAACTCCCTAACAAGTAAAAAGGCTTTCCCAAATAAATGGAAAAGCCTTTTTATGCTGCTTTGGTGGATTCTTATTTGATGCCCAGTTTGGCCTTGGCCAGGGGGAGTACATCGATACTTTCGTTTGATTTGTAAAGTACGGTGCCCAATTCTCCGCTTACGTCGAAGACATAGATCAGACCCTTTTCCTTGCCCACATCGGCAACGGCTTTCTGGGCTTTCTCGAAGATAGGCTTGAGCATTTCGGACTGCTTCTGTTGCAGTTGCTGCTGGGCTACCTGGGAGAAATTCTGGATCCTCTGCTGAAGGTCCGAAATATCGGTTTCCTTGGCCGTGCGTACGATCTCAGAAAGGGAGTCACGCTTGGAAATATACTCCTTGTATTTATTCTCAAGCTCCTGCTGCATAGTGCCCATCTGTTCTTCCAGTCCCTTGGCTTCCTTGTTATAAGCAGCTTCGGCTTCCACTCTTTCAGGCATCACCTGAATGAGCGCCTGAAGGTCAATGTGCCCGAATTTGGCTTCCTGTGCACCGGTAAAACCTGCAAACATGAAAAGTGCAGCAAACGTCAATAATGCGGTTAATTTTCTCATGATCAATGTTGAAATTTTAAATTATGGTCACAAATATAGATATTTAAATTACTTATAGCCCAGTTTTTGTAAAACCTGGTCGCTGAGGTCAAATTTTGGGTTGGTGACAAAGAGGGTAGTGCCTCCTGCCTTGTCGAAAATCACGGCATAGGCCCCTTCGGTAGTGATCTCTTCGACAGCGGCATAGATATCATCCTGAAGCGGTTTAATCAGTCCCTGCCGCTTTTTGAAAAGCTCACCGCTGGGCCCGAAATATTCACGCTGAAGCTCTTTGTACTCCTTTTCCTTCGAGATGATCACATCCTCACGTTTGCGTTTCATGTCTGCCGAAAGCAAGACACTTTCAGCCTGAAAATCCTGGTACATTTTTTCAATGTCGGCATACATGGTTTCCAGCTCCTTCTGGTACTGTTTCGACAGTTGGTCGAGCTGCTCCTGGGCCGCATTGAAAGCCGGAATGTTTTTCAGGATGTACTCTGAATCGATAAAGGCGAATTTCTGGGCGAAGCCTGCCACGGCAAAGGCGACTACCATTCCCAGAGTCAGCATTGTTTTTTTCATCTGTTTATATTATTATGTTGTGATGGTTCAAACCGTGGACCATCTGTTATACCCATGTGGTTTATCATGGCAGTTGGTGCATAATATTTGCATGGGTATTTCATGACGCAGTCCATTGAATTTTCTATTTCAGATACTCAGTTACAAATAACGGGCCAAATCTCAAACCATCAGAATTGCTGTCCGATAACAAAATGGAAGTTGCCGCGATTGGCATCGCTGTTCCACGGGATTTCGTCAAATCCGTATCCCCAGTCGATCCCCATCAGGCCGAACATGGGCAGGTAGATGCGTACACCCACGCCAGCCGAACGGTACAATTTGAAGGGGTTATAATCCCTGAAGAGATCGTTGGTATTTCCGGCTTCGAGGAAGGTGAGGGCATAAATGGTGGCGCTGGGTTTCAGGGTCACAGGATAGCGTAGTTCCATGGTGAACTTGGAGTACATCTTGGACCCGTTCCGTTTATAACTCAGGCTGTAGTCCTTGTATCCGCGCATTGAAACGTAATCGGTACCATAATAACTGTATCCCGACATGCCCGAGCCTCCGACGATGAACCCTTCAAAGGGCGACTGGCGGTTTTCGTTGTAGTACCCCAGAAATCCCAATTCAAAGGCGGTTCTCATCACCAGGTTTGAATTGCGGCTCAGGGCATTGTAGGATTGACCCTTGAACAACCATTTGTGATATTCTATCCAGCGGAATTTATCGGCATTTGAGACCTTGGGATCGCTCCAGTCGGTTTTGGAAAACCAGGAATAGGGAGGAGTGAACTTCAAGGTCAGCGAGAAGGCCGATCCCTTCCTGGAATAAAGGGGATTGTCGACCGAGTTGCGGCTGATGACGGTTTTAAAACTCAGGTTATTGCTGGTCCCGTTGACGTTTCCCTGTTCATCGGCCAGAAAGTCAAAATAAGAGGCCATGTTCTGCAAATTGTAGTGTTCAAAAGCAGCTTCATGGGTGATGGCAAACCAGTCGTCGGGCCATGACAGCCGGTATCCGTAACCCAGCGAAATGGCCAGGGTCTCCCAGATCTCATCATCGGTCTCATCATCGTTTTCCGAGTCATAGTTATACTCGTAGGTGGGATAATATCCGCCATACCCGCCGTAGGAACTTCCGTATCCGCCATATCCGCCATAACCTCCGTATCCACCATAGCCACCATAAGGGGAATAACCGCCGTAGCTTCCGTAAGGGGAGTAGCCACCGTAGCCTCCGTAAGGATTGTTGTAGTAATTCTGGTAGTAGTTATTGGCGCTGAAATTCACACGTGACCAGGAAAAGGACATGGAAAAGGAGTTGGGTTTTTTGCCTCCCAGCCAGGGTTCAAAGAAGGAGATGCTGGCAGTTTTGTAATACTGGCCGCTGGTCTGGTACCTCACACTCAGGGTCTGTCCGTCGCCGCTGGGCAAGGGGCGCCACGCCTCCTTGTTGAAGATATTACGTGCCGAGAAGTTAGCGAATTTCAAACCTACGGAACCCACGAACATACCGGCACCCCAGCCTCCCGACAGCTCTACCTGGTCGTTGGCTTTTTCCTCCAGCTGGTAGTTGACATCGACGGTTCCGTCTTCGGGGTGGGGTACCACATCGGGAACAATGGCTTCGGGGTCAAAATGCCCCAGCTGCGCCAGCTCACGTATCGACCTGATGATATTGTTTTTGCTGTAAAGATCGCCGGGGTAAGTGCGCAGTTCACGGCGGGCCACATGCTCATGGGTCTTGGTGTTCCCCAGGATCCCAATCTTATTGATGGTGGCCTGCTTACCCTCATAAATGCGCATCTCCAGGTCTATACTGTCCTTTTCGATATTGACCTCCACCGGTTCTATCTGCGAAAAGAGATAGCCATTGTCCTGATAGGCAATGTTCAGTACTGCGTCTTCATCTTCCAGAAGCCTTTTGTTCAGCAGCTTCTGGTCGAAAACATCCCCTTTCTTGACTCCAAGAACGGTGTTGAGGTAATCGGCCGGATAAACGGTATTCCCTACCCAGCGGATATCCCTGAAATAATACTGGTCCCCTTCCTCCAGCCAGATCTCCACATTGACGCGGTTCTTTTTCTCAGCCGAGGCATAGACCGAATCCCTGACGATCACAGCATCACGGTACCCCTTCTGGTTGTATTTCTTCACCAAATTCACCTTGTCCTCCCTGAATTTGTCGTCAAGGTATTTCTTGGTCCTGAAGAAATTGTAGATTTTCTTGGCGTTGGTCTTTTTCATGGACCTTTCCAGGACGATGTATTTGACCTCCTCATTGCCATGGATGATGACATCCTGAATTTTCACCTTTTCCTTCTTGTCAACCCTGATGTCGAGGATAATGGTATTGGCCTGTGCGGTATCGTCGCGCTGGATAATATTCACCTCGGTATTGAGGAATCCCTTTTCCAGGAAGATGTTCTTGATCAGCCGCTGGGCGTTGTTGATCTGGTTGTCAGTGACCTGGCTCCCCTTGAGCAGCAATACCTTGGCGGTGATGTCGTCTCTTTCTGATTTGGTGATCCCTGTGTAATTCACGTCGCCCAAACGGGGGCGCTCCTGAAGGTAAATATCGATCCACACATCGTTGCCGGCCACCTTGGGTGCGGTGATCTTCACGTCGGAAAAAAGACCCTGCTGCCATAGTTTTTTGATGGCAGAAGTCACCTCTTCCCCCGGATAGTCGATTTCCTGACCGACAGTCAGCCCTGAAAGCTGTATCAGCACATCACGGTCGAGGTACCTGATTCCGGAAATCGTGATCTCAGCAATGGTGAGTTTCCGCGGACTGGAATAGTACACAGATTGGAGGGTGCTGTCGGCCACCTGCCCCCAGGCAACGGTGACACCCGCCAACAAGAGGAAGAGTATAGGTAAAAATTTCTTTCGCATTCTGATCAAATTAATTTATCGGGCTATTTGTTCACTTGTCATTCCAAACCTTCTTTCGCGGTTCTGGAAATCGGCGACGGCTTCGAAAAGGTCTTCCTTCCGGAAGTCAGGCCACAGTTTTTCGGTGAAGTAAAGTTCGGAGTAGGCAATCTGCCACAACAGGAAATTGCTGATTCTGTATTCTCCGCTGGTGCGTATCAGCATTTCCGGGTCAGGGATGCCGGCAGTGGACAAGTATTTTTCAAATAGTTCGTTGTTAATGGCGGCGGGGTCGATTTTGTGGGCGCAGGCATCGGCCGCAATTCTTTTTGAGGCTTCGACGATTTCCCACTTGGAGCTGTAACTCAGGGCCAAAATCAACGTCAGACCCCTGTTATTTTGCAGCTTTTCAATGCAGCCATAGAGTGTGCCACTCACATCGGGGGGGAGTTTCCCGGTGTCACCGATCACCTTCAGTCTGACCTTATTTTTCATCAGGTTGTCGGTTTCGGCTTCGATGGCGTAAACCAGCAGACTCATGAGGGCTTCCACTTCCTCCTTGGGCCGTGACCAGTTTTCTGTGGAAAAAGCGTACAGGGTCAGAAAGGAGATGCCAATCTCACCGGCACCTTCGACCGTCGAGCGAACCGCATCGATCCCCTGTTCATGACCGAAGGTCCGTGTGTTGCCATGACGGGCGGCCCAACGGCCGTTGCCGTCCATGATAATGGCGACATGCTTTGGTATCTTGTTGATATTCAGTAATTCTTTAGTTGACACGCTTTTTTAATTTTTTGAGTCGTACGCAGGGCAAGGCTTTTTCCCCATATAAATCTTATAGGTCAGATGAACCCCCAGAAATCCCATCCAGTCGTTGTTGTGCATCCCATCGGTGAAAGTCACTTTTTCAGTCATCAGTGCCGGATCAGAAGGATCTTCCCATTTTCCATACCCCAGGGGGTCGTCCAGGTCATCCAAACCGTCGTTGAAGAGTTTCCGCATCTGGTATTCCACGCCCACCCCCATACGCTTCCCGACATTCAGCTTAAAGCCCATGCCAAAGGGAAGAGTGGGGGTGATGACGGAGTGATCACCGGGGTATCTCGCTTCAGGATGGTTGGGGTTAACGGCGGCCAGTTCATTCCTGACTTCATAATTATAATAGGCTACCCCTGCACCGGCGGTGACATAACTCGTAAAGGAGGCTTTCTTGTTCCCCAGCATATACCTGAGATAGTTGATCTCTACCTGTAGCGAGAGGTCCTGCACCGGTTTGCTGAAGTCCCAGTCCACTCCATAAAGGGTTCCTTCCGCAGCCACCTTACCGGTCAGAAACATCAGCCGGGCACTGGTGCGCTGGTGAAAATTGTACCTGAAGTACCCTCCCAGCATGGGAAAGGTCTGCGGCACCAGGGTATTCCCCCTGATATCGCCCAGGTATCCTGAAGTACCTCCCCAAATTCCGATATCGGCCGTCACCTGTGACCAGACTATCCCCCCCCATAACAGCAATGCTGCCATCAAAACTATCTTCCTCATCGGATCCGTAATTTCATGTTTCTACGCTGCACCGGGGTGTGGGTTGTCATCTGTTCACATTCTGTGTAAGCCGTTAAGCGTTAGGATATGCTGGCCGGAATCCAAGGATGCCGGACAGCCCTGTAATAGGAAATATTCCTGATTTTGCCCTTTGTAACTTACAGTAAATCAATGAACTATATACCATTTCTCTTAAACATAAATGTAAAAGAGTGGTACAAAAGTAATATAATTTGAAAAAATCCGCACCCGGACGCTCTTATAAAACCCTAACTGGGGTTAAAAATTGTTAAGTCCTGAAAATTTATCAATTACGGCTGTCAGCGCCCCACATCAGCTTGTTGCGGAGGGTCTGGAAAAAGCTCTGTTCGGGGAGGTGGAGGGTTCTGAGGTGGAAGCCTGCTTTGCGGATGGTAATGGTGGTTTCCAGGGGTACGGTAACGGAGCGGGAGTCGAGGGAAGTCAGGTATTGATTTCCCCGTCCTTCCACCCTGAGGTGAATCTCATAATGGTCGGGGACCACTACGGGCCTGACCGTCAGGTTATGGGGGGCGATGGGGTTGATGACGAAATTGGCGGCATCGGGAGCCAGGATGGGCCCGCCCACACTCAGGGAGTAGGCTGTAGACCCGGTAGGCGTGGCTATGATGAGACCGTCGGCCCATATCGAGGTCATGAATTCCCCGTTGATGCTGGCCTGGATGTTGATCATGGAGGAACTGTCGGTTTTCAGGACCGTCATCTCATTGAGGGCGTAGTTGAATTCAAAATGGGGAGCTCCGTCGAGGGTCACCTCCAGGAGGCTCCGCTCGATAACGCTGTACTTCCCCTGAAGAATGCTGGTGAGTCCGTCGATGAGATGTTCCCTGCCAATATCGGCCAGGAACCCCAGCCTTCCGCTGTTCACCCCGACAATGGGAATCCCGAAATTCCGGATGGTGAAAAACGAGTGGAGAAAAGTTCCATCCCCGCCAATGCTGAAAACAAAGGAAACATCGTTGCAGAAATCCTCATGAGAGCTGAAAAACCCGTCGACATGGGGGGTAAAACTCATTTCCCTGCTGAGGAATTCATCGAAAGGCCGGTAGATGATGATTTCCACGTCATTGTCGTTGAGGTGGCGGAAAAACTGTCTCAACACCGGAAGGTACTCTTCCTGGACCTGGGTTCCGAAAACGGCAACTTTCATATCAGGGGCTTTAGATGTTCATATAGCGGAGAAACTGCTCCATCCGGTCTTCGTACATGTCGCTGAGCATCGATTCGTCGGAGTAAACGGCGGCGATTTCATAATCGTAGCGCGTGAAAGTCTGGATGACCGGTGACAACTCCACCTTGTCGAGTTTCAGGGTGATCTCTATGCTGTCGCTATTTTCCGTGCGGTTCACAAAAAGGCCGAGGATGCGGGTGTCGTTACCTTCTATAATCTGGCTGATCTGGCTGGCCGAATAGTTATTCCAGGTGGTGCGGAGGATAATGACTCCTCCGGGTTCGGTCACCGAAAGGAGCTGGGCAAGGTGGGCCGATACCCCGGCGAGGGTGATGGCCCCCAGATAGTTGTGTTCTTCGTCGACCACGGCGACCACATCGAGGTTCAGCTTGTACATCACAGCCGCGACCTCAAAGAGGTGCTGATGGGCGTGGACATGCGGGGTGTGGAGCTGAAGGGTGTGCTGCTCTATCTTTTCACCGGCCAGGTTGAGATCATCGATCAGCCGGTCGGAAATCAGTCCCAGGTACTCCTTATCCTTGACCACGGGCAACTGGGACACCCTGCACAGTTCCATCAGGGTCAGCGCCTGCTGACCCGTGTCGGCGGGCGTGACCACCGGCAGACTCTCAGATATCAGTTTTTCCGCTAGCACACCTTAAAGATGGGATAATTTTTCTATTCGCAGTCAAAGTTGTACCTTGCAGCGTCAAAATTAGTAAAATGACGAGACTAAGTGTAAATATAAATAAAATTGCCACCCTGCGCAATGCCAGGGGGGGGAATGTTCCTGATGTGGTTCAGACAGCCGTGGATTGTCAGCGGTTTGGCGCCCAGGGAATTACCGTCCATCCCCGTCCCGATGAACGGCATATCAGACGCAGGGATGTTTTTGACCTGAAACCGGTGATCACTACCGAGTTTAACATTGAAGGATATCCCACTCCTGAATTTCTGGAGCTGGTGATTGCCGTGAAGGCCGATCAGGTGACCCTGGTTCCCGATGCTCCGGGGCAGCTCACCAGTGACCATGGCTGGGATACCCGCCGTCACCTCTCCTTTTTGCAGGAGACCGTGGCCCGTTTGCAGGAAGAGGGAATCCGCACTTCCCTGTTTGTAGACCCTGACCCTGAATTGGTGGAGTTTGCCGCCCTGTCGGGGACCCACTGCATTGAGCTGTATACCGAGCCTTATGCCTCAGGGTATTCCGCCAATCGCGAAAAGGCCCTCCTTCCCTTTCTGGAAGCCGCCAGGAAAGCCCGCGAGGTGGGCCTTGGCCTCAACGCAGGCCATGACCTCAGCCTCACCAACCTGCGCTTCCTGAAGCAGGCCATCCCTTTCATCGACGAGGTCTCCATCGGCCACGCCCTTATCGCCGATGCCCTATACCTGGGACTGGAAGAGACCATTCACCGCTACCTCGAGTGCCTGAAAGATTGAATCCTGGCTTTTTTTTGTGAGAATTTCGGATTATGAAACTCTATTACAGGAAAGAGGGTGAGGGCGAGCCCCTGGTGATTCTCCACGGCTTGTACGGCTCCTCCGACAATTGGCTGGCGATAGCCAAAAAACTGTCGGAACGCTATGCTGTTTGGTCGGTAGACCATCGCAACCACGGACGTTCTCCCCACCATCCCGAACATAGCTATGCCGCCATGCGTGATGACCTGGCTGAATTTTTTGAGACCCACCATCTGAGACCCGCGGTGATCCTGGGGCACAGCATGGGTGGTAAAGTGGCCATGTGGTTTGCTGCCGACTATCCTGAAAAGGTGAAGAAGCTGATCATCGCCGACATTGCTCCGAAGGATTATCTGACCTTGGAAGATGAAAGCCAGTATCACCTGCACCGTAATATCCTGCTGGCACTGCAGGAACTCGACATCTCCGGGTTTACTGATAGAAGCCAGGTGGAAGAGAGACTTGCCGAAAAAATCGACGATCCCCGCATCATTCAGTTTCTGTTGAAAAATACCACACGTGAGCCTGTCACCCATCGTCTGAAGTGGCGCCTGAATGCCGTGGCCCTCTATGAAAACCTGGAAGAGATCGTGAGCGGCGTAAACCGCCGGTGGATCGACGACCGCATTCCCATCACCTCCTATCCCGTGGTTTTCATCAGGGGACTTCTTTCGCACTATATCACCGATGAGGACATTCCGGCCATCAGGGAAATCTATCCGGAAGCCCGCATTGTGGATATTCCCGGTGCCGGCCACTGGCTGCATGCCGAACAACCCGGGCTCTTTCTGAAGGCCGTCACCGAATGTTGCTGAAAGGCCGGAATTTTCCGGCCGGTAAAAATCACAGACTATGAAGACTTTCCGGTACTCCCTTTTCGTGCTGACTTCCATGCTGATTCTCTTCTTCACGGCCTGTCGCGAGGACGACCTGCCGGAGTTGAGCGATGACGCCGATATCCTGACGTTCAGGATTTCCAGAAGCCAGAATCCCTCCCTCACAAAGGATTATTATGGGATCATCGATCAGCCGGCACAACATATTGCGGTTTATTTTGAGGATGAGGAGTATTCCGGTTTGCTGGCCCCTTCCATCGAAGCCTCCCCCGGGGCTCTGGTATCCCCGGCTTCGGGAGCGGCGGTAAGCTTTGCCTCCCCGGTCACCTATACCGTTACGGCCGCTTCAGGCGTAAAAAAGAACTATACGGTATCTCTGAGCTACCCGGGTGGTGAACCCCTGGTCACGGGCCTGCGCATCAACAACATCCCCTGTCCGTTCGACCAGGCTACCGGCAGTTACTTTTTTTCTGTGGCTTCCGGGGGATCTTCCCCGGTGAGGCTGTTTCTCATCGGGCAGAACATCGCTGAAGTCACCATGGGCGGTGTCACTGCCTCCAACAATAGCGTGGTCACCCTTCCCGGGTTCACCGCAGGCTCCACCCTGGAATTCCTGCCCCGGAGCAAGTCGGGGAAAACGGGAGATCCCCTGAAACTGGTGCTTACCTCCCTGCCTTTGGTCCATGTGGTGGTGCCGGGGGCCATCGTCAACAATCCAAAGACCGAATGTCACATTTCCCTGATTGATCCCTCGGGGAAGACCAACGACTCATTATATTATTTCCCTGCTCATCGCGCCGGCATTGAAATCCGCGGAGGACTGGCGCAGCAGTTTCCCAAGAAGTCATACAGCCTGGAATTCCGCATGCCCACCGGTACCGAAGAAGTGGCTGATGGGACCAGACTGCTGGGGTTCCGTGATGACGGCGACTGGATCCTTGATGCCATGTATGTCGACCATGCCAGGATGCGCAACCGCCTCTCCACCGATATCTGGACAGCCATCAGCAAGGTCCCCCATTTTTCTAAGGAACCCGGGGCAATTAACGGCACCCGCGGAGCTTTCGTGGAACTCATCATCAATAACAACTACCAGGGACTTTACTGCCTTACCGAACGCATTGACCGCAAACAGCTGCAGCTGAATAAAAAACAGGGTTATTGTTACAAGTCCAGCAATTGGAGTCCCTCTACGGAATTTGTGAATGGCGATGCCGCATACAATAATAATATGAACGACTGGGATGGCTGGGAACTGGAATACCAGGCCGAAAACGGGATAGCCTCCTCACCCCAGGTCAAATGGGAACCTCTGCGTAATTTTATCCGTTATACCGCAATGTCGGGAAATAGCGATTTTACGGCCACTATCGCCTCTCGCATCGATATCGCCAATCTGGCCGACTACCTCCTTTTCATCAATGCCATCGGCGCCGATGACAACTCGGGAAAAAACATCCATCTTTCCTTCTATGGCACTGGCTGGGAGAAGTTTTTCATTACTCCCTGGGATCTTGATGCCTCCTGGGGAAGGAAATGGGAAGGCTCCATCATGGACCTCCGTGACGGGGAATTCATAGGAGTGACGGGCATCCCCGGCAGGGACTCCCGTTACTGCCGCCCCAATGCTTTTTTCATACGCATGATGGAACTCAATCCTGCGGGGTTCAGAAGCCTCCTCAAATCACGGTGGCAGGAACTCCGCCAGGGGGAACTCTCCATGACCAGCCTGTCACAACGCATCGACATCTACCGCCAACAGCTCCTCACCTCAGGCGCCTACAACCGCGAAAAACAAAAATGGCCTGAAAAAATCTCTCCTCTTGATGATGAGACCCAGTACATGCTCACCTGGATAGAAAACAGAATGAGCCAGGTCGACCAATACCTTATGGGACTCCAGTAATACTCTGCCGCTCAGTTTCACAATCACCTCCTTTGCTCTTCCCTGGCCCCATCAGCGGCCTCCCGGTCAGTTTCATAATCACCGCCTTTGCTCCTCCCTGGCCCCATCAGCGGCCTCCATGATTATTTACCCTTCTGACCGAAATATTTCGGCCATATGTGCTTGTAATATGAGTATTTTTTACTATTTTTAGTTAGGTTAAATCTCTTCCGGGTAATCGTCTGGGAGTGAAGTCCCGGAAATGATTGACCCACCGTTATACAAAGGTCAAATCTAATAACAAAACCTATGAAAAAAAACCGGAGTTTTCGCATTCCCGAATCCGGGAATGTTGTTGTGACGTTTTCCAAAAGCATTTTTTATGTGCTGTTTTTGGGGTTATTAATAACCCTTTTCACTGGAAGCCGGTTGTATGGCCAGATGGCCATGAACAGTACCGGAGTTCTTCCAATCTCTTCCGCGGAACAGCAGCAAAGGTCGGTCAGGGGAACAGTGACCGACAGGGCAGGCCAGCCGCTTCCCGGAGTATCGGTAGTGGTGAAGGGAACCAATACGGGAATTACCACCGATGTGAACGGGAATTTCTTCATTCAGATTCCCTCCGATGCCACCGTTTTGTCGGTTTCCTTCGTAGGAATGAAATCACAGGAGATCATCATCGGAAACCAGTCGGTTTTCAATGTTGTTCTGGAGGAGGAGACCATTGGCCTCGATGAGGTGGTGGTCGTAGGGTATGGTACGGTAAAGAAGAGTGATGTGACGGGAGCCCTCACCAGCGTGACTGAAAAAGCGATCAAGGAACGACCGGTGCAGAATGCTCTTCAGGCCATGCAGGGGAAAGCGGCAGGGGTCGACATTGTCTCCAATGTGCGTCCCGGGGAGACGGCCTCCATTAACATCAGGGGGACCCGTTCGATCAACGGTTCCAACTCTCCCTTGTTTGTAGTCGACGGAATCATCATGATGGGGACCATCAATGATATCAATCCCAACGATATCGCCAGCATTGAAATTCTAAAGGATGCCTCTGCGACAGCGATATATGGATCTCGGGGTGCTAACGGGGTGGTCCTGGTCACGACCAAATCAGGCAAAAGGGGCATGGTCTCCGTTAATTATGATGCCACCCTCTCCATTGACAATATCAGGTCGGTGACCGACTGGGCGTCGGCTGGGGAGGCCATCGACCGTTTCAGGCTGGCGCATGTCAACGGAGGAACCTATAAGGTGGGGGCCAATGCCCTGAAATATCCCGATCCGTTTGCCGACATCCAGATGTTCGGGAACAACGATGTCATGACTATTGAAGCCATCAGAGCCGGGTATGAATGGAATGACCCGGGAAGCTTTACCTCGGTGAAGACCCGTGCTGCCACTGCCGAAGAGAAAGCATTGGGATGGCCCGACCAGATCCCGGTCTACAACCCCTCTAATATTCCCACTACCGACTGGATTGGCTTGCTGACCAAACCCAGCCAGACCCACAACCATCTTCTTTCGTTTACTGCGGGGACCCCGGTTTCCAGGCTCTATATGTCAGTGGGTTATCTCAATAACGACGGAACCCAGGAAAACCAGTCCTTCAAGAGGTACACCTTCCGTCTCAACGGAGACCTCACCCCCACCAACTGGCTGAACGTGGGAGCCTCGCTGAGTGCTTCCCGTTCCATTCAGGAGTATGGTGCCAGTAACCGCACGGGAACGGCCACTTACCCCAAGGATGCCTATGGTAATGCCCTGAGTCAATACCTGATGGCCCAGCCTTATGACAACGACGGAAAACTTGTCGAGTTCCCGGGGAACAATACCACTATTCCTGTCTGGAATCCCCTGATCGACATCGAAAATGCCGAAGACCAGCGTCAGGCCACCAATATTAATGCGAACCTTTTTACCGAGGTGAAGTTCACTCCCTGGGCCCGCTACCGCCTCAACTTCGGTACCGGCCTCCGGAATTACCGCAATGCCACCTATCAGGGATCACAGTCGACCCTCCTGCGGAAGGCAACACCTCCCACCTCTACGGCCTCCTATGAATCCGGAGAATCGTGGCAATACATGGTCGAAAACCTGCTCTTCTTCGACAAGAGCTTCGGCGTTCATACCCTGGGACTGACCCTGATGCAGTCGGCACAATACTATACCAGCGAGTCTTCGAACCTCGCCGCTTCCAAGATCCTCTACAACTCCAGTAAGTGGTATAACCTCAGCGCCAACCTCAACGGAAAACCCAACAGCTATGGCACAGGCTTCAATGAAAGCTCTCTGCAGTCGTATATGGCCCGCCTCAATTACAATCTGAAGGACCGTTATCTGCTTACGGCCACGGGACGGTGGGATGGTTCCTCGGTGCTGGCCACCGGCAATAAATGGGATTTCTTCCCTTCGTTTGCCGTGGCCTGGAAAATCCAGGAGGAAGAGTTCCTGAAACCAGCGGAGGCCATCAACGAGTTGAAGCTCCGCATAGGGTGGGGCGTCACTGGTAACAGTGGCGTGGGGTCGTATACCACCATGGGCCCGCTCACCCAGTATAACTATGTCTTCGGTACGGCTCCTGCCATAGGGTATATTCCCATGATGATGGCCAACCCGGCACTGGGGTGGGAAAAGACAGCCCAGTGGAATGCCGGAATAGACTTCGGGATTCTTAATAACAGGATTTCGGGTTCAGTCGACCTGTACCAGTCCAATACCAGCGACATCCTGATGACCCGTGACCTCCCGCCGGTCATCGGTTACTCCAGTATTTGGTACAATATCGGCAAGATGAAAAACCAGGGGATCGAAATTTCCCTCTCGACCGTCAATATGGACCGCAGGGGCTTTCGCTGGATGACCGACCTGAACTGGTCGACCAACAAGGAAGAGATTGTCGAACTGGTGAACGGTAAGGAGGACATGGTTTCCAACGGATGGTTTATTGGCCACCCCCTGCAGGTTTTTCGCAATTATGAGGTCGCCGGCTTGTGGCAGGATACTCCCGAAGACCTGGCGGAAATCGCCAAATGGGCAGCCAACGGCGTCAGTTTTGCCCCCGGCCAGTATAAACCCGTGGAGCAGGGAACTCCCGACTATAAACTGACTACCGATGACATGGTCATCCGCGGGACTATCCGCCCCAAATGGGTGGCCGGCATGACCAATACTTTTTCATACCATAATTTCGAACTTTCCTTCTTCATGTATGCCCGCATCGGACAATCCTACCTCTCCCCGCTGGTTCCCGGGGGAATCACCGGAGGGAACTTCGTAGGCTACATCAGAAGTGCCGACCCTTCGGATTTCTGGTCTCCCACCAATACCGGTGCCCAATGGCCACAACCCACCACTACACCAAAAGTGTCGGTCGACGCTGTTAACAGGGCCAACTGGATTAATGACGGCTCCTTTGTCGCCGTCAGAAACATCTCCCTGGCCTATAACCTCCCTGCGCTTTTCCTCAATAAGGTCCAGCTGAAAAACCTCCAGATCTATGCCCAGGTGCTTAATCCCTTCCTCTTCGGAGGCGAAGTGGTGAAATCAGGCATCAACCCCGATGACACCAACGGATGGATTGCCACCAACTCCATTGGTGACCTCAACGGGGGGACCAACAACAATACCATGATCGTTAAAAGCACTGTATTTGGTATTCGGGTAGGATTCTAATTCACTATTAAAATCAAAATGTTATGAAAAAATATATTCTGTTGATCGCATTAATATTTGCTTTCGGATCATGCCGTGAGGATTTCCTGGAAGAGAAAGCAGTGACGACCCTGACACAGGATTTTTATAAAACCACCGAAGGCCTCGATATCCTGGTCAAAGGGACCTACCAGATCCTCCGTTTCAAGCCTGATTACAACCAGGGCCATTATATCTGTGGTGTCGGGAGTGATGTTGAAGCTTACTGCTGGTCGAACGCCGACCGCATCAACATGGGGAGCTATTCCCCCAGTGGATGGGCAGCCACGACAACCGGACAGAGTTATTCAGGCCAGGTAAACATGCTTATTGGCGCCCAGGGCGGCTCACGCACCGAGGGTGCTTTCCCCACCATCAGCAGGTGTAATCTTTTCCTGGAGAACTATGAGGCTCTCTCAGAAACCGACAAGGCTACCCTGGCTCCCCGCAAAGGAGAGATCCTATTTCTGAGGAGCTATGCTTATTACCTGGTCACCAATACGCTGGGTGCCGTTCCCCTGATCCTGAAAAGCTATTCGGGGATGCCTGAGAATTTCGCCTTTCCCAAGGCTTCTCTCGAGGCGATCTACAGGCAGATCATCGGGGACCTGCGCACGGCCATCACCCTCCTTCCCGAAACTGTTCCCACCTCTGACCTGGGGCGGATTTCCAGACCTGCGGCTGCCCATTTCCTTGCTAAACTATACCTTCACAGGGCACAGGCTGCCGAATGGGCCAACAGCGGGGAAACCCACCTGAAGATGCTCTACAAAGGGAATGTCACCACCGATCTCGACTCGGTCATTCATTATGCCACCATGGTCATAGATATGAAAAAGGGCAACAATGCCGCCTATGGCGGGTTGCAGAGCGATTTTGCAGAACTGTGGAAGAATGTGAGCGGGAACTACGACCGCGACAACTGCAAGGAGATTCTCCTTTCGGCCCAGTATGAACCGACACAAACGTATAACGACAGGTACGGCAATACCCTGGTCCATCTCTACAACAGCAATTATACCACCCTGAAATGCGGGGTCACCCGTAACCTGATGGATTACGGCAGGCCCTATGCCACAGCAGGGCCCACCGATTGGGGATGCGACATGTACGGCGACAAGGCCAACGACTCCCGCTTTTACAAAACCTTTCTGACCGACTACTTCGCCAATAACACCTCCTATAATGCCACCACCCTTGAGGTGACGGGGGGTAAAACCTGGGATCCGGTAACGGCCTACTATTACAATAATGTCATCAAGGGGCCCAACGATGCGCAAGCCGTCAGCGGAAAAATTAAGATCCAGTATAAAAAAACGGCCCTGGTCTATATTGAGAATTCGCGGGAGGAACCCCTGGACTCCCTCTGGGTGGTCAGCCAGCCCTTCATCATGATGGCCCGCTGGATGGTGGGAAGCCCCAACAACGCCGGGTATGTAATCAAAGAGGGGAATAATGTCACCGGTTTCAAACCGGGGGCCGTCGACCCCGGGAATCCTTCGGTGATCGTCAACTACGGTCAGCAAAACCGGAAGATCTACTACCGGCGCAGCGGGGATGCCGGGGAACCCTTTGGCCTCGACCGTGGCAATGGTGTGGCACAATGGTATCTCAGTCCACGGAAATGGCTTGATGTCAACAGGGGGACCGGAACTCTTCCCAACAACCCCGGGGCTATCGACGTTCCCTTGATGCGTCTTGCCGAGACCTATCTCATCAGGGCTGAGGCATACGGCCGCAAGGGCAATTATGGGGCTGCCATCACCGACCTCAATGTCATCCGTAAACGGGCGGCCTTCCATACCGGGGAATCCCGTTCCGAAATCCTGATGAAGTATGAACCGGGAGTCCTCACCGGCCGCCTCATTGTCCCCGCACCCGACAAAGTGGCTCCCTTTAAGGTGACGATCGATTCTTATGACAAAATCATGATCGACGGTACCGAATGGCAGGGAGGGTCACCCCGCGCTATCAAAGAGAACTATCCCGCAGAAGCGGTCTCTGACGACCAGCGGTTTATACACTTCATCTACAACGAGAGAGCACGTGAGCTGATTTTTGAGCTGCTGACCGTCGAAGATCTCCATAATGCCGGTATCTGGTATGAAAGAGTACGCGACCGCGACATGATGGGAGCCCCCTCCTCATCCACAGGAACAAATCACTTCCCCTTCCCGGTTGATGATACCGTTAACGCAGGCACCGTGGGAGCCCAGGGGATGGGCAAGGGCCAACTCCAAAAGTTCCACACCTTCAAGCCCTGGACCCAGTCCTTCCTTGACCTGCTGACCGATGAACAGGGGAATTCCCTTGACGCATCAGCCAAAATAGCATATCAGAACCCAGGCTATTAAGCCTCTGGCTGAGATCCTGTTTTTCGTTAGGATAAAAGGCTGTCTTAGTAAGACAGCCTTTTATCTTTTCTTGCCCGGCTTCTCCTGAACCAGAATAACGTATATTTAACACATGAAACGAGCATGGTGCTTCAAACACAAAAGGACATGTAAATTTGTTCCATCTGAGTTCCATGGGCGTGAAGAACCGATTAGGCATTACCTCGAT
>CAZMMX010000019.1:39008-50626 GCA_964567485.1 uncultured Prolixibacteraceae bacterium | reverse complement strand
AACTTACCGAACTCCGGTTCTTTATTGAGCCGGAGTTCTTTTTTTTATACCCCCCCGTTATACTTTAACCCCTCCGTTTGCGTTTACCTAGCGGAAATGCCATTATCGATGAAACCGGACTCTGACCTTAACCGACTGCGCGAAAACGTCTTCTTTTTATCACTCCTCCTTTTCGTCCTGTTTCTCCCATTTTCTGAGGCTCTGGTGAGTATCTGCGCCGGATTACTTCTTCTCCAGCTCCTGCTCCTCGGTTCGTGGAAACACCCTACGGTGCCCCGGAAGTTCCCGGCCTCCCTGGTTCTGGTTTCCTCGGTGTTCCTCCTCTACCTTGCGGGCATGATCTTTACCCGCGACCTCTCTTTCGCTTTTTACGAACTTAAAAAGGTGGTCTTCTGGATCGTCATTCCCGTGGCTCTCTTTTTCTCCCCGCGGTTGACCCGAAAAAGATTCTATATCCTGCTCCTTGTTTTCATTCTGGCGGTTCTGGTGGCTTCCCTGGAGGCCACCGTACGGAACATTTTTCGCGAAGAACTTGGCATCAATGGTTTCCGCGAGATCATCCACATCTCCCATATCCGTTTTTCATTTCAGCTGATACTGGCCCTGATCATTTCAGGGTGGTTGATAGGGTCACGAACCTCCATCCCCTTTGCCGGTAAGAAATCCTGGCTACTGGTTTCTGTTTCCCTCTGGTTCCTGCTCTTCCTGCTCCTTCTCAAGTCGGTAACCGGCGTCATTGCTCTGCTGGGGACCGCCTGGTTTTTCCTGTTGCTTCTGGCCTTCCGGCACAGAAAAGCTTTGTACAGGTCCCTGATCATTGGCCTGCTGCTGCTTCTGGTGGTGATGCCTGTGGCTTATGTTGCGCGGGTGTGGCATATTTTTTACTCTTCGGAGAAGCTGGATCCTGCCATTGTGGACCGATTGACCCCTTCGGGAAATCCCTATACTTTTGATTTTGAGGCAGGCGACAGGGAGAATGGCCACTGGGTGCATGCCTGGGTATGCGAAGAGGAGTTGCGGCGTGAGTGGAATAAAGTCAGCACCATTGACTACGATGCTCCCGACAGGGGCGGGTATACCTGCAGTTCCACCCTTATCAGGTATATGACCGGCATGGGATTGCGGAAAGACAGCACGGGTGTCAGCAAGCTCACCCCCACCGACATCAAAGCCATAGAAAACGGGATCGCCAACCCTGTTTATAACCGTCGTTCCTTTTCCCTATACCCGAGAATTTACGAAACCATTTGGGAGTTTGATTATTATAAACGTAAAGGAGATCCTAATAACCAGTCTTTTTCACAGCGGATCGAGTTTGCCAGGGCCTCGCTTTGGCTGATCGGGAAAAATCCCCTGTTCGGCATCGGCACGGGAAATTGGAAACTGGCCTATGCCGAAGCCTACCGCGAACTGAATTCCCGTCTCGACCCCGACAATCAGGGACCTTCGCATAACCAGTTTCTGAATTACCTGGTGAAATTCGGGGTTTTCGGTTTTCTGGCCATTATGGCATTTTTGCTTATTCCTCTTTTCAGGGAGGGGCATCTCAAAAATGTGATATTCTGGCTTTTCCTGATTTCGATGGCGTTTGCCAACATGGGAGATGCCAACCTGGAGACCCACATGGGCCTCTCCTTTTTCATTTTTTTCTACTCCCTTCTCCTTTGGCATTCCCCGCAGGAGATCAGAAATTCACCCTCATAAATGGTCAGGGAGGAAACGGGAATGTATGCCGGAAGAGAAAACTCACGGCAGAAGATCACTCCCTATGGGAGGGGGAGAGTCCGTGGGGGCACCAGGTGGCGTTGTTCTCTATGGTTTGCCTGAGTATCCGGCGGTTGGTTTCCAGCATTGACCTGCCGGCCTCAGGATGCCAGAGATGATAGCTCAGGGCCGAGAATTTCAGTTTTCTCAGACGGGTGCCATTGAAAAACAGCCGGGCTACCAATTCGGTATCTTCGAGGCCCCATCCTGAAAACTCTTCATTCCATCCGTTGACGGCCTCCAACTCCTTTCTGAAAACTCCCAGCAATCCGCCCCTGAGGCGTTCCGAAAAGCGGGGAGCCGGTAAAAGTGCTGCTATCAGGGGAAATCGCAGGGCGTTGATCCTATTTTGGGCAATTCCGGGGGAAAAGAATCCCGGGAGTTCTGAAGGCCCCTCTTTTAGGATTTTTCCCGTCATGGTGGGGGATAGAAAAACCCGGGAGCCAATGGAGGCATTTCCCGGGGTAGCCATCGTTCTGAAGTCGGCGAAAAAACAGGAATGGAACAGCAGGTCCCCGTCAGAAAAAACGAGGTAGTCGCCGCTGCTTTCTTTGACTGCCCGGTTCCTGATGGCTGAACCCCGGAATCCCCGGTCTTCATGCCAAACATGCTTCAGCTCTACGGGGAAGAAGGTGCGGAACCGTTTAATCACCCCTGCGGTTTCGGGTCCTGACCCGTCATCGGCAATCACTACTTCTGCCGGTAGCTCCTTTTGGCGAAGGATACTCTCCAGAATGGCCGCAAGGGCATCGGGACGGTTATAGGTGACGATGATGGCGGAAATTAGCATGAGGTAAAAATAAGGCTATTTTAAGAGAAAAGCCTGCAGGGGTGAACCTTTTTACCCCCGTGTTGTTTAATCAAAAAACAAAAAATAATGAACATGAAGAATCTGATTTATATGGGTGCCCTGCTTTTCTTGCTCCCTGCGGCACTTTCGGCACAATCAGGAACGGAACAGAAAAGTTGCCACCAGTTTCCTGAGTTGGCTTATGCTTTTGACGCCCTGGAACCTTACATTGATGCTCAAACCATGGAAATTCACTACACAAAGCATCATCGTGGCTATTTCAACAATTTTGTGACTGCCGCCACGGAAGCAGGGCTTATGCAAACGCCCCTTGTGAAAATCCTGGAGGATATCAGCCAGTATTCGGTCACCCTTCGTAATAACGGAGGGGGGGTTTACAACCATACCCTTTTCTGGGAGAACATGTCCCCTGTGAAAAAGGAGATCCCATCACGGCTGAAAGCGGCCATAGAGAAGGATTTCGGATCGGTGGAAGCCTTCAAAACCGAGTTTGAGAGTGCCGCCAAGAGTCGTTTTGGCAGCGGCTGGGCCTGGCTTTCGGTGGGTGAAGAGGGTAAACTTTTTGTCTCAAGCACCCCCAATCAGGACAATCCCCTGATGGACGTTGCCGAAAAACGGGGCACTCCACTGCTGGGCCTCGATGTTTGGGAACATGCCTACTACCTGAAGTATCAGAATAAAAGGCCCGATTACGTCGCTAATTTCTGGAACGTCATTAATTGGGAAGTGGTGGAAAACAGGCTGGTCAAAGCCGGCAAATAAGCAGGATTAAGGTTACTGTCCCTGTTGCGCTGCCCAGCCCGCAGTTACTCCCGGGAGCCCGTTGTTTTTGATAAATTCAAAAATAACGGGCTCTTCTTTTATACTCTCGCCTACAATTTCTATCTTGCCGCAAAATTAGGGTATGTCTTTTTTTAAGGATGATATCAGGGAGATCAGGGCGTTTCTTTTTGACGTTGATGGTGTTCTTTCCGAGGATGTTTCTCCTCTCGATGAAGAAGGGGATCCGGTGCGGACGGCCAATGTTAAGGATGGGTATGCCATTCGCCGGGCTTTGGCAGCGGGTTTCACGGTAGGCATCATCACCGGGGGTACACAGCAGCGAGTCAGGCTGCGCTACCAGAAACTGGGGGTCCGTCATTTCTACGACAACGCCCCTGAGAAAACAGGATGTCTTGACGATTTTCTTAAGGCTGCCGGGGTGAGGGAGGAGCAGATCCTCTACATGGGGGATGACCTTCCCGACTTTCCCGTGATGACCCGGGTGGGAATCCCCACCTGTCCGGCCGATGCCGTCCCTGAAATCAAGTCGGTGGCCCGGTATATTTCCGACAGAAAAGGAGGTCGCGGCTGCGTCAGAGATGTTATCGAACAGGTCATGCGTTCATGCGACCTCTGGGATATTCCCGTTTCCGGTAATAACCAGGCCCTGTGAGCCTGATGATATACTTTCCGGTAGTGAAGATCCCGGCTCTCAGGGATGCTTCCGGGAAACAACAAAAAGTTCTCAGGATGTGTATAATTAAATCTTTCAGATGTGAATTGGTTCCCTTCCTATAACTTTATCCTGGCTTCCAAATCGCCAAGGAGAATCCAACTGCTTCGAGACATGGGCATTCCCTTTACGGTACAGCCTGTCGATATTCCCGAGTGTTATCCTTCAGAATTGGGAATGCTGGAGATTCCGGTTTACCTGGCCCGGCAGAAAGCCCATCCTTTCGAAGGCCAGCTTCATGACAATGACTTGCTGATTACTGCCGATACCATCGTATGGCTGCGCCGCGACATCCTCGGGAAGCCGGCAGACAAGGATGAAGCCCGGGTGATGCTGCGCAAACTCAGCGGCCATATTCACCAGGTGGTCACCGGGGTATGCCTGAAAAGCAAAGTCAAGGAGAGAACCTTCCATGCTGTCACCCATGTGGAATTCAAGGAACTCACCGATAAAGAGATCGATTACTATGTGACCCATTTTGACCCCACCGATAAGGCCGGAGCTTACGGCATCCAGGAGTGGATCGGCATGGCGGGGATCACCCGTGTTGAAGGCTCCTATTACAACGTGGTGGGACTGCCCGTGCAGCGCCTCTACACCGAAATCATGGCTTTCTGATCCCTTTTGCCGATCCTACCGTTTCCCGGTCATTTTTTCTGGTTAAGGCAACCCTTGCCCTTCATCTTCCGTACATGGTATTGATAATTAATACCAGATGAAATATGAAGTGTGGTTTGAAATTTTTAATCCTCCTCCTTCTGGTTTTTTTGATGTCGGGGTGTGATCAGCCTGAGCCTTTAAAGGTTGGTTTTTTGCTGCATGCCTTTGATAAGGAACGGTGGGAGAATGACCGTGATTACTTTGTCGCCAGGGCAGAGGAACTCGGGGCAACCGTAAATGTAATGGATGCAGGCAATAATGCCGAGACCCAGCTGAAGCAGGCACAACAGCTGTTAAGTGAAGGGGTTAAAGTGCTGGTTGTTGTTCCTGTTGATCAGTTTGCTGCCGCCCGCATTGTGGAAGAAGCCCACAAGAACAATGCGCGTGTGATTTCCTATGACAGGCTGATCCTCAACTGCAAACTCGATTACTATGTGTCGACCGACAATGTGGAGATCGGAGAGTTACAGGCCGATTATCTCACGCGGATTAAGCCTGCCGGGAAGTATGCCCTGATCGGGGGGGCCCGCAATGACCATAACAGCCAGTTCCTCTACCTGGGGCAGATGAACATCCTCTCCCCCCTGGTGGAAAAGGGCGACATACAGCTGGTTTACAACACCTTTACAGAACAGTGGAGCGAAGAGGAGGGGTATACCCTGACCAGGGAGATGCTCACCAAAACGGCCAACAAGGTCGACGCTATCATTGCCGGTAATGATGCCATTGCCGCTGGAGCCATCAAGGCTCTGGAAGAGAGTAAATTGGCAGGGAGTGTGTTGGTGGCGGGAATGGATGCCGACTTGAAAAACCTCCAGGAGATCGTGAAAGGGACCCAAACCTGCACCATTTTCAAACCTATTCAGAAAATGGCCTCTGCAGCTGCGGAAATGGCGGTTCGCCTGGCGCGTGGTGAGGCCTGCGAAAGGAGTTTCCAGACTACCAGCAACGGAGAAATGCTGGTCCCCTCGCTGCTCGAGAACGGCGTGGTGGTCACCCGCGATAACCTGAAACTGACGGTGGTCTCCGAAGGATACCAGAAAGAGGAGGATATTTTTAAATAAACTTTATATTTGGGAATCTGATAACCAAATGTAAAAGTTTTATAATGAGAAGGCTGTTTCTGGTGTTGGCGGTGTTTCTTTTCACCGCTATTTCCCTTTTTGCCCGGGAGGGAATGTGGGTCCCGGCGCTGATGAAGAAGTATAATATCGAAGAGATGCAGCGGATGGGGTTCCGGCTCTCGGCTGAAGATGTGTACAGCACGGAACACCCCAGCATGAAGGATGCCGTCGTCATTTTCGGCGGGGGCTGTACCGGCGAGCTGATTTCCGGGGAAGGTCTTCTGATCACCAATCACCACTGCGGGTATGGCCAGATCCAGCGTCACAGCACTCTGGAACACGATTACCTGACCCATGGGTTCTGGGCGAAAGAGCGGAAGGAGGAACTTCCCTGCGCGGGACTGAATGTCAGTTTCCTGGAGTATATGGAAGATGTGACTGAAAAGGTCCTGAAAGGGTCCGATACCCTTGATGCCGGGGAAGCCAGAGAGCAATTCATAACCCGGAAAATGAGGGCTATTGAGTCGGAAGCTTCCGGGAATGGAAAGTTCCGTGCCCAGGTAAGGCCTCTTTTTTACGGGAACCTCTATTACCTGCATGTCTATAAGGTATATACCGATGTCAGGCTGGTGGGGGCGCCGCCCTCTGCCATCGGTAAGTTTGGTGGAGATACCGACAACTGGGTATGGCCCCGCCATACCGGCGATTTCAGTCTTTTCAGAATATATGCAGGCAAGGACAATGAACCTGCCCCTTATTCTGCCGACAATGTCCCCTTCAAACCCAGGAAATTCTTCCCTATCTCGCTCAAGGGAGTGCAGCCGGGCGACTTTACCATGGTTTTCGGGTATCCTGGTCGGACGACCAGGTTCCTGACTGCCGAAGGGGTGGAGCTGATCACCGGACAGCGGGATCCTGACCGGATCGCCATCAGGGAACTTAAGCTTGGCGTCCTCAACCGCTTTATGAAGGAGGACCCCGGCGTGAGAATCCAATATTCGGCCAAGCATGCCAGCATCAGCAATGCCTGGAAGAAGTGGCAGGGAGAGGTCATGGGTCTCGAACGTTTCGGCGCTGTCGATAAAAAGCGCCAGTCAGAGCAGGAATTTGAAACCTGGGCGAGAAAAAGTAATCTCTGGGAGAACAGATACGCCCCATTCTTCAAAAAGTCAAAGGAGGTGCACACGGCTTATGCTCCTGTCGCCCGGGCCGCCGATTACTACAGCGAGATTGTCCTCAATGGAGTGGAGGCTTTTACGCTGGCAGGATATATCCGTCTTTTCCTCAATACGGTGGAACGGGAAGGAGAGGTCCCCAAAAATGCCCGGATCACCCTCGACCGGCTGGTCAGCGGCTTCTACAAAAATTACCATCAGCCAGTCGATGAAGCGTTGTTTGTCACACTGTTGCCCTTGCTGGAGCAGGACCTGGATCCACAATGGCTTCCCGCGGGGTTTCCAGGGTACATGAAAAAGTATGCCGGAGAGAAACTGCTCACCCGGGTGTACCGGAAAAGCCTCCTCACCGATTCCCTTCGCCTGAAGCAGTTTCTGTCGGTGGAGGATCCCGAAGCGTTGAAGAAGATCACCCGCGACCCTCTGGTGTCTCTTTTTCTGAACCTCCGGAACCACTATGATACACAGATACAGCCCCGCCAGATGGAACTGGAAGCCGGTATAGATGCCGGGATGAAGGATTACGTTGCCGGGATCATGCAGAAAAATGAGGGGATGCCCCTCTATCCCGACGCTAATTCCACCCTGCGGGTCTCCTACGGGGTGGTGGAAGGCTACCAGCCCCGCGACGGTATTTCCTACAACCATGTCACCACCGTCAGGGGCATCCTGGAAAAGGACAATCCTGACATTTACGATTATGATGTTCCCGACCGTTTGAAGGAACTGGCCGTGAAAGGGGATTACGGCCGTTACGGCGAGAACGGGGAACTGCCGGTATGTGTAGTGGCCTCGAACCACACTTCGGGGGGCAACTCAGGAAGTCCCCTGGTCAATGGTGACGGCCACCTGGTGGGTATCAACTTCGACCGCTGCTGGGAAGGCACCATGAGCGATATCATGTATGATCCCTCCATCTGCCGTAATATTTCCCTCGATATCCGCTATGCGCTCTTTCTCATCGACAAGTTTGCAGGGGCAGGATACCTCCTTGACGAAATGGAAATCATCGAATAAATAGAATCCCCTTCCCCGGCAGCCCGGGAAAGGGGATTCTCTCTATAAATGGGGAAACTGACTAAAAAAGGGATCAGTCCACCATGTTGTTGCTGACCAGGACATACCAGTTGCCATCGATCTTAACCAGGTCAACATCGTTGTCTTCTTCCTTACCGTTGCCGTAGGTCTGAACGATATCCACCTCGGCCTTGTTCCCGTCCTCAGAGATTTTTTCGCCGGTCACCTTGATCGACTTCAGTCCGCCCTCCTTTTCGTAAGCCATGACTACCATCGGCAGCAAAGCTTTGACCTTGGCGATTTCTTCTTCGTTGAGGGCCTTTCCGTCTTCGCTGGCATACAACGTTACCGCATTGTCGTAGTCTTTGTCGATGACATACTTGAAGAGTTTTTCCACTGCCTTTGAGGGCGAGTTACCCCCCGACTTGTCCCCCCCGCAGGAGGTCATTCCCAAGACCAGAACCATTGAAAGCAAAATCAGAATTCCTTGTTTTTTCATTTTTGTAAATTATTAAGTTAAAGTGGGTCAATCCATGAGGAGAGGTTATTGAGTACCGCCGAACTTCGTTTTCCTGTGGAAAATCATTCTCACAGGGGCATGATCAATACATGGGTATATCATCGTGTTTCATTTTATAAGTGAGTAATAAGTTGGAAATGTGTATTTTCGATCAGGTTCCCGGGGACCATGACGGTGATTTTACCGAAGATTAAGTCGAGTTCCGTCATTCCCACGTCAGGCAATGAGGCTTCGGCCTGCCGGAAGGCCTTAAGAACCAGTTCGGTGCAGTAGAGTTTGTCGTCTGATTTCAGGTCGTACCGGTCGTCGAAGAGGCGGTGTTCCCTGAAATAGGCGTAAGCCCTTTCAGCCGCGCGAGTTCTGGTTTCCGGGGGGAAGTCGGCCCGGTAAACGGCAAAGCGGGAGGCCTTTTCCGGGGTGAGAAATTCGGCTACCGTTTCTCTCCTGACGTAGTCGGGGCCTTTCCCGTTTTCTCCCGGAACGGCATGGATCACCCAGGCCGTGGAGCCTTCCAGAGTGACGATGCCGACATGGGAATAAGCACTCTTGTGGCCGGTGAGTAATACGACATGGCTTTCTGCAGAGCGCCCCCGCCTGAAAACGAGATCTCCGTTTTGCAAGGATCCGGCAGCAATAGAAAATGGCCTTTTTTGATGATGAAAAAAAGAGGTGTCTCCGGCGATGATTACGGAGAAGAGAAAGAAGATGACGCTAGGAAAGAGTGGATGAAGTCGCACAAGTCTTTGGTTTCTCGACCAAATTTAAAGAAAATAAGTGAAAAATATAAAAAATATGTTGTGTTTTTTTGGCCTAATATTTTCTTTTTCTATTCGGGAGGTCCTGGCAGGATATTTTCCACCTTTCAGAGGGTGTAAATGATGGTCAGTTGTTGTGATTGGTCGAGGATACTGAAGTCGACCCAGTGGAATGACCAGTTAAAGCGTCCTTTGACCCTGGGGTGGTTGATGAAGTACCAGATGGCGTCGGTGCGCATGAGGTCGCCGAAGCGGTAAAAGGGGTCCCCATGGGCGAATTGCAGGGGATCTCCGCTATGGAGGGTGGTTTTAAGGCCCAGGTTGCGGTAGCGGCCGTTCCCTTCGACATGGAGGCTGTGGCCCCACTGGAAGCCGTCGGTGACCGACCGTTCGCGGTACACTGAAGAGAGGAGACCGCCCCGGAGTTCGACGCTGAATGCTTCTTTATCTCCTGTGCGCCATCCTGCCAGCACGGCAAAGCCCAGGTGGTCCCTGATATGCTGGCCTTCGATCCTGGGCGAGGTATGGGCGAGGTGGTTCATGAGGATATAATTCTGAAGGAACCAGTTTTTTATTTTTACTTCTCCGGAAGTTCCCGCCATAAAGGCTTCTCTGACGGTGGTGGTCTGTCTGCCTGTCCAGTCGACGAAGGCCATCTGATGTCCCCACCCGCCGTGGAGTTTCCCGGTGAGGCCTTCGATTTGCGGGCGGAAGACCATCAGGGTGTCGGCCAGCATGGCCAGGGGGAAGTCGACGGTTCCCCGGCGGGGAAAGGAACCGAAGCGGAACTCCCTGCCGATGCCCTGATAGCCATAGTATAGGATGACCCAGGGGCGGTGGCGGTCGATGGGACTTCCGGCTTCAAAGAGCTGGCCAACACCGGCAAAGAGAGAATGGCCGTCGATGACGGTGCCCGCCTGAAAGGAACCCAGGGTTCCCAGGATGGTCTGCGCCCGGCTTTGCCCGTTGTGAAACTCCCGGTTATCGCCGATTCCTTCCAGGGTAAAGCGGAATACCGGTTTTTGGGCAGTGCCGGACAGGGCGAGGAGTATACAAATAATCGGGAGAAGATTTTTCATGAAGATTTCAACAAAGACCTGCTTAATGCTGCAAAGTTAATAATTCCGACTTCAATTGGTTCAGTTACATCCCGATCCAGGCTTCGAACCTGACCTTTCATACTGTTGCCCCGACGCTGCTTGAAGGAGGAGGCCAGGTTGCGGTGCTCCCATGCTGTTGTACTTAACCGTGTGGTACCCCGACCTTGACCTTGATATTATTCGCATACCAGGTAAGTTTCACGGCGGGGGTTGACCACCAATACGGGGAAGTCCTCTGCCTGGCTGACGATTTTCTCTTCGGGGAGTCCCAGCACCAGGTCAAGAAGGGTAATGGCAGAACTTCCGAGCAGGAGGAAGAGGCCGGCTTCCACCTCCCGGGCGGCGGCAAGGCCTTCGCGGTGCACGGCGAGGCTGTTGCGGCTTCCCCGGTAGATCTTATGGGAGACTCCTGCTCCGGTGAGGAGTTTTTTCAGAGACGCCAGAAGTTGCGTCACCAGCTGCCTGTTGTGCCGGGAGCGGTCATTGGCGCCAATGGCGATGATCTCACTGCCGTTGTGTTTGCCGAACCACAGGGCCCATTTCATGGCGTCCTTGTTCTGGGTGCGCAAGTCAACCGGGAAGATGACCCTGCGGAAGTCGGAGCGGAATGGCTTTTCCTCGCTGACGAAGAGAAAGGGGACGGGACTGGCATGGAGGGCCCGGGAAAGCTGCCGGCAGCGGGAAGCCCCGGCGATGATCATGATGGCTTCATGTTCATCGGCCAGAGTGATGGAGAGGTGTTCCCCCCGGAAAGGAGCCACCATGACCGATACCGGCAGTTGAGGAATATCCCTGTAGAGAGTATGGCGAATTTCCTCCAGCTGACGGTCAATCTCCAGGGAGTGATGGGCCCCGGCGGCCTCATAAAAGAGGCATAACTCCTTGTGGAAAATGGAGGCTATCCTTATTCCACAGAGGATCAAGGGCTTATCCCTTGCGTTGAGGGTCGTCAATACCACAATTTTCTGGAGCATCGTCGTAGAAAGGCTTATGCTGTGTAAAACTAGCGATTCCTTTTGTGATCTTCATCTCCTGTGGCCGGTGAATTCGGTATTACCCTGCCAAATGTCAGATAAAGGTGAAAACTTTTAAGTAATTTAGTTCGCTCAATAATGTGCATGTCATGATTCATGAAAAACTTCTGAAGCCCGACAGTATTGTAATTGTAGGGGGCTCCAACCACCTGAATAAGCCGGGAGGGAAACTGGTGAAGCATCTCACCGACCACGGGTTTAGTGGGAAGCTTTACGTGGTGAA
>CAZMMX010000019.1:10672-38908 GCA_964567485.1 uncultured Prolixibacteraceae bacterium | reverse complement strand
TGATCGGTCCCAACTGCATAGGCATCATGAATCCCTGGCATACCAGTGTTTTCACCACGCCTATTCCGCCGTTGTGGCCTAAGGGGTGTGATTTTATTTCGGGGTCAGGAGCTACGGCGGTTTTCATCATGGAGGCCGGCATTCCCAAGGGATTGCGGTTTTCGAGTGTCTGGTCGGTGGGTAACAGTGCCCAAACGGGTGTTGAGGAGGTGTTGGAGCACATGGATGAGACCTTTGATCCTGAGGAGAGTTCGCGGGTGAAGCTGCTCTATCTGGAGTCTGTCAGGAATCCCGACAAGTTGCTGGAGCATTCGGCCTCGTTGATTCGCAAGGGGTGCCGCATTGCCGCCATCAAGGCCGGAAGCAGTACCGCGGGAAGCCGTGCCGCCTCTTCCCATACGGGGGCGCTGGTCAGCAGTGATGCCGCAGTGGAGGCTCTTTTCCGGAAAGCAGGCATCGTGCGTTGTTACGGCCGTGAGGAGTTGGTCACCGTGGCCAATGTCTTCCTGTGTAAGGAGCTGAAAGGTCCCCGCATGGCCATCATCACCCATGCCGGAGGTCCCGGGGTGATGCTCACCGACGCGCTGGAAGACGGGGGACTGAAAATTCCCGAGATTGGGGATTCCCCGGCCAAGAGGGCCCTGAAGGAAAGGCTCTTCCCCGGTTCTTCGGTCGAGAATCCCATTGATTTCCTGGCTACAGGAACTGCCGACCAGTTGAAGATGATCATTGACACCTGCGAAAAGGATTTTGATGTCGACGGCATGGCGGTGATCTTTGGAAGCAACGGACTGGTTCCCGTCAAGGAGGTGTATGATCTTCTGGCCGAAAAAACCGTGGAGTGCAGCAAGCCCATTTATCCGATCCTTCCCTCGGTGATCCATGTGAAGGAGGAGGTGGCGCAGTTCCTCTCGCTGGGTCATGTGAATTTCCCCGATGAAGTGTTGCTGGGGCGTGCCCTGACCAAAATCATGAATACCCCGGCGCCTTCCGACCGGTCGATTTTTCTCGAAGGGGTCGATATTCCCGAAATCAGGCGCATCATCGACCAGGCGCAACCCGGATATCAGCCTCCGGAAGTGATTCACAGGCTCTTCAGGGCCGCCGGCATTCCCACCGTCAGGGAGATCGTGGTCCATACAGAGGAGGAGGCCCTGGAAGCTGCCCACGTGATCGGTTTCCCCCTGGTGATGAAGGTGGTCGGACCGGTCCACAAAACCGATGTAGGTGGGGTGGTCCTCAACGTCAGAAATATGGAGAGCGTTTCGAAGGAGTTCCGTCACCTGATGACCATCGAGGGGGCTACGGCAGTGCTTCTGGCCCAGATGGCCTTCGGTACAGAACTTTTTATCGGCGCCAAATACGAGCCTACCTTCGGCCATGTCATTCTCTGTGGACTCGGAGGGATTTATGTCGAGGTGATGAAGGACTTCACCTCGGGATTGGCCCCTCTGACCCCTGACGAGGCCTGGTCTATGGTCAGAAACCTACGCTCTTACAATATCCTGGAAGGATACCGGGGGAAAAGCGGAGTCGACATCCGGAAATTCGTGAAAATCATCGTCTCCCTCTCCAGTCTGCTCAGGTTCGCCACGGAAATCAAAGAATTGGACATTAACCCGCTCTTGGGCAATAACACCTCCATTTTGGCGGTCGATGCCCGGGTGCGAATAGAAAAATAGAAAGCCATGTTAAGAATTGAAAGTGAACACGACAAGTTTTACGGCTCCATAGCCGGTCATTATGCCGGAATATTCCCGCTGAATCCTACACAGGTGCAATGTGTGAAGAAAGAGCTGGACCCCCTGGAGGGGAAAGCGATTTTAGACATCGGCTGCGGCACCGGGGAACTGGCCTATGCCCTGGCCCTGGAGGGCGCTTCGGTGACTGCCATTGACCTCAATGACCCTCTGTTGAATGAGGCCAGGAACAACAGGAGCCATGAAAGGATCCTCTACCGGAAAGCCAATATGTTGCATACGGCCCGTTTGTTCGGCCGCTCGAAATTCGACGGGGTGGTTTGTCTGGGCAATACCCTGGTCCATCTGATGAATCCCATGCAAATGCGCGACCTCTTCAGTGGAGTGCTCACTGTTCTCAAGCCCGGAGGCGTTTTTATCCTCCAGTTGCTGAATTATGACTACATCTTTAAAAACGGCATCGATACCCTGCCGCTGATCGAGAATGAGAACCTCAGGTTTGACCGGACCTATCGCTTTGTCCCCAATACCCGGGAGATCCGCTTCCATACGAAGCTGACCATCAAGGGCACGGGTGAGGTCATCGAAAACGAGGCTGATCTGCTGGGAATCAGCAGTAATGATCTCATTTTGATGATGGATGTGGCCGGATTGAAGGAGATCAGGCAGTATGCCGATTTTGAAGAATCGCCCTTTACCGGGGATCACCTCTCCTTGGTCATCACCAGCCGGAAAGTGGGCTGATGCAGGCTTTCCGGTACCCCATTTCCTTTTCCTGAGGCCCGGAAGATACACTGATTCCGAGTTCTGTAAGGTGCTCCGGGTCAGTCGTCGATGGCCTGGCCGATGAGAAGCCGGAACATCATTTCGGTATCATCACCCGAGGCTCCCTGGGTTTGCTTCATCAGAATGCCGATGGTCTTTTCTTCGGGGTCTCCGAAATACTGGGTGTTGAAATAGCCTCCCCAGTCAAAGAGGCCTTCACCGCCTTTTCCGCCTTTGTCCTTTCCTGATTTGGTAAGCACGCCGAAGGCCAGACCGTAGTAGCGGTCAGGTCCCTGCCACAGATCGCCCACGTGGTTGGCCATGATGGTCTCCACGGTGGTGCGGCTCAGGATCCTGACGCCGTTAAGTTCGCCCCCGTTGAGGTACATCTGCAGGAAGGTGGCATAATCCTTGGCCGTGCTGGAAAGGCCGGCGCCCCCTGAGAAGAAACTTCGAGCCCCTTTGATGGGATATTCAGGGTCGAAAAAGGAGGCAGCTTCGAAGGGCTTCCAGCTGCCCTGATCGTCAGGGATTTGCACTTTTACCAGTCTGCCTGCTTTTTCACGGGGCAGGTAAAACCAGGTGTCGTCCATCCCCAGGGGGTCAAAAAGATGCTCCCTGAGATACCGGTCGAATTTTTCTCCCGACATGATTTCTATGAAGTAGCCCAGTACATCAAGCCCTTCTCCGTAGGTGTACCCTTCCCCCGGCTGATGGTGCAACGGCATGGAGGCCAGTTTTTTGACATTGTCGGAAATGACCACGTTCTGGGTGGAAAAAGCGTCGGTGATTCCTGCTTTCCCGAAGATAAGCCTGAAGCGCTCGTCCCCGTCGATGGCGCCGTAGCCGATTCCCGAGGTATGCGTCAACAGGTGGCGGATGGTGATTTCTCTGACTGCCGGCACCGTGGTGAAGCTGGTGTCGCTGTAGGAGAAGTTTTTCAGGACCCGGGGGTTTTTAAACTCGGGGATGTACTTGCTGATGGGGTCGTCGAGGTTGAATTTTCCCTCTTCCCAGAGCATCATGACGGCTGTGGCAGTGATGGCCTTGGTCTGGGAGGCGATTCTGAAAATGTCATCGGTGGCCATTTTCTTTCCGGCAGGGGTGTCGGAAAGGCCAAAGGCTTTGTGGTAGACGATTTTGCCATTACGGGCCACCAGGGCCACCACGCCGGGAATCACCCCCTGGTCGATCTTCTTCTGTAACATGGCATCGATGCGGGCCAGCCTCTCCGACGACATCCCCACACTTTCGGGGGTGGCAGGGGTCAGGGGCAGAGATTTCCTGCCCGATTTAGTCTGGGCTCCCGCCGACAGGGTCAATACAATGAGCAGTGAAGCCAGCCACCGGCCAGCATCCATCCTGGGAAAATAAGAGATCTTCATTGGGATATAAAAATTTAGTGGTTCGATGATTGGCTGTTGGCCTGTTCACTCTTTATTCCTGGGTGAACCTGAAATAACTGAAGTAAAAGTAAGTAAAAGGAGGTAAATTTGTAAAGAACTCTCCAGAAATTGTCACATGATACATGTGGGAAATTATTTTGTTTTGACCGACAGGAGCGCCGGAGGAGGCCATGCGGGGAGTAAGGGTGCTGGCCATACCGGGAGTGCGGTGAAAGACGCTTCGGGAATCGCCGGAGGAGGCTTTACCAGGAGCGCCCGGATCAGGTTCTATGCCGAATTGAACGATTTTTTGCATCCCACACGGAAACAGCGTCTGTCGGAGTATCCTTACCGGGGGGTCATCACCGTGAAGGAAGCCATTGAGTCATTAGGGGTTCCCCATACGGCCGTGGATTTGGTATTGGTCAACGGAATTCCAGCACCCTTGAACTGCCGGTTGCAGCAGGACGACCTAATATCGGTGTATCCTGAATTTGAGACTTTTGATATCAGCGGCATCAGCAAGGTGCGGAGGAAGCCGCTGCGCATTTCCCGGTTTATGGCCGATGCCCACCTGGGGAAACTGTCGCATGATCTGCGCATGCTCGGTTTTGATACCTCCTTTGCCGGTACCCTGCCCGATGAGGAGATCATCGCCATCGCAGTGGCGGAAAAACGGACCATCCTCACCCGCGACAGGGAACTCCTTAAATCGGCGAAAGTGGACCACGGATATTATGTCAGGGCTACTGTATCTAAAGTCCAGTTGGAGGAGGTAGTCCGTAAATTCGATCTCTGGTCACAGTTTAATCCTTTCTCGCGCTGTTTGGTTTGCAACGGAGAACTGGTCAGTGTGCCCGTAGAGGAGGTCCGCGGAGAGATCAGCGCCGAGACCTCCCAACTCTTCAGCGATTTCTTCCGTTGCAGCGGATGCCACCGGGTTTACTGGGAGGGCTCCCATTACGGTGATATGATGAATTATATAAAATCCCTGATCTTGAAAAATGTCACCTGAACGTGAACTTTTACACCAAAATAATACCAGAGGGGCTTATTATGTGATAAATATTTTATTTTTGACCATCATTGAATAAAATGGTGGTCTGATGAAGTTCAAAACCGTCCTTATATGGCTCATGCTTTTACCGGCGGGTTATTCCCTGATGGCGCAGACGGTGCCCACGGAGCGGAAAATGAACCTTTCCTTTTCGGGGTTTGTCAAGAATGATTTTATCACCGATACCCGGCAGAATGCCGAAGCGGTTGATGGATTATATACCCTGTGGCCGCTGAAGCCTGAGTGGGATGCAGAGGGTAAAGATATCAATGCGCAACCCAGTGCCCGGATGTTTAACATCTCGACCCGTTTTTCGGCGCGGCTGTCGGGGTGGGAGATGGGCAATGTGCGGGGCAGTGCCTATGTGGAGGTGGATTTTACGGGGGGCGATGCTGCCAACAGCCTTAGGCTCAGACATGCCTATACCCGCTTTGACTGGAAGAAGAGCTCCCTGCTGTTTGGGCGCACCTGGCACCCCACCTTTATCGAGAAGGTTTTCCCAGGGGTGATGGCCCTCAACACTGGGGTTCCCTTCCAGGTCTTTAACAGAAGTCCCCAGTTGCGATTCACCCACCACCTCACCACGCACCTCGATCTGATCGCCGCCGCGGTATACCAAATCAACTATATCAGTTACGGTCCCGACCCGGTCACGGGTGTTTCCGTGGCTGCCGCGCGGTACCAGCGTGATGCCCTGCTCCCCAACCTTCACATGCAGCTGCAGTATTTCAATGACCATTGGGTGGCCGGTGCCGGGGTGGACTGGAAAACCCTGCAACCCCGCAGGTATACCACCGGGAATGACGGCATGAGACATGTGACCCGCGAAAAGCTATCTACCGTAGCCGCCCTGGCCTATGTGAAATTTACACAGGGCCGCCTCGAAATCAAGGGAAAATCGATGTACGGCCAGAATGTCGCCGAAAGCCTCCTCCCCGGGGGTTACGCCGTGGCTTCCCTAGATCCCACTACCGGATTTGAAACCTATACGCCTACCAACCATCTTTTTAGTTTTGTCAACATCATTTACGGTGAGACATGGAAGGCCGGATTTTTTGCAGGATATATGAAAAACCTGGGGACTTCAGAGAATCCCGTGGGCCCCTTTTATGCCCGCGGCGCCGACGTGGGAGAGTGCACCCGCTTCTCTCCCCTGATCAGCTGGCAGCAGAAAAACCTGATGGTCTCTTTCGAGCCGGAGTTCACCACCGTCACCTACGGGACCATTGATGTTAACGACAAAGCGAGAATCAGTGGCGGCGAGGCAGTCACCAACTACCGGAATCTTTTGACACTCTTTTATTTTTTCTGATATGCAATACTGGGAACAGGAGTTAGAGACCATCTCACGGGCTGGGTTGGCCAAGCTCCAGGTGGAGCGCTTCAACAGGACCCTGGAGGCCGCCAGGCGTTCTCCCTACTATGGGGAGTTGGCACAGAAGAACAGTGCCTTCAGGGAGAGTATCGGCCACGTGGAAGAGATCAGGGACTTTCCCTTTACCACAAAGCAGGACCTCAGGGATCATTTTCCTGAGGGGTTCCTGGGCCTGCCCAAAAAGGAACTGATCCGATTGCACAGTTCCAGCGGGACGACCGGCAATCCAACGGTCATTTACCACAACCGTCATGATATAGATTCGTGGGCCAACTTGATGGCGCGGTCGCTATTTTGCGCCGGCGTCAGGGAGACCGATGTCTTCCAGAACATCGTGGGCTATGGGCTTTTCACGGGGGGACTAGGTTTTCAGTATGGTATCGAGCGGTTGGGAGCGCTGAGCATACCTGCCGGGGCGGGGAACTCTCTTCGCCAGATCAAGTTGATGCGCGATTACGGTACCACGGTCATCCATGCCATTCCCAGTTACCTGGGGCGTCTCTTTGATGTTTTCAGGGAGGAAGGGCTCGACCCACGCACCGATACCTCGCTGCGGATGCTGGTGATCGGTGCCGAACCCCATACCAGTGAGCAGAGGCAGCGGATCCAGGAGATGTTTGGCGTAAAAGCCTACAACTCCTTCGGTCTCTCCGAAATGAACGGTCCCGGTGTGGCCTTTGAATGTCCCTGGCAAAACGGACTGCATATCTGGGAGGATGCCTACATCGTGGAGATCATCGATCCCGACACCCTGGTGCCGGTTCCCGACGGGGAATATGGGGAACTGGTGATGACCACCCTTGACCGTGAGGCCAACCCCCTGATCCGCTACCGCACGCGCGATATCACCCGGATTATCCCCGGAGAATGCCCCTGTGGCCGCACCCATCGCCGCATCGACAGGATCACCGGCCGCAGTGATGACATGTTCATCATTAAGGGATGCAATATCTTCCCCATGCAGATTGAAGGGGTTTTGCTCAAAATCCCCGAAGTGGGCGACGACTACCGTATTACCATTGATACCATTGGCGACCAGGATGAAATGATGGTCGAGGTGGAGGTGAAAAAGGGGTGGTTCCGTGGGGACCTCGAGTTTCTCGACAAACTGCAGCGCAGGATCACCCACCTGATCAGGGATGAGGTTTTAGTGACCCCGGTAGTTAAACTCGTGGAACCCGGGTCGGTCCCCAAGTCCGAGGGAAAGGCCGTCAGGGTTTTTGACCACCGGAAAAGATAGAAAATAGTGATAATGGAGACTATTGAGATGTGACCGGTCATCAGGAGGGATGGTCTTCCGTTAAAGAGGAGTCTAAATGGTGATAAACGATTAATATGGCTTACCAGGTTTCGGTTTTTCTTGAGAATAAGCTGGGTCACCTTGAGAAGGTGACCGACGTGCTAAAGAGTGCGGGCATCAACATCCGCAACATCAATCTGAACCACACGGCCAGTGGCTGGGGAATTCTCAATCTGGTGGTTTCCTATCCTGAGCTGGCTTGTAATCTGTTGAATCAGAACGGAATATCGGCAGCATTGCGGAAGATTGCCGTGTTGAAGATGGTGGATAAAGCCGGGGGTCTTGACCAGTTATTGAAGAACATAGCCAAGGCCGGGGTGAATATTACCAACGCCCACGGGATGATCCTCGAAGAGGGGAAGATCGCCTTTTTTGCCATCGACATCGAAGACATTCCCGATGCCAAAGAGCGGCTTGAGCGGGTCGGGATGGAGATCATGCCCGACAATTACGTATACGGCACCCGGTTTCTGTGATCGTGTTCGATAGGGTGATACCACAGATCTGAAAGATATATGAACGGTTAAGGATATTTTGTAATTATTAATTGTTTGATTATAAGGGGCTTATGAAAAAGAGTGATGTTATGTTTATCGGGCTGGTGCTGGTGATTTTCCTGCCCTTTTTTGTTTCGCGGCCGTTGTATGAGGCCTATAACAGTTTTAATGCGGGCCATCCCTTTATCCTGGGATTTCTGAAGTTTGCCCTTCTGGCCACCATGGGGGAGGCCCTGGGGCTGAGGCTCCGCGAAGGGGTGTACAACAAACCGGGTTTCGGGTTGTTGCCCCGGGCGATCGTTTGGGGATTCCTGGGAGTTACCATTGTGGCGGCTTTTAAGATCTTCTCGGCAGGAGGCCCCTCACTGCTGAAGACCCTGGGCATTGCCGGCGCGGCAGAGTCGCTTGCCGCTCCCATGAGCTGGTTGAGGCTGCTCACGGCATTCACCATCAGTTTCACCCTCAACACCATCTATGCCCCGGTGATGATGACCCTGCACAAAATTACCGACACCCATATCATGAAGACCGGGGGTTCCGTAGCAGGGCTTCTGAAGCCTATGGACATGGGTGAGATCATGTCGGGTCTTAACTGGAGGGTGCAGTGGAATTTCATCTTCAAAAAGACGATTCCTTTTTTCTGGATTCCCGCCCATACCATTACCTTTCTCCTCCCCGTACAGTTTCAGGTGCTGTTTGCCGCCCTACTGGGAGTGGCCCTGGGCGTTATCCTGGCCATCGGAGTCATTAAGAGTAAAAAGTGATCTAATAATTAGTCTTTTAAATAATGATTTGGAATGAATCGGTAGAGTGTGCCCCCCGCGTAGAGCTTCAGCGCATCCAGTCGGAGAGGCTGGTGGAGACGGTGCAGCGGGTATACCATTCGGTGCCGGCATACCGGCACAAGATGCAGGAAGCGGGGCTGGTCCCCGGTGATATCAGGGATGTCGGCGACTTGCATAAGCTTCCCTTCACTACCAAGGGGGATTTGCGTGACAACTATCCCTTCGGCATGTTCACGGTGCCCATGAGTGAAATCGTGAGGCTCCATGCCTCTTCGGGAACCACCGGGAAGCCCACGGTGGTCGGTTACACGCGCAAGGACCTCCATACCTGGGCCGAAGTGGTGACGCGTTCCCTCTGTATGGCGGGGGTCCACCGTAATGATGTGGTCCAGGTGGCCTACGGGTATGGGTTGTTCACAGGCGGACTGGGATTACACTACGGGACGGAGAACCTGGGCGCCACGGTGATTCCCATTTCCGGAGGAAACACCGAAAAGCAGATTTTGCTGATGCAGGATTTCGGAACCACGGTGATTGCCTGTACCCCTTCGTATGCCCTCTTTTTGGCCGAGGTGATGCATGACATGGGGATAGCCCCCGGCAGTCTGAAACTCAAAACCGGCATTTTTGGTGCGGAACCCTGGAGCGAGAACATGCGGCGGGAAATTGAACAAAAGCTGGGACTCAAGGCCATCGACATCTATGGTCTGAGTGAAATCATCGGTCCGGGAGTCTCCTGCGAATGTGAAGAGCAGGCGGGCATGCACATCAATGAGGATCATTTTCTGCCCGAAATCATCGATCCGCAAACCCTGGAACCTCTGCCGCCCGGGGAACGGGGGGAGCTGGTCTTCACAACGATCACCAAGGAGGGGATTCCCCTGATCCGATACCGGACCCGCGACCTCACACGGCTCACCTATGAAAAGTGTGCCTGCGGCCGTACCCTGGCGCGTATGGAGAAATGCTTCGGCCGTAGCGACGACATGCTCATCATCAGGGGAGTCAATGTCTTCCCGTCGCAGATCGAAAGCGTGCTGCTGGGGATGAGCGAGACGGAACCCCATTATCTTCTGGTCGTAGAAAGGGAAGGGAGCATGGATACCCTTCAGCTGATGGTGGAGGTCCAGGAGCAGTTTTTCTCCGATGAGATCAAAGTTCTGGAATCTCTTCGGCGGAAGATCACCCAGAAGATTCAGTCGACCCTGGGCATTTCCGTGGAGGTGAAGCTGGTGGAGCCCAAGACCATCGAGCGGACTGCCGGAAAGGCCAAACGCGTCATTGATAACCGTAAAATCTGATTGCCATGATAGCCAAGCAAGTATCGGTATTCCTTGAGAACAAGACAGGCCGCCTCAATGAGGTCACGCGTATCCTGGGGGAGGCCGGCATCAACATTTCGGCATTCTGCATTGCCGATACCAGTGATTTCGGGGTCCTGAGGATGATCGTCCCCGAACCCGACCGTGCTGCGGCGGTATTGAAAGAGCACCATTTTTCGGTGAGCACGACGCCCGTGGTACTCATGAACACCCCCAATCATCCCGGAGCCCTGGCCCGGGCCCTGCAATTGCTCAGCGATGAGAACATTTTCATTGAATACCTCTATGCCTTTTCGATGCGTGAGGATAGAGCCGTGGTGGTCATCAGGCCTACGGAAACAGACCGGTGCGTGGAGGTCTTGACCCGACATGCAGCAGACCTGGGTTAAGATTGTTGGTTAAGGTTGAAGGCCTTCGGTCAGGTCAGGGCGCCCCGATTATTTGGGGCGGCACTTCGTAAGGCAAAAGAATCACGATGGAAAGTAGTATATTTGGGGAGTTTGAATGGAGTGCATGAAGAGAATTGCCATACAGGGGATTGCCGGGTCGTTTCATGAAGACGCCGCGCAACGCTATTTCAATGAAGAGATTGAGGTCGTGGAATGCAAGTCATTCACCCGGGTTTGCGAGTTGATCGACGCCGACCAGGTGGATATTGCGGTGATGGCCATCGAGAATTCGATTGCCGGAAGTCTGCTCAACAACTATCAGCTGATCCGCGATTTTCACTTGAAGGTCATTGGGGAGATTTACCTTCACATCGAGATGTTCCTGATGGCCAACGAAGGGGTGGGGAAGGAAGAGATCACCGACATATGGTCGCATACGGTAGCCCTGAAGCAATGTGCGGAATACCTGGAGCGTAACTTTCCGGCGGCGGAACTCCACGAGTTCAGCGATACGGCGGCATCGGCGCGGTTTGTGGCCACCGATAAGCCGACCGGCGCGGCAGCCATCGGAAACCTGCGTTCGGCACAAATGTATGGACTGCAGATCTTAGAGGCGGGGATAGAAACCAACCGGAAGAACTACACCCGGTTTCTGATTCTTTCAAAACACGGCAATGGCAGCGAAGGCGCTAACAAGGCTTCAATCTGCTTTGAGGTGGGCCATTTCTACGGTGCTCTGGCCGGGGTCCTGAATACCTTCGCCGAGAACAGGATCAACCTGACCAAGATCCAGTCGGTTCCCGTAATCGGAAAACCCAATGAATACACCTTCCACGTCGACATAGAGTGGGAAGCTCCTGAGAATTACGAAAGAGCCATTCACCAGGTGCTCAAAAACGTGTCGAGCCTGTCAATCCTTGGGGAGTATGTCAGGGGCGAACTGGCTATTCACAACCAGTGAGGAAGGGCAGAAGGTCAGAATGAGGGATCTCGGATCTTGAATGAGGAAAGCCTTAATTTTGATGAGCAGGCAGAGTTATTAGCGGTTTTAAAGTAAAGATAAACAAGTTAATAAAAAACAACGGAGCCAGATTCAGGATTCAGGATTAATGATGCAGGATTCAGGATTCCAGATTCAAGGCTCCAGATTTACGATTATGAAGAGGACAGCGATATTTTACGGTCCCGAGAAGGGTTCAGTGAACCGGGTGGCCGACATGATCCGCGACCTGATTGGTCACGACAAAGTGGAGATGGTTCCCGTGAGGAAAGCCACGGCGGCCGATTTTGAACGTTTTGACCAGATCATTTTCGGTATTTCCACGGTAGGCAAGGAGACCTGGGATGGGAAACCCACCAAAACCGACTGGGGGATTTTTCTGCCGGAGGTCAGTAAGGGTAACTTTGTGGGTAAGAAAGTGGCCCTGTTCGGATTGGGCGACCACATCACCTATGCCTCGGGGTTTGTTGATTTTTTGGGCCTTCTGGCCGGGGAGCTGCAAAAGGCCAATGCTGTGATTTACGGTCAGGTGCCGCTGGAAGGATACGAATTTGAAGAGTCAGAGGCTGTCGTAGAAGGCCGTTTCGTTGGGCTTCCGCTCGACGAAGATTTTGAACCTGAGAAAACCGAAGGCAGGGTCAAGGCCTGGATGGACCTTCTGAAAAAGGATTTTACTTTCTGAACCCCAGGGTACAATATTCAGGAACCTCATTGTGAGCAACCTGTGTCTCAGGAGAGGGGGCACCCCCTTCCCATGATTTTTTTTCATGTTTAAAAACAGTAATTATTCTTTTTTGAAAGTTACTTTCGTCAGTTTCTTCATAAAAGGATGAAGGTTGCCTTTCCGGGTTAAGGATTAAAAGGGGGGGTGCAAACCATGATTTATCTCTTTTGTAATTCGGCAAAGCATTGTTTACTTTAACGAAAAATTAGAAAGATGGGAGATACATTCATTCCGGTTTCGACGGTCGCCGAGGTCGTCAGGGAGTTGCGGATTCCCGATCCCGGGCAGGCGACGATCAGGGAGATTCTTGCTCTGGTGAATGGTGTGGAGGCCCGTACTGGCGTGAAATACGTCAGGATGGAGATGGGGGTACCCGGGTTACGGCCGTCGCAGGTGGGAGTAGAGGCAGAGATTGCAGCCCTCAGGCAGGGTGTGGCCTCTATTTATCCTATGGTTGACGGTGTTCCCGCGCTGAAGAAAGAAGCGGCGCGGTTCATCAAGAGTTTCATGGATGTTGACGTGGACCCGGCGGCCTGTATAACCACGGTAGGGTCGATGCAGGGGACCTATGCGGCGTTCATGGCGGCAGGGTTTGCCGATAAGAAAAAGGATACCGCCCTTTTCATAGATCCGGGGTTTCCTGTCCAGAAGCAGCAGATGATGGTCATCGGGCTCAAGTACGCGACTTTTGACGTCTTTGAATGGCGGGGGCCGAAACTGAGGGAGAAGCTGGAGAGTTATTTCAGCCAGGGGAACATCCATTCGGTGATCTATTCCAATCCCAACAATCCCACCTGGATTTGCCTGACCGAAGAGGAGTTACAAATCATCGGGGAGCTGGCCACCAAATACGATGTGATTGTCATGGAGGACCTGGCCTATTTCGGCATGGATTTCCGGAAGGACCTTTACACGCCGGGGAGGCCGCCTTACCAACCTACCGTGGCCAAATACACCGATAACTATATCCTTTTCATTTCCAGCTCCAAGATTTTCTCCTATGCCGGGCAGCGGAGCGCTATTATGGCCCTATCGCGCGCCTTGTTCAGCCGGGAATATCCCGATCTGCAGGAGCGTTTTCACTGTTCCACTTTCGGAAATACCCTGACCCAGAGGATCATCTATGCCTTGACGTCGGGGGCGGGCCACTCGACGCAATATGCCCTGGCGGCCATGTTTAAGGCGGCCAGTGACGGAGACTATAATTTCGTGGAAGAGGTGAAGGAGTATGGTGATAAGGCGCAGATCATGAAACGCCTCTTCATGGAGAATGGCTTTTTCATCGTCTATGATAACGATTTGGGCGATCCCATCGGTGACGGTTTTTATTTCACCGTGGGGTATCCCGGAATGACGGGAGCCGAGTTGGTGAAGAACCTGCTCTATTTCGGTGTCAGCGCCATTGGGCTGAAAAATACAGGCAGTCTCAGGGAAGGCATCAGGGCGTGTGTGTCGCATGTCAGGCGCGACCAGTTCGGCGACCTGGAAGAGCGGCTGCGGTTGTTTCATGAATACCATCAGGGAAAACCATAGGCTGACTCCTTCCGGAACCTGCCGGCGTTTTTTGTCCAGCGGGGAGGGGACAGAGAAGTCAGAGAAAGAATAACAGATCAACAAAAAGCAGAAAAATATGGCAAAAGTCAGAGGTGCAGTGGTTGTGGACAAGGAGGGATGCAAGGGTTGTGGCCTTTGTGTGGTCGCCTGTCCGCAGAATGTGTTGGCACTGAACAAGGATGTCAACAGCAGGGGATACCATTATTCATACATGGCCCATCCCGAAGAGTGTATCGGATGTTCCAACTGCGGAATGGTTTGTCCCGATACCTGTATCACCATATACAGGGTTAAGCTTTAGTAATTCAAAAAATTGTACACCATGGGAGAACTCAGATTAATGAAGGGGAATGAAGTGATCGCGGAAGCTGCCATTCGTTGCGGATGTGACGGATATTTCGGCTATCCCATCACCCCCCAGTCGGAAGTGATGGAGACGCTGATGGAACTCAAACCTTGGGAGACCACGGGCATGGTCGTTCTGCAGGCCGAGAGCGAAGTGGCCTCGATCAATATGGTCTATGGGGCTGCGGCTACCGGAAAGAGGGCGATGACCTCCTCTTCGAGTCCGGGCATCAGCCTGATGCAGGAGGGGATCTCCTACATCGCCGGGGCAGAATTGCCCTGTCTGATCGTGAATGTGCAGCGTGGGGGGCCCGGACTGGGGACGATTCAACCGTCGCAGGCCGATTATTTCCAGACCGTCAAGGGTGGCGGACATGGGGACTACCGGTTGATCACCCTGGCGCCGGCTTCGGTTCAGGAGATGCACGACTTTGTGGAACAGGCCTTTGACCTGGCTTTCAAATACCGTAATCCCGCGATGCTCCTCACCGACGGGGCCCTGGGACAGATGATGGAGAAGGTGGAACTGGCCGACCAGAAACCGCGGTGGACCCGCGAGGAGATTCTGGCAAAGAACGGCGCCTGGGCGACCACGGGAAAAACTTCCGACAGGCAGAGGAATATTGTCACTTCCCTGGAACTCGATTCCGAGAAGATGGAACAGAACAACATCCGCCTGCAGGCCAAATACCGTCAGATTGAAGAGAATGAAGTCCGTTATGAAGAGATCCTTTGCGACGATGCCGACTATGTGCTTGTGGCTTTTGGCACCTCTTCCCGTATTTCTCAGAAGGCGATCGAGATCCTCCGTGAAAAAGGGGTAAAAGTCGGCCTTTTGCGTCCCATTACACTATGGCCGTTCCCGCATAAGGAGATCGGAGAGCTGGCCAAAAGGGTCAAAGGATTCATGGTCGTGGAGATGAGTGCCGGACAGATGGTGGAAGATGTGAAACTGGCCGTTTTCGATGCCTGCTGCTGTGTTCCCGTGGAGTATACCGGCAGGATGGGGGGAATCCTTCCCTCACCGGGTGAAGTGGTGGATGCTTTTGAGAACAAACTTTTGAAAAGATAAAAAGGATGGACATACAGGATATTATCAAACCGGAAAACCTGATTTACGAGAAATCTAAATTGCAGGTAGACGTGATTTCCCATTACTGTCCGGGATGTAGCCATGGGGTAGTACATAAGCTGGTGGCGGAAGTAATCGATGAGCTGGGCATTCAGGAGAAGACCATTGGGGTGAGCCCGGTGGGATGTGCTGTTTTTGCCTATAACCTGATTGACATCGACTGGCAGGAAGCGGCACATGGGCGTGCTCCGGCGGTGGCCACGGGAATTGCCCGTACCAATCCCGACAAGATCGTTTTTACCTATCAGGGCGATGGTGACCTGGCCTCGATCGGGGCCGGAGAAATTCTTCACGCCTGCAACCGCGGCGAGAATATGGTGGTAGTTTTCATTAATAATGGTATCTACGGGATGACGGGGGGACAAATGGCGCCGACGACATTGCTGGGGCAGGTCACGGCGACCACACCCAACGGAAGAACGGTAGAGCTCAACGGCTATCCGCTGAAGATCACCGAACTGATCGCACAGCTTCCCGGCGTGAGTTTCTGCACCCGCCAGTCGGTACATACTGCCGCCACCGTGCGGAAATGCAAGAATGCCATTCGCAAGGCTTTCAAGAATGTGATCGACCGCAAAGGGACCTCTTTTGTGGAAGTGACCTCCACCTGTAATTCAGGGTGGAAGATGACCCCCGTCGATGCGAATTCCTGGATGGCAGATAACATGTTCCCGGAGTATCCGCAAGGTGATCTCAAGGACATTGACAATAAAGGTTGAGGTTTCGTGAGAGCCTTATATCCTAAATCATAAGTGCTTGGATTGAGATTTAGGGCAAGACAAGGACGAAGTGGCGAAGCTTCATTTAAGATTTAAGAATTAAGACTTAAGATTGAAAAGCATGACTGAAGAGTTAATCATAGCCGGTTTCGGGGGACAGGGAGTGCTCTCGATGGGCAAGATCCTGGCCTATTCAGGAATTATGGAGGATAAGGAAGTGACGTGGTTCCCTTCTTACGGTCCCGAGATGCGTGGTGGAACGGCCAATGTGATGGTGATCCTCAGCGATAGCCGCATCAGTTCCCCGGTGTTGCATGAATTTGACACGGCCATTATTTTGAACCAGCAGTCGATGGATAAGTTTGAGAAGGCGGTCAAGCCCGGAGGTGTGCTTATCTATGATCCCAACGGGGTGATCCATGCGCCGACCAGGAAGGATATCTCGATTTATAAGGTGGAGGGGACGCGTGCCGCTGTGGAAATGGGAAATCCCAAGGTCTTCAACATGATCGTATTGGGAGGCTACCTGAAGGTCAAACCGGTCATCAACCTCGCCAATGTGGAAAGGGGACTGCAAAAGTCACTGCCCGAGCGTTACCACAAGCTGATTCCCCTCAACCTCGAGGCCATCCGCAAGGGCCAGGAGATCGTGGAAAAGGTCGGTTGATCATTAAAATAGATATTCATAAATCTCTTCTGCGTTAATTTAGGGCAGGAGAGAGAGAGGATCTTTGATGAAGGGATCGGGTATTAACAGAAGATACCGATCCTTTTTTTATGGCAAAAAAGCCGGACAGGATTTCTCCTGCCCGGCTTTCAAGGTAATAAAGATTGGTTGGATTAAGCGCCCACTGCCGACCCAATCATAAAGGTGGCAGCCAGGGCGATGATGGCGTACAACTCAGGGAACACAGCGAGGATAAGGGTTTTCCCTGCCACATCATGGCCCTGTCCGACGGCCGCAATGCCGTTGGCACAAACCTGGCCCTGACGGATGGCCGACAGAAGCCCCACAAAACCCAGGAAGAGCCCTGACACAAAAACGGCGCTGGCCTTGTCCCAGCCAATGCCCGGGTCAAGCAGGCCAAAACTGTTGAGCAGGAAGTAGCCGGCAAAGCCATAAAGCCCCTGGCTGCCCGGAAGCGCCGAAAGCATAATATAAGAGCCAAAGGCTTCGCTGTTTTTCTTCATCGATCCCACCGCCGCATTACCGGCAATTGTGGTTCCGTAGGCACTGCCAATCCCTGCAAGACCGATCATCAGTGCGATCCCAATGTAAGCTAAAAAAATCGGTGTCATGTTCTGTAGTTTTTAGTTGTTGTTATAATATTCTCAGTTTTTGCCTGAATACTTTTCGAAGGGAACGTAAGGCTTCCCGCCTCCAATAAACCCGGCATTTTTATAAAACTCCACGAAGGTGAGACGGATGGGGTGCACAAAAGCCCCCAATCCGGCCATGAAAAGGGTGATCCCGTGTCCAACGATCAGAATGAGGATCATCACCAAAGGTCCCAGAACCGGAATGTCGGGTTTCATGTTCATCGCCAGCTGGTTAAAGACACTCCCGAGGATGGCCGTGGAAACGCCCAGGGCAAAAAGCCTGATGTAGGAGAGTAGGTCTCCCAGCAAGCCGGTGGCCATCTGGTAGGTATCCCAAAGCCCAGCTAGAAAATTCATGACCACATTACGACGCGGGTTGTTCAGCAGCAAGATCATCACCCCTGCAACACCCAGAATAACGTATTGGATCACCGAAGCCTGGGGATCGGCTACTATTCCGATTTTTTTGAGCCCGAAGAGTATTATGCTCCCCAACAGAAGCACCAGCCACCCCATGGTGGGTACGGCATAGGCCAGCCCCTGCTGCTTGCGGACATTGAAGATCTTGACGAACATTCCGAAGATGATCTGCACCACCCCCAAAACTATGGCCAGCGTGAACATCTTATCGGTGTCGATCATGTAGGCTTTAAACTTCTCGAGGAAGGGAATCTCCATACTTATCAGGCTGATGCCGAAGATGGTCCCGGTGAGCAGTCCGAAGATCACGGTGGCCAGACCCAGCCATTGTGCCAGGGTGAGGATATCCTTCATATCGGGCATTTTCCGCTTGGCCAGGGTGGTGGCCAACAGAATCAGCAACCCATACCCGGCATCCCCCAGGGCAAAACCGAAAAACATCATGTAGAACGGGGCGAAAAAGGGCACCAAGTCGAGTTCCGTTTGGTTGGGAAGGTCGTAGAGCTTGCCGATAACTTCATATACCCTGGCGAATTTGTTATTCTTCAACAGAATGGGTGTTTTGGTCTGCGGATCGGGAGGTGTGACCACATGGGCAATACCCTTCTCTTCCAGATATTTGTCGAGTTCCTCCTTCCGGGTCTCCGGAACAAAACCCTCGATGACCCTCACCTTGCCTTCCACATGGTCGCCGGTCTGGAGCAGAGCATTCTTATTGGCCCACTCATCGCGCAGCGCATTGCGGTAATCCTTCAGCTTCTCCTTATCCTGCAAGGCTATCTGTTCCAGCTCATCATGCAGTTCTCGGCCCTTCCCCATCAACTGGGAGAGCTCCTTCCTGACTCCTCCCAGGGAATTGGCAGGTGGCATGAGCTGTTCCACTCCCGGAAGCTCCAGGAATTCCGAGAGGTCGCTGCCTTTCCGGTCGATCCTGAGAAAGTAATAGTTGCCTTTTATCTCATCGATGATGCTGATCGTGTGGTCAACCTGCCATTGGGTATCGAATTTTTTCGCCGGACACATGAAGAACCGGAATTCCAGTCCGGCAGGCTCCAGCCGTTGCAGGTTGTCCCAATCGAAATCGCCCCAGGGTTCCAACTGGCTCTCCTCCTTTTCGAGGCGCGCACGGTGGTGCTGTACATAATCCTGTTCCTTTTCGATCTCTTTGATCCTGCGGAAGACTGCCTTCCCGTCTTTCAGCCCGGTAGCTTTCTCTCCCGGAATTCCGGTGAACCAGTCCAGCTTTTTGATGGCCTGTTCGGTCTCGTTGATGTGGCGCATGAGCTCCTGCATCTCCGCACTGGGTTCCACGACCTTCCTGTCGATGTGGACTACCCCCAATTTCCGGAGGTCGTTCAGGAAGTCGGGATACCGGGCGAAGTAAACCAGGAAAGCATATTTGTACATGGGTACTATCATGGTTCGTCCTCCTCTTCCATCTGCTGTTTTTGCTGTTTGGTCTTCACAATCTTCTGTGCCGACTTCGAGAGGTTGTCCTCGTCTTCGAGGAAGCGCTTGATCTTGAGTATGGCATCCTGGAACCCGGGAATCTGTACCTTCTCGTAGAGGTTTACCTTCTGGGTGGTTTTCTTCCGGGCAAAGTCGAGGAGTTCCATCTTTTTCAGGAAGACCTCCCTTTCTACGGCGATGCCGGTGAGCTTGCGCACGATCTCTACGCCGTCGGCATACCAGAGGGGTTGGTTGAAGCTGTTGATATTCCCGGTCTCAAAGACGATATCATCGAGAATGGGGGTGAAAACACCGGCGATCTTCTTGGATGAAAGCTTTACGTCCTTGATGCGGATCAGGTCGTGATCGAATTCCCCCCATAACCGCGACATCTTCGTGTACTGTTGTATCTGCCCCACCAGCTGCTCGTCGAGGGTGGAGGCCTTGTCACGGGCTCTTTTGACCTCCATGCGGAGGGCCGACTCCTTGTTCTTGAGGGTCGGCAGCGCCCGCTCCCTGACCTTGAGCTGCTTCTCCAGCCCCTGCAGTGCGGTTTTGTTATATTGAATGTTTATAGCCACGAAAACAATATTATATATTAGAAGGTCAGAATGTCAAAATGTCAGAATGGCTTGGCCTTAACCTGCCGAACCTTTAATTCTTCCAGTACTTCTGGACCAGGTGTTCCTTGATGGCCACCTCGGCCTTGGTAAAGAACTTACCGAAGAGTTCCCATGAGATGTCGAGCATGGTGTCGGTGTCGACGTTGACGTCGATGGCCAGCAGCTTCATCGAGTACTCCTTGGCGAATTCCAGGGTCCGCTCATCATAGTCGGTCAGGTCGAAGCCGTTCTCGAGTTTGGTGCGGGCATTGACCGAGTCGGCGTACAGGCGGATGGCGGCATTCATCACCTGCGGATGGTCCTCGCGGGTCTGCTTGCCGATGACCAGCTGTTTCAGACGCGAGAGGGAGCGGAAGGGGTCAACGATGACCTTGCCGATTTCGGAGTCGCGGCGCAGGAAAAGCTGTCCCTCGGTGATATACCCCGTGTTGTCGGGGATGGCATGGGTGATGTCTCCGCCCGAGAGGGTGGTCACGGCTATGATGGTGATGGATCCTCCTGAGGGGAACTGCACCGCTTTTTCATAGATGCGGGCCAGGTCAGAATAGAGTGACCCCGGCATGCTGTCTTTCGACGGGATCTGGTCCATGCGGTTCGAAACGATACTCAGGGCGTCGGCAAAGAGGGTCATATCGGTGAGAAGCACCAGTACGGCCTCGTTATGGTCGACGGCGAAATATTCGGCGGCCGTCAGGGCCATGTCGGGAACCAGGAGCCGTTCCACGGGCGGGTTCTCGGTAGTATTCACGAAACTGATGATGCGGTCGAGGGCCCCGGCATTGTCGAAGACATTCTTGAAGTATAGGTAGTCGTCGTTCGAGAGGCCCATCCCTCCGAGAATGATCTTGTCGGCTTTGGCACGCAGGGCCACCAGGGCCATCACCTGATTATAGGGCTGGTCTGGGTCGGCGAAGAAGGGTATCTTCTGTCCGGTCACCAGACTGTTGTTCAGGTCGATACCGGCGATACCCGTGGCAATGAGGTTGGAAGGCTGCCGCCGCCGCACAGGATTCACCGAGGGAGAACCAATGTCCCTCACTTCTCCGTTGATCTCGGGACCCCCATCGATGGGCTCCCCGAAAGCGTTGAAAAACCTCCCCGCCAGCTCTTCGCTCACCTTGAGCTGCGGCGGCCGTCCCATAAAGCTCACCTCGGCATTGGTGGGAATCCCCTCGGTGCCCGAGAAGACCTGGAGGGTGACATCCCTGCCGATGATCTTCACCACCTGGGCCATGCGCCCATCAACCGTGGCGATTTCGTCGTACCCGACATGGTCGGCTTTCAGGGTGACCGTCGCCTTGGTGATGTTGGTCAACCTGGTGTATATTTTCTGAAATGACTGTGTCTCCATATGATTGCGGTTTTATCCCGGAACGTCGCTTCTCCGGAAATTAGTTCATCCTTTCCTTTAACAAAGCTTCCAGCTCCTGCTCGTGGCGTGCGAACTTCTCCGATTCGAATTCCGAATAGTTCATCTGCTTGAAGGTGTTGATAATCTGCTTGAAGTAGCTGCCCACCGATTCGAAGTTCTCGAAGCGGAAGCTCAGTTCGGTCACTCCCAGCACTTTGGTCAGCATGTACTGCTGTCGTTTGATGGGAGTCACGGCGTCGATCTTGTCAAAGGCGTCCTGCTGGAGGATGACGAAGTCGATAAGTTCTGATTTCCAGTACCTCTCGTGGAAGTTGATGGGAACGCCGTCGTCGCCCAGGATGTTGATCTGTTCGCGGGCTTCTTTCCCGCGGTAGAGGATATCCTTGGCCTGGAGCACTTCGGTGAGCCAATCCGCGGAGATGTTTTTCTCGAGGTATTCCTGGACTTCGGGATATTCGAGGTATTTCGAATAGCTGTCGATGGGGTCGATGGCGGGGTAGCGCTTTGAGTCGGCACGTGCCTGCGAGAGGCCGTAGAAGCAGCGTGCGGCCTTGCGGGTGCTCTCGGTCACGGGTTCCTTGAGGTTTCCCCCGGCCGGCGATACCGTGCCGATGAAGGTGATGGACCCGGGTTTCCCGTTGTTCAGGTAGACATACCCCGCGCGGCTGTAAAAATTGGAAATAATGGCCGAGAGGTCCATGGGGAAGGCGTCGGGACCCGGGAGTTCCTCGAGGCGGTTCGACATTTCACGGAGGGCCTGGGCCCAGCGGCTGGTCGAGTCGGCCATCATCAGCACCCTGAGGCCCATACTACGGTAATATTCGGCGATCGTCATGGCTGTGTACACCGAAGCCTCACGGGCAGCCACCGGCATGTTGGAAGTGTTGGCAATGATGATGGTGCGCTCTATCAGCTTCTTGCCGGTGCGGGGGTCGTCGAGTTCCGGAAATTCATAGAAGATTTCCACAACCTCGTTGGCACGCTCCCCGCAAGCCGAGATGATCACGATGTCGGCTTCCGCCTGTTTCGAAATGGCATGCTGCAAAACCGTCTTCCCGGTGCCGAAAGGCCCCGGGATAAAACCGGTTCCCCCTTCGGTAATGGGGTTGAGGGTGTCCATACAACGGACCCCTGTTTCCAGCAGCCGGAAAGGCCGCGGTTTCTCATGGTAGGCTCTGATGGCGATCTTCACCGGCCACTTCTGCACCATGGTGAGGGGAATGTCATTCCCCTCTTCACCGGTGACCACAGCCACAATATCGTCAACCCGGTATTCCCCTTCGGGAACCACGCTTTTCACGGTATAGGAGCCTTCCATCTTGAAGGGGACCATGATCTTGTGGGGCATGTCGTTTTCATCGACTTCGCCGAGCCAGTCCCCGGCAGTGACCCTGTCGCCCGGCTGGGCCAGAGGCTTGAAGAACCACAGCTTCTCCCGGTTCAGAGGATCGGTGTACTCGCCACGCTTCAGGAAGACCCCTTCCATCTTGTCGAGGTCGTTCTGAAGTCCGTCATAGTTGCGGGAGAGGATGCCCGGACCGAGGGTCACCTCCAGAAGATGCCCCTGGAACTCCACCGGAGACCCCGGCTTCAACCCACGGGTGCTCTCGAAGACCTGCACATAGGCATTCTTACCCATCACCTTGATCACTTCCGCCATCAGATGCTCCTCCCCGAGGGTGATGAAGCAGATCTCATTCTGGGCTACCGGCCCGTTGACTTCCACAATGACCAGGTTGGCGATCACCCCTGTCACTGCTCCCGTGGTCTTATCTTTTCTTTCCATATGTATTCGAAAATTCTTCAGGAAACTCAAAACTGGATTCTATCTCACTTAATAACTGGTTGAACATCACCTGTCCCTTCTCGTAGTCGAGGTGGAACCACCGTTCGGCCAGGAAGACCTTCAGGAGAAAGGCCAGAACCCTTTCTACCGAGAAGTAGTTGAAAAAGGTGTTTTCTTCCAGAAAATTCCACTGCCGGCTATCGAGGCGGAACTCCCTGTCGAGGAGGTTGTCGCTTTCGAAGAGCTGCAGAAGGGGGTCGATATCGGGATAGTCGACGCCCAGTCCGAAATCACGGCTGCGGTTTTTCTTCAGGGATTGTGCCACCAGGTTGTCGCCGATGACGGCTTCCTCGAAGGGAAGGTCGTGTTTGCGCCCGTTGAAGGCCAGCATGATGTTGCCGGTATTCATCCGGTATTCCCCGACCTGGCGCACGAATCTATTGTCGGAACGCAGCAGGAGCTGGTAATATTCCGAGGTGAGGAAGTGAGAGGCCTCCTCGCGCGTCACCTTCTCCTCCACCTCTTCCTTGCTGCGCATCAACTCTCCGAAACGGTAGATATACCCGGGGTACTCCTCTTTCCGGGCCAGCTCAAACAGCCGGGGATGCACGATGTGGTCAAGCTGGCTCTCTTCCAGGATTCCCCGTTCATCCATCGGTTTTTCCGCACTAAAGAGGCGGTTCACCAGATTCTGGTTGTCGAAGGGGAGATAAAAAAGTTCCACCAGCCTGAAATCCTCGGGATGGAGTTCCCCGTGCAAATACTCCCTGATCCTGAGCGAGGAGAAGTGGAGCTTCTTGTCGTCCTGGATGATATCGGGAAGCCCGGCAATCAGACAATAATAGTTGCGCCTGCTCATTTCTCCTCCCCGAAAAGCAGTTGGTTGGTTTTGGGCCGCAGATAGGCCTTCAGGAAATTCAGGAAGTCGTCATCGGTGAAGCTGATGAGGTAACTGCCGTCGGCCGGGCCGATTTTGAAGCCGCTGCGGAAATCCTGAGAAAAGGAGAACGCCACACCTTTGTTGAGTTCGGCCGCCAGGCTCTGCCTGAAGAATTTTTCCATTTGCTCCTTCCCCTGTTCCGGGAGGATGACGTTAAGGTCAAAACTCTCCTTTTCCATCCATCCCTTGACGATTGCCGAAACGAGGGTTTTGAGGTAATCCTTGTCGGAGAAGAGCTCTTTCACAGGAGGCTGAAGGGCCTTCATAGTGACCAGTTGGGCGACTTGCTGTTTCATGGCCGAGATCGCCTGGTTGAGGGTCATTTTAACTTCTGACTCCACATGTTGTTTGAATTCCTGAGACTTTTTCCGGGTGTCGGCCATAATGGCAGCGGCCGCCTTGCGGGCATCCTCCTCAATCATGACGGCTTTCTGCTGGGCCTCTTTCAGGATGGCCTCCGCTTCCTCCCGGGCTTTCTGTACCCCTTCGTTGTAAATAACTTCAGTGAGCTGCTGAATCTTTGAATCCATATTCTGATGCATTTATAGTCATTCCATCCCTGTATCGGCCGGAGGCAATTCCGGAGAGATGCCTTGTTTTTACCGTTTTAGCAGGTCAGCCACAAATATAGCAGAATATCGGCCGGGTTGCCCCGTAAGGAGCTTTAAAATTGGGTCTGCCACCGCACTGTTTTAAAACATACTTTTTGTATTTTGGCCCTTCCGTAAAACCAAGATTCATGAAGCCCGAAGAGTTGTATCCCTATTTTCTCGAACATCCCGTGGTGACCACCGACAGCCGGAAGATCCCTGCGGACTCTCTGTTCTTTGCCCTGAAGGGGGAGAGTTTCGACGGGAACCATTTTGCCGCGGCGGCGCTGGAAGCCGGGGCTGCCTTTGCCGTGGTCGACAACCCCGCGGTGGTCACGGGGGAGAGGTTCCTGCTGACCCACAACGTTCTGGAGACCCTGCAGCAGCTGGCGGCCTACCACCGGCAACGCCTGGGAATTCCCATTCTGGCCATCACCGGTACCAATGGGAAAACGACCACCAAAGAACTGGTGTCGGCTGTTCTCGCCCGGAAATTCAGGGTGGAATACACCCGGGGAAATCTGAATAACCACATCGGGGTGCCGCTGACTCTGCTCTCCATGACCCGGGAAACCCAAATGGGCGTAGTGGAAATGGGCGCCAACCATCCCGGGGAAATCGCCTTCCTCTGCCGTATTGCCACTCCCGACTACGGACTGATCACCAACGTCGGAAAGGCCCACCTTGAAGGATTCGGTAGTTTCGAGGGGGTGGTCCGTACCAAGAGTGAGCTCTACCGCGACCTGGAGAAGCGGGGGGGCACTGTTTTTATCAACGGCGGTAATCCCTGGCTCACGGCCAGCGCCGGGAAGAAACTGGATAGGGTTTTTTATGGAACAGCAGAGGCTTTACCATCCGACCTGCCTGATTCTTCCGGTGGGTCGGGCGAGAAGAGGGACAATGCCAACGGAGGTGATCCATGGAAGAGTGGTTCCCAGGTGACCGGCAGGTCGGTGGGCAGGGGCCCTTTCCTGGAGGTGCAAGCCTGGTGGCAGGATGAGGTGGTCAGAGTAGCCACCCACCTGATCGGAGAGTATAACCTGGAGAATGTGCTGGCGGCTATGGCCGTGGGCCGCCACTTCGGGGTGACCGACACAGAAATCACCGCAGCCATTGCGGAGTATATCCCGTCAAACAACCGCTCACAGTATGTGAAAACGGCGTCTAATGAGGTGATCATGGATGCCTACAATGCCAACCCGTCGAGCATGATGGCTTCGCTCAGGAACTTCATCGCCATGGAGTACCCCCTGAAAATGGTGATTCTGGGCGATATGTTCGAACTGGGCGACTCTTCTCAGGAGGAACACCAGCGCATTGTCGATGAGCTGGCACTCCATTTCCGGGGTGAGGTTTTCCTCACCGGAAAGCACTTCAGTGCATCACACCGCCCCGAAAGCTTCCGCGCCTTTGCCGGCGCTGAAGAGCTGATGGCCTGCCTCAGGGAACAGCCTCCCTTGAAGGCCTTCATTCTGGTGAAGGGATCCCGGGGCATGCAACTCGAAAAAATCATGACTCTTCTGTAAGAATACCTCATAAAACAACGAGAGGCCCCTTTCTAAAGGACCTCCCGCTGTTTTATTTCAGGTTTACCAACTCTTTTGAAGCCTGCCTGCCAGTATTGGCAACATCCCGACAACCTTCCGGAAGCCTCTGTCCGAAAGGATCAGATCTGAACGGACTGGCAGATTTCTCCTGAAAGATGACCCCCTCAATAGGGATGTGTCAATTGGCCTCCGGTTTTTCGACTTTCAGCACTTCGGATATTGCCTGCACAAAAGTAGCCTTGGGCAATGCCCCCATAGCCATCTGCGGCTGCCCTTCCAGAGGAACAAACAATAGCGAAGGAATGCTCTGGATCCCAAACATCCCGGCCAGCTCCTGCTGATCTTCGGTGTTCACCTTGTAAATCAACAGCTTGTCGCCATACTCCTTCTGCAACTCCTCCAGCACAGGTGCCACCATCTTGCAGGGGCCGCACCAGTCGGCATAAAAATCAATCATACAGGGAACACTCCCTTCATATTTCCAATCCTGGTTGGCTTCCCAGTTGAATACTTTCTCCTTGAAGCTCTCTTTTGTCAAATGCTCTAACATACTCGCAGTTTTTTATTCTTGACGTATTTAATTATTTAAATATTTGCATACAAATAATGTACCATAGGAAGGACTCCTCTGACTTCTGCTAAATTAAAGGGAAAAAATTGTAATTTTGTCACGTTTATTACAAAAAATGGCAGTCAGTGATCCACATATTCCGGGGGGGTACACCCTGTTGCCCCATTTACAGAAGTCCATCTTCAGGAAGATAGGGGAGGAGGCCGACCGTTTAGGGCTGGAAGCTTATCTGATCGGGGGGTACGTGCGCGATTTGGTGCTTGGCCGCAGGAGTGTCGATATAGACATTATGGCGGTGGGCAATGGCATTGCTCTGGCCGAAGGGGTGGCGGCGGCGCTGGGACCACGCACCCAGGTGACGGTATTCCGGAATTTTGGCACCGCCATGGTGCGCTACCGCCGTATGGAGATCGAATTCGTGGGGGCACGCAAGGAGTCATACCGCCACGACTCACGGAAGCCGGTCGTGGAAGATGGTTCCCTCGAGGATGACCAGAAGAGGAGGGATTTTACTATCAATGCCATGGCTGTGAGCCTGAATGGTCCCAACTTCGGAAGGCTGACCGACCCCTTCGACGGTATCGGGGACCTGGAACGGAGGATCATCCGCACTCCCCTCGACCCTGACATCACCTTTTCCGACGACCCCCTGCGCATGATGCGGGCTGTCCGCTTTGCCACACAACTGCAGTTCACCATTAGCGATGAGACCCTGCGGGCTATCGCCCGTAACAGGAACAGGCTTTCTATTGTGTCGGGCGAACGGATTGCCGAAGAACTCAACAAGATCATCATGGCCGTAAAGCCATCAACGGGTTTTCTGCTTCTTGACGAAACCGGACTGCTGGAGATGATTTTTCCGGAGCTGGTGCGTCTCAAGGGGGTGGAAACGGTGGGTGGCGTAGGTCATAAAGATAACTTTGCCCATACCCTCAAGGTGCTCGACCAGCTGGCTCCCCATTCCGAGGACCTCTGGCTCCGATGGGCGGCTCTTCTCCACGATATCGCCAAACCGGCCACCCGGAAATTCGTCGACGGACAGGGATGGACCTTTCATGGGCATAACGTCGTGGGAAACAGGATGATCCCCGGCATCTTCCGCAGGATGAAACTCCCCCTCAATGAGAAAATGAAGTATGTTCAGAAAATGGTAGACCTTCACATGCGTCCCATCGTTCTGGCAGAAGAGGTGGTGACCGACTCGGCGGTGCGCAGACTTCTCTTTGAGGCCGGCGACGATATCGACGACCTGATGACCCTCTGCGAAGCCGACATCACCTCGAAAAACGCTTCCAAGGTCAGGCGTTATTACCAAAATTTCCAGCTGGTGCGCCAAAAACTGAAGGAGATAGACGAAAAAGATGCCATTCGCAACTTCCAGCCCCCGGTAACCGGCGAGGAGATCATGGCCATCTTCGGCATTCCCCCCGGAAAAGAGGTGGGAGTCATCAAAAATGCCATCAAAGACGCTATCCTCGACGGGGAAATCAGCAATAACCACGAAGAAGCCTATGCCCTTATGCTCCTCAAAGCCGGGGAACTGGGACTCACCCCCTTACCGGCCGCAGG
>CAZMMX010000019.1:0-10572 GCA_964567485.1 uncultured Prolixibacteraceae bacterium | reverse complement strand
CCGGCGCAGCACCGCTCACCGGCCGCAGGCACTGATGACTACTTTAAAGAACGCCGCAGGGTGAGCAGTACCGGAAGATGATCGCTGAATCCTCCCTGATAGCGGAAACCCAGATAGGTCCTTTTCAGGCGGGTTCCCGTGTATTTTTCATCCTCTTCCATCAGGAAGGGAGCGTCGAGGATACGGGCATCGCCCGGAAGGATGAACAAGGGGCGTGAGGTGTCGAGGAGGGCTTCGCTGACGATGAACTGGTCGAAGATATTCCATTGCGACTGGTATTTCAGGGTTCCTTTGCCCTCTTTTTGCCAGGCAAAGGAGAGGTTGACGAGGGAGTCGGGGTGTAAAACCGGTTTCCGGGAGGCCCCCAGGCAGCCCAGGAGGCTTTCGTCGTGCGGCTGGTCGTTAAAATCACCCGAACAGATGATCAGGGGATGAGGTGAGCTCCTCCCTGTCTTGAGGATTTCCTCTTTTAGCCTGCGGGCAGCCTTTTGCCGGTGCGGACGGGTTTCCATCAGTCCCCCATAACGCGATGGCCAGTGATTAAAGAAGAGATGCAGGGTATCGCCGGAAATCGTCCCGGGGGGACCACTCAAATGAGGTTCACTCAAAAGAGGTTCCGGTACATCCTGCGTGTCGTTTTTGCCGCCCGGTTGCCGGTATGTCAGCATTCCGCAGAGGTGAAGGATTTCACGGGTCTTAGGGATGACTTCTCCTGCGGGCACGGGTGAAAAATAGTCGTAGAAAAGAGGATGGAAGAGCTCCGGCCGATAGATGGCTGCCACGTCGATTCCCCGTTTGTCGGGGGAATCCTTGTGGATGATGGCGTAATCCCAGCTGCGCAGAAGAGGGTGGCGAACCAGTTGCTCCAAAACCTCCCGGTTTTCCACTTCACAAAATCCAATGACCGCCGGAGGCTCCCAATTCCCGGTGTTGAGGATCACCTTTGAGACCGCGGTGAGTTTCTGATAAAGACGGTAACCGCTCCAGTAACGACCCCCTTGGGGCTGGAACTCCTCGTCATTTTTCAACGTGTCGTCACGGATGTCGTAAAGGTTCTCCAGGTTGTAGAACATCACAGTGGCCACAGGAACATGGTTCTGCGCCGATAGAGCGCAAGAGAAACAAATTGTCAGTACCTGCATAAGTGCCCGGAACAAAAAACGAATCCTTCCGCCATGATATCCAATCGCGACCTCTTTGTGCGCATTCTTCGTAGTAAGGAGTGAATCCATCATCTGCAATGGATTAATGTTGTTTAACCGCTGTTTCATTAAAAGACACCCCCTGTCCGAAGACTAAAGCCCCCGGTGGGATTCATTCTGACTCAGGCCTGTAGTGGTTAAAACTTAAGCGAATTCAATTGGAAATTCCCGAATTATTTCGTTTTCTTCTCGATTCTTTCAAAGGCTCCCAGGTCGGGCCCATTGTCGGTGGTCCGGTCTTTTCCCCGAAGGTCAAAGGGGAACATCTTGGAATAGACAGGGCTGCCCACATCTTTGGCAGCAGAAAGCGTATCGAGTTCGTAATTCAGGTTCTTGCTGATGTCAACAAACCGGGGATTGTTTTTGTTGCCACGCAGCACGTTGTTGTAGTGGTTTTTGTCGGAAATATTAAAGGTGTCGGGAACCTGCAGGATGCAATGGTCGAAGAAATAGCTGAACTGTTTCTCCTTGTTGTTTCCCAGTTCCAGTTCCAGGGCGTTATTGCCGTATATGATGGAGTTCCCGAAGTGGGCCTTGTTAAGGTCACCCAGGTAGACCACTTTTTTCCCGTCGGAATTGGTGAATTCCAGGGTATTGGAAATGGCCAGGGAGCTGGTGGTGCGGGGTTTCCGCGAGTATCCCCCCCAGAAATTGGCAATGGTGGTATGGTAAAACTCATATTCCCCGCCTACCAGGAGGGCTACGGCATAAAACCCGCAGTTGGCAACCACCGTATTATGGGCGGTGATCTTCGATTTGAGGGCGAAAATCCCCGCGTAGGCCATGTTCTCGATCTGGGTATTCCCCAGGTTCACTGAGGCAAAACCTTCATGCTCAATGGTACCCACCTGCAAACCGATATTGGCATTTTTGATCTGGCAGTAGTTAAACTGGTTCCCTTTACTTCCCGAGAAAAGCAGAATCCCGTTCCACTGGTCGGGGATGTTTTTATAGCTTACCTCCAGCCGGTCGGGGAGGAACATGATGGAATTGTCGCGGGTTCCATTGGCCACGATATTCCCCTTGACATAGAGCCCTGCCCCTTTGTGGAAGTAAATTCTGGCTCCTGGTTCGATGGTGAGGGTCGACAGGGTGTCGACATAGGCATAGTTGTAGACCAGATAGGGCTTGTCACTTTTCCAGGTCTCATTCTTCAGAGTGGCACTCTTCACCAGATGAAAATCCTGGCCCCAGGCAATCAGGGGAATCACCTGCTCATTGAAATTGGTGGTGAACCTGATGCTGTCCTGGACCACCATGGGGAGGTTCTGACCGTTGGGGTCGACGGTCACCTCCACAAAAATGAAGATGCTGTCGTTGGGGGGGATTTCGATGTCGATAATCTCATTGCCGGCTACTCCGTTGACGTTAAGCCGAAAACAGGAAAACTCGCCGCCGCCGACCTTGACGCTCGATATCAGCAGTATGTCATTGTAGGGATTGAAAACCTTGAGCATGCGGGTGGTGGAGCCCACCGTCGAGAAAACGGTATCGAACATAATAGTATCCGCGGAGAAACGCAACTGCGCATCCGGTGAACTCAGGTACTTATCGTCTTCACACGAAAAAAGTAGAAAAAACCCAAGCACAACCAGCCCTATTTGAAACAGACCCTTTGGCAAGAATGTAATTTTGAAGGTAAAACGGAAAACTTTCGTTAAAAGTATTCCACTTCAAGCCTCTAATTTACATTTTTTAACAATTCAAAACAAATAACTAAAAAAAAAGATTCAGGCTTTTTTTGAAATAGCGAGTAATCCGCTGATCATCAGTAGTCCGTTGAGGATAAGGATTTCGAATCCGAAGGTATATCCGGCGAGCCAATCTTCAGAATGGGAGGAGATGATATAGGAGAGGGTGGGGGCCAGGATGGCGACAAGGGGGACCCAGCGGTCCCTGATCTCTCTTTTTGTGAGGAGCCCGAAGAGGAAGAGGCCAAGGATGGGTCCATAGGTGTATCCAGCCACAGTGAAGACGGCGACAACGACACTTTGGTCGTTTACTGCCCTGAAAGCCAGGATGATCACCATCAATAGGAGCGAGAAGAGGATGTGGACCCGTGATTTTATTTTCACCCGTTTTGACTCGGGGAGATTTTCAGCGTTCAGGAAATCGATGCTCAGGGTGGTGGTCAGCGAGGTGAGTGCCGAGTCGGCGCTGGAATAGGCGGCGGCGATGACCCCGATCAGGAAGGCGACGCCCACGGCCAGCCCCAGTTTGTTAAAGGCCAGCCAGGGGTATACGTCGTCGGAGTTGGCAGGCAGTGGCAGCCCCTGTTTTTCCGCGTAAATGTAAAGCATGGCCCCCAGGCAGAGGAACAGGAAGACGGTGACCACAAAGGCTATACTGAAGGTGAACATGTTTTTACGGGCTTCCCTGAGGGTCTTGCAGGTCAGGTTCTTCTGCATGGAGTCCTGGTCCATGCCCACGATCACCAAAGTGATAAAGAGTCCGCCGAAAAACTGCTTGAAGAAGTTATTCTCAGAGCGCCAGTCCCAGGTGAAAATTTCCGCAAGACGATGGCGGTTGATCTCTCCTGCCAGGGTGGGCAAATCCCACTGAAGGTCGCGTGAGATGATAATGATGGTGAGAATCACGGCGCCCACCAGGAAAAAGGTCTGCAAGGAGTCGGTCCAGATGATGGTTTTGATTCCCCCTTTGAAGGTATAGATCCAGATAAGGAGGATGCTGACGATCACGGTGACGGTAAAGGGGATGTTGAAGGCGTCGAAAAAGGCGAGCTGGAGGACGCCGGCAGCCAGATAAAGGCGGAAGGCAGCCCCTATCAGTTTGGAAAGGATGAAGAAGAAGGAGCCGGTCTTGTGCGACCACCTCCCGAAGCGCTGTCCCAGGTAAGAATAGATGGTGATGAGGTTGAGACGGTAGTAAAGGGGAAGCAGGAAGCCTGCCACCAGCCAGTAACCCACCATGTTCCCCAGAATGAACTGAAAATAGGAAAAGGCGGAATTCCCCACTTCTCCGGGTACCGATATAAAGGTCACCCCGGAAATAGTGGCCCCGATCATGGCAAAAGCCACCAGATACCAGGGCGATCGCCGGTTGGCAATGAAAAAGGTGTCGGTGTTGGCTTTGCGTGAGGTGAACCAGGCAACCGCCAGCAAAATGGCGAAGTACCCGGCAACAACAAAAAATACAAGAAGAGGATTCATCACTGTGGTTATGGATTTTTATCCTTTCCTGACCTGAAGATTCCCGGCAAGGAAAGGGGTGCCATGGTCGGGCAAGGTTTGGTAAGTGCTACTCGAAATCGGGATATAGGAGATATTTCTTTCTGATAATCTTATACTTCTCCACCTCTTCCCGCCACGAAAGGGTGATTTCCCCGGCGCTTTTCCCCGCTCTGATGGCTTTGATCACCTGGTCGTTGCCGGTCAGAAGGTTAAACCACCGCTCATTGGTGAGGAACTCATTTTCGACGGGATATTTCCGGTAGAATTCAACGAACCAGCCGAGGGTAAAGGGGGGAATAGGGTCGAGGGTGCGCAGGTCGATGCCGTAGCAGGTTTTGCCCTCGTTGATGGGGTTATGGACGAACCCCGGGATGTCGGCGGGAATAAAAGTAAAGCTCCCCAATTCGGGGCGGGTACCCCCGATGACCTGGAAGGGGTAGGGGGTTCCCCTGCCGATGCTTACCGCGGTGGCTTCAAAACAGCAAAGCGAGGGGTAGAGCCTGATAGACCGGATGTTGGGAAGGTTGGGGGAGGGGGCCACAGGAGGCTCATAATGGGTGAGATGGGTGTAGTTTTCGGCTTTTACCACGGTGATGGTACATCTGTCCGGGGCTTTATGCCACTTCTCGCCGTTGATCATCAGCGCCATCTCCCCCATGGTGCACCCGTGGACTACAGGCACGGGCACCATGCCCACAAACGAGGAAAACCCGGGTTGAAGCACCGGTCCGGCCACATAATCGCCATTGGGGTTGGGGCGGTCAAGGAGCACCAGGGGAATTCCGTTTTCGGCACACGCCTCGATGACCAGGTTCAGGGTGGAGAGATAGGTGTAAAACCGGCATCCTACATCCTGAATGTCAAAAACCACCACGTCAACACCCTTCAGGTGAGCTGGCGACGGCTTTCTGTTTTCCCCGTATAGGGATACGATCTCCACGCCGCTCTTTTCATCCCTGCCATCGGCGACTTTCTCGCCGGCAGAGGCCTCACCGCGGAACCCGTGTTCCGGGGCGAAAATCCGGGCTACCTTGATATTGTTCCTGACCAGCAGATCGACGAGGTGCTCCCCGCCGTTCATGGCCGTATGGTTGACCACCAGGGCCACACTTTTCCCTTCCAGAAGGGGTAGGAACTTTCCGGGCTGTTCGGCCCCTGTGATCACCCGTGGGGGGGCTGCTGATTCCGGCGATTCCGGCAGAGAAGCAGTTCCCGCAGAAGCCTTTTCCCGGGGAGTCCCCGAATGACAGGCCGCTGATGTGAGGGCCAGAACCACAGCGATGGTCAGGGTAAGGATCCGTTGTAACATAAAAAATAGAATTTGATGGTTCGACCCCACGAAGATACCATTTTCACCCTTACCAGGAAAAATCAGAGAGAAAGGAATTGGCTGTCAATGGCAGGATTTTTCCCCATTTATGTTTTCTCTTTAACGTGGAGTTACTAATTTAGGGCCGTGCCATAATCCGGATATTCATGATTAAAGTCAAACTGACCCTTATACTTCTTTTTTTCTCCCTTTTCTGGAGCGGATCGACGCAGAAGAGCACCCTGCCGTTATACCAGACAGATCCCTGGGTAAGGTCGGAGCTTCAGCGGATGAGTCTGCGCGAGAAAATCGGCCAGCTGATCATGATCGATGTCTATCCTTCGCAGACTGAAGCCTCGAATCTGACAGTCGCACGGCTCATCAGGGAGGTTCAACCGGGGGGTATCCTGGTGATGAATGGCACTCCCACAGAAGCAGCCACCTGGGTGAATCATTTCCAGGAGTCGTCGCGGCTTCCGTTGCTGGTGGCCACCGATGGGGAGTCGGGACTGGGGTCACGGGTCGACGGGGCGATGCTCTTCCCGGCGGCCCAGGCCCTGGGAGCGGTGGTCCACGACTCCCTGCTTTTCAGGATGGGCATGGAAACAGCACGGCAGATGAGACTGGTGGGCATCAACATGAATTTTGCCCCTGTGGCCGATATCAATACCGACTACCTCAACCCGGTCATCAATTCCCGCTCTTTCGGGGAGAACCCCCGGCGCGTCACGGCGTCGGCTGTGGCTTACATGAAAGGGTTACAGGCCGGAGGAGTGGCCGCCGTGGCCAAGCACTTCCCGGGCCACGGAGACACCCGGAGCGATTCCCATCAAACACTGCCCCAGCTGAAACTTACGGCACAACGTCTCGACAGTGTGGAGACCCATCCTTTCAGGGGGCTGATCTATGAGGGCATCGACGGCATCATGACCGGGCATCTGGCCATTCCCGCCTGGGATCCCTCGGGAAAGCCAGCGACCCTCTCGGCGCCCGTGATCAGGGGAATTCTCCGTGACAAGATGCAATTTCAAGGACTGGTCATCACCGATGCCATGAACATGAAGGCGATTTCTCTGCCTCCCGGAAGTGCCGAGGTGGAGGCCCTCAAAGCCGGAAACGACATGGTGGAGATGGTTCGTGATATACGCAGGGCGGTCACTGCCATTGAAAGGGCGGTCGTCAACGGTCAAATCACCCTGGAGGAGATCAACTCCCGGTGCACCCGGGTTCTGGCCATGAAACGCAAACTGGGACTTCATCATTATCATCCGGCAGCTCCCGATTCCCTCACCCTGAAAATGGCCGACCCTTCCGCGGAATTGCTGCGCCGTCAGCTGGTGGAAAACAGCCTGACGGTTCTTAAGAACGACGACCAGCTGCTGCCGATCACCGGACTCGAAAAGCTAAAAATCGCCACCCTGGCCATTGGCGGGGATTCTCTCTCTCCCTTCCAGAAGACGGTGGAGCTTTATACCGATGCCGACCATTATTACATCAGCAAGGAGGCGCCCATTACCGTGGTCGATGAGGTCATGTCCAACCTGATGGGGTACAATCTGGTGATCGCCGGGGTGCAGGAAATCAGCAAATACCCCTCGCGGAATTATCGGACTTCGGTAACCCAGACCGATGCCGTCATGAAGCTCACCCGAAACCACCGTAGTGCCGTTCTTTTCTTTGGCAACGCCTATGCCCTCCGTTTTTTTCCTGGCATCGAGAAGGCCTCCGCCCTGGTGCTGGCCTATGAGGAGGGAGAAACGCCCCAGGAAATGGCAGTGCAGATGCTTTTCGGGGCCACGGGAGCGTCGGGGAGAATGCCGGTCACTGCCGACACCCGCTTTCCCGAAGGAGGCGGTGTCGATGTCCTCCCTAACAACCGCTTGAAATATACCCTTCCCGAGGAGGTCGGGATCTCCTCCTCCTTTTTGGCCCATAAGCTAGACTCCCTGGCAGAATGGGGCCTCGCCGAAAAAGCCTACCCCGGGTGCCAGGTGCTGGTAGCCCGCCAGGGAAAGGTGATCTTCCATAAAAGTTACGGATATCTCACCTACGACCAGAAAGAAAGGGTCACTTCCGGCCACCTCTACGACCTGGCATCGGTGACCAAGGTGTCGGGACCCCTTCCGGCCATTATGCGTCTGGCCGGACAGGGAAAACTGAAACTCGACGCCAGGATGAGCGAATACCTTCCCTTTCTCCGGAATTCCAACAAGGAAAACATGGTGGTCAGGGATGTGCTGACCCACCAGGCCCAGCTCCCGGCCGTCATTCCCTTCTGGACCTCCCAACTGTCGCGCAATGGCAAATTGCGCGATGAGGTGTTTTCTGACCATCCCACCTCAAAGGATGTGGTCAGGGTCAGCTCTAACCTCTATATGGAGCGCCGCTATATCGACACCATGTACCAGGAGATCGCCAGGATTCCCCTGCTGAACAGCAAGAGGTATTTGTATTCCTGCATGGGTTTTCTCCTGTGGCCTCCGGTGATCGGGAAGATCACGGGACAGCCCTACGAGCGCTATTTACGGGATAACATCTACCGGCCCCTGGGGGCGACCACCCTGGGGTATAACCCCTATTTGCGGTTTCCCATCAGCAGGATCGTTCCCACCGAAACCGACGACTACTTCCGCATGGAGACCCTAAGGGGCTTTGTCCATGACGAGGGGGCTGCCATGCTGGGAGGAATCTCGGGGAATGCCGGGCTCTTCGGAACCGCCAATGACCTGGCCAAGCTCTTCCAACTCTATCTCTGGAAAGGCTACTACGGCGGCCAACGTTATTTTCCGGCTAAAACCGTTGACGAGTTCACCCGGGTGCAGTTCCCGGAAAACGGAAACCGCCGCGCTCTGGGTTTCGACAAGCCCCAGCTCGACCGTAACCCCACCAGCCCTACCGATATCTATCCCGCCCCCGGAGCTTCCCCCGCGAGTTTCGGCCATACTGGTTACACCGGCACCTTCGTATGGGCCGACCCCGACCAGGAACTGCTCCTGGTCTTTCTCAGCAACAGAGTACACCCCACCCGCGATAATAACCTCCTCTCCCACCTGGGAATCCGCAACCTCATGCTTCAGTCCCTATATGACGCTATCGACCAGGGTAAATAATGAAGCTAAAAGTTGTTAAAATGAACCACTATTTTTTCCTTTGTCTTTGATTAAGTAATATATAAAAGCTATCTTTAGAATTTCTAATACATTAACAATACATAAAACTTTACGGCTATGGAGCGGAAAATCACCTTCAATGAGTTGCGCAAGATCAAGGACAGTTTACCTGACGGGTCTATCAGACAACTGGCGAAAGAGTTTGATGTGACAGAAGAAACCGTCAGAAACTACTTCGGAGGCGCCAACTACGACCACGGGACCTCGGTGGGCATTCATATCGAACCGGGACCCAATGGCGGAATTGTCCTTCTCGACGATGCTTCGATCCTCGAGCGCGCACAGCAACTCCTTGAGCCGGCATAATCCGGGTAAAACACTCTGAACTACACGAAAACTGTCTTTCTCTAAGGGCAGTTTTCTTTATTTAGGTTCAGGACCCCCCCCGTATTTTTACAGTGCACTCTAACTTAACAAATATAGTTTATGAGAATCAGCCCTTTCTTTTTTCCCCTGCTCGCGGTGGTGCTGCTGGCATCCTGTGCCCCTGAGCCCACGGTCAGAGCGCTCTTCAACGGTGAGAACCTTGATAACTGGGAGACCTATATTGGATCTCCCCTGAATGGTTTTGACAGCCTGGCCGCTGTGGCGACACCAGAGAAAGTCTTTTCAGTGGTCGACGATGGCGGAATCCCGGTGATTCGCATTTCGGGTGAGGTGAACGGCTCCCTGGCTACCCTTGAGTCATTTGAGAATTTCCACCTCCGGATGGTCTTCCGCTGGGGTGAAAAGGTCTATACCTCGCGCAACAGCGGTCTGTTGTACCACAGTTTCGGCGATTTCGGGGCTGCCTTCGGAACCTGGATGACCAATATCGAATGCCAGTTGATGCACGACAATCTGGGCGACACCTACCTGATGAACAATACGGTATGTGAAACGGAAGCCGAAAAAAACGACTCCACGGGAAACTATGTGTTTCGTCCCGGCGTTCCTGCCGTTCTCTTCGGTGCCACACGCAACGGCTCTTCGGTGAAGAAACGAAGCGACGCCGAACACCCCCTGGGTGAATGGAACACCGTTGACCTATACAGTCTGGGGCAAACCACCGTCCATGTGGTCAACGGGGTGACCGTCATGGTCAATATGAACACCGGGACTGAGGAGGATGGCGCCATCAGACCGCTGACGGGTGGAAGGATACAGATCCAGTCAGAAGGCGGGGAGCTCTTCGTCAGGAGCGTGGAGGTCACCCCCATTACGGAAATCCCGGCGGAAATATTGAAATAGCCGGGAGTCTGGAATCCTGAATTCCGGTGAGCGCATTCCCCGTCGGATCTGCCGCGGGGTAAGCGAACAACGCAATAAGGAAGTCCTTGACGGAATCGGATTCCTCGCCGGCTCTGCCGCGAGGAGCTTCAATAGTGATATTCCTGGTCTTAACTAATAAGCCTTAAATGACAATAAATCAGGCGATAGGCGGAAAATATGCGAAGGCCTCCCAATTTCCGGGTCACTGTGAACGCTTATCCTGTCGGCTTGACGTGATGTAAAGGAATGGGATAGGAAAGTTTGGTGAACCAAAAATATTTCTATTTTTGTCGCGCATTCAGAGTTTTGAGTGTGTTTAGGAGAGATGGCAGAGTGGTCGATTGCGGCGGTCTTGAAAACCGTTGTCCCTTTGCGGGGACCGGGGGTTCGAATCCCTCTCTCTCCGCCATTTTTTTAATGGCGGTAAACCCAGGCATCGGCTGAGACAC
>CAZMMX010000018.1:8736-57912 GCA_964567485.1 uncultured Prolixibacteraceae bacterium | reverse complement strand
CTACGTCTCGGGAGTCTACATGGTGAGAACAGAAGTCGAAGGAGCCTCCTTCCTGAGAAAGGTCATCCTCGATAAACATTAACCCTGGTAAGGCAGGCGAACAGGGGTTTAATACCCAAGGAAGCCTGACCACAGTATAATTTGATAAGAGCCGCCCCGGCAACAGGGCGGCTCTTTCATGAGAAGGTCTGCTCGCATAGGATAATCCGCGCACTTCCATTATATTTGCCTCTACTAATTTGATTCTATGAATGAACGGCCTTATATCCTTGTAACCAACGACGATGGCATCCATGCCAAAGGGTTGGGGGAACTGATCGAAGTGGTGCGCCTGTTCGGTGATGTCGTGGTGATCGCTCCCGAAGTGGCCATGTCGGGAATGTCCAATGCCATCACCTCCGACAAACCCCTGCGGGCAGTGAAACTCTCCGAAGAACCGGGCATCACGGTTTTTAAATGCAACGGCACTCCGGTCGATTGTGTCAAACTTGGCTTTAACCACCTATTGGATAGAGCTCCTGATTATGTCGTGTCAGGAATCAACCATGGTGCCAACTCCTCCATTAGCGTTATCTATAGCGGTACCATGGGGGCCGCCATAGAAGGATGTCTGCATGGCGTCCCTTCGGTCGGCTTTTCCTTGCTCGATTTCCATCCCGATGCCGACTTCGGAAAAGCTAAAATTTACTCCGCCAAGGTATTCCAGGCCATTCTCGATAACGAAATGCCCCGCTTTACCTGCCTCAACGTCAACATTCCCACGGGAGTCCCTAAAGGAATTAAAATCTGCCGGCAGGCCCGCGGAAAATGGATGGAAGAATATGACAAGAGGACTGACCCCCATCAACGGGAATATTTCTGGCTCACCGGATCGTTCATGAATTTCGAGGAAGAAGCCCGGGATACCGATCTTCACGCCCTCGGTAATAATTATGTCTCCATCGTTCCTGTCAAGGTGGACATGACTTCCTATGATGCCCTCGATGAAATGAAAAACTGGAAATTCTGATGGGACAGGCCCGAAAACGTAAATATAACACCCTGGTATCCGGAATTTTAACCGGAATCCTGCTCCCCATGGTCCTGTTCCTGATCATCTACCTGACCCGATATCAACAGGTTCCGTTTTTATCCTTTCTCAGTCAGCTGGCGGAAATGAATATGCTGATCAAAATCCTCAGCCTCTGCGCATTTGCCAACCTGCTGGCATTCTTCTATTTTTACCGCAACCAGCTGGACAAGGCTGCCAAAGGAGTGATCACGGCCACTTTCCTTTTTGCCTTTGTGGTCCTGCTCTCCAGAGTATTTTAATTGTCTTTGGGAATGAAGTATTTTATCATAGCAGGGGAGGCGTCGGGTGATCTTCATGGATCCAACCTGATGAAAGCCCTGAAGGCTGAGGATCCCTCGGCGGAATTTGCCTGTTTCGGCGGCGGGTTGATGGAGGCAGCGGGGGGACGACTGTTCAGGCATTACCGCGATATGGCCTTTATGGGAGCCATCGATGTGTTGCGTAACCTCAGCAGGATAGGGGAGAACTTCACCATCGCCAGGAACAAAATCCTGGAATTCCAGCCTGATGTGGTCATCCTGATCGACTACCCCGGCTTTAACCTGAAAATCGCGGAATTCGCCCGCAAAGAGGGTTTTCGGGTGTTTTACTATATCCTTCCCAAAGTGTGGGCATGGAAAGCCTGGAGGGTCAAAAAGCTCAAAATGTGGTGCCACGAACTCTTTTCCATATTTCCCTTCGAGGAAGAGTTCTTCCACCATCACGGAGCCCGGGTCCGCTATTTGGGAAATCCCTTACTCGATGCCGTGAATGCGGCGCAACGGGAGTTCCCCACCCGCCGGGAATTCCTCAGGAGAAACAGCCTTGAAGATGAGGGAGAGAATGCACATCAGTCCGCCCCGTCAGAAAACCGGCGACCTCTGGTAGCCCTCCTTCCCGGAAGCCGCCTTCAGGAAATCAGACTGATGCTCCCGGTGATGACCCGCATGGCCCGCGAATTCCCAGATTACCGGTTCGTGGTGTCAGGAGCCCCTTCGATCGCGCCAGAAGTCTACACCACCTTTTCTGAGGACCCCACAATTCCCGTGATCTTCGAACAAACCTACCCATTGGTGCGCTATGCCCATGCCGCCCTGGTAACCTCCGGTACCGCCACCCTGGAAACGGCCCTGCTCGGCACTCCCCAGATCGTCCTGTACAAAATGGCAGGAGGGAAATGGAGCTATAGCCTCTTCAAAGCCCTATTTCTGAAGGTGAAGTATGTCTCCCTCCCCAACCTGATTCTGCGACGTCAGGCCCTCAGAGAACTGATCATGGATGAGATGAGGGATGACCTGGTGAAAAAGGAAACGGCTCGGCTTCTGGAAGATGAAAAATACCGCGGGAAAATCACAGACAGCTACCAGGAAATGAGGAAACGCATGGGGGAGGAGGGGGCCAGCGCCCGCGTGGCCACAGAAATGATCAGAATCCTGCATGAAGGCCCTTGCGACAGATCGGGGAAGATCTCCCCCTGAACTTATCATACTTAAGATTTGGTAAAACCGTGTTATCTTTATTCCGCCGGAAACAGGACCCCAATTCGAGTCGTTACTAAGCTCGCAGTGGTCTCATTTGAACGGAAACCTTGAACAATATATGGGAACACTATTTCGTAAAGAAATCACCCAATTCCTGGGGTCACTCACCGGAACCCTGGCCATTATCGTTTTCCTGACGGTCAGCGGACTGTTTCTCTGGGTTTTCCCGGGCGATTATAACATTCCCGAAAATGGGTACGCTTCCCTGGAACCCTTTTTCCAGCTGGCCCCCTGGCTTTATCTCTTTCTCATTCCGGCCATCACCATGCGTCTCTTTTCCGAGGAGAAGCGCACAGGTACCCTCGAGCTTCTCCTCACCCGTCCGCTGGGTGATTTCCAGCTGGTCACCGCCAAATACCTGGCCTCGCTGCTTCTGGTGGCCTTCACGCTGATTCCCACGCTCCTCTGGTTCTGGTCGGTATACCATCTGGGAAACCCCATCGGAAATATCGACAGCGGAAGCACCTGGGGGGCCTTCACCGGCCTTTTCCTGCTGGCCTCCATCTATATCGCCATCGGCCTCTTTGCCTCAGCGGTCACCGACAGCCAGATCGTCGCCTTCCTCTTTGCCGCAGCCCTCTCTTTCCTCTTCTATCTGGGGTTCGGACTGGTGTCGGGATCAGGGGTCCCTTATTTTCTGGAGAAGTTCTTTGCCGGGCTGACCATCAGGGAACACTACCTCTCTGTCAGCCGCGGGGTCCTCGATATCAGTGATTTGCTGTGGTATGCCGGCATGACCCTCTTTTTCCTGCTGCTGACCTCCTTTGTGCTGCGCCGCTCGCGGCACTCCCTGCGCCGGTCGGGGAAAAGGGTGGCGCTGATGGCTGCCGGACTGCTGGGGCTCCTTTTCCTTGCTGACCTCCTTCCCTACAGGATAGACCTGACAGCCGACAAAAGATATACCCTGTCGCCGATCACCAAAAAATCCGCCAGGTCACTTGACGAAGCCGTTACCGTGGAACTCTTCCTGGAAGGGGAACTGACCCCGGGATTCCGGAAGTTGCAGCAATCTATCGCCCAAAAAACCGGAGATATCGGCCGTATTTCCTCAAAACCGGTCAGGCTGATCATCACCGACCCCTATACGGCTGTTCCGGCGGCGGACCGGGAGAGGTTTTTTGGGGAGTTGGCAGCGCGGGGAATCAGGCCTACCGATCTGCGCCGCAAAACCGACCAGGGTGCCGAAACCGCCCTCCTTTTTCCAGGGGCCCTCGTGAGAATGGGAGAACACGAAACCGGGGTGAACTTCCTCAAGAACAACCCTGGTCTGAACCACGAAGTCAACTTGAACCATTCGGTAGAGAGCGTCGAGTATGAGCTGGTATCGGCCTTGCGCCGCCTGGCATCCTCCGAAAAGCCGTTGCTCGCCTTTCTCCAGGGACACGGGGAACTGAGCCGCTATGAGACTGAGGACCTGGCCAGGGCCCTCAGCGAGTCTTTCAGGGTGGAATACCCCGCCATTGCGGAACTCGAAACCATGAAGCCTGACCTGCTGGTCATCGCCGCGCCTGAAGAACCCTTCAGCGAAAAGGATAAATGGGTGACCGATCAGCTCCTTATGAAGGGTGTTCCTGTGGTGTGGGCCCTCGATCCTGTTGAGGTGAGCCTCGACAGCTTGTCGCTGGGATTCATGACGCTGGCCTTCCCGCGCGACCTGAACCTTACCGACCAGCTCTTCCACTACGGAGTCCGTGTCAACAGCGATCTGGTGCAGGATGTGGTCTGCGCTCAGATCCTTGTCAACACTTCACCCGATGCCAACCGACCCCGTTTTACCCCCCAGAACTGGTATTTTTCCCCCTTGCTGACCCCTTCCGATAACCATCCGGTGAGCCGTAACCTTAACCTCATCTATTCGGAATTTGTCTCCTCGATAGATACCGTGGAAGCTTCCGGAGAGAGGAAATCCACGGTCATTCTGGGAACCTCGGCTTACGGCAGGACGCTGCGGACCCCCGCCGGGGTGAGCCTGGAGAGTATCAACCGGCCCCCCGCCCGGGAACTCTTCAACCGCTCCTTTATCCCTGCCGGTGTGCTGGTGGAAGGACGGTTTACCTCGGTATTCCGGAACCGCCTCCTCGACCATCTGGGCGTCCAAAGCCAGGAGACCATCGGAGAGAGCCCCCTGACACGCATCATGGTCTTCTCCGACGGCCACCTGATGGCCAACAAGGTGCGCACCCAGGCCGGAACTCCACCCCAGATCCTCCCCCTGGGATACGACAGGGTGTCACAACAAACCTTCGGAAATAAGGAGTTTTTTGTCAATGCCTTCCTCTATCTCTCCGACAGGGAGGGCATCATGGACCTCCGCAATACCTCGGTGAAAATGAGACTTCTCGATAAAGTCAGGCTCCGTGAAATGGGAAATTCCACTGCGGTGGTGAATACCGTCATTCCTGTTTTGCTGATCCTCCTCGCCGGTATCCTCTTCAATTTTTTCCGCCGGAAAAAATACGCCTCACGCGTGTGAAAAAACGCTTCCTGTTTCTTACGCTCTTAAAACTAAAGTTTGTATATTCGTGATCCGGAAATCATTGAATAAAACAGTAATAATATAAAAATTTGCATCCATGAAGTTTGTTGTATCCAGCACCGGGTTACTGAGTCATCTGACGGCCATCAGCAAGGTGATCAGTAATAAGAGTACCATGCCCATTCTTGATAATTTTCTGTTCAGGATCACTGAAACAGGATTAACGGTCACTGCTTCTGACTCGGAATCGACCTTGATCACCACCCTTGACCTTGACAATGTGGAAGGCGAAGGCGTCATCGCGATTCCTGCCAAGCTTTTGATCGACACCCTCAGGGAATTCCCGGAGCAGCCTCTTACCTTCCAGATAGATGCAGCCACCTTTGGAATCCAGATCTTTTCCGAAAACGGAAAATATTCCATCGTTGGCACCGATGGCGACGATTATCCTGAGATTCCTTATGCCGATGAAGAGTCGGGGACTTCCCTCCAGGTAAACCGTCAGATATTGCTGAAAGGGGTGGAAAAAACGTTGTTTGCCACGGCCGACGATGAACTGAGGCCGGTGATGAACGGGATTTTCGTGGAACTCACCCCCGATTACATGAGTTTTGTGGCCTCCGATGCCCACAAGCTGGTGCGTTACCGTCGTACCGACACCCGCTCAGAAGTCCAGTCCTCCTTCATCCTTCCCAAAAAGCCCGCAGCCCTGCTGAAAAACCTGCTGGTACGTGAGGATAACGATGTGAAACTGCAGTTCAACGATAAGAATGCCTTTTTCAAAATGAGCAATTATGAACTGATCTGCCGTTTGGTCGAGGGTAACTATCCGTCATACAACTCGGTGATTCCCATGAATAATCCCAATTCAATGGTCATCGACCGTCTGGCCTTTTACAATACCGTGAAGCGGGTCTCCGTTTTTGCCAATCAGGCCAGCAATTTGGTACGCCTGACCATCGGGGGTAACCAGCTGGTCGTCTCGGCACAGGATGTGGACTTTGCCCATTCGGCCGTGGAACGACTGGCCTGTGAATATGAAGGCGACGATATGGAGATCGGTTTCAAATCGACCTTCCTTCAGGAGATCCTCTCCAATCTCCCCTCAGCTGATATCAAGCTCGAGATGAGCGATCCGAGCCGTGCAGGACTCCTTCTTCCCGAAGAGAAAGAGGATGAGAATGAGGACGTGCTGATGCTCCTCATGCCCATGATGATCAATGTTTAAGGAATCTCTTTGATCTTGGGGGATCCTGTATCTGCCCTCACGGGCACTACAGGATCCTTTTTTTTTATGAAAAGTCAAACGGATGGAGTAACATAATCCGCCTGGCATCGTAATAATAACACTATGAAGCTAAATCTGAAGAATCCCGTGGTTTTTCTCGATCTTGAGACCACTGGTATCAATATTGCCAGCGACCGGATCGTGGAAATTGCCCTGCTCAAGATTCATCCCGACGGCAGTGAAGAGGAGAGGGTGATGCGTGTCAACCCTGAAATGCCCATTCCTGAAAAGGCTTCCCGCATTCACGGCATTACCGACGAGGATGTGAAGGATGCCCCCGTTTTCCGCGAGGTGGCCAAAACCCTCGCCCGTTTCCTCGAAGGATGCGACCTGGCAGGTTTCAACTCCAACCGCTTCGATATTCCTCTCCTGGCCGAAGAATTCCTGCGCTGCGACGTCGATATAGACTTCAAGAAAAGAAAATTTATTGACGTCCAGGCCATTTACCACAAAATGGAAAAGAGGACCCTGACCGCTGCCTATAAGTTTTATTGTAACGAAGAGCTTACCGATGCCCATTCTGCCCTGGCCGATGCCCGCGCTACCTATGAAGTGCTTAAATCCCAGCTCGAGACTTACCAGGAAGCCGAGTATGAGGATCACAACGGACGCAAGAGTATTCCCATCGTCAATGATGTGGAAAAACTGAGCGAATTCTCGGCCTATGACCGTTATGCCGATTACCTGGGAAGAATCGTTTACGACGAAAACGGGGTGGAAATTTTTAATTTCGGGAAAAATAAGGGCCTTCCCGTGGAAAAGGTGCTCAGGGAACAACCAGGGTATTATGGTTGGATGCTCAATGGCGATTTTCCCCTATACACCAAAAAAGTGCTGACGCAGATCAAACTCAGAATGAATGCCAAATAATGAAGATAGTGTGTATCGGGCGGAATTATGTGGCCCATATACAGGAGCTGCAGAATGAGATGCCTGCGGAGCCGGTGTTTTTCATGAAGCCCGACTCCTCGCTTCTGACGGACAACCAACCATTTGAGATTCCTCGGTGGAGCATTAACCTGCACCATGAGATTGAGCTGGTACTCAGGATCACCAAAACAGGGAAGAACCTGTCGCTGGAGCAGGCAGGGCTCTGTTTCGGAGAAATCGGTCTGGGCATTGATTTCACGGCCCGGGACCTCCAGAGCCAGCTGGCATCGAAGGGGCTTCCCTGGGAAAAGGCCAAGGCTTTTGACCAGTCTGCGGTGCTCGGCTCGCCTTTTCTTCCCCTGGAGGCCTTTGAAGACCTCAGTGCGGTAACCTTCCGCCTCGACATCAACGGCACAACGGTCCAGCAGGGCAATTCCGGATTGATGATTTTCGGTTTCAGAGAGATCCTGGTTCATATTTCCAGGTATGTCACCCTTCACCCGGGGGACCTGGTCTATACCGGAACACCTGCCGGCGTGGGACCCGTGCACCCCGGAGACCACCTCGAGGGCTTCCTCGGCACCCATAAGATGCTGGATTTCCTCTGTATGTGATCACCCTTTCCCGCTGTGCACCTATAGTCCCGGCCCGCAGTGCAATTACAGTCCCGGCCTGCTGTGCACTTACAGTCCCGGCCCGGTGAAAAGTCCCGGCCTGCTGAAAAGTGCCGGCTCCCGCAAAAAACAGCTGATCCTGTAATTCCCGGAGAGGGATGATTACTTATTATTCAGGATATTCTTTTGCTGATTTCCTTGTCGTAAAGGATTCATTTAAATCATGAAGCATATGAGTTCTCTGGCTGATATTCAGGATTTTCTGGCCCCCAAAAGGATGGCTTTTGCCGGGGCCTCGCGCAATCCGAAAAAATTCGGGGGTATGGTCTTTTCGGAACTCCGGAAACGGGGCTTCGACCTCTTTCCGGTTCATCCGGAAGCTTCTGAACTGGAAGGAATTCCCTGTGTCAGGACCGTCAGGGATCTGCCTTCCGGTTTGGAACATCTTTACATCGTCACCCCGGCCAGGGAAACGGCCGGAGTGGTGCGCGATGCCCTGGAGTACGGAATCAGTAAGATATGGATCCAGCAGAGTTCCGATACTCCCGAAGCCCTGGAACTGGCACGCGAAAAAGGGGTCCCCGTCATCCACGGGCGCTGTATGATGATGTTCGCAGAACCGGTGGGTAGCATTCACGGATTCCACCGGTGGATCAGCCGCCTGTTCGGCCGATACCCTAAGTAGTCGATCCGTAACTCAAGTGCTGCAATCACGGAAGTTAAGGGTGAAAATGGTCTCCCATCACCATTAGTGATCAGTTCAATTTTTTGATTTCTACCTTCCGGAAGTCAATGGGGTGGCTTTCTCCCTGAAGGGAGATAGTGCCGCCGTGCAGCATTTTATCCCCGTTGGCAGGCACGAGTTTGGAGAAGGAGGGATCGCGGTCATCGAGCTGCGGCTGTTCGTAAACGATAACGGTATCGCCGTTGATGATATGGCGGATGATACCGTTGCCGTGGACTTCCACCTCTGCAGTGACCCATTCCTCACCATGGTATGTCTTTGAAGTGGAGGTCATGCAGTGGTCGAGGATCAGCTCTCCTCCCATCACCACATTGGTGCCCGGTGTGCACAGGTTCCCGGTAGTCCGGTCTGTGGTCCCGTCTCCTCCGAGGAACTGCACCTCAATGGATACCGGGAAATCCTGTTCCTTGTCCATGGTTTCCAGGGGCTGACCATGGATCATCACCCCGCTGTTCCGCAAGGCCCAGCCGGCACCTCCGGGACACTGTTCGCCCACGAACCGGTATTCTACCCGTAAAATATAGTTTGAGAATGTGTCTTTGTAGAACAGGTGGGCAAAGCGATCCTCAAAAGCGGTATACCCATCGTACCGCACTTTCAGCAGCCCGTCTTCCACCCTGAAGGTATTGGCGAAATTTTCACCCGCCTCATATCCTTTGATTTTTGGGGTCCACCCCTCCAGATCCCGGCCGTTAAATAACTGGATCCATTCATTTTCGGGACTTTTGGGGCCTCCGCATCCGGTAATCAGGAGAAGGGAAAACAACAAGAGCCAGTCTCTTTTCTTCGGTAAACAGGTTTTCATAGATCAGCTTTTATGATTTAAACGGGTGAATTTAACAATTTTCCGGTGATTGATGAAAGTGAATCTCCGACGTAATGGATCAATCCGTCACAAAGCATGAATATCAAAAGAGGCTAACCATAGGTTTGGACTTCAGAAGAAATAGTTTTGCTATTTTTGAACCTGAAAATGGAAATATTTTAAGATGAGGAAAACAGCGCTGTTTGCCGTGATCTTGATGATGTGGGCGATACAGATCGTCGCGCGGCCTTCCGCTCCTGCTTCGCGGGAGGTTCCCCGGGTGGTGCTGGGCATTGTGGTTGAAAACATGCGTCCCGATTATATTGACCGGTATTGGGACAAATTCGGGGACGGCGGTTTCCGCAAGCTGGTCAACGGGGGAACCCTGTGTACGGGTTTCAGTATCAGCCAGCATATCCTGAACAATGCCACCGGCACTGCCACACTCTTTACGGGAGTCACCCCGTCGGTTCACGGGATTGTCGACGAATCATGGTATGACCGTGACAAGGGGAAAGTCACCGCTGCTGTTGCCGATGAGGAGTACCCCGCCATCGGGGGAGCCCCTTCGGGAAGCCGGGTCTCCCCGCATCAGTTGCGCTCTTCGACCCTTGGCGACCAGATGAAGCTTTCATGCAACGGAAAGCCGAAGGTTTTCAGCATTGCCCTGAATGAAGCCCCTGCACTTTTTGCTGCCGGATTCAGCGGCGATGCCGCCTGGTGGTTTGACTCAGCCTCAGGAAAGATGATCTCCTCCTCGTTTTACCTGACCTCACAGCCCCCCTGGGTGGATACATTCAACGACAGGGGAGAGGCCCAAAAATTCGCATCCCGCAATTGGGTCCTTCTCAAAAACTCCGCTGACTACAACGCCAGCCATGAGGATCGCTCCCCCTATGAGCAGGGATTCGGAGGTGGGAAAAACACCTTCCCCCATTCCCTGTCTCCCCTGGTAAAAAGCGCAGGTCACTTTGGCCCGCTGAAATGGACTCCCTTTGGGAATTCCCTGGTCGGGAATTTCGCGCGGGAACTCCTCGAAAATGAAAAAATCGGAGAGGATGACCATCCCGACCTGGTGACAGTCATCTTTTCTTCAATGGATCAGGAAAACAGCTCCTTCGGACCGGCATCGGTCGAAATGGAGGACCTTTACCTTCGCCTCGACGAGGAAATCGCCGCTCTGCTCTCCCTTGCCGAAAAGAAGTTCGGCACCGATCACCTGCTGGTTTTTCTCACCGCCAACTCCTCGGCTGACTATCCTGTGAATTACCTCAGGGAAAAGATGAGGTTCCCGGCAGGCACGTTTACCCCTGACAATGCCGTAGCCCTGCTCAACTCCTTCCTGAACATCAGCTATGGCGACCTGAAATGGATTGAATATAACAACGGACTGCAACTATACCTCAACCACAAAATTGCCGGCATTAACAAGACCGACCTGCGAGAAATGCGCAGCCGTGTGGCCGCCTTCCTCTCCGAGTTCGAAGGGATAAAAATGGCGGTATCCAGTGACCAGATCAGGGAGGGACAGCTGAGCCACAGCTCCCGCGAAGGAGTGACCAATTCGTGGCATGAGGGAAGATCAGGCGATATCCTGCTGGTCCTCAGGGAAGGATGGCAACCTGCCTTCAAATTCAAAAAGGCGCACTATTCGGGACATGGCCATGTCCCCCTCATTTTCTATGGAGCAGGAATTCCCGCCCGTCGCCTCTATGAGAAAGTGGATGCCACATCACTGGTCCCCACACTCGCCACACTGCTGCGAATTCCGGTTCCTCCGGGATGCACATCACCCCCTATATCCCTGATGAGGGAGTAAGAAAGCTTCAGCGGTGCTTTTTCTCTTTGACAGGGTTATCGGCAATACTACCGTGCGACTCCTCAGAAATTGATTCCTTTTTCCCCTTTTTAAAATTCTCGCTCCTGAGAGCACTCAGGGGTACCTGAAAAACCGTATCTCTCTTCAGTTCAAAAGAGATCGTATGAAGCTCGTAATTCTCACTGAAGAGATGGAGAAGGACATCTCCTGGCTTTAACAGAAGGGAGAAAGAACCATCCTGGGAAGTGATGGTGCCGATTCCTGAATTTTTTTCCACCACGGTAAGATCACGGATAACCACTCCAGTCAGGTTATCTGTGACTCTCCCGGCGACTGAGACAAACTGGCCCGCCATAGATACGGGCATGACCACCAGCAATGCCAGCATAAGTAAAAGGGTTTCCATTTTCATGACTCTGTTGTTTAATGGCTTTCTATTATTAGACAGACCAAGCCTCTGTTTTGTTGCGTTTACCCGGGGATTTATTCTTAAGTAATCATTAAGTTTCAAGGTGCACTTCTCCTGCCCTGAGAACCCTACCGCTGTTGTGATGGTCGCAAAGGGCTTCCACGTTTGAAAATTTTCTACGGTATGCTGAATAACAGATAATTCTCTGGTAAAATCTTTGTTTTTTAATCTGTCAACTCCTTAAATTTATCAGACCAATAAATTCACTAAACCACTATTCAATGAGTCCGACACAATTACTTATCAAGGAACTTGCAGACCAATATGGCAGGAGCAGGGAGAATCTTCTGCCTGTCATGCAGGGAGTTGTAGATCAGGAGAGCTATCTATCGGAGTATTCGATGATAGAAATTGCCCGCGAAATGGATCTTCCTGCGGCAGAAGTATATGGTACCGCCACGTTTTACTCGTTTCTGGAAACCAAGAAAATGGGAAAGTACATCATCAGGGTGTGCAAGACCATATCCTGTGCCATGAAGGGTAAGGGCCAGGTGGTGATGGCCATACAGGACATGCTGAAGATCCGGGTGGGGGAAACGACTCCTGACGGGCGTTTTTCCCTGCTGCAAACCAACTGCCTGGGGCTTTGCCACAAGGCTCCGGCCATGATGATCAATCATGATGTGTACACTGACCTTACCCCGGAAAAGGTGAGGGAGATTATTTCGGATTACATGAAAAAACCATTATAAAACTGAAACATCATGGCAACCACATACCAATTGAAAAGGGCCGACTTCATTTTCAAGAATGAGAATGACTGGGAGAAAGTCCTGGGCAACATCCTGAATAGGACGCCGCAGGACCTTATCAACGAGCTGATTAGCTCAGAGCTGAAAGGCCGCGGGGGCGCCGGATTTCCCACCGGGTTGAAATGGAAGGTGGCTTCCGAGTTAGATTCACAGCCCAAGTACGTCATTTGCAATGCAGACGAGGGGGAACCGGGGACCTTCAAGGACCGGGAGATCCTGGAAAGGGTCCCTTACAAGGTGCTGACGGCTATGGTGGCCTGCGGCCATGTCATCGGGGCCAAAGAGGGATTCATCTACCTCAGGGGTGAATATCGCTTTCTGAAACCCGAGTTGCAGAAGGTCATCGAGGAATTTGAATATTACCTGAAGGAGATCAATAACGATTTCAAAATTAAAATCTTCATGGGGAGCGGAGCCTACATCTGTGGTGAGGAGACGGCACTTTTCGAATCGATGGAGGGGAAACGGGGCGAACCACGCAATAAACCCCCTTATCCTACCAACTACGGTTACATGGGAGGGCCTACCGTCATCAATAACGTGGAGACCCTGGCCCACACCTTCACCATCTTTAAATATGGCGCCAAGAAGTTCTATGACCTGGGCGTGCAGTATTCCCGGGGCACCAAGCTTTTCTCAGTGTCGGGCGACACGCCGAAACCGGGAATTTACGAGCTTGAACTGGGAATGAGCCTTCAGGATTTTGTCTATGAATTCGGCGATGGGGACACCAAGGCCGTACAGGTCGGAGGAGCCTCTGGATTCTTGGTTCCCCGGAAGAAATTTTCCGACACAGCCATCGGGTACCAGGGCAAACTGACAGGCATATCACTGCCCACAGGGGGATCGATGATGCTTTTCAACAGTTCCCGGTCCATGTACAATGTTCTCGACAACTATCTCGAATTTTTCAGGGAAGAGTCCTGCGGGCAGTGCACCCCCTGCCGGGTAGGCTGCCAGCAGCTGCTTCTGGGTATCAAAGCCGTGAAAAGGGGCGACCGCCCGGCCTCTTATCTCGACAAACTCCTCAGACTCACGGAAACCATGCAGCTGACTGCCAAATGCGGACTGGGACAATCGGTGGCCAACTCGTTCTCCTCCATTGTTGAAAATTTCAGGGAAGAAATGATTTACTAATGCTTAATTGAAACCGTTATGACAACTCAAAAAATCAATATCTCCCTGAACGGGTACAATGTTCAGGTCGACAAAGGCACCATGATTCTGGATGCAGCCAAGCAGAACGGGATCATCATTCCCACCCTGTGTTACCATAAGGACTTATGTGTAGCCGGGAACTGCCGGGTATGCGTGATCGAGATTGGCGGTCAGAAGAGACTATCCGCGGCATGCGCCACCCCTGTTGAAGAGGGTATGGAAATACTCACCAACAGCCTGAAGGTCCGTAATTCCCGGAAACACATCATTGAGCTTCTTCTGGCGGAACACAACGCCGACTGCACCAAATGCTACCGCAATGGGAATTGTGAACTTCAGGAGCTGGCCTCGGAATACAAAATCATGACCCAGGAGTTCATCGAGCTGGTCCCCTACAAAACCTACACCATCGACATGTATTCTCCGTCCATCATCAAGGACGACAGCAAGTGCATCCGTTGCCAGCGGTGTGTGCGTACTTGTGCCGAATTGCAGGGAGTCAACGCCCTTACCGTGGCCCACAAAGGGGATGAAATGAAGATCACCACCTTTATGGAGAAACCCATGAATTCGGTGGTATGTACCAATTGTGGCCAGTGTGTCAACCACTGCCCGACAGGTGCCCTGGTCGAGAAAAACTATATTGAAGAGGTATGGGAAGCCATATCGAACCCCGATAAGCATGTCGTGGTGCAAACAGCACCTGCCGTACGCGTGGGATTGGGCGAGGAACTGGGGTTTGAACCGGGAACCCGGAATACCGGAAAGATGGTGGCAGCCCTCAAACGGCTGGGATTTGACTCGGTGCTGGATACCGATTTCACGGCCGACCTCACCATCATGGAGGAGGGGACAGAACTCCTTACCCGCCTGAAAAAGGCCCTGAAAGATAAGGATCCCAATGTGAAGCTTCCCATGGCCACTTCCTGTTCCCCCGGATGGATCAAGTTCATAGAACATATGTATCCCGAATATCTCGACAACCTCTCCACCTGCAAGTCACCGCAGCAGATGTTCGGAGCCCTGGTCAAGACATACTATGCCAAGGCACGCAACCTGGACCCCGACAAAATCGTGTCGGTATCGATTATGCCCTGTACCGCGAAGAAATTCGAGGCTGCCCGACCCGAGATGCACGACAGCGGCTATCGTGATGTCGATTATGTGCTGACGACCCGCGAACTGGCCATCATGATCAAGCAGGCAGGGATTAATTTTGTGGCCCTCGAAGAGAGTAAGTTTGACCGTCTCATGGGAGACTCCTCGGGAGCGGGGGTCATTTTCGGCGCCACCGGCGGAGTCATGGAAGCCGCCCTGCGCACGGCCTACGAAATCGTTACCGGCAGGGAAGTTCCCTTCGCCAATCTCGAGATTCTCCCGGTCAGAGGTATGGAAGGGGTGCGCGAAGTCTCCATAAAAATCGAAAATCCTAAAAAGGAATGGGCCTTCCTCGATGGCGTGGAACTGAAATGTGCCGTAGCGCACGGACTGGTCAACGCCAAGGCGGTAATGGATTCCGTGAAATCGGGGAAAGCGAACTACCACTTCATAGAAATCATGGCCTGCCCGGGAGGATGCCTCGGAGGCGGCGGACAACCCATCCCCACCAGTCCCGAAATCAGAAAAAAACGCGCCGAAGCCATCTATGCCGAAGATGCTGGTATGCCCATCAGAAAATCACACGAGAATCCGGAGATCATCAAACTCTATCGCGATTTCCTCAAGGAAGCCAACAGCGATGTCTCTCACAAACTTCTCCACACCAAGTATACCCCCAGAGAGAGGTTTTAACCTTGCTTTTCCCATATTGGGAAATAATTTTCATAATTGACACGAAGTTCTCATACCATAATAAATTAAGTTGTTTAATATCATTAAGTTAATTATTATGGTTTAGTTTTTGCAAGATCCTAATATCCCTCAAAGGGATTGTAATTTGAGGGACTCCTTTTGTTAGGGTATAAATTTGCATGTTATTGGGACTTGAAGATGGAATCACCGAAAGGTTGATTCCATCTTTTTTTTTATAACTTGCCCCTCAAAAACCGGCGTATGTTAAGGAGATATAGAATCCCCGCGCTATTATGGTGGCTGATGATTCCCGCAGGGCTCACAGGACAGGAGCGGTTTCTGCAAGCTCTTTTTGATTCGGTAGATACCCAGACCTACACCTATGCCTCCAAAGATGGGCATAACCTCGACCTGGATCTTTACTCCCCCTATGGCGACACCCTTCCGGCCCGTCCGGTAGTGCTGTTTGTCCACGGCGGGGGATTCAGCGGAGGAACCCGGAATTCCCCTGAGATTGTGGTTTTTTGCCACCGCTTGGCGGAACACGGCTACCTGGCGGCTTCCATCTCCTACCGCCTCACGCGCCAGGGTGAACCCACAGCTTTCGGTTGTGACTGTCCGGCCACCGATAAACTGAATACCTTCCAGTCGGCCGTGGAAGACCTCCAGGATGCCACGGCTTTTCTGATCCGTCAAAGGGAATCGCTGGGAGTGGATCCCCAAGCCATCATCCTGGCGGGAAGCAGCGCCGGTGCCGAAACCGTCCTCATCGCAGCCTATCAGCCCCCTTATTGCTACGGCCTCGATTCGGGTCCGGTGGCCTATGCCGGGGTGATTTCCATGGCAGGAGCCATCCCCGACACCTCCAGGATCTTCGCCGATTCTGCCATTCCCTCCCTGCTTTTTCACGGTACCTGCGACAACCTGGTCCCCTACGCCTCGGCATCCCACCATTTCTGTCCCCCCACAAAACCAGGGTATCTGCTCCTGCACGGCGCCTATACCATCGCCCATAAACTGGCCGGCGTCAATGCCCCCTACTGGCTCCATACCACCTGCGGAGGAGGCCATGAAATGGCCAGCCGCCCCCTGTCTGCCTATTTCAGGGAAATCCTGGAATTCGGATACCACTATGTCCTCCATAAAAGATGGGAAACCAGGCATACCGTCATCGCCGGAGACCAGAACAATTGCGATAGCCAGAGATTCAGCTTTTGTGAATAGAAAAACGCATCTTAAAACCGTACCATGAAGAACCTTTTTATTTCCCTATTGCTCCTCATCACTTCCGGAGCCATGGCGCAATCCTTTAACGTTGTCACCTACAACATCAGGCTAAATACCTCTGCCGACGGCATCAATGCCTGGCCCAACCGGAAAGAGATGGTCACTGCGCTTCTTAAATTCCATGATGCGGCCATTTTTGGATTACAAGAGGCCAAGCATGAACAGATCATGGACATCGAAGAACGGATGCCCGGTTTTGTCCGCATCGGCACAGGGCGCGATGATGGGAAAACCGGCGGTGAATACTCTCCGGTCTTTTATGACGCGGGGAAATTCAAAATTCTGACATCGGGACAGTTCTGGCTGTCGGAAACCCCCGACACTCCGGGAAAAGGGTGGGATGCCGCCTTTCCCCGTATTGTCACCTGGGGCAAGTTCAGAATCAGGGGCACTTCAAAAAAATTCTTCTTCTTCAACACCCATTTTGACCATGTCGGGAATGTGGCCCGGGTTAACTCCTCCCGCCTGATTATGGAGAAAATCAACCGTCTCAATCCCGGTAACCTTCCCGTTATCGTCACCGGCGATTTTAACCTGACCCCTGAGAGCGAGCCCATCGCTCTTATCCTGCAAAAGTTACACGACAGCTCCGTCATCAGCACAACGCCCCCCTATGGTCCCGTGGGTACCTTCAATAGTTTCCTCAGGGACCATCCCCTTGACCAACGAATCGACTACATCTTCGTCAACGACAAAGTAAAAGTGAAAAAATATGGGGTGCTGACCGACGGCTGGGATAACCGCTGGCCCTCTGATCACCTTCCGGTATTATCGCAGGTCAAGCTTTAAGGCGGTAATCAGTAATCAGAGATCGGTCACCGGTCAGCCAACGAATGCCTGCTGCTGTCACAGAATACCGAATACCGGCCGCTGGCATTGAATACCGAATGCCTGACCGCTGTCACAGAATACTGAATGCCTGTTGCTGTCACAGAATACCGAATGCCTGACCGCTGTCACAGAATACCGAATACCGGCCGCTGGCACTGAATACCGAATACCGACCGCAGGTCGCCGATTAGCGGCGAAACACCGGGTTATTTACGGGCGCGGCTGACCAGTACCAGGGCCATGACGATGAAGAACATGCCAGCGACAGATCCCTGGTCGGGGTCTTCTCCTTTTACCAGAATCCAGCTGAGGGCAGCCCCCGAAACAGGGATTAGGAATTTCCATACATTCAGTTCTGAGACTTTGACCCCCGGGCGTTTCAGCAGAGAGTACCAAATGGAAAAAGCTGCCGCCGAAAGAAAGGCCAGCCAGATGAGTGCTGCCCAGTAATCCCAGGGAAAGGGACCCCTTGGGACTCCCTCAATGGGCAGGGAGAGGAGGAAAAGCATGGACCCCCCGATGAGCAGGGAAGCCGAGGTGAGTATGATGGGGGAGAGAGGCCGGGAAAAGCGCGACACCAGCACATTGCTGTATCCCGACGCCATGTTGTTGAAAATCAGCAGGGCGATGCCCACCCATTCGTAAGGGTTTTTCGTTACGACATTACTGCGCCCCAGGGTGAGAATGGCGATTCCGGCGACGCCCACCAGAATACTGATCCCTTTCATGGTGTTCAACCGGTCGTTGGGATGGGTGAAATGGGCCACCAAAGCCACAAAAAGGGGTGATGAGCCCACAATCATAGCCCCCAGCGCTCCCGGAACCAGATCCATGCCGGTGTAAAAGAGGCCATACTGGACGATTACCTGAATAAAACCGATGGTCAGAATAAACCGCCATTCCCTTTTGACTTCCCGTAGGTAAATGCCCCATTTCCCAAAGGTGAGCATCACCATCAACCCGGCCAGGGTAAAACGCATGGCGGCGAACTGCAGCGGCGTATGGTATTGCAACCCGATCTTAATGCCGGCAAATGCCGTAGACCAAAGCAACGAAGCCACAATGGCCAGAAATGTGGTGGAAAGCAACAATTTCTTCATCTCGCCGAAACTGCTGCAAAGGTTGAAAATTTATCGACAGAAAGAACACGAAAAGATAATTTACTCCGCTTTATCCGGCATTTTCAGAGGTTACTTTTGTATCTTCGGCTTTTTATAATACCATTGTTTATTGAAAAAAACCACTTTGTGTATGCCAAAAAGGATGATCAACGGATTAGCTGATTTTGAGGCGCTTGTGGGTCAGGAGATTGGGGTTTCGGAGGTGTTGATGATCACCCAGGAACAGATCGACAGGTTTGCGGAGGCCACCTTCGACCACCAGTGGATTCATACCGATCCTGAACGGGCCGCTGTGGAATCGCCGTTCAAAGCGACCATCGCCCATGGTTACCTCACCCTGTCGCTGGTGACCTATCTCTGGCACACCGTGGTCGACGTTCACAATGTCAAACTTGTCGTTAATTATGGGATGGAAAGCCTGCGCTTCAACCAGCCGGTCGTCGTCAACAGCCGTGTCAGCGCCCGCTTTCTGATGGAGTCGGTCACCAACCTGCGAGGTATTACCCGTATCAGGGTTAAGATCATCATGGGAATTGAAGGGGTCTCCAAGCCGGCATTCGAGTGTATCGCCGTGTTCCTTTACCATTTCGGGTAACCCAGGGCCTCACGGCCTGTAAAACGCGGTAAGGGCATGCCGTGCAGAGAGTTTCTGTGAGAAAAAGATCTATTAAGATATGATAATATGGACTTATCTGTCATAGCCGGTTCTACGGTCATTACCTTTGAAACGGCCACCCTCAGGCTGTTGGTCAGTTTTATTGCCGGCATGCTCATCGGTATTGAAAGAGAAGCTCACAGCCAGCCTGCCGGAATGAGAACCCACATTCTCATCAGCATCGGATCTACCCTGGGCATGCTGCTCTCTATTTATATACCGCAGACCTATCCGGAATTTCAGAACGGGGACCCCGGAAGGATTGCCGCCCAGGTGGTCACCGGCATCGGTTTCCTGGGGGCCGGGGCGATTCTCCGTTTCGGTTTCAACGTGAAGGGATTGACCACGGCTGCCTCCATTTGGGCCATGGCCATGATGGGACTCGCCATCGGCGCCGGATTATTCCGCATCAGCGCAGTGGCCCTGGTGGTGATCCTCTTCTCCCTGTCCATCATGGATGTTCTTGAAAAAAGATTCTTCCAGGATAAACTTTTTAAGCGGATTGAGGTCGTGGTGAGGAAAAAAAGTGCGGAACTCGGCGACATCCAAAAAAGAATAACCGCCATGAAAATACGGATCCATGAACTGGATATCCGGAAAAATAACGGGGAGACCACCGATAAGTATATCTTCTACTGTTACATTCCGGTGAAACTGAACCCGGAAGTCCTGATCTCCACGCTGGAACAAACCGAAGGACTGGTATCCTATTCCGTAGATATGATCAACTGATCTCTTTCTCCTTTTCCAGTGCCTCCACCAACCCCTCACAGGCATCTTCCAGGAGGTCCATCACCAGTTCGAAGCCATCTTCCCCACCGTAGTAAGGATCGGGAACGGTGGTGTAACTATACAGCTTACTGAAATCGGTCATTTTCTTTATTTTCTTTCTCTCCTCATCATTGTGGGCCATGGATTTCAGCGCGCTGATATTTTCGTCGTCCATACCAATAATCAGGTCGAAGCGGTCGAAGTCTTCCTCAGGGTTGAATTTGCGGGCTATGCTTTCGATGCTGTAGCCCCGTTTTGCGGCATGTTTTTTCATTCTGATATCGGCGGGCTCTCCGGCATGCCAACCTCCAATTCCTGCAGAGTCGATTTCCAGGGGAGTATGCAAATTCTTTCCGGCAGCCATTTTTGAAAAAACAGCCTCGGCGCCTGGGGACCGGCAAATATTCCCCATGCAAACAAACAGAATTTTTCTATTCATCACATTTGAAATGAGTCGCAAAATTAACTATTCCCAATCACCCTGACAAGAGCCATACCATTTTCAAAGGAGGTAAATAAAAAGTGAATTTACCTGAAAAAAAAGAAGCGTATAAAGGGTTATTTACCGGAAAAACTATCTTTGTAGATAAGCCTGATTAGATTTACACAAGCCTTTCCCTGGATGAGAGCAAAAAAACAGTTCTAAATCAAATAATAAAGGAGACTAACTTATGAGTGCATTATTCTGGATAGTTCCGATATCCTCATTGCTGGCGCTGGGCTTTGCCTGGTATTTTTACCGTTCTATGCTCACCAATTCCGAGGGAACTCCGCGTATGAAGGAGATTGCCCAATATGTGCGTGAAGGTTCGATGGCCTATTTGCGGAGGCAGTATTCCGTGGTGATCAAGGTATTTCTGGTGATGGTGGTTTTACTGACCGTATTGGCCTATTTGGGGGTACAGAATCCCTTTGTTCCGGTGGCCTTCCTTACCGGGGGGTTCTTTTCCGGTCTGTGTGGTTTTCTGGGCATGAAAACAGCGACCCATGCTTCAGCGCGTACTGCTCAGGGAGCATCGCAGTCGCTGAACAAGGGACTTCAGATCGCCTTCCGCAGCGGTGCCGTGATGGGGCTGGTGGTTGTGGGATTTGCCCTGCTCGACATCGCGGCATGGTACCTGATCCTCACTGAGCTGGTGTACACACCCGCCCACATGGCCGGGGGGCTCCACTTTCTGGGGCTCACGTTTGTGCACCCTGACACCACCGAACATATGAAACTGGTGGAGATCACCGCTACCATGCTGACTTTTGGTATGGGAGCTTCCACGCAGGCCTTGTTTGCCCGTGTGGGAGGGGGCATTTATACCAAGGCCGCCGATGTAGGTGCCGACCTGGTGGGTAAGGTGGAAGCCGGCATTCCCGAGGATGACCCGCGTAACCCCGCCACCATCGCCGACAATGTGGGTGACAATGTGGGTGATGTGGCCGGTATGGGTGCTGACCTTTACGAATCTTATGCCGGATCGATCCTGGCCACTGCTGCCCTGGGGGCTGCCCTGCCCCTGGTGGCAGGGGGAGAGGCCTCTACCTATGTGCTGGCCCCCATGGTCGTGGCGGCCATTGGCATCGTCCTCTCGATTCTCGGAATTTTCCTGGTCAGGGCCAAAGAATCGGCCACCCAGAAAAACCTCCTCAACGCCCTTCTCCTGGGAACAGGGGGAAGCTCCCTTTTCATCCTGATTGCCATTGCTATTATGGCGGCTGTGGGATGGATCAGCTGGGGCCTCTTCGGGTCGGTGGTGGCAGGTCTGGCTGCCGGGGTGATCATCGGACAGTCGACTGAATATTTCACCTCCGATGAATATAAGCCTACCCGGGGAATCGCCCGTCAGGCCCTCCAGGGACCCGCGACCACCATTATCGACGGTATGGCTGTTGGGATGTTCTCGACCTGGATTCCCGTGCTGACCATCGTGTTGGGGATCATTGCCGCTTTCGGGTTCGCAGGAGGTTTCAGTAATTATGCCATGGGCGTCTACGGCATTGGCTTTGCCGCCGTGGGCATGCTCTCCACCCTGGGAATCACCCTGGCTACCGATGCCTTCGGACCCATTGCCGACAATGCCGGGGGTAATGCCGAAATGGCCCATCTCCCCAAGGAAGTCAGGGAACGTACCGACGCCCTCGATATGCTCGGAAATACCACTGCCGCCACCGGCAAGGGATTTGCCATCGGCTCGGCGGCCCTTACCGCCATGGCCCTGCTGGCCGCTTACATGGAAGAAGTAAGACTATGGCTCGGAAAACTCGCCGCCAGCACTGACGGCATCAGGGAGGTGGGAAACGTCGTCTTTTACACCGCCAAGGCTGCCGTCATCCCCGTGGCCAGGGAAGGTCAGAAAGTCGTGGAACTGGCTACTGCCAACATCAGGGATTTCTCGCTGGCTTATGACCTGTCGGTATTCAATCCTTTGCTGCTGGGAGGAATCTTCGTCGGCGCCATGATGGCTTTCGTTTTCTGCGCGATGACCATGAAGGCTGTAGGCCGTGCCGCCGGAGCCATGGTCGACGAAGTGAGACGGCAGTTCCGCGAAATTGCCGGAATCATGGAAGGTACCGCCACTCCTGAGTATGCCAAATGCGTGGAGATCTCCACCAAGGGAGCCCAACGTGAAATGATCGTCCCCTCCCTGATGGCCATCATCGTTCCCATTGCCGTGGGCATTTTTATGGGGGTTCCCGGAGTGATCGGCCTCCTCGTTGGCGGCCTCACAACAGGATTCACCCTGGCCTCCATGCTGAACAACGCTGGCGGTGCCTGGGACAACGCCAAGAAATATATTGAGAAAGGAAATTTCGGCGGCAAGGGCAGCGAGGCCCACAAGGCCGGCGTAGTGGGGGATACCGTAGGAGACCCCTTCAAGGATACCTCCGGACCCTCCCTTAATATCCTCATCAAACTGATGTCGATGGTCTCCGTGGTTATGGCCGGACTGACCATCACCGCCAGTTTGTGGTAAGCAGATCTGAAGGTCGTTGTGTGACTGTCTCAAAATATGGATCTCCATTGGAGATCGGGACAGCCACATGACGACTTTTTTTTGTTTGGGGTGAACAAATTTGCCGGAAATTAGTTGTACTTTTAAAATACACAGAAAAACTTAAGCCATGGCAGATCTTTCAACCACCTACATGGGCATACCGCTCAAAAATCCTCTGATTCTGGGGGCTTCCAATCTGGTGATGAAGCCGGAAACCATCAAACAACTGGAAGATGCAGGAATTGCAGCGATTGTTTACAAATCACTGTTCGAGGAGCAGATTCAACTGGAAACTCTTCAGCTGGATGAGGATTTGAGCGAATATGAGAACCGTTTCGCCGAGGTGAGCCGTTTGTTCCCCAGCATCGAGCATGCCGGACCAAAGGAGCACCTCATGAAACTGAAGAAACTCAAAGAGATGCTCTCCATTCCGGTCATCGGCAGTCTGAATGCTGTGTATGAGCCTACATGGGTGGAGTATGCCCTGGAAATGGAAAAGACCGGCATCGACGGATTGGAGATCAATTTGTATGCCATTCCGGGGTATTTTGAGGTCACCGGACAGGCTCTAGAAGAGAAACAACTGGAGACGATAAAGAGTGTAAAACAGGCTCTTCAGATACCGGTCAGTGTCAAGGTCAGTCCTTTTTATACCAATACCCTCAATTTCATCAAACAGGCCGATGAGGCCGCTGCTGATGCTTTTGTCCTTTTCAACCGGTTCTTCCAGCCGGAAATCGACACAGAGAAGGAGGAGTATTATTATCCCTGGGAGCTTACCCATCCCCATGATCATATGTTGTCGCTCCGTTACGCCGGGTTGCTCTATGGTAACCTCGACGGAAGCGTTTGCATCAGCAGGGGGCTCTATACCGCTGAAGACGTCATCAGGGCTATCCTTGCGGGTGCCGACACCGTCCAGATCGTCAGCACCATTTACAAAAACCAGCCCCCAGTGGTCCAGGAGATCCTCGAAGGCATCACCCGGTGGATGGAAAAGAAAAACTACGCCTCGCTGGCCGATTTCAGGGGAAAGCTTTCGCGTAAAACCCTCAAAGACCCCTTTGTCTACCAACGTGCCCAGTATGTCGATATCCTGGCCAAGTCAGACACAATTTTCAAGAAGTATCCCATGGTATAAATCACGAAGGGGCCAAGCTGCCTGAAAACGTGATGACGATTTTAGACAAAATCGGCCCTTACTTCCTTGAAGAATTTTTCTTCCAGTAGTTTGATAATTCGTTTGAGGATCACCTTGCGGATTTCCAGTTCCACAGGTTGGTCGGGATCCTGGTGGGCCCAGTTGATACGGGTTCCCACGATGATATGGATAATGTCGTGGTCGAGCAGCAGGTTGACGATTTCGTCGGCGGGGGTATCTCCCATGCGGGTATCGCTGGAGTAATTTTCCAGGATTTCTTCCACTTTCCCCATCGTGAGGATTCCCTCGGTCACCAGTTCAAACCCTTCGAGGTTGGCTTTCGGGGGGAGCATAGATCCGGCGAATTTGTGCTCTGTTTCGAGTTTCAGGTCAAGTTCCCGCGCAATGATTTCGGCGGTTGTTCCCCCGCATATCGCCTTTTTCCCGGAAAAACTCCTGATTTGTTCTCCCACGTCCCAGTCTTTGATTTTGTAAAAGGGAGGCCCCGTGATGAGCAGAAATTCCCGGGGTTTCCGGAAGTAGATCACCCCGCAGGTGGTGTCGTCCTTCAGGTCAAAGCCATCGTTGAGATTCGCCTGGTTGATGATCTTACGGGCCAGTTTGGTGGCTGATATATCGGGCATCCGGGTCACCTGGTTGATGGTGAATTCCTCGACCTTGTCGCGTCCCCAACCCATGGGAAAACGGGCACTTCCGAGGCCTGACTGGGTGACTCCATCGGAAAGAAAAATGATGCGGTCTTCCTTGCGGGCTGTAAATTCCCTGATACGCAGCATCTTTCCGGCGTTTTCCACGCCCTGGATCTCAACGTGGTATTCTGCGGGATCCAGGATATTGTTACCCCGAAGGATGATGGTCCGCGGATTGTCGTAGTTGATGATGCGCACCCTTTGTTCGGCGTCGATTTCGATCAGAGTGAAGGTGGCATAGTTCTCTAAACCGTCGCCGCTCTTGGGTAATGCCCTCATGATGATCCGGGCGGCGATTTCGGGCTTGGTGTGAAAGGCCGAATAGTTGATGGCCATCGACACCGTGAGGGTCGCCAAAACACTGGCCTTGATGCCGTGACCAATACCATCGCTCAGCACAATGACCTTCCTCCCTTCCTGCTTGATCATGATCGAGCGGAAAACATCACCACAGGCAACCTGCCCCTTGGGCTTCTTCTGCTGGACGTCAATCTCAACATGATAGTCGGGCCCTTTATTCGTCATCGCTGTACCTGTAAGATTCTATAATGGAATTGATCAGTTCCTCGGTCTGGGCAGCATTCTCTCCCATCAGGTAGGCGATCTTCTGCACGGTCTCTATGTTCTGCTTGTTGACCCGCTGGGCCCTGCTGATGATTTCATCACGCACCAGTACCGGTGCCGACATGTCGCGGATTACCGCACCTACCACCCGCTGCTTATAGATCGTCACCACTGAAATATGGAGTAACTTGTTCTTGAATTTCAGGTCCCTCTCCAGATTATTCTCTCCGGTGCTCATGATATTGGAAATCATTTTAAAGATCACCTCGGGGACCAGTTCGGCAACATCGGCACCCTTGAGCCCCGGAATGGTCTCGTAGAGCTCTGTGATATCCTCTCCCATGAGTTGGGCGAAGCTTTCGTTGGAATCGATCACCTTGAAATCGGCGTTGATGATGATGATGCCTGCCCTGATTTTGTGAAGCATGTGGGAAGAGATGATCATCGACTCCCTGGCACGCTCCAGCTTGGCTTCTGATTTTTTCCGTTCCGTAATGTCGAAAATGGAACCCACGATGCCGATGCTTTCCCCAGCTTCGTTTTTAATGACGGCTTTCTGGAAGACCACGTCGCGCAGGGTTCCCTCGCTCGAGAGAATCCTGGTCTCATAGACCTGGTCCCCCGGCGACTCAAAAAGCTCGCTGTCGCGGCGGGCATAGATTTCGGCAATCTCCTGTGGTTGAACATCAAAAACGGTTTTCCCCACCAGCTGCTCCCGCGAAATCCCAATCAATTTCTCATGGGCGGCATTGCAGGTCTGGTAAATCCCGTTCTGGTCCCTGTAAAAAATGGGGAGGGGCAGCGCATCGATGATCCTCTGGTATAGGTCACTATCTTCCACCAGGGTTTTTTTTGCCGGTTTTTCCTCGTATATCATCAGGCTTCTTATTTTTTTCGAAAATTATACATTAGGTTCCTAAATATCAACCCCGACAGGATATTGTAGAGCATATTTATTTATGTTTCAGGTCAGTTCCAACCCAGCCGCGTTCTCTTATCTTTGTCTTCAATAAAGATACATTTCCCCGGAAATTCCTCGCTGGTGAAGAATTTTCTTTGTGGGGCCTTTATACTAATTGAGTATTTTAACGGATTATAACCGGAGATGAAGATATTAACAGTAATAGAGCTGACCGAGGCCACACTGGTGTGTGGCAGTGACAAAACGGAGATGGTGGTGGAACAGGGATTCAGCAGTGACCTGATGAGTGATGTGCTCACCCTCGATACCGGGGAGTTGCTACTGATCACCGGTCTGGCCAATATTCAAACCATCAGAACGGCAGAAATGGCGGATATCCATTATATCCTTTTTGTACGAAACAAAAAGGTGACTCCCGAAATGGCGGAACTGGCCGGGGAAAACCATATGGTTCTTCTCGAAACTCCGTATTCGTTGTTTAAAACCAGCGGAATCCTATTCGCACACGGACTGAAACCTGTCTATTAGCCTATGGTGATTGAACAGACCTATATGGTCAAAGGCGGTGATTTTACCCATGCCGGCGATGCTTCGAGCAAGGTCAAGAAGATGCTGAAGCAGCTCAGTGTAGACCCGCGGAAGATCAAGAGCATCGTGATCGCTCTTTATGAGGCCGAGGTTAACATCGTGGCCCACGCCTGGGAGGGTGTGATCAGGGTGTTTATCGACAGCGACCATATCAGGATAGTGCTGGAAGATAAGGGACCGGGGATTGCCGATATCGAACAGGCCATGGTAGAAGGGTACTCCACAGCTTCCCGGGAGGTGAGGGAAATGGGGTTCGGCGCCGGTATGGGGCTGTCGAATATTAAGAGAAATACCGACCAGATGGAAATTTCCAGCACGGTAGGTGAAGGGACAACCCTTATTATGATGAATTATTTCTGATGAGCGGAACACAAAAATACCATGCGATCAGGGTGGATCCTGCCAGGTGCATAGGATGCACCCACTGCATGCAGGTTTGTCCCACCGAGGCCATTCGCGTCAGGGATGGCCTGGCCATTATTGCCGATGAACGTTGTGTGGACTGTGGTAACTGCATGCGCGCTTGTCCCGTCGATGCCTTTTACATTCTCCAGGATGACCTCTCCCTGATGCAGAAATACAAGTATCGGGTGGCCCTTTTCCCCTCTGTCATGATCGGACAATTTCCCGACCATGTGACCGATGACCAGATCTACGGGGCGCTGATGGAGCTGGGCTTTACCCATCTCATGGAGGTGGAGCAGCCCATTCACTGGATTGTGGAAGCTTACCGCAAATACCACCTCGAAAACCCGGAAATCCGCCCGCTGATATCCTCTTTTTGTCCGGCCATCGTCAGGCTCATCCAAATCCGTTATCCTTCGCTGATTGACAATATCGTGATGGTGAAAGCCCCGCACGATTTGGCCGCTCATTATGCCCTGGAACGCCTGAAAGGGGAAGGGGCAGGGGAGGAGGAGACCGGAATTTTCTACATCACGCCCTGTTCGGCAAAAATCGCCGCGGTGAAACGCCCCCTGGGCGAAAAGAAGAGTATTGTCGACGGCATCCTCAATATGGATGAGATTTATAACAGGGTGATGAAGGTGATCTCCTCGAATCCTACCGTTTCTTACAGCGGTTTCAGAGAAAACCTTACCCGTGAGGGAATCCTGTGGCCTCTTCCCCGGGGGGAAGCCCGTCTTTTCAAAAGAAAATCGATGGCCATTGACGGCATCCACAACGTGGTGAAGATGCTGGAACGGCTGGAAACCGAGGATGTGCCGGAACTGGAGTTCCTCGAATTGCGGTCGTGTGACCAGGGATGCGCCGGAGGAATTCTGCTTTCAGGAAACCGCTTCCTGACGGTGGAACGCCTGGAACGAAGAGCCCGGAATTTCCCCCACTCCCATGAAAACTCTCCCGTGGGTCCCGCCAAAGATGAGATCCTGCAGCGGATGGTCACAGAACCCATCGAACCGGCCACGGTCTTCCGGCTCGACGCTGACCGCGCCAGGGCGATCCGGAAAATGACGCTGATCGATAAAATTGTCTGCAGACTCCCGGCAATTGACTGTGCCGCCTGCGGAGCCCCCAACTGCCACGCTCTGGCCGAGGATATCGTCATGGGAAAAGCCCGAATGACCGACTGTCTCTTCCTTCAGACGGAATGGCAGAAAGAGGGAAAAGTGACCTCCGAAAGGGGTTTTAGAAATATGGAAAAAATCTGGGGTAATGGCCGCTTCAAGGCCGACTGTAAAAAGAGAGGAGCACGAAATGAAGGTTATTGACCTGGTAAAAGAGTTCGGATTGCAGGTATTCTCAGGGGAATCCGGATTGGAAAATGACATTGCGGGAGGTTATGTTTCTGACCTGCTGAGTGATGTGATGGGCTTTGCCCACGAAGGTGAGGTGTGGATTACACTGCAAACCCATCAGAACGTGATGGCGGTGGCCTCCCTCAAGGAGCTGGCAGCGGTGATTCTGGTCAGGGGATTCTCGCCCGAACCGGAAACCATAGAACACAGCAGGGAAGAGGGGATTCCCGTTCTGGGAACCTCCATGCCCACGTTCGAAATCGCCGGAAAATTATATGCCCTGTTGAACAACCCAGCGCCTGAGGCTGGTACCCGGTAAACGGTGCCAGCCGGTATTCGGTAACCGGTAATCAGTAATCAATGGTCGGTGATTAAATAATATTCAGATGATTACAGTCAAGGCTGACCTGCATATCCATACTCTGCTCTCCCCGTGTGGTGACCTGGAGATGAGTCCGGCACGCATTGTCGACAGGGCGGTGGAGCAAAACCTTGGCATCATCGGAATAACGGACCACAATTCCCTGAAGCAGGTGGCGCTCATCGAAAGACTGGCGACAGAACGGGGAATTTTTGTTCTGGGAGGTGTGGAAATCACCACCCGCGAAGAAGTTCACTGCCTGGCGTTTTTTCCGGGACAAGAGGAACGTGAGGCTTTTCAGGATTATATCGATATCCATCAGCCGGTGATTCCCAACAAGGATGGTGCTTTTGGTTACCAGGTGGTGGTCGATGAACAGGAGATGATCACCGAAATCGTGGAAAAGTTGCTGATCACCGGACTCACCAGGAGCATCAATGATATTGAGCATGAGGTCCACAGCCGGGGAGGGATCTTTATTCCCGCCCATATCGACAGGTCAGTGAACAGTATCATCAGCCAATTGGGCTTTATTCCCCGCGACCTGGGTTACGAGGCTCTGGAAATAACATGTTTTACAACAGAAAATGAAGCGCGCCGCAAATACAACCTCGGCGATAATATAACTTTGATACGCGATTCGGATGCCCATTATCCCGACGACATTGGAAAGGGATATTCCCTGATAACCCTGGAGGAGTGCAGTTTTGAGGAATTCCGGATGGCTCTGGCTGGCCAGGGGGGAAGAAGTGTCCGCATCACCTGAGACTGAAACCATGAGGACCATATCAGACCATATACTCGATATTGTACAAAATTCCGTAAAAGCTGACGCTACCTTGATTGAAATCATAGTCAGGGAGTTTTGGAATGATGATCTTTACATCGTTGAAATAAGGGATAATGGATGCGGGATGACGCGTGAAACAGCCATGAAAGCCCTCGAACCGTTCTTTACTTCACGGACCACAAGGAAGGTGGGACTGGGTCTTCCCCTGCTCCGACAGAATGCGGAACAGTCGGGAGGGGGAGTGACCATTGATTCAGCTCCGGGAAAAGGAACTGTGGTGACGGCGACTTTTGGCCACAGCCATATCGACCGTCCTTCTATGGGCGATATAGCGGGTGTTTTCCTGCTTACGGTAATCGGGCATCCCCTGATCACGTTTATCTACCGCCATATCACCCCGAAAGGGGAGTTTTCCCTCTCTTCCGATGATCTCAGAGAAACCCTGGGTGTTGTTCCCCTCGGTGACGCAGCCATCATGCCAGCCGTCAGGGAACTCATCGTGAATAACCTGGAAAATATTGGAGCATCTAAATAAAAACATAAACCTTATAAACGACCGATTATGAATAAGATCACTTCTCTGGCCGACCTGAAAAAATTGAAGGATCAGGCACAGGCCCGATTGAAAATGAGGGAGAACAGCGATGCTGTCGATACCCTTGTCCAGATCAAGGTGGGGATGGCCACCTGTGGTATTGCCTCAGGAGCCAAGGATACGATGAATTTTTTTGTTGAGGAGACCAGCCATCAGGCCATTGACGCCGTGGTCACCCAAACCGGATGCATGGGATTCTGCTACGCTGAGCCAACGGTAGAAGTGACCCTCCCCGGAAAGGAACCTGTAGTCTTCGGATATGTGGATAAAGCCAAAGCCCGCGAAATCATTGACCGCTATATCATCAAGGGAGAATTGGTCGACGGAATAATCCCCATGAATTTCAAAACGATCCACGATTAAGTAAATCATCATATAATCTGAGAAATATGTCTGAATACAACATGCAGATTCTGGTTTGCGGAGGTACTGGCTGTAAGGCTTCGGAGAGTGAGGAGATCCGGAATTCCTTTACTGATCTTCTGAATGAATATGGGCTCGAAGAGGAAGTACAGGTGGTGATGACCGGCTGTTTCGGATTTTGTGAAAAGGGCCCCATCGTGAAGATGATGCCCGACAACACCTTTTATGTCCATGTCACACCGGCCGATACCGAAGAGATCATCAAGGAGCACATTGTCAAGGGCAGGCAGGTAGAACGCCTTCTCTACCGTGATCCCGTGACCAAAGGGGTGGTCCATGATTCCAAGCACATGGATTTTTACAAAAAGCAGATCCGCATTGCTTTGCGGAACTGCGGGTTTATCAATCCCGAGAATATTGACGAATATATCGCCAGAGAGGGCTACTTGGCTTTGGGTACCTGCCTGGCGGAGAGGACGCCTGCCGAAGTGATCGACGAGATCAAGAAGTCGGGGTTACGTGGCCGTGGTGGCGGCGGTTTCCCCACCGGACTGAAATGGGAGATTACGGCCAAGGTCCAGGGAGACCAGAAATATGTAGTGTGTAATGCTGATGAAGGAGACCCGGGGGCTTTCATGGACCGCTCTATTCTGGAGGGAGATCCCCATTCTGTCATAGAAGCCATGGCCATCAACGGATACTGTACCGGGGCCACCAAGGGGCTGGTTTATATCCGTGCCGAGTATCCCCTGGCGATTACCCGCCTGAAAATCGCCCTGCAGCAAGCCCGTGAATACGGGCTCCTGGGTAAGGATATCCTGGGGTCGGGGTTTGACTTCGACATCGAAATCCGCTATGGTGCCGGAGCTTTCGTCTGCGGCGAAGAGACCGCCCTGATCCATTCCATGGAGGGATGCCGCGGTGAACCCACCTTCAAACCCCCTTTCCCCTCGGAATCGGGATACCTGGGGAAACCTACCAACGTCAATAACGTCGAAACCTATGCCAACATACCGGTGATCATCAACAAGGGGGCGGAGTGGTTCTCCTCGATAGGCACCGAAAAATCAAAGGGGACCAAGGTGTTCGCCCTGGCCGGTAAGATCAACAACGTGGGACTGATTGAGGTTCCAATGGGGACGACCCTGCGCGAGGTGATCTATGACATCGGCGGCGGCATCCGGGGAGGCAAAAAATTCAAAGCTGTGCAAACCGGCGGACCTTCAGGAGGAATGCTGACCGTCGATTTCCTGGATACCCCCATAGATTACGAAAACCTTACCGCGGCCGGATCGATGATGGGGTCGGGAGGAATGATCGTCATGGACGAAGACGACTGTATGGTAGCCATCGCCAAGTTCTACCTCGGCTTTACCGTCGAAGAGTCATGCGGAAAGTGCGCTCCCTGCCGTATTGGAAATAAGAGACTTTATGAAATCCTGGAGAGAATCACCGAAGGGAAGGGAACGATGGAAGACCTCGACCGTTTGTCCCTGCTGAGCAATGTCATCAAAGACACCTCTCTGTGCGGATTGGGGCAGACTTCTCCCAATCCGGTGCTTTCATCCCTGAAGTATTTCAGACACGAATACATCGCCCATGTTACGGAACAACGCTGTCCGGCCGGACAGTGTAAAGCCCTGGTGAAGTACAGTATTATTGAGGACAAGTGTACCGGGTGCACCCTTTGTTTCCGCAATTGCCCGGTAGGGGCCATCACCGGTGAGAAACGGGAGGTCCATTTCATCGACCAGTCGATTTGTATCAAGTGCGGGGTCTGTTTTGAAAAGTGTAAATTCGGTGCCATCCTGGTATCTTAAAATAAAGATCAGAAAGCTATGGATATGATAAATGTAACCATTGACAATAAACCGGTGGTTGTCCGTAAAGGCACCACGATCCTGGAGGCTGCCAAAAGCATCGGGATCAAGGTACCTACGCTCTGCCACATGAAACTCGATGATCTCAACATCGAGAACAAGCCGGGAGGATGCCGTATTTGTGTCGTGGAGGTCAAGGGCCGCCGTAATCTTGCTCCCGCCTGCTGCACGGAAGCCACCGACGGCATGGAAATCAGCACCCACAGCATCAGGGCCATCAATGCCCGTCGTACCGTGATGGAACTGATCCTCTCTGACCATCCCTCCGACTGTCTGTTATGCGCGAAGTCGGGAAATTGTGAATTGCAGGATATGGCCCATCAGCTGGGAATCAGGGAGATTCACTACAAGGGGGAACAGTCGACCTATCGTGAGGATACCTCCCCGGCGATCATCCGTGATCTTGACAAGTGTATTCTTTGCCGCCGCTGTGAGATGATGTGCAATGAGGTGCAGACGGTAGGTGCTCTTTCGGCCATCAACAGGGGATTCAACTCGGTGGTCTCCCCGGCTTTCGAAATGAACCTCGATCATTCGGTATGCACCTATTGCGGCCAGTGCGTGGCTGTATGTCCCACCGGCGCCCTGACAGAAGTCGACCATACCGGGGCCGTGGTGCGTGCCCTGGCCGATCCTGCCAAGACCGTCATCGTTCAGACGGCTCCTGCGGTACGTGCCGCCCTGGGCGAAGAATTCGACATGGAACCCGGCACCCTGGTCACGGGAAAACTGGTGGCAGCTCTCCGCCGCCTGGGCTTCGACTACGTCTTCGATACCGATTTCAGCGCCGACCTGACCATCATGGAAGAGGGGACTGAATTACTGGACCGGTTGCAACGGCACCTCGATGGGGATCAAACTGTGAAACTGCCTATCCTGACCTCCTGCTGTCCGGCCTGGGTGAAATTCTTCGAACACCAGTTCCCCGACATGAAGGAGATCCCTTCAACAGCCCGCTCTCCCCAACAGATGTTCGGATCAATCGCCAAAAGCTATTTCGCCGAAAAACTGGGCATCAACCGTGAAAACCTCGTCGTGGTATCTATTATGCCCTGTGTGGCCAAGAAATATGAGTGCGGCAGGGATGAATTCGCCGTCAACGGTAATCCCGACGTCGACTATGCCATCACCACCAGGGAGCTGGCCTCGCTGATCAAGGTTTCCAACATCCAGTTCAGACTCCTTCCCAACGAAGAATTCGACACTCCCATGGGAGAATCGACAGGTGCCGGGGTGATCTTCGGAACCACCGGTGGGGTGATTGAGGCTGCCGTACGAACAGCATACGAAATTTTCACCGGCAAGGAACTTCCTAAAATTGAGTTCGAGGAATTGCGGGGTATGGAGGGACTTCGGAGAGCCACTATTGATTTCAACGGTCTTCCCATCAATATCGGGATTGCCCACGGGCTCGGAAATGCCCGCAAACTGCTCGAGGAAATCCGTTCCGGAAACAGCTGGTTCCATGCCATCGAAATCATGTCATGCCCTGGCGGATGTATTGGTGGCGGCGGTCAGCCCTACCACCACGGTAACGCCGATATCCTTAAAAAACGGCAATTGGCCATTTACCGTGAAGACTCCAACAAGACCATCCGCAAGTCGCACGAGAATCCTTATATTATCAAGCTGTATGAGGAATTCCTGGGCAAACCGATGAGTGAAAAGGCACATCACCTGCTGCATACCCACTATTTTGACCGTACTAAGTAGTCGGCAGGTTTTGGAGAGCAAAGGTTCATTACTTTAAAAAAATACGATTATGCCAAAAATAAAATTATCAGATGCCGCTGTGGAGACCATTAAAGAGGTCTGCAAGAGTTTCGGGAATCAGGAGGGGGAACTGATCAATGTCCTCCACCAGGTGCAGGGAAAACTGGGCTATCTGCCTGCAGAAGTCCAGGAGCTGGTGGCCCTGGAGCTGAATATGTCGGTAGCCAAGGTGTATGGTGTGGTCACCTTTTACAGTTACTTTACCATGATTCCCAAAGGGGAGTTTCCGATTTCGATTTGCATGGGTACCGCCTGCTACGTAAGGGGCGCCGAGCAGGTACTCGCTGAGTTCCGCCGCCAATTGAAGGTTGAGGTGGGGCAGACCACCTCCGACGGTAAGTTTTCGCTGAGTTGTCTCCGGTGTGTGGGGGCTTGCGGACTGGCGCCGGTCATTATGGTGGGAGAAAAGGTTTATGGAAGAGTCTCCCCACAACAAGTCAAACAGATCATCGCCGAATATCAGGAGGGGTGTCCTGCCCATTCTGCCAAAACGGCATGATTATAAAAACCCGGGAAAGCCCACCGCTTCCCGGGTTTTTTACTCCTGCTGTTTCTGACAGGTCATCGCACAGGGCATTTCGTGTGCACCCGGGTTTACCGGCGCCCATTTTCCTTCAGACGGGCCATGAGTTCGATGGTGCGCAACCGGTCCTTGTAGAGATTATGTTGGTTCATTTTAACCACGTCGAGGGCGGCGTCGGAGTTTTCATCCCACCGGCGACAAAGGTAAAGGGGATCGTAAATGCGGCCGATGCGCCAGGTCCGTGATAACCTGATTCCCACGGCATAATCCTCGCCATAGCTGGTGTTGGGGATGCGAACCTTCCTCAGCAGGGAGGTAAAGAAGGCCCGGGGAGCTCCCAGTCCGTTGATGCGCAGGGCATTGTTGGGCCCATTGTCAGGGGTCCACTCCTTGTGGTCGATGACCCCCGGCGGAATCTCTTCCAGCTTGAAATTGACCATCCGGTAAGATCCCACCACCATGGCGCACCCTTCTGTATAAAAACAATCCACTATTCTCTGAACCACATGGTCGTCGATATAAATGTCATCGCTGTCGAGCTGAATGGCGAATTTCCCGCACCGGGGATCCATGATGGCCGTGGTCCAGCATCCACCTATGCCCAGGTCATTTCGTTCCGGAAGGATATGCACCAAACGGGCATCCTCAGCAGCTATCCTGCCCAAAATCTCGCTGGTCCCATCGCTTGAATGGTTGTCGACCACAATGAGGTTGAAAGGGAAAGAAGCCTTCTGGCTGAGCACCGACCTGACTGCATCTTCGATGGTGCGGGCACGGTTGCGCACGGGAATCACCACAGAGGCTTCACAAGGGAATTCTCCGGTTGAAAAGTCCACCTTCCGGAATTCCGGTTTCAGCCAGCCTCCGATACTCTTTAGGTGGAGGGTGCAGGCTTCTTCCATTTCTATTTGGACGGCCCTGTTGCGGGGATCGACATAATCGAACTGTTTCTCCCCCGACTTACGAATGTCTGTTTCCACTTCCGTGTACAGAAATTCGGGAATCCTGATCAGGGGGCGGTTTTGGGAGACTCTCAGCCGCAGGTCATAGAGGGCAGCATATCGAAATCCCTTCTCCATGCCGGAGACGGCTTTCTTCAGGGCGGCAGTGGCATACAGAAGCACCGATCCGAAGCTAAAGTCATCGCGCAAGCTTCCCTGCTGGTAGTCGATGACGGGATTGGGCTGCAGTTTCCCCTCCTTCATAGCATAATAGTCGGCATAGACCAGTCCGGCCCCCGTATCTTCCGCCACCTGCACCATCCTTTCCAAAGCCCAGGGTCCCGGATTCAATGGTAACGGCTTGGTGTAGAGGAGAGTGAAATCTCCGGAAGTCATCGCTGCGATTTCCCGCAGGGTTTCCGTGGTGGAAAACGAGCCAGCCATCAGTTTTATCTCTTCGGCGAAATCCTCATTTCTGAGGTTCCCCTGATTCAAGACCCAAATGTCGCCGGTGAGAGAAGTCTGTCGCAGGGCTTTTATGGTCTGGTTAAGATCGCCGGCATCCCCGCCGGCCAGAAAACAACTGATCATTTTTACCTTTTTTAATCGTTCGACAAGATTTGAATTCCGGTGAGCGCATTCCCCGCCGGCTCTGCCGCGGGGTGAGCGAACAAGACACTAAAGAATGCCTTGACGGAATCGGATTCCTCGCCGGCTCTGCCGCGAGGAGGTTCAATTCCGGTGAGTGCATTCCCCGACATTTCTGCGGCGGGGGTAAGCGAATGCTAACCGATGGTAAAGTTAATAAGACGACTTGTGAAACCCTATTTTTTCAGCGATTTATCGGGCCGTTTTAATAAAGGAATTAAATTCCCTATTTTTGGACTGCCGCAAAACCCAAGTGATATGTTGATGATTATAGCTGACAGCGGATCGACCAAAACGACCTGGTGCTTCCTTGACACGGAGTCAGGGAGCAGGGACATCCGGCAAACTCCGGGAATCAATCCGTTTTACCAGGGAGAAGAGGAGATCCTCGCCATGCTGGAGAAAGAGTTACCTCCCCTGAATAGAGACTCCGATTATCTCTTTTTCTATGGGGCGGGATGTGCCAATCCTGCCGTAAATGAGATAGTCTATCATGCTCTGGGCAGTTTCTTTCAGACTCCGGTCATTGATGTGCAGAGCGACATGATGGCTGCCGCCCGCTCGCTGTGCGGCAGGGAAGCCGGCATTGCCTGCATCCTGGGCACAGGGTCCAATTCGTGTATCTATGACGGGATCTCGATTGCCGGGAATGTTCCCCCACTGGGGTTTATTCTGGGCGATGAGGGCAGCGGAGGGGTGCTGGGAAAACGTTTGCTGGCCGATGTGTTGAAAAATCAGCTCCCCGGGACTGTGATCAGCCGTTTTTTTGCTTCCGGAATTACGCGTGGTGAGATCATGGAGAACATCTACCGGAAGCCTTTCCCTAACAGGTATGCTGCTCAGTTCACCCGCTTCATTTTTGAAAACAGGGAGGAGCCAGCGATCAAAGCCTTGGTTATTAAGGAATTCGACGCCTTCTTTACACGCAATGTCCTGCAATATCCCCGGGCTCTTGAGTTAAAAGTCCACTTCACCGGGAGCATCGCCTGGTATTTCCGTGATTTTTTGAAGGAGTCGGCATCCTCCCTGGGAATCATGGTGGGAAAGGTCGTGCAGGAACCGATGGAGGGATTGGTGGATTATCATCTTAATCACCTGGGGCACCTCAAGTGAGATTGCTTTACCGGACTAAAGCAGAAAAAATCATCCATTAGAAATGATCAACAACCGTTTTTACCATTAACTTAGCTTAGCTTAATGATTTTTAAAATGACCGATAGTACGAAGTTTACATTGAGCATCACCGAAACCACGTCGAAATTCAGTAATCTGGAGAAGATGTCGGTATCGGAACTCATTTCCAGCATAAACCGGGAAGATGCCAAGGTGCACCGTGCCGTGAAAAAGGCCCTGCCCCAGATCGAACAGCTGGTGGTGCGGATTATTGAGAGGATGAAGGAGGGGGGAAGGGTTTTTTACCTGGGTGCCGGCACCAGTGGCAGGCTGGGGGTGCTCGATGCCTCTGAGCTGCCTCCCACATTCGGGGTTCCGGAAAACCTGGTGATCGGACTCATCGCCGGAGGAGATGTCGCTCTGCGCAAGGCTGTTGAAAATGCTGAGGACGATCCTGCAAAAGCCTGGGAAGAGCTGAAAGGGCTGAAAGTGAATCCCAAAGATACCGTGATCGGCATAGCCGCCTCGGGAACGACCCCTTATGTGATCGGTGGAGTTCAGCGCGCCCGTGAGGCAGGATTGCTTACCGGGTGCATTACCTGCAACCCCGGTTCCATGATCGCCCAGGCTGCAGAATTCCCCATTGAAGTTGTCGTAGGCCCCGAATTCGTCACGGGAAGCACCCGCCTCAAAGCCGGTACCGCCCAGAAAATGATCCTCAATATGATCACGACCACCATCATGATCAAGTTGGGAAGGGTGAAAGGAAATAAAATGGTGAACATGCAACTTACCAATTCCAAGTTGGTCGCCCGGGGAACTCGCATGCTGATGGAAGAACTGGGACTCGGCCAGGCCGAGGCACGCCAGCTACTACTGGAATTCGGATCGGTCAAAAAAGCCATCGACGGATTCCGGCAGCAAGCCGGTGACCGCTAATCGGTGCCTTCGGGTGGTGACCAGCCATAGGCACCGGTTGGGATTTTATTTCACCATTACGACCATACTTTCGTGCTTACAGCACGCTCACATTACCGTTAACCAAATACCGATCAGTAATTAAAGAGAGCCCCTGAGACCGTGAACAATTACAGGATGGGCCAGTTTTTCCATCTCTCCGGCCAGGTACTGTCTGAATCCCTCTTCCGTTTTCCAGGTTTCCTTTTCCGCGCCCCACACGGCCGCAAACCAGTGGCGGGCAGGTTGTCCGGTTTCAGCCTTCTGCGATACGTAATAGGTTTCGCTGATGATATTGCTGAACCCTTTCTCTTTGACCAGCTGAAATCCCCTGTCAAAAAAGTTGATGTCGGTTGTGCGCGCCACCCTTCCGGTTTCTGCTTCCCTGAGCATCACAGCCATTCCCAGTTCGTCATTGTTGAGGGATTGAACGTCGTGGGTGCCGATGCAGGTAAAGCCGTTTTCCCTGAATTCAAAGGGATCGCGAGTCAGTCTGCTGGTGACGATACCGGTAACAATCTCAGCTCCTTCGGGGAGGCCGTATACGGTGACGTCGGACTGGAACCACTGTTTTCCGGGGAAGATGGAGATCCTTTCCACAGCCTCCAGGGTGTCGCCGTCGACCACCCACTCTCCGTAACGGAGTTCAAAGAGGGAGCGCACCGCTCCTTCGGCGATTTTCTTGTATTCATAACTTCCTGTCGCCCCCAGTCTGAACAGGGAGTCGTTTTTCAGTAACGCCAGTCCCCCCGAGCCGAGGGAACTGCCGCAATGGAGCACATCCATTCCCCAGGGTGCCAGCTCATGGTAACTGGGGGTTCCGGGCAACTGGAGAGAGTCAATGATCATATGGGGCAGGAGCTTCCCGAAAAGGTCCTTAACATTACGGCAGTCGAAGTAGACCCGAAAGCCGAATTTGTCATTTTCCCAGTTAACGCTTTCCCCCTGGGCGATGATCCTGAAACTGTCGCTGCATGAAGGGGCCAGGTATTGGTCTACTTCCGGGAAACTGCCGTCGGGCTGCAGGATTCCCAGCCTGAGGTTGGTCCTCTTTTCAAAGGTGGGAACTTCTGCCGGATCAGTGAAGGAAATGACCAGCTTGGCGGTACTGCCGGCGGGGAGGGTGGCCAGAACCACTGCCTCATCCCAGGTGCCGTCGCCGTCTATGTCGTCGGCCTGTGAGGGGAGCAACTCCCCGTTCATGTGGAAAAGAGGCACCTTATCCCCGGGAATGGCCAGCTTCGCCGCTATCTCGTTGCGCGAAAGTATCAGGGCCTCATCGTTCCTGTCCACTGTAAGCGGATTTTCAAGAACCCAGCCGGTGGTTTTACGGCAACCGGTGGTTACTGCCAGAAAAAGGAAAATGACCAGGGTAAACCTCTTCATCACTTAAAAATTATGAGTTGTCGGTAATCTGAAAATGGTATTCGGTACCCGTCGTAATCTGTCATCGGTACCCGTGGTAATCAGCAATCAGCAATCAGAAATCGGTGCCTGCGACTGGTAATCAGTAATCAGCGATCGGTGAATGTGGCTGGTGACCGTTGATCTGTGTGATACGGCACCTTTGTATGGTGATCGGAAAGAACGCAAAAGAGGAGGGTGTTTACAGGTCGTTTTCACCCTTGACGTACCCGAAGTTGGCCAGGATTCCTCCGTCAACGTATAAGACGTGCCCGTTGACGAAATCGCTGGCTTTAGAGGCGAGGAAGAGGGCGGCATTGCCGACATCTTCGGGTTCTCCCCACCTGGCTGCCGGGGTCCGCATCATGACCAGGTCGTTGAAGGGGTGGTTCCCCTCGCGAATCGGGGCGGTCTGGGATGTGGCGATATACCCCGGGCCGATGCCGTTGATCTGAAGGTTATATTTGGCCCATTCGCAACACATATTGGCCGTCAGAAGCTTCAGTCCGCCCTTGGCGGAAGCATAGGCCGAGACCGTATTGCGGCCGTAGACACTCATCATGGAACACATGTTGATGATCTTGCCGGCCCGTTTTTTGATCATGTTAGGCGCCACGCGCTTGCTGACAATCAGAGGAGCCACCAGGTCGACATCGAGCACCTGTTTAAAATCAGCTACGGGCATGTCGAGGATGGGAATACGCTTGATGATTCCGGCATTGTTCACCAGTATGTCGACAACTCCCACCTCCCGCTCAATCGTGGAAAGGGCTGCATCGACCTGGGCCTCGTCGGTTACATCAAAGACAATGGTGAAAACATCAATCCCTGCTTCGGCATACTCCTTTTTTGCAGATTCGAGGCGTGACTCCATCAGGTCATTCACGCAAATCTTAGCCCCCGCCTTCCCCAGGGTCTTCCCGATGGCCATGCCGATACCGTGGGTTCCACCGGTGACCAGGGCTACTTTCCCCGTCAGGTCAAATAGATCATTCATAGGATTATTTATTCTGGTTTATAATTTTTTTGCCAAAACTGAGCCGTCATTCATCGGTTGACGAACCACCGAATACCGGTTACCGTATTCACCGCAGTTCGTCGGGTTTGATGCTGTCCATGTCGGCATAGTCGAGGTTTTCACCGGCCATTCCCCAGATAAAGGAGTAGTTGGCGGTACCCGCCGCCGCGTGGATAGACCAGCTGGGGGAGAGAACCGCCTGCTCGTTTTTCATCCATATATGCCTGGTTTCTGTGGGCTGTCCCATGAAATGGCATACCGCCTCTCCTCCGGGAAGGTCGAAGTAATAGTAGACTTCATTCCTGCGGGAGTGGGTATGGGGTGGCATGGTATTCCATACCGACCCGGGGCGCAGTTCGGTGAGTCCCATCTGCAATTGGCAGGTGGGGACGATCTTGTTGATGATCAGCTGGTTGATTTGTCTCTCGTTGGAAGTCTCCAGGGCACCCGTGTTGATCACGTTGGCTTTGTCGAAGGTGATGTGGGCCACTGGGTACTCCTTGTGGGCCGGTGCCGAATTGAGATAGAACTTGGCCGGTTTCTCCGGATCGGCGGAACGAAAAATCACCTGTTGAGCCCCTTTGCCGACATAGAGCGCCTCCTTTTTTTGCAACACGTATTCGGTGCCGTCGACCACTACCGATCCCACTCCTCCGGTGTTGATGATGCCCAATTCACGCCTGTCCAAAAAATGGGTGGACTTCAGGGCATCGACTGTTTCCAGCAGGAGGTCTTCCTTCAGGGGCATCGCCCCACCGGTGATGTAACGCTCAATGTGGGAATACACCAGCCTGATGTGGCCGGGATCCATGATCTTTTCCACCAAAAACTCTTTCCTGATTTTGTCGGTATCGTAACCCTTGAAATCATCAGGATGGTAATTGTACCTCTCTTCGAAAAATATTGCCATGATTTTCAGATTAATAACCGGCACAGGGATTTTCCTATGCCGGTTTTTTTAAAATCTTTGTTGTCAGATGCTGGGCATCTGTGGCTTTCAGACCAGGATTTTCGTGGTCAGGTTGGTGATGCTCTTCTGGATGGCCTCAAATGGCAGTCCGTCCTTGGTGCGGTCCTGCTCCACGATGATATATTTCATGCCCGCCACTTCTTTGGCCGCCAGGATGGCCTTGAAGTCGATGACCCCTTCACCCACGGGGGCGAAATCTTCCACGCCGTCGGTATAGAAGAAGGGTTCTTCATTGGTGAACATGTCTTTCATGTGGAAGAGCTCGAACCTTCCGGGATATTTGTTGAAAAGATCAACGGGATTCTGCCCCGCCTTGATGGTCCAGAAAAGGTCAATTTCCATGGTGACCAGTTCCGGGTTCAGTTCGGCCATAAAGACATCGTAATAGGGCACCTTGCCGTCAACGGTATCGAATTCGAAGTTGTGGTTATGGTATCCGAAGCGGATACCGGTATCCTTCATGATTTGTCCCACCTGGTTCCAGTCGGCGGCCATTTTCTGGTAGCTGGCGATGGTGGTGCGGGCTTCGGGAACCACCCAGGGTTGTACACAATACTTTACTCCCAATAGGGCATGGTCATCGGCCATCTTTTTGGCATTTTCGAGGGTGATGCCGGCGGCTTCCACCTGGGTATGGCTGCTGAGGATCTCCATCCCCAGATCTTCCACCAGCTTGCGGAAATCGGCAGGAGCATAACCGTAAAACATGCCATCGGCATAACCGGCAAGCTCCACATATTTATACCCCATGTCGGAGACCTTTTTCAACGACCCCGGAACGTCGGTAGCCATAGCATCACGGATGGTGTACAATTGCAGTCCGATCCCGAAACTCTTCGGATCCACCACAGCCGCATCCCCTGTGGCTTTCGGCTTTGACTTGCAGGAATATTGCGAAAGTACCAGTGCCCCAAGTGCTCCTGCAGCCGAGAGGCGGAGAAAATCCCTCCTTGAATGTTGATTTTTCATATTCTTGATATATTAAGTTTTTGTGACTTTATCACACCATAAAACCAATATCCACAGACCCAAAATACGACCATCCCCGCCTGTAATAGGTACGGAAATTTCGTAATATTCAGTTTGTGGGGTAAATATAATAAAATTGGACCATGCGGAATGAATGCATTGTCAATTTTACCCTCCGGAATCCCTTTTTGACGGTTAAATGTTTGTCAAGGCTCATCGCAGCTTTCTTTTGAGATGACCGCAATTTCTTATCTTTGTTCCTCTGTACAGATGCACCTTACTTAATAGTAATAATCATGATTCTCTTTTTTTCCACCCGTCAGAAGACCGTTATTGCCGTTCAGACCTCCGTGGCGCTTTCTTCCGGAGATATTTCCAAACTCAGCTGGCTGCTTGGCGAGGCTTCTGTCTCCGGAACGCCAGTTCTGGAAGGGTGGTATGTGGGACCCCGCAGGGAGATGGTCACCCCCTGGAGTACCAATGCCGTCGAAATCACCCAAAACATGGGAATCGCCGGCATCGTCAGAATGGAGGAACTCTTTCCCGTTGCCGGAAGTGAGACCCCTTACGACCACATGTTGCAGGCCCTCTACCACGATCCCGGACAGGACATCTTTACCGTAAAGCACCTTCCGGAACCCGTCATGGAGATTACCGATATTGCCGCATACAATGAGAAGGAGGGGCTGGCGCTCAGCGACGATGAAGTGGAATACCTCCATACGGTGGCGGTCGCCCTGGGACGTAACCTTACCGACAGTGAGGTTTTCGGATTCTCGCAGGTCAACTCGGAGCACTGCCGGCATAAAATTTTCAACGGGACCTTTATCATCGACGGGGAAGAACAGGAACTCTCTCTCTTTCAGATGATTAAAAAGACGTCGCAGGTGAATCCCAATACCATTGTTTCGGCCTACCGCGACAACTGCTCTTTTGTGGAGGGGCCGGCGGTGGAGCAGTTCGCTCCCGAAAGACAGGACGAGCCCGGATGGTTTCGGGTGACCGATATGGAAACGGTCCTTTCCCTGAAGGCGGAGACCCACAATTTTCCGACCACGGTGGAGCCCTTCAACGGGGCCTCCACGGGCACGGGGGGGGAGATCCGTGACCGCATGGCCGGAGGCAAGGGAAGCATTCCCATCGCCGGCACCGCCGTTTACATGACGGCCTACCCGCGTACCGAGGCGGCACGCCCCTGGGAGGAGGCTACGGAACCCCGGCCATGGCTCTACCAAACACCTGAAGAGATCCTGATCAAAGCCTCCAACGGAGCCAGCGACTTCGGTAATAAATTCGGACAACCCATCATCACCGGATCGGTGTTCACTTTCGAACATTTCGAAAACCTCAAAAAATACGGATACGACAAAGTCATTATGCTCGCCGGAGGAATCGGTTTCGCCAGGAAAAACGACAGCCTGAAGGGGGAGCCTGTCGCGGGTGATCAGATCATCCTGCTGGGAGGCGACAACTACCGCATCGGTATGGGCGGAGGTGCTGTCTCTTCGGTGGCTACCGGGGAATTCGACAATGCCATCGAACTCAACGCCGTGCAGCGTGCCAACCCCGAAATGCAAAAACGGGTTTTCAACGCCATCAGGGCCCTGGTGGAAATGGAGGAGAATCCCGTGATTTCGATCCATGACCATGGCGCCGGGGGCCACCTTAACTGCCTCTCTGAACTGGTGGAGAGCACAGGCGGAAAAATCGACACGTCGAAGCTTCCGGTAGGAGACCCGACCCTTTCCCAGAAAGAGATCATCGGCAATGAATCACAGGAACGGATGGGACTGGTCATGCACGAAAAGGATGTGGAACTGCTCACCCGCATCGCCCGGCGCGAAAGAGCTCCCCTTTATGTGATCGGTAAAGCCACCGGCGATATGCAGTTCACCTTTGAGAATTCCCTGACCGGCGAAAAACCTATCGACTGGCAACTGGGCTATATGTTCGGGAAGCCCCCGAAGAGCATCCTTGAAGATACCACCCACCAGGTTTCCTTCCGGGAAGTGGAATGGGACGCAGAAAAGATTCAGGAATACACGGAAAATCTCCTGCAACTGGAGTCGGTCGCCTGCAAGGATTGGCTCACCAACAAGGTCGACCGGTCGGTGACCGGGCGCATTGCCAAGCAGCAGGGAGCCGGCAAACTTCACCTGCCCCTCAATAATGTGGGGGTGGTTACCCTCGATTACCAGGGGAAGGCTGGCATCGCCACGTCGGTTGGGCATGCCCCGGGGGCCGGACTGGTGGATGCTGCCGCCGGGTCGGTGCTTTCCATTGCCGAAGCCCTCACCAATATCGTGTGGGCGCCCCTGGCTGAGGGAATCCGCTCGGTATCGCTGAGCGCCAACTGGATGTGGCCGGCACGGAATGCCGGCGAAAACGCACGGTTATACAGCGCCGTGAAGGCCGCCAGTGACTTCGCCTGCCAAACAGGCATCAATATCCCTACCGGAAAGGATTCCATGTCGATGACCCAGAAATATCGCGGTGACGTGGTCTATGCCCCCGGAACCGTCATTATCTCGGCCTCGGGTGAGGTCAGCAATGTGAACAAGGTGGTGGAACCGGTACTCTGTGCCGATCCGTCCATGCCCCTCCTCTTTATAGACCTCTCTTTTATGCCCCGCAGCCTCGGAGGCAGCGCCTTTGCCCAAAGCCTGAACCAGCTGGGAAATGAAGTCCCCACAGTGACTGATCCCTCCGGGTTTGTCGACGCTTTCAATGCCCTCCAGGAACTTATCAACCAGGAACTGATCGTCGCCGGCCACGACATCTCATCGGGGGGATTGATTACCACCCTTTTAGAGATGTGCTTCGCCGATAACGAAACCGGCATGGACCTCGACCTCTCCGGCATCGGAGAACCCGACCTGGTGAAACTCCTCTTTGCCGAAAATCCGGGAGTGGTGGTCCAGGTCAGCGATGCCGCCGCAGTGACGCAAATTCTCACCTCACGGAATGTCAAATGGGTGGAGATCGGAAAACCTGCCTCCCACCGTCAGGTGCGTATCGTCAACCATGGAGAAAAGGAGGTATTTGACATCAATTCGCTGCGCGACCTATGGTACAAGAGTTCCTGGCTCCTCGACCGCCGGCAGAGCGGCGAAGTCAAGGCCCTGGAACGCTATTGTCATTACCGCGAAAACGAACTCCATTACCGTTTCGGCCCCTTCTCAGGGAAGGCTGCCGATTACGGCATTTTTCCTGACCGGAGGGAACCCTCGGGGATCAGAGCGGCCATCATCCGCGAAAAAGGAGTGAACGGAGACCGTGAAATGGCCTGGATGCTCTACCTCGCAGGTTTTGACGTGAAGGACGTCCACATGACCGACTTGATCAGCGGCAGGGAAACCCTGGAAGAGATCAGCCTCATCGTTTTTGTGGGAGGCTTCTCCAACTCCGACGTGTTGGGATCGGCAAAAGGATGGGCCGGTGCGTTCCGTTACAACGACAAGGCCCGCATTGCCCTGGAAAATTTCTATAAACGCAGCGACACCCTCAGTCTGGGCGTGTGCAACGGCTGCCAGCTCATGATCGAACTGGGGCTGATCGATACCGGCGGTTCGCCCCGGCCGGCGATGGATCATAATGAATCCCGCAAATTCGAATCGGCTTTCCTCAATGTCGACATTCTTCCCAACCCATCGGTGATGCTCGGGAACATGGAAGGCATGCGCCTGGGGGCCTGGGTGGCCCACGGCGAGGGGAAGTTCATCCTCCGCGGCGAAGAAAACGAATACCTGATCCCCATGAAATACAGCCGCAGTTTCTATCCCGCCAATCCCAACGGCTCGGCTTATGATACGGCAGCCCTCTGTTCCACCGATGGCCGCCATCTGGCCATGATGCCCCACCTCGAAAGAGCCTTCCGCCCTTATCATTGGGCGTACTATCCACGCGAACGAAAAAACGACGAAGTGACCCCCTGGATGCAGGCCTTTGTCAACGCCCGCGACTGGATATGGGAGAGACTCTGAAGATGCCCATTGGAAACCCGCTCTCTGTTAACCCGTGATCAGCGCCAACGCCCTGACAGGAGAACCATCGGCCCCCCTGACAGGAAGAGGCAGACCACAAAAGAAAAACTGCTCTTCCCTCAGTTCCGGGGGAAAAACCAGGTTTTCCACGATGACCATGTCGGCCCCGAAGAGCAGATGATGTACCGGCCAGGTGTCTGATTCCACAGGATCCACGGAAATGGCATCGAGACCTATCCCCTTCAGACGCATCGTCGTCAGCCACTGAGCTGCCTCTTCTGTCAACACGGGGAACCCCTCCATGTACCTCTCCTCCTCCCAGAATCTGCTCCACCCGGTCCTGAGAAGCAGATAACCGGCACCGGCGATCTCCCTTTCCCGGGCTTTCAGGAAAGAGAGGCCGATATGGACGGTTCCGGGGGGAACGGAAATGACCACCCCCTTGCCGGAAAACCGCGAGACCGGATATTGGTCGAGCGTCTTACCCTCCTTCAGCATGTGGGCGGGAGCATCGATGTGAGTGCCCGTGTGCCCGTCAAAGACCATCCTCATCTCACGGTATCCGTCGCTCTCCAGAAAGGTGGCCTGTGAAAAGCCGGGCTGCCCTTTCCCGGGATACACCGGCATGGCGTCATGCATCGGATGGCTGAGGTCATAAACACGATAAGCTTCCATATCTTCAGCGGTTGGTGAAAATCATAAAAAATGTAAATTTCGTAATTATTGTCACGATTTGACGGGATGAATTGATAAATTTGGAAGACATAATCTAAACCTTTCAAAAATCATGATCAGTTCACTCTTGGGAATCCTGGTGATTGCCGTAGGTAGTTTTGGGCAGTCGAGTTCTTATGTTCCTATCAATAAGGTAAAAAAGTGGTCGTGGGAGAGTTTCTGGCTTACCCAGGGAGTTTTCGCCTGGCTGGTATTTCCGTTTTTGGGGGCTTTGCTGGCCGTGCCGGCGGGCCACTCTCTGGGGGAAATCCTCGCTGCCCCGGGCGGCGCTCTCCTTAAGGCCATGGGCTTTGGGGTGCTCTGGGGGGTCGGGGGTCTCACGTTCGGACTGAGCATGCGGTATCTGGGCATTGCCATGGGACAGTCGGTAGCCCTGGGAACCTGTTCGGCATTCGGGACCCTGATTCCTGCGGTGATGGCTGGCACTGACCTCTTCCACGGAAAAGGACTTCTTCTCCTGGTGTCGGTATGTGTCGCCCTGGCCGGAATCGCCACCATCGGCTATGCCGGAAGCCTGCGCGCTAAAAACATGACCGAAGAACAAAAAAGAGCGGCCATCAAGGATTTCGCCCTGGGAAAAGGTTTGCTGGTGGCCCTCCTGGCCGGGGTGATGAGCGCCTGCTTCTCGCTCGGACTGGAAGCCGGAAAACCCATCGCCGACACGGCTACTGCCCTGGGATCCCCGAAAATCTTCGTCTCCCTCCCCACCACTTTTATGGTGACCCTGGGAGGCTTTCTGACCAACGCCATCTATTGCCTCACCCAAAACGCTAAAAACAAAACCTTCGGCGACTATACTTCCGTCGATAAAAAAGTGCTCGTCAATAATCTCCTTTTCTGCGCCCTGGCGGGAATCCTCTGGTACTCCCAGTTTTTCGGACTCAGCGTGGGCAAAAGCTTTTTCACCGAAGGAAGCGTCATTATGATTTTCTCATGGAGCATTCTGATGTCCCTCAACGTGGTCTTCAGTAACGTGTGGGGCATCCTCCTCAAAGAGTGGAAAGGGGTGAACAAAACTACCATGGCCGTGCTCTTCGTTGGGCTGGCCATCCTCATCTTCTCAACATTTATGATCAACTTTTAAATGCTTTTCCATGCAACGTTTTGGTTTTAAAATGAAACTCAAACCCGGGTGCCGCGAGGAATATATCAAACGGCACAAGGCTATTTGGCCTGAACTGTCCCAACTCATCAAAGAGGGAGGCGTCTCTGACTATTCCATTTTCCTCGATGTAGAGACCAATATCCTCTTCGGAGTCCAGAAAGTGAGCGGCACGGCATCATCGCAGGACATGGGAGTAGAGCCCATTGTGGCCCGCTGGTGGGCGTTCATGAAAGACATCATGGAAACCAATCCCGATAACTCCCCGGTCACCATTCCCCTCGAAGAGGTGTTTTATCTGGAATGAAGAGGCCGGAGTCTGGAATCAGGAATCAGAAGTC
>CAZMMX010000018.1:0-8636 GCA_964567485.1 uncultured Prolixibacteraceae bacterium | reverse complement strand
CAGAATTTCAGAATACAGAATATCAGAATGCAGAATAGCAGAGAACAATAGAGTGCAATAACATAAAGCTGAGCTAAAATGAAGAAAGAGTTTATTGAAAAAGCGTATGATCTTGCGCGGCAGGAGTATGCCGAAATGGGAATCAATACCGATGAGGTTATCAGGAAACTGGATGAATTGGTAATCAGCCTGCACTGCTGGCAGACCGATGATGTGGGAGGTTTTGAGAAGGCAGGTTCGGAACTCGGTGGAGGGCTTCAGGTTACGGGGAATTATCCCGGCAAAGCCCGCACGATGGAGGAGATGAAAGCCGACTTGGACAAGGTTCTGTCTCTTCTTCCGGGGAAACAGAGGCTGAGTCTGCACGCCATATACGGGGAGTTCGGCGGTGAGGCTGTTGACCGGGACCAGATAGAGCTGAAGCACTTCCAGGGGTGGATCGACTGGGCCAAAGAGAGGGGCATCGGTCTCGATTTCAACTGCACCTGTTTTTCTCATCCCAAGGCCGATGAGGGGTTCACCCTGGCTTCCAAGAACGAAGAGATCCGTCACTTCTGGATTGAACACGTCAGGCGGTGCCGCCGGATTGGTGCTGAAATGGGCAGACAGCTGGGGACCCCCTGCGTCCATAATCTCTGGATCCCTGATGGCTGCAAGGATACACCGGTCGACCGCTACGGTTACCGTGCCCTGCTGAAAGACTCCCTCGACCAGATCTTCGCCGAGGAGATCCCCGGAAACCTTCTCAAGGATGCCGTCGAAAGCAAACTCTTCGGCATTGGCTCCGAAGCCATGGTGGTAGGATCACACGACTTCTACCTTTGCTATGCTTCCCAAAATAATAAATTGATTACCCTTGATAACGGCCATTTTCACCCTACGGAACAGGTGGGCGATAAGATTTCGGCCGTTCTTCAGTTCGTCCCCGAACTGCTGCTTCATGTGACACGCGGCGTGAGGTGGGATAGTGACCATGTGGTGACCCTCAATGATGAAATCATGCTGATCGCCCAGGAGATCGTCAGGGCAGGAGCCATGAAAAGGGTGAATGTAGGTCTCGATTATTTCGACGGAAGCCTGAACCGCATCGGAGCTTATGTGGTGGGGACCCGTGCCGCACGGCAGGCTTTCCTCGTTGCCCTTCTGGAACCTACGGCCATGATCAGAAAATGGGAGGAAGCCGGCAAAAACTTCGAAAGACTGGCCTTCCTGGAACTCCTCAAAACCAAACCTTTCGGTGCGGTCTGGAATTACTACTGCCTGACTTCCGGAGTGGCAGTCGACACGGAGTATATCGCTGAAATTCAAAAATACGAAAATGAGGTCCTCTCCTTTAGGAGCTGACCAACTCAACATAAACTTCAGGAGAGTATTTGCCGGATATGAGCATAAATACCCAGATTGTTGTAATAAGTTAACCATATGAAGAATCTCTTATTTTTACTGGTATGGGGAGCGGCCCTTGTGTTGGCGGCCTGTGATCCCGGGACCTCCCCGGCAGGGGTTTACGACCTGCAGTGTGAGGGCATGGAGAATCCCCTGGGCATTGACCGGGTGCAGCCTGAACTGCAGTGGAAAATCAGCGACGAACGCCGGGGGGCAGCCCAGACGGCCTGGCAGGTGCTGGTGGCCTCTACCCCCCAGTTACTGGCACAAAACCAGGGTGACCTTTGGGATAGCGGCAAGACGGAATCATCACAGTCGGTGCATGTGACCTATCAGGGAGCCGTCCCTTCGGGCAGACAGACCTGTTACTGGAAGGTGAAGATCTGGGATCAGGAGGGGATTCCTTCAGAATGGAGCGATCCTTCCCGTTGGGAAATGGGACTCCTCTCTCCCGATGACTGGCAGGCTTCCTGGATCGCCCGCGACGGGGAACCCCGCAGGTCGGCATATATGCGCAAGGAAATTTCCCTCGACGGGACCGGGATCGCCAAAGCACGACTCTACGTCACCGGTCTGGGAAACTACATCTTTTACATCAACGGGAACAGGGTGGGGGAGGACTTGCTCACCCCGGGCTGGACCGATTACTTTAAACGGGTGGAATACCAGGTGTACGACGTGGCAAAGCTGCTCGAAGAAGGCCCCAATGCCCTCGGTGCCGAACTGGGTAATATGTGGTGGTCGGGAGGCGTCGGCTGGCAGGATGGCGTCAGGTACAGCGACGGCCCCCTGAAACTCCTGGCACAACTGGAAATTACCATGGACGATGGCTCCGTCAGCCGCTTTGTGACCGACACCTCCTGGAAATGGCATGACTCCCCCGTGGTCTACGACCATATATATCATGGCGAGACTTATGATTATACCCTGGAACTTCCCGGCTGGAACCTTCCGGGATTCGACGATGCCGGATGGATGGAGGTCGTGCCTGCCTCCTACGAAGGAATTGTGGCAGCTCCCCGTTTCCCGCCTCTCCGGGAACAGATGGAGATCAACGCGGAGAGCCTCTCCGAACCACTGCCCGGGGTGTATGTCTTTGACCTGGGACAAAACATGGTAGGGTGGGCCCGGCTGATGGCCGAAGTCCCCGCAGGAGATACCATCACCCTAAGGTATGCCGAACTCCTCCATGACGACGGCACCGTGGCCCAGGAAAACCTGCGGGCCGCTAAAGTCACCGACAGGATCATTTCCAACGGGGAGCCCATCATCTGGGAACCGCGGTTCACCTACCACGGATTCCGTTATGTGCAGGTATCGGGACTGAAGGAGAAACCCGAACTGTCGGCTCTTACGGGCAAGGTCATCCACACTTCGGAACCCTTTATCGGCACGTTTGAAACCTCTGATAAACTGGTCAACGCCATTTACAAAAATATCACATGGGGCCAACGGGGCAATTTCTTCACCGTCCCCACCGACTGTCCGCAGCGCGACGAACGGCTGGGATGGATGGGTGATGCCCAGATCTTCGCCCCCACCGCTAACTTTAATATGCATCTCAACCGCTTCTGGGCAAAATGGATGACCGATATTGCCGATGGCCAGGACTCCTCAGGATGGGTCCATGATGTCAGTCCGGCCATCGTCGTGGAAGGCCCTTCAAAACCCGGCTGGGGCGACGCTTGCGTTATCATTCCCTGGATGACCTACCGCTATTTCGGCGACACCCGTATTATTGAGGAGTCCTACCCGGTCATGAAGGGGTGGGTCGATTATATGCACCGCCAAAGCAAGGATCTGATTTACTTATGGGGCGAAAAGGGAGGATGGAACGGCTACGGCGACTGGATCGCCGTGGAGCCTACTCCTTCGGAACCCATCGGAACAGCTTACTTCGCCTACACGGCCTCCCTCCTCTCCCGAATGGCAGGAATCCTCGGAAACACGGCCGACTCAGCCCATTATGCTGACCTTTCGGCCAGGGTGGCGGCAGCCTATCAGGCGACCTACTGGGATGCCGATTCCCTGCGATACCCCGGAGGAACCCAGACATCCAGCCTGCTGCCCCTGGCTTTTGGCATTACCCCGCCGGAATTGCGGGAACAGGTCATCACCAACCTCGTGAATAACGTGAAGGCCAAAGAGGTGCACCCAACCACCGGATTCCTGGGAACAGGATATATCCTTCCCGTCTTGTCGGCTACCGGCAACCATGACCTCGCCTGGCGGATGATCACCCAAACCACCTATCCCTCATGGGGATACATGGTGCAAAGAGGGGCCACCTCCATCTGGGAACTCTGGAATTCCGACACGGAAAAGCCCGAAGGGATGAATTCCCGAAATCACTTTGCCCTGGGTTGCGTAGGTGAATGGATGTGGAATACCCTGGCGGGCGTGAACATCTGCGACAGGGAACCCGGCTTCAAAAAGGTGATCATTAAACCGGAACCCGTAGGAGACCTCAAATGGGTGAAGGCCACCTACCAAACCAATTATGGTAAGCTGACCGTGGACTGGAAATTGGAAGGAGAGAAACTTTTACTCGATGTGACGGTTCCTCCCAACAGCAGCGCACTGCTCATCCCGCCGGTCCTCAAACCCGGTGCCCTCCTTTCTGAAAAGGGAAAAATGGCCGGCTCCGGAGAAATACGGGGAGTGACAGCCGGGGAAAACGGAGAATTTACCCTTCAGGCAGGTTCTTACACCCTGGTATGGAATTGATCATCCCCTGAAATTAAAAAAAACCACCCTGACCAGAGGCCGGGGTGGTTTTTTTAAGGGTGACGCGATCAGAGTGCGATCACGGAGTTCTGGGAATCGCCAAAACCACTGGGGCAATAGCCGTCAGCAGCCTCGTCGTTGGCCCATACCGCACCGTCAAGAAGGTAACGGAACTGGTACTCACGCCCGGTCTCCAAATCCATGGTCAGCGAAAAGGAACCGTCCTTCAAAGTGTTCATCTCATCAGAAGTTTCATTCCAGTTGTTGAAATCACCTGCGATATTTACTTTGGAGGCGCCGTTGGCCAATTCATTCGACAATTTGAAGCTTACTTTACAAACCGGTTTCGTTTTCAAGAATTGCTTTTTGATGCTCATGATGTCAATTTTAATTTAGTTTTCTGTGGTTTCTGCTGCCTGATGACTCAGAAGTCAGCTGATTCTTGTACAAAGTAAAACAGAAATTTTGATTATACCGCGCATAAGTGGTTCAATGTTACCGGTTTGTTAAAACCAACCGTCGGAATCGCTCTACTCTGTTTTTAACAAGTGATGATTATTCCGAAATTCTTGGTATTTTAACCACTGGTAATAACACAAATAAAACAAATGGAAGAGTTGGTAACAAGGTTGGAGAATCTTGACAAAGAGAGTATCAAGAAGGAAACCAAGAAGATGCTCAAGGAGATTGGTGAACTTCAATACCAGATGTATGCTGAAAAAAGGCGGAGTATCTTAATCATTCTTCAGGGGCTCGACGCTTCCGGGAAAGACGGATTATGCCGTAATCTTCTGGAATATTGCAACCCTGTCGGGATTTCGGTGTACAGTTTCAAGAAGCCCACTCCGGCGGAATATGCCCGTGATTTTCTCTGGAGGGTTCACCAGCAGGTCCCCCCCAAGGGAATGCTCCAGGTGTTTGTCCGTTCCCATTATGAAGATATCCTGGTTCCCTCAGTCGAGGGCACCATTCCTGCCGATGTCATAAAACGCCGCTACGACCTCATCAACGATTTTGAGGAACTGGTTCGCCAAAACGACACCCATATTTTGAAATTTTATATGAGTGTTTCGCGCGATGAACAGGTGGAGCGGCTCAATGAACGGATTACCAATCCTGAGAAACACTGGAAACATAATGACGGGGACTGGGATACCCTGGAGAAGCGGGATCGGTACATGGCTGTTTATCAGAATATATTCGACAAGTGCAACAAGGTGTCCTGGGTGGTGATTCCTTCCGACAGCAACTGGCAGAAAACCTATGTGGCGGCCATCCATCTCCTGAAAGCCCTGAAGTCCATGGATCTGACCTGGCCCCCCCTGGAATCTGAAAAATTCGGAAAATAGAACCGGGAATACTAGAGGGAGAAATCCCGGGCAAGATTCAGGGAGACTCCGCACCTTGATGACATCTGAGTGCCGTTGAAATTCTGGTAAACGGGAAGGTCAAGGGTCAGGGAAAGATTCCATTTTTCGCTGATGTAGTTGTTGATTTGCGGGGAGAGGTACAGGATGTGGCCTCCTGAGGATTCTTTGATTCCGGCAGCGGTGTGGTCCTTGCCTCGCCATTCATCTCTGAGCTGGAGAATGGCGGTCCAGTCTCCCTTCAAGCCGGGAAACATCAGGTGTTTCGAATAAAAAAGGGAAGTGTAAAGTGCTTTTCCCTGTTGGTATTCGTCTCTGTTCTTGCCGCTGGTCTCCACTCTGGAAGTTACAAAATAGCGGGTGCCGCTCACAGGGATCTCCTTAACGAGGAAGAGTTGGAAGACCGAACCCCAGGATCCTGATGCGGGCTGCACCTCGATGGGGAGGACGACCCCGTTGCGGACTTGCAGCTCCCGGCTCAGGGGAATCCTCGCCCCTCCGCTGGCAGATATAAAAAACCTGTGGATCTCATCTTTGACCAGGCTCTTCTTTAACGACACGACCGTTGAGGAAAATCCGTTTCCTCTGAGGCGTTCTTCCGGGTCACCGCGGTAAATCTGGGTTTTTTGGAAAAAATAGCCCCATTCGGTTTCGAGGGTCCACGCTTTGGTCAGCCCATACCCCACGATGGCCCCGGCATAGTGATAGCCGGCGTATCGGATCAAATCCCAGGAGGCCGGGGAATCTCCTGCGAAGTAGCGGTTGCCGTAGTGAAACCGGTAAAAGGAAATGAAGCGCAGGGTGTTCTTCTCCAGAACCAGCAAGTTGTGGGATCCGCCTACCGGGTTGACGGCAGAAAGACACTGCCCCCGGCTGGCTGAGGAACAGAAGGCCAGCAGGCAGATGACCAGGGAGAGATGTTTAATAGACAACAAGGGGGATCTCTTTGGATTGTTCTTTCTGGTGGCCGTCCTTGACCGTACAGGTGATGGTGACATTACCGAGGCTGCAGGGAGTGGGAGTATACACTACCGTGGCGCCACTCCCCAGGATATCCCCCAGGGAAGCTTTCCATAAATAGGAGAGTTGATCCCCGGTAGCCAGGGCGGAAATTTTGGTGGTTTTCCCCAGCTGCACGGAATCATGCTCTGCGGTCAGGGAGGTAAACACCAGGGGGTGGTCCTGGCCTTCCCCTTCTTCGCCTCCCTCTTCGCCGCAGGCGGCCAGGAGCAGAAGGAATAATGGCAGGATCCATAATCTGTTCCACTTCATAATCATTTATTTTTAAGGCAACGCACTGAAAATCCGTAAGTCTTCGGATAGGTGTCAAAGCGGCCCACCCCAGTAGAGGCACTCCTGAAACAGCGCCGCCAGGCGTTACTCCCTGCTTCGCTGGAAGTATACAGGAATCCCCATTCTCCGCCGTAAAGGATGCCTCCTCCCGCGTAACGCAGGCCTGCCATGGGAATGTCAAGGCCCGAGCTGCCTCCCTCCTTGATTTTGGTGCCTACGCCATAGCCCCTCCAGGCATTGGTGATGTCGGCAGTGGCGCGGGTCATCCCCAGGGCTATTTCCATCAGCTTGACTTCTTCATCGGAAGGGATGTGCCATCCGTTGGGACAAATTCCCTGGGCCGATTCCGTTGTGGAGCCATTCATGGCAGTGCCCCAGTCGTAATATCTTCCGTAAAGCAGGGCCGTGGCGCTATCTCCGTCGTATTCGGTGCTGGTAATGGGCGTCCCGTCAGGAGCCCTGGTGACCCGCAAATTCTGCCCCATCCAGAGTTGTTCTCCTACTCTGACCACACTATAGATATTTCCGTCAACATCGGTCATGGTGAGGGGGTCAGGGAGGGCTTCGGGGAGGGTCCTGAAGGAGACCTCGCGGCCGTAAGCGGTTCCTTTGATGTTGGTGGCATAGGCCCTGGCGTACCATATGGTGTCGGGGGTGAGCCCGGTCAGGGTGGCACTGAAGGTTCCGGTGCCGCTGCCTGCGGGAACCTTATGGTCAAAGAGGATGGGCGAGTGGGAAAGGCTGGTGCAAATTCCCCTTTCGGTGACGGGTTCCCCGCCATCGGCAGTCACCTCCCCGGCCACGGTGGCCTCTTCCTGGCCAATACCTGTGATCTTGCCGGTGACGACTACCGGCGCATAATGGAGTACCCTGACGGTGTCGGAATATACCAGTCCGCAACTTCCTTCGCTTATTTGTGCCCGATACCAGCTTTCTCTCCGAAATGGAATGGTTAAAGTGTCGCTGTTCTGGTGCGTGAGATCCTCCCATTCCTGGCTGTTGGAAGAGCTCTGCCATTGCAGTTCTCCCCGGTAGGGTTTGATTACCAGGTGAATAAGGCTGTCAGACCCCGCTGGTAGGGTGTCTCCCTTCAGGATGACGGCTTGCCCACTGGCCCCGGGGAGGCCAGCCAACAAAAAAAAGAAAAAAAGTAACCACCGGAATTGCATCTCACTCCCTATCTTTTACGTGACCATGAATTTTATGTATGCCACTTCCCGTTGGCTTATCGCCCGAAGAAGATAAACTCCGGGAGGCAGGGGAAGAGATAATACTTCCTCAAAGTGGCCCGAAAAGTGAGAAATGGTGTGTTGTACCCATCTTTTCCCATCCTCTCCGGCAACCGTGAGTTCCAGCGTGGAAGAAGGCGCTCCCGTTAACCTGATCGTGAAAACCCCCGTGCTGGGGTTGGGAAAGATGAACGCTTGCAGTCCGGCATCTCTATCTGTGACACCGACTCCCACCAACGGGGGGGTTACATACACGGTATACCCGGTTTGGATACGGCATCCCCTTTCGTCGGTTACGGTGAGCAGGTAATGTGTGGTATCGGAAGGTGTGGCTTTGGGGTGAAATGATGTGGGATCATCAAGAGAGAGGGCCGGGGACCACAGAAAATGATAACTCCCCGTCCCCCCCGTAATGACCTGATCGGTCGCGAGAACGACACTGTTCCCCACCTCTATGGTCGTATCCTGCCGCCCGCCGGAAAAAACCAGTTCTGACGGTTGCCGCACTTCCAGAAAAAGCACCTTCTGCGCCATCCCCACTAACGGGAACAGCAAGAAGAATATCATCAACTTCCTCTTCATACGGTTTTATGTTTCAGCTCCGGAATTGAACCTCCTCGCGTCAGAGCCGGCG